>JBKPRA010000018.1:0-81523 GCA_046734335.1 Actinomycetota bacterium | reverse complement strand
GCCCAGCTCGAGGCCGCCCGCGCCGGCGCCCGGCGCGCGCGCGACGAGCTCACCTGGGACCGCGCGGCGGCCGCGCACATCGAGCTGTACCGGGAGCTCCTTCCGGCCTAGGCCGGGGGGTCGCGGGGTGGGCCGATGGCCTCATTGCGGTCCCTGTGGGGGAGTGCAATGCTGGTCGGGTGAGCCCCGGGCTGCTCCTGTTCGCCATCGTCTCGATGATCGTCCTGGAGGTTCAGCACCTGCGCTGGATCTGGTGGGAGTACTGGCACTGCCGCTCGTGCGGCGCGAAGAACAGAGATTGCGCGTGTGAGCGGTTCCGCTGGCAGCTCTGGATCTGACCGCGGCCCGCGTCCGAGCACGCGGATCGAGGATTACGCGCTCCTCAGCAACCTCCGCACGGCCGCCCTCGTCTCACGGACCGGCTCCGTCGACTGGCTTTGCCTACCCCGCTTCGACGCGGCCGCCTGCTTCAACGCCCTGCTCGGCCGGCCCGAGCACGGGCGCTGGCTGATCGAACCGTCGGCCGAGCCGACGAGCGTGACGCGCCGCTACCTGCCGGACACGCTCGTCCTGGAGACCACCTTCGAGACCGAGGAGGGCGCCGTTCGTCTCGTCGACTTCATGCCGCCCGGTCGTGACGACACCGTCCTGGCTCGGATCGTCGAGGGCCTGAGCGGTGAGGTGGAGATCTCGACCGAGCTCGTGCTGCGCTTCGAATACGGCTCGGCCGTCCCCTGGCTGCGACGGCAGGACCACTCGTGGCTGGCCGTGGTCGGCCCGGATGCGGTGCGGATCGAGAGCAGCATCGAGCTAGAGGGCATGGACTTCACGAGCGTGGGCTCGACGACGGTCTCGGCCGGGGAGCGGCTCCCGTTCGCCCTCACCTGGTTCGCCTCGCACGGAGAACCGCCTGAGCCGGTCGACACCGACGCGGCGCTCGAGGAGACAACGCGGTTCTGGCGGGAGTGGTCGGGCCGTTGCGGCTACAGCGGCGAGTGGGACGAGCCCGTGCGAACGTCGCTCCGCGTCCTGAAGGGGTTGATCTACGACCCCACGGGTGGAATCGTCGCGGCGCCCACCACCTCGCTGCCGGAGGCGATCGGCGGGCCCCGCAACTGGGACTACCGGTTCTGCTGGCTCCGCGACGCCACCCTCACGCTCGTCGCGCTGATCGACTCGGGCTACCTCGACGAGGCCCGGGCGTGGCGAGAGTGGCTGTTCCGCGCGGCCGCAGGCCGCCCGGCGGACCTCCAGATCATGTACGGGGTGGCCGGTGAGCGCCGCCTGGCGGAGTACGAGGCCAACTGGCTCCCGGGCTACGAAGGCTCCGCGCCCGTGCGGGTGGGCAACGCGGCCTCCGAGCAGACGCAACTCGACGTCTACGGCGAGATCATCGACGCGTTCACGACTGCGCGGGAGCATGGGCTCGAGGCGTCCGACCACGCCTGGCGGCTGTCACTGAACCTGCTCGAGTTTCTGGAGGAGGCATGGCGGAAGCCCGACGCGGGCATCTGGGAGGTACGCGGCCCGAAGCGGCACTTCACGCACTCGAAGGTGATGGCGTGGGTGGCGTTCGACCGCGCCATCCGCACCAGCGAGACGTGGGGACGTGACGGCCCGGTCGACGAGTGGCGGTCGATCCGGGACGAGATCCACGCAGATGTGTGCGGCAACGGCTTCGACCCCGAACTGGGGGCCTTCGTCCAGTCGTACGGCGAGAAGCGGGTGGATGCGAGCCTGCTGCTGATCCCGCTGGTCGGGTTCTTGCCGGCCGAGGACGAACGCGTCGTCGGCACGATCGAGGCGGTCGGCCGTACCCTCGCGTGGGACGGCCTGATCATGCGCTACGCGGCCGACGAGGAGAACGTCCGCATCGACGGGCTGCCGCCGGGTGAGGGCGCGTTCCTGCCCTGCTCGTTCTGGTACGCAGCCGACCTCGCGCTGCTCGGCCGAACCGAGGAGGCACGCGCGCTCTTCAACCGGCTGCTCGGGCTGCGCAACGACCTCGGCTTGATCTCCGAGGAGTACGACCCCGAGGCGGGTCGAATGCTCGGGAACTTCCCGCAGGCGTTCACACATCTCGCGCTCGTCTCGTGCGCGTACATCCTCGATCGTGGACGGACGCCTCGGGCCGTGTAGAGCAGCCGATCAGCGGTGGCCGAAGTGGTGTGCGCGCGGGAGCGCGGACTGCACCTCGGCGAGCCCGGCGACCTCCCGGGCGAGTGGTCCCAGCGTCTCGAGGGTGCGCACGAGGACGTTCAGATTGCGGCCGACGCGTTCGAGCTTTCCGCGGGCAAGCAACAGCGGCTCCCCGCGCACGAGCGGCCGGTGCTGCTCGTACACGGGCGGCGGGACGATCAGGTTGACCTGGCCGGTCTCGTCCTCGAGCAGCATGAAGACGACCCCGTTCGCGGTCGCGGGCCGCTGGCGGGCGATCGCCATGCCTGCAACGGCGACCTCGCCGGCCGGATGCTCGGCCAGCTCGGCGTTCGCGACCGTCCCCGAGGGCAGGTGTGCGCGCAGGAGCTCGAGAGGGTGCCTACCGACCGAGAGGCTCGTCGTCGCGTAATCGGCGAGCATTCGCTCCCAATCGGTCTGTTCCGGGAGATCGGGGACAGGCGCCGTGGGCTCCAGCGGCAGCGCAAGCTGCAGCGTTCCGCGGGCCACGGTCGCGGGGCGGGACACGACACCGACTCGCCAGAGCAGCTCGCGGCGTGGGCCGAACCGGTCGCACGCCCCGGAGGCGACCAGCGCATCGAGTGCGGCTCGGTTCACCGGCGCTCGGCGGGCCAGGTCGGCGACGTCGGCGTACGGCTGCCCGGCGGCGACGGTCCCGGCCTCCTCCTCGCCGACCGAGCGCACGTAGCCGAGGCCGATCCTGACCGCCCCGCCGTCGTTCACGCACTTGGCAGAACTCAGGTTGATGTCCGGCGGGAGCACCTCCACCCCGCGCCGCTGGCCGTCGCGGACGAGGCTGGCTGGCGGGTAGAAGCCCATCGGCTGGGCGTTCAGCAGGGCGCAGAGGAACTCGGCCGGGTAGTGGTGGCGCAGCCAGGCGGACTGGTAGGCGAGAAGGGCGAACGCGGCCGAGTGCGACTTCGGGAAGCCAAATCCCGAGAAGCCGGCCAGCTTGTCGTAGATCGCGTTCGCGAGCTCACCGTCGACGCCCTGTGCCAGCGCACCCGCGACGAAACGTGAGCGCAGCGCCTCGATCGCTTCCTCGCTGCGCTTGCGGCTCATCGCCCGGCGCAGGCCCTCGGCCTCCCCGACGGTGAAGCCTGCGAGTGCCATTGCCACCTCCAGCACCTGGTCCTGGAAGACGACGACACCGAGCGTGTCACGGAGAGGCTCGGCCAGCGACGGGTGGTCGACCGGTGGGACGTACGACGGGTCCTCTCGGAGTTTCTGTCGCCTCTCGATATATGGGTGGACCGCCCCACCCTGGATCGGGCCCGGCCGAACGAGCGCGACCTGGATGGTCAGGTCGTCCAGGTTCTCCGGCCTCGTGCGCAGGAGGCTCTGCATCTGGGCGCGGCTCTCGATCTGAAAGTCGCCGACGGTGTCGGCGCGCTGGATCTCGGCGTAGACGTCCCGGTCGTCGAGTGGGACGCGGGAGAGGTCGATCGTCGTTCCGCGCAGGCGGGCGATCTGGTCGACGCAGTCCTCGACGGCGGAGAGCATCCCGAGGCCGAGCAGGTCGATCTTCAGGAAACCCGCGTCGGCACAAGAGTCCTTGTCCCACTGACAGATCTGGCGCCCCTCCATCGCCGCCGGCTGGACGGGGACGAGCTCGACCAGCGGCCGGCTGGAGATGACCATCCCGCCCGGGTGCTGGGAGATGTGCCGCGGAAGCCCGGCGATCTCGTGCGCGAGCGCCCCGAGCGCCCGCCAGCGGGCGGAGGCGTGACTCCCGGGGAGCCGTTCGACCTCTTCGGCGACGCGGTGCGGGTTCCCCTCGGTGACGCGCGCGAGCCGTTCGAGCTCGGCCGCGGGCAGGCCGAGCGCCTTGCCGAGATCGCGGATCGCCCCACGCGAGTGGTAGGTCGAGAAGGCGGCGACGAGGGCGGCGTGCTCGCGACCGTACCGCTCGGTGACCCGGACGATCAGCTTCTCGCGGATGTCGCGGGGGAAGTCGAGGTCGATGTCCGGAGCCGAGACCAGCTCGCGGTTGAGGAAGCGACCGATCGACAGGTCGGTCTCGACGGGGTCGACGTGTGAGAGGCCGGTCAGGTAGCAGACGATCGAGCCGACCGAGCTGCCGCGGCCACGGCCGGGCGGGAGCGCGTGGCGAGGTGAGCCGGGGCCGCGCACCTCGACGGCGACCTCGCGTGCGAGCTCGAGCACCTCCCAGTGCAGAAGGAAGAAACCGGCGAGCTTCAACTCCGAGATCAGGGCGAGCTCCTCCCGCAGCCGTGCGCGCGCCCGGGTGCGGTACGAGGAGTGGTTGTAGCGTTCCGCGAAGGCGCGCTCGCAGACGTCGCGGAGCTGGCCGTCGGGGGTATCGAAGCCGTCGGAGAAGTCGGGGTAGCGATAGCCGAGCTCCTCGGTCAGGTCGAACGTCAGGCCGGCGGCGACCTCGGCGGTGCGGAGCACGGCGTCGCGGTCCCGCGGGAAGCGATCGACCATCTCCTCGGGCGCGAGCAGGACGGCCTCGTGGTTCCCTCTCCGCTCCTGCTCGCAGCCGTCGAGCGAAGTGCGGCAGCGGATCGCGACCAGGGCGTCCTGGAGGGCGCTGCGCTGCTCGTGGTGCGCGTGGACGTCGCCGGTGACGACGGTGGCGACGCCGAGATCGCGGGCGAGCTCCCGCAGGGCGGCGATACGGCGGGCGTCGCCCCGCTCGTACGGGCGCTGGAGCTCGACGTAGAAGCGGTCTTCGAACGCGGCTTCGACGCGGGCTGCTGCATTCGGATCGCGCGTTCCCAAGCCGTGTCGTGCGCAGCCGGACAGGCAGACGAGACCGTCGGCGTAGGCGAGCAGCGACTCGAGCGACAGCTCGGGCGGGAGCGGCTCGGCGCCATCCTTCGGCCGCGTGCCGGCGTGCGCCTCGGTGAGCAGGCGGCAGAGGTTCGCGTATCCCTTCGGCGTCTCGACGAGCAGGGTGACGTGGGCACCGCCGGACAGCGTCAGCTCGGAGCCGGTGATCGGCCGGACGCCGAACGCCTTGGCTGCATGGGCGAACTCGAGCGAGCCGCAGACGGCGTCGTGGTCGGTGAGCGCAAGCGCCTCGTAGCCGAGGTCGGCGGCGCGGGCGGCGAGCTCGTCGGGCAGCGAGGCGCCGTCGAGGAACGAATACGCTGAGTGGCAATGGAGCTCGACGTAGGCCAGGCTCGCCTCCTAGGAGTCCACGAGGGGGAGGCGATCAGCGACACGCCGAACCGCGAGCTGCGGATCCTCTGCGACCACGACTGGCTGAACGTCACCTGGACCCGTCATGCGGAGGGAGAGCGCGGGGCCGAGCCGCACGTCCACCTCCGTCACGTCGATGCGTTCTACGTGCTCGCGGGCGAGCTGGCCCTGCAGATCGGGCCCACGTTGGAGCGCGTGGCGGCATCCGCCGGCACGTTGATCATGGTGCCGCCGGGTGTCGTGCACGGCTTCGACAACGACGGGCCGGGAGAGCTGCGGTTCCTCAACTTCCATACGCCGGGCTCCGGCTTCGCCGACTACCTCCGCGGGCGGGGTACCTTCGATCAGCACCCCCCGCCTGCGGACGGCGGCAGGCCGGCCGCCGACGCGATCGTCACACCGCCCGGCGGAGGTGAGCGCTTCCAGCGCGAGGACCGGACGATCACGATCCTCGGCGCCCTGCCGGAAATCTCCGTGCTTCGGCTCGAGGCCGACCCCGAGTGGCCGGGGATCTCCGCCCATGACCACGACGACCAGGTCGACACGTTCTTCGTGCTCGACGGCGAGGCCGGTCTCGTACTCGGAGAGGAGGTGGTGCGTTCTGGCGTCGACACCTTCTACGCCGCACTGCCGGGGGCCCGACACGGCTTCGTCAACGACAGCCGCCGTGTCACTCTCCTCAACGTCCACGGTCCGGACGCCGGCTTCGCCGAAGCTGTCCGTCGCCAGTAAGCGCACTATTTGAACGTCCAGTGCTCGGGGTGGGCGCGGATCGCTGCCCGCGCGAACACGATCCGCCCGATGGCATGGACGTGGTGCGCCATCTCGCCCAGGTCGGCAGGGTGCGCCTGCGGCAGCTGCTTGAACTTGAGGTAGAGCTGTCCGGCCAGCTTCGCCACCTCGATCTCGTCGGGAGTCAGGCCCTGCATGTCCATATCGGCCAGCTCGGCCAATCACGCTCCGCGCTGGGAGAACCAGCAGCCCCGCTCGTCGTCGCGGAAGACGACGACGTTCTGGCCGCTCTCGAGCACGACCTCGAAGTAGCGCCGGTTGACCGGCTCCTCGGTCCACCACCGGTCGAGGACACGCCATTCCTCGCGGACGACCTCGACCCCCTGCCGGTTCACCCGCTGCGGCGACCCGTCGAAGCCTTCGGCGACGAGAGCGGGACGCGGCTCATTGAGTCTTGCAGCAGCATTGAGCCTTGCCGACACCTGTCGGGCTCGTCAGTCGCGCGGAACGAGCAGCGCGCGTTGTTCCGGGATCCGTGACCACGGTGCGACCTCGACGACGGTGGCGACCGCTCCGGCGCCGGCGTGCGCGCGGACCTGGCGCAGGCCCTCCTGGAGACGGGTCTCGAGCTCTTCACCTTCGGGGGGGACGAGGGCGAGCTGGCGACCCTCGGACTCGCTCAGCGTCAGCAGCTCGAGGCCCAGGCTGAGAACGGGCGCGGGGAGCTCTGCGAGCTTCGGCCCGAGCGCCGCCCGCAGAGTCCCCCGCTCCCCGCTCGGCTCGCGAAGCGTCATGGTGCGACGCCACGAGCCTCCGCCGACGAGTCGCGCCGAGAGCGCGACCTTGCGGATCTCTCGCCCGCCGCGCTCGGGGCGGGCGAGGATCCGGTCGAGCAGTGCCGTCAATGCGTGGCGGAGGGTCAGCTCGTTCGCGACCGCCTCGGGAAATTCGAGCCGTTCGACGAGGTCGGTTGCCGGCGTGCGCGCGGTGACCTTCGTCGCGTCCTCAGCTCTCGCCAGGCTCCAGGCGCGCCGGCCGTCCGGCCCCAATCGTTCGGCGACGGCGCTGCCCGGTAGCCCGGCAAGCTGTCCGATCTTCTTGATTCCGAGGTCCTGGAGCTCGGCGCGCCGCCCTTCTTCGAGTGGCATCAACGTGAGTGGCAGCGGCGCGAGGAACTCCCTGGTGCGCTCGTCATCGACGACCACGGCCTGGCCCGGCCGCGCGATCGCCGCCGCGGCGAGGGCGGCGAAGCGGCGATCGGCGGCCCCGGCAGTGGCGTTCCAGGTGGAGCCGACGGCCGCGAGGGCGCGCTTCAACGACGCCGCGACGCCGCCGTAGAGCCGCTCCACTCCGCGCGTGTCGAAGTAGAGACAGCCGGGCTCGACCGGCTCGACCGCGAACCCGTTGTCCTCGAGCCGACGGATCACCTGCTCCCACTCGGTTTGAACCAGCAGGGCATCGCGCTCCACCAGGACGAGCGACGGACACGTGGCGAGGGCCTCCCCCAGCCGCATGCCGGATCGGACGCCGGCGGCCTCCGCGGCGGCGGTGACGGGGCCGAGCAGCGGCTCGGTTCCCGGCAGCGGCGCCAACGCCGCTGCCCGGAGGCAGAGCCGCGGCCGGTCGTGCAACGCGGCCTGGAGCTCGAATCCGGGGACGAGGATGCAGGCGATCATGGGAACATATGTTCTATACGAACACACGTTCTCCTGTCAAGAGTGGTCCTGTTCGGACAAGCGCCGCCGGTACTCTCGGCCGGTGCCCGAGCGGTCAGACATCCGGAACATCGCCATCGTCGCGCACGTCGACCACGGCAAGACCACGCTCGTCGACGCGATGCTCTGGCAGTCGGGAGCGTTCCGCGCGAATCAGGACGTCGCCGAGCGGGTCCTGGACACGGGCGACCTGGAGCGCGAGAAGGGAATCACGATCCTGGCCAAGAACACGGCCGTCCGCTACCGCGAGACGAAGATCAACATCGTCGACACGCCGGGGCATGCGGACTTCGGCGGCGAGGTCGAGCGCGGCCTGACGATGGTCGACGGCGTCCTCCTGCTCGTCGACGCGAGCGAAGGCCCTCTCCCCCAGACCCGTTTCGTGCTGCGCAAGGCGCTCGAGGCGCGGCTGCCGGTGATCCTCGTCGTGAACAAGGTCGATCGGCCCGATGCGCGGATCGCCGAGGTCGTGAACGAGGTCTACGAGCTGTTCCTCGACCTCGACGCCGACGAGAGCCAGATCGAGTTCCCGATCGTCTATTGCAATGCCCGCGCAGGCCGAGCCGGGCCGGAGGCGGATGCGCTGGCGGACGATCTCCAGCCACTCCTGGACCTGATCGTCGAGCGCATTCCTGCGCCCACGTATGAGGAGGGTCACCCGCTCCAGGCGCTGGTCACGAATCTCGACGCCTCCCCATATGTCGGCCGCCTCGCGCTCTGCCGGGTGGTGCAGGGGTCGATCAGGGGCGCGCAGCAGGTCGCATGGTGTCGCGCCGACGGGACGATCGAGCGGGCGAAGGTGACCGAGCTGTACGTGACCGATGCGCTCAAGCGGGTCGAGGCCGACGAGGCGGGCCCGGGCGAGATCATCGCCGTCGCCGGAATCCCGGAGGTGACGATCGGCGAGACGCTGGCCGATCCGGACGACCCCAGACCGCTGCCGGCGATCACGGTCGACGAGCCGTCCCTCTCGATGACGGTCGGGATCAACACGTCGCCGCTCGCCGGCCGGGAGGGCGACAAGGTGACGGCGTCGAGCGTCGAGGCACGGCTGCGCTCGGAGCTCGTCGGCAACGTCTCGCTCCGAGTCCTCGCCACCGAGCGCCCGGACACGTGGGAGGTGCAGGGCCGAGGGGAGCTCCAGCTGGAGGTGCTGGTCGAGCAGATGCGCCGCGAAGGCTTCGAGCTGACGATCGGCAAGCCGCAGGTCGTCACCCGACTCGTCGACGGCAAGGTGCACGAGCCGGTCGAGCGGGTGTCCGTCGACGTGCCGGAGGAGTACCTCGGCGTCGTCACCCAGCTCTTCGCGCTGCGCAAGGGCCGGACCGAGTCGCTCGTCAACCACGGCACCGGCTGGGTACGGATGGAGGTGCTCGTGCCCGCACGCGGGCTGATCGGCTTCCGCACCGAGTTCCTCACAGAGACCCGCGGTACGGGGATCCTCCACCACGTCTTCGAAGCATTCGAGCCCTGGCACGGCGAGCTGCGGACACGGCCGACCGGAGGGCTCGTCGCCGACCGCTCGGGCAGGACGACCGCATTCGCGCTGCTCAACCTCCAGGAGCGCGGCTCGCTCTTCGTCGCCCCGGGGGTCGACGTCTACGAGGGGATGATCGTCGGCGAGAACGCCCGCGCCGACGACCTGGACGTGAACGCCACCAAGGAGAAGAAGCTGACGAACATGCGCTCGTCGACCTCCGACGAGCTCGTCCGCCTAATCCCGCCGCGGCCGCTGCCGCTCGACCAGGCACTGGAGTTCATCCGCGACGACGAGTGCGTCGAGGTCACGCCGCGGAACGTCCGGCTCCGGAAGGTCGAGCTCTCGGCGCAGAAGCGGCAGTCCGCGACGAGCCGCAAGGCCCGCGGGCTCGCCCCGGCCTAGTCCGGGCGCGCGATGAAGACGTCGATCTCCGGCCTGCCGCGATTGAACTCGGTCCACCACACGGCGACGAACCCGTGGTGCCAGGTCTGGGGCTCAGTTGTCACGGTCGACCACGGGCCCGATCGCGACCTCGTAGTGGGTGACACGCTCGTCGAAGCCGCCGAGGACACGGCGCGCCGCGGGCGAGATGACCGCGGTCTCGTAGTCGTCGCCGGCGAACGTCCGGATCGCCGCCAGCGACTCCCACAGGGTCAGCACGGCGAACTCGACGCGATCGGCGGAATCACGCCGGAGGACGTAGCCGTTCACGTAGCCCTCGATCTCGCTCAGCCCCGGAAAGGTCTCCTGGCGAAGGTGCTGCTCGTAGCGAATCGCGTCGCCAGGTGTGGTCCACCCGTGCCAGAGGCGTCCGATCATCCAACTGCGATGATGACCGAGATGAACAGCTCCGGACCGTTCGCCGACCTCGGGGATCTCGACGCGCAGCGCATCTGGGAGGGCGTCACGGGACGCGTCGTCGAGGGCGAGCGCGTGACCCTCGCCGTGATCGAGCTCGATCCGGACAGTGTCGTCCCCGAGCACCGTCACGAGAACGAGCAGGTCGGCGTCCTGGTCTCCGGCCGGCTCGAATTCCGGATCGCAGATGAGACACGGTGGGTCGAGCCGGGCGGGACATGGCGCATCCCCGCCGACGTGCCGCACGAGGTACGGACCGGCTCCGAGGGAGCCGTGGCCGTCGAGGTCTTCGCGCCGGCGCGCGCGGACTGGGCCGGTCTCGAGCGCCTCGAGGGCCGCTCTCCCCGTTGGCCGACGGCCGGCTAGCGTCGGCAGAACGGTACGCTGGACCTGTGGGAGAGCACCTGACGAAGGAGCAGCATGCCCAGCTCGAGGCCGAGCTCGCCGAGCTGGAGGGGCCGCGGCGGAAGGAGATCGTCGAGGCGATCGCGGTCGCGCGCGGGCACGGCGACCTCTCCGAGAACTTCGAGTACCACGCCGCCAAGAACGAGCAGGGTCTGCTCGAACGCAAGATCACTATTTTGCGGGCGCGGCTCGAGGACGCTGAGATCGTCCAGGGCGGCGATCCCGACGTGGTCGCGGTCGGATCGCGGGTCGTGGTCGAGGACGAGACGGGCAGCCGGATCGAGGTCGAGATCTCCGGCCTCGGCGGCAACGGGACGACGTCCCCCTCCTCCCCGCTCGGCACCGCGCTGCTGGGGAAGCGCGTCGGCGAGACGGTCGATGTCCAGGCGCCGAAGATCACCTGGCAGGCGACGGTCGTCTCGATCGCCGCAGCCGGCTAGCGGTCGACGATCCGGTAGATGCTCGACAGGTCGTCGCGGTCGCAGCCGACCCGGTCGTAGTAGATCGCGCGCTGCGGGCCGTTCTCGACGTAGCTGTAGACGAACGCGGTGCGTGGCGGGAAGCGGAGGATCGTCTTCACCGAACCGTCTCGCCAGCGCACGAGCCGGACGTCGCCGCAGGCGCGCATGTTGCCGTAGTAGACGGTGCCGTCTCGCGCCACCGACGGCCCGAATTGCGTGTACGCGTAGCCCCCGAGCAGCGGCATGCGAACTCGTCGTCCCGTCCGGATGTCGTACCGGTAGGCATGGCACTGGTTGTCCGGGCAGCCGATCCAGACGGCGTAGTGCCCGTTGACTGACCTGGAGCCGCGTAGGCCGCATGTCCGCCCACCACGGCAAGCTCGCTCGTCGTACCCGTGACCCGGTCGGCGAGCACGATGCCGTAGGTGCCCTGGGCGTAGTCGATGCGGCCGTAGAGCAGTCGCCGACCGGACACGCTCGGCCGCCAGAGCCACGCGCTCGTTCGGGCATCGAGGGGCAGCATCGTCAGCTTCCGGTTCCCGAGATCGATCTCGGCCAGCTTGGAAGTGCCGCCCCGGATCAGCTGGATGACGAGCGTCCGCCCGTCGATGCCTCCGGTCTGCGCGTAGGTGCCCCGCGGGTTCGCCCGCCAGGCAGGCCCGGCGCGGCGGCGCACGAGCACGACTGTGTGGCTTGCAGGCGGCAGCGGGTTGGGGGTCGCGCTGTGCATCCACGCCAGCCAGCCTCCTGCGGACACCGCCCCGCTGTTGTCGCCGGTGTCGCGCACGATCGCCGTCGGCATCGGCGAGCCCGCGGCGCCGGCCGCCGCCAGAACCGTCAGGCAGGCGACGGCTCGCGCGAGCACCTAGATCCGGTCGAGCTCGTCCACCGTCCGCTCGCCGCGGACGTTGCCCGTGTTCAGGGTGGTCTTCGGCTCGATCAGGACGACGTGCGTCTCGCCGTCCGCGACCGGCCGGTGCTCGACCCCTTTCGGTACGACCAGCAGCTCGCCGGGGTCGAGGAGCACCTCGCCGTCGCGGAGCTCCATTCGCAGTCGGCCGGAGACCACCCAGAAGAGCTCGTCCTCGTCGTCGTGATGGTGCCAGACGAACTCGCCCTCGAGCTTCACGACCTTGACGTAGGCGTCGTTCAGCTCGGCGACGATCTTGGGGCTCCACTGCTCGTCGAAGAGCGCGAGCTTCTCCCCCGGGTTGACCTTCTCGAGCATGCTCTGATCGTACGGATCGACGCAACCTGCCCGCCATGCACTGCCGCGGCTCCTTACGGCGCCGGCAGCTCAGGCCACGATCTCGGCGGCGCCGTCCGTCACGGCCGCAAGCCGCGGCACCACGGGGAGCACGCTCTCGCGGGAGCAGAACAGGATGTCCTCCTCGAGCCCCGGCGGGCCGTACGTGCGAGCGAGTAGCGCCGTGTGCGCATCGGCGAACGACCCCGCGACCAACTCGGCCGCGATGGCAGCATCGCTGCGCTCGGCACCGAGCAGCGCGACGATCCGCCCGGCGCAGTAGGCGTCGTCGAGCGCGAACGCTCCCTTGAAGCCTGCGCAGACGACGACCACGTCTTCTCCGCGCCCGCGAACCTCTTCGGCGACCGCGCCGAGATTCAACAGCGAGCCGAGCAGGACGACCTGACACCGCTCGGCCGCGCACAGGATCGTCCTTGTGCCGTTCGTCGTCGACAGGATCAGCGTGTCTGCGCGCGGCTCGAGGAACTCCCGTGGCGAGGCGCCGACGTCGAACCCGTCGATCCGCACGGCGTCCCGCTCTCCACCGACGAGCGAGCCCTCGATCTCGCCGCGCAGCCGTCGCGCCTCCTCGATCTCGGCGCAGCAGAGCACGCGCCGGTAGCCGGCGGCCAGGGCCTGCGGGATCGTCGAGGTGGCGCGCAGGACGTCGACCACGACCGCGACGGCTGCCGAGGCGGTTTCGTCCGGCGTGAAGGCGACATGGGCGCGCATGGTCGCCCGGTACGCTAACCGTGACGTGGCAACCTGCTATCGCCATCCCGGCCGGGAGACGGGGTTGTCGTGCTCGGAATGCGGCCGCCCGATCTGCACCGACTGCGTGACCTTCGCGCCGGTGGGCCTGCGCTGTCCCGACCACGCGGCGGCAGACGGCAGCAGCGGCAACGTCCAGCAGCGTGCGCAGCGCGCAGTACGGAGGACGACGAGCCTGCGCGCGAGCGACGCGATCGTCACCAAGATCCTGGTCGCGATCAACGCCGTCGTCTTCCTGATAACGGTCGCGCAGGGCGCGGGTCTGAACGACCCAGGCGGGCGGTTGTTCAACGACTGGGCGCTCTTCGGGGGACGTGCGTTCATCGACGGCCACCTCTACGGAGGCGTTGCGGGCGGCGACTGGTGGCGGCTGATCACGTCGGCGTTCCTGCACGCCAGCCTGATCCACATCGCCTTCAACATGCTCGCCCTCTGGTGGCTGGGCGCGCCCGTCGAGCTGGCACTCGGCCGAGCGCGGTACATCGGCCTCTACCTCGTTTCGGGCCTCGCGGGAGCCGCCGGCGCGCTGGTCGCGAGCCCGAACGCGATCACCGTCGGCGCCTCGGGCGCGATCTTCGGCCTGCTCGGGGCGGGTCTCGTCCTCGAGTGGCAGGCGACCGGCTCTCCGATGGGGAACTACCTGATGCTGATCGTGATCAACCTGGCGATCAGCTTTGCCGTGCCGAACATCTCGGTCGGGGGTCACATCGGCGGCCTGATCGGCGGAATCCTCTGCACGCTCGCGTTCACGAAGTTCGGACGGGCACACGCTGCATACAGCCGGCTGAGCCCGATCGGAGCAGTCACCCTGGTGGTGATCGCAGCAGGAGCGGTCCTGATCGCATATCTGAAAACACGCGGCATGGCGTAGTAGGCTCCGGCGGGATGCGCCGAGCCGCCGCCGCTGCAGTTCTCGCGCTCACGCTCGTCTCGACCGGAACCGCGGCCGGGCCGAAGGTGCTGCTCGGCATCACCGGAAACATCGACCACTTCAGGCAGCTCGCGGGCCAGCAGTCGGCCGTGCACCAGGCATTCCTCGGTTGGGGGCAGGGGCAGAGCTATGGCTCGCCGTTCAAGAACCTGATGACGATGTTCGGCCCCGTACCGATGTTCCACCTCGGCACGGCCGCCGGGCCGAGCAGGAAAGAGGCGATCACGCCGGCCGCGATCGCCGCCGGACGCGGCGACGCGTACATCGTCGCCCTGAACGCCGCGATCGGCGACTTCGGCAAGCTCGTCTACGTCCGTCCGATGGCCGAGATGAACAACCCGATCAACCTCTACTCGTACGAGCGCAAGCACGACGCCGCCCACTCGCCTCCGGCGTACCAGAGCGCGTTCTGCCGCATCTTCATCCTGCTCCACGGCGGCTCCAAGGCCCAGGTCAACGCCCGGCTGAAGGCGCAGGGGCTCCCTCCGGTCGCCCAGGATCTCGTCGTCAACCCGTATCCGGGCCGTCTACGGGTGATCTGGAGTCCCCTCGCCGGCGTCGAGCACGGCGCCAATCCGGCCGCGCGCTACTACCCCGGCGACGGGTGCACCGACATGATCGGCAACGACATGTACTCGTCGTCGCCCGGCAGCGGGTCGTTCGAAGAGAACCAGGCGCTGTACGACGCCCACAAGAACAAGCCGTACTCGCTGCCGGAGTGGGGCCTCCAGGGGGTCGACGATCCTGTCTTCGTCCAGCGCATCTGCGACTTCATCAAGACGCACCGTCGCACGCAGATGACCGCGTACTACGAGAGCAAGCCCGGCTCGATCTACGATCTCGGCAGCAAGCCGCAGAGCAAGTCGATCTACCGGAAGTGCATTACGCCACTGGGCGCGCCACCGCCCGCCTAGCCGCCCGCGACGGCCGCTTCCACGCCCGTCTCGGCCAGCGCCGCCTGCGCCGCTGCGAGGCGTGCGAGCGGAACGCGGAACGGCGAGCACGACACGTAGTCGAGCCCGATCCGGTGGCAGAAGGCCACCGAGCGCGGTTCGCCGCCGTGCTCGCCGCAGATGCCGAGCTTGAGGTCGACCTTTGCGCCACGGCCACGTTCGACGGCGATCTCCATCAGGTCGCCGACACCCTCCTCGTCGAGCACTTCGAATGGGTTGCGCTCGAGCACGCCGTCCTCGAGATAGCGCGTGAGGAACTTGCCCTCGGCGTCGTCACGCGAGAAACCGAGCGCGGTCTGCGTCAGGTCGTTCGTGCCGAACGAGAAGAAGTCGGCCTCCTCGGCGATCTCGTCGGCACGGATGCAGGCCCGCGGCAGCTCGATCATCGTGCCGACGAGGTAGTCGAGTTCGCCCTCCTCCGAGGCGACCGAAACGGTCAACTCGCGTAGCCGGCGGAGCTCCTCGCGGAAGCCGACCAGCGGATGCATGACCTCGACGAGGGGCGCGTCCCCCGTTCGCTCGCGCACGGCGATCGCGGCCCGGACGATCGCCCGCACCTGCATCTCGTAGATCTCGGGGTACATCAGCCCCAGCCGGCAGCCGCGGGAGCCGAGCATCGGGTTCGCCTCTCTCAGCGTCCGGATCCGCGCGCGCATGCGCTCGTCCGCCGCCTCCTCCAGCGAGGGCAGGAACTCGTGCAGCGGCGGATCGAGCAGCCGGATCGTGACCGGCAGGCCCGCCATCGCCTCGAAGATCCCCTCGAAGTCGGCCTGCTGGTGCGGGAGCAGCCGGTCGAGCGCCGCCCGGCGCTCGTCCTCGGTCGAGGCGAGGATCATCTCCTGCACCACGGGAAGCCGCTCGTCGCCGAAGAACATGTGCTCGGTGCGGCAGAGGCCGATGCCCTGGGCGCCGAACTCGCGGGCCCTGGCGGCATCGTCGGGGTTGTCGGCGTTCGCGCGCACGCCCAGCCTCCGCAGGTCGTCGGCCCAGCCGAGGATCGTCTGGAAGTCCTCGTTGATCTGCGGCGGGACCAGCGCGACCTCGCCGACGATCACCGAGCCGGTGCCGCCGTCGATCGTGATCACGTCACCCTCGCGGAGCTCGTGCTCGCCGATCCGCGCCGTCTTGGTCTCGAGGTCGAGCGACAGGCCCTCGCAGCCGGCGACGCAGGGCTTTCCCATCCCACGAGCGACCACCGCTGCGTGCGAGGTCATCCCACCGTGGGCGGTCAGGATCCCCTGCGCGAAGATCATCCCGTTGATGTCGTCCGGGGTCGTCTCCCAGCGGACCAGGATCACGCTGTCGCCAGCCCGCCCGCGGTCCTCCGCCGTGTCGGCGTCGAAGACGATCTCGCCGACCGCCGCACCGGGCGAGGCGTTCAGACCCTTCGCGGCGATGTCCAGCGACGCCTTCGGGTCGAGCATTGGGTGGAGGAGCTGGTCGAGCTGCATCGGGTCGATCCGCGCGACGGCCTCCTCGCGCGAGATCAGCCCTTCGTCCACCATGTCGACCGCTGTCTTCAGCGCCGCCGCAGCCGTCCGTTTCGCGGTTCGCGTCTGCAGCAGGTAGAGCCGGCCTTCCTCGACCGTGAACTCGGTGTCCTGGACGTCGCGATAGTGCTCCTCGAGGCGGCGGATCGTCTCGATGTACTGACCAAACGCCTCCGGCAGGACCTCCTCCATCCGCGCCAGCGGCTCCGGGGTACGGATGCCCGCGACGACGTCCTCCCCCTGCGCGTTGACCAGGAACTCGCCGAAGACGCCGGCCGTGCCCGTCGAGGGGTCGCGCGTGAACGCGACGCCGGTCGCCGAGGTGCCGCCCTTGTTCCCGAAAACCATCTGGACGACGTTGACCGCGGTGCCGAGATCGTCGGGAATGTCATGCGCACGGCGGTACACCTGCGCGCGCGGCGTGTCCCACGACTGGAAGACGGCCTCGACCGCACGGCTGAGCTGCTCGCGCGCGTCCTGGGCGAACCCGCGGCCCGTCTCGTCCTCGTAGATCTGCTTGAAGCGTGCGACCAGTTCGGCGAGGTCGGTGTCGCTCAGGTCGACGTCCTGGTCGACGCCGCGCTCGCGCTTCAGTGCCGAGAGCTCCTGCTCGAAGCGGTGGCCGTCGACACCGTCGACGGTTTCGCCGTACATCTGGATGAGCCGCCGGTACGAGTCGTACGCGAAGCGGCGGTTGCCGGTGGTCGCCGCCAACCCCTCGACCGACTCGTCGTCGAGCCCGACGTTCAGGATCGTGTCCATCATCCCCGGCATCGAGATCGCGGCGCCGGAGCGAACCGAGACGAGCAGCGGGTCGGCCCGGTCGCCGAAGCGCTTGCCCGCCTTCGCCTCGAGGCTCTCGACGTGCCGCGCCACCTCGTCCGCGAGACCGTCGGGGATCTGACCGCCGGCGCGCATGTAGGACCGGCAGGCTTCGGTGGTGATCGTGAAGCCCGCGGGCACGGGAACACCGAGCTGGGTCATCTCCGCCAACCCGACCCCCTTGCCTCCGAGCAGCTCGCGGCCGCCGTCGGAAGACTCGTCGAAGTCGTAGACATAGCGCATGGCGCCGGGCAATCTTATGCGGATGTCTGAACGCCAGATCGTCGCTGTCGGGGGCCATGCGTCGGAGCTCTTCGACCATGTGCTCGGCCTGGTCCGGCCGTCCCCTCGCGTGCTCTGGGTCGGCACGGCCGGCGCCGAGGATCCGTGGGACGCGCTCCGGATCTACGACCAGCTCCGTCAACGCGCCCAGATCAGCCGCCTCGAGTTCTTCCCGTGGCCTCCGGCTGACCTGCGCGGCCTCGTGCTCGGCCAGGACGTGATCATGGTGGGCGGAGGGAACACGGCGAACATGCTCGCGATCTGGCGCGTCCACGGGTTCGACGCGTTGCTGCGGGAGGCATGGGAGACCGGTGTCGTCCTCGCCGGCTGGAGCGCCGGGATGATCTGCTGGTTCGAGGCGGGGGTGACGGACTCGTTCGGGCCACAGCTCGCGGGGATGAGGGACGGCCTCGGGCTCCTTCCGGGAAGCGCGTGCCCGCACTACGACAGCGAGGACCATCGCCGTCCCGTCTACCGGCGGCTGGTGGCCGACGGGTTCCCCGCCGGATATGCCGCCGACGACCGCGTCGCACTGCACTTCGTCGGCACCGAGCTGGCCGGGGTCTGGACGGCGCGCGAGGGCGCGACTGCGTACCGGCTCGAACCGGGCAGCGAGACGCCTCTCGAGGCACAGCTCCTGGTCGCTAGCGCCGACGCCGCGCCTTGAACTCCGCGACCCAGGCGAGCGCGCGCAGCCCGATCCAGATCGGCGTGAGCAAGACGTAGAACAGGAAGATCCCGATCGCGAGCAGGAACCACCAGAGCGTCCACCGTGGGATCGAGACGGGCGGTTTCGGTTTCACTGCTTTGCGCCCGCCGCCCGCTTCCGCTCCTCGACCAGCTTGACCACCCGCGAGGCGGTCTCCTCGATCGAGAGCTCGGTGATGTCCAGGACAGGACAGCCGAGCCGACGGTGGATCGCGTCGGCGTGCTCGAGCTCGCCGTAGATGTCGACCAGCTCGGCGTACGCCTTCGGGTTGGCCCGCATCTGCCGCACGCGTTCCTGGCGGATCTCTGCCAGGCGGCTCGCGTCGATCGTCAATCCGACGATCTTGGCCGGATCGAGCTCGAAGAGCTCCGGCGGCGGGTCGATCCCCTGCACGACCGGGACGTTGGCGGTCTTGTAGCCCATGTACCCGAGGTACATCGAGAGCGGCGTCTTCGAGGTACGCGAGACACCGACCAGCACGATGTCGGCTGCCGGAAGGCCGCCTCCCATGCCGTCGTCGAACTTGACGGCGAACTCGATCGCCGCGATCCGCCGGAAGTAGGCGGAGTCGAGCGGGTGGCGCACACCCGGAGCCATCTGCGCCGCCTGGCCGGAGATCTTCGCGATCGCGGTCAGCGGAGGCCCGAGGATGTCGCAGTAGTGGAGCTTCGCGCGACGGCAGAAGTCCCGCAGAGCGTCGCGCAGCTCCGGCTTGACGATCGTGTAGACAACGACCGCAGGACGGCCCTTCGCGCGGTCGATCACCAGGCGCAGGTCGTCCACGGTCTCGACCCGCGGGTGGCGGATCTCCTCGAACGGCTGCTCGGGGAACTGGGCCTCGAGCGCCGCGACGAGCCGGGTCGCGGTCTCGCCGGTGGCGTCCGAGACGATGTGCAGCTCCACCGGCGAGGCGGCCATCTGTCTCACGCTGCTTTCAGGTGGATCGGGGACACTTTCACCATGCGCATTCTGGTCGTGGACGACGAGCGCGCCGTCAGGGAGGCGCTCGAACGAGCGCTGCGTCTCGAAGGCTACGAGGTGGAGCTTGCCGAGGACGGGCAAAAGGCGCTGCTGGCGCTGGCTGGGCGGAGCGCCGACGCGATCGTGCTCGACGTCCTGATGCCGGTGATGGACGGCATCGACACCTGCCAGGCGCTGCGGCGGATGGGCAACCGGACGCCGGTGCTCATGCTGACGGCACGTCACGAGGTCGACGATCGCGTCGCCGGCCTCGATGCCGGCGCGGACGACTATCTGGTCAAGCCCTTTGCGCTCGAGGAGCTGCTCGCCCGGCTGCGGGCGCTCCTGCGGCGCACCGGCGGCGACGAGGGGCCGCTCTCCTTTGCCGACCTCACGCTCGACCCGGCCACGCACGAGGTGCGGCGGGCCGACCGGCCGATCGAGCTCACCCGAACCGAGTTCCTGCTGCTCGAGCTCTTTCTGCGCAACCCGCGGCAGGTGCTGACGCGCGACGTGATCTTCGACCGCGTCTGGGGCTACGACTTCGGCCCGAGCTCGAACTCGCTGGAGGTGTACGTCGGCTACCTGCGGCGCAAGACGGAGGCAGGCGGCGAGCCGCGCCTGATCCAGACGGTGCGCGGCGTCGGCTACGCCCTTCGCGAGCCACCGGAATGAGCGTCGCTCGCCTGCGGCGCGCTCCCATGGGGGAAACCATGTTTCCCCCACGCACCCCGTTCTTCCAGAGGCCGACCGTCCTGGGGAACCACCCCGTTCCCCTCGCACCCCGCCCTCAACGGCCAAGAACGAGCCGATGAGCTTCCGCCTCCGCGTCACCCTGCTGGCGGCAGCGGCCGTCGCGGCGGCGGTCGCCGCGTCGGCGGCCGTCGTCTACGTCGTCGTCCGTCACCAGTTGCTCGGCGAGGTCGACTCGAGCCTCGTCAGCCGCGCCCACGGCTTCATCGAGCACCCGCCGCCCGGGTTCGAGGTCGGCTATGTCCAGCTCGGGCCGCAGGCCAGCCTCGGCGGATCGCCCACCGTTCTGCAGGTGATCGATACAACCGGTCAGGGCGCGGCGTTCGATCTGCCCGGTCTCGATCGCGCAAAGCGGCTCGCCGGCACTGGCGGCAAGCCGTTCTTCACCGACGGCAGCGTCCAGGACACCCACGTACGGGTCTACGCGGCCCAGGTGGGGGACGGCTTCGCAATCCAGGTTGCACGGTCGCTCACGGAGGTCGATCGAACGCTGCACCGACTCGGCCTGTACATGCTCTTCATCGGCCTCTTCGGCGTCGGCATCGCCGGTGGGCTCGGGCTCGTCGTCGCGACGGCAGCGCTCCGCCCGGTGCGCAATCTGACTGCCGTGGCAGAGGAAGTGACGGCGACCCGTGACCTCACGCGCCGAATCGACGTCCAGAACGAGGACGAGCTCGGCCGGCTGGCGTCGGCGTTCAACGAGATGCTCGTCGCCCTGGACGCCTCGGTGAAGGCGCAGCGGCGCCTGGTCGCGGATGCCTCGCACGAGCTGCGCACGCCGCTTTCGAGCCTGCGGACCAATATCGAGGTGCTCGCCGGCGGCAAGCGGCTTCCTCCCGGCGAACGGCAGAAGCTGCTGGCCGACGTGACCGGCCAGGTGGAGGAGCTGAGCGCTCTCGTCGGCGATCTCGTCGAGATCGACCGGGAGCGTCCGGCAGAGGTCGAGGACGTCCGCCTCGACGAAGTCGTCGAGCACGCGGTCGCGCGGGCGAAGGTGCGAGCGCCGAAGGTGCTGTTCAGGACGCAGCTGCAGGAGTCGATCGTCCGCGGTGCGCCTGCCCAGCTCGAGCGGGCCGTCTCCAACCTGCTCGACAACGCCGCCAAGTGGAGCAGCTCCGTCGACGTGGACGTGTCGGGGACCGAGGTGACCGTCCGCGACCACGGGCCGGGGATCTCGGAGGAGGACCTTCCCCACGTGTTCGACCGCTTCTACCGTGCCGCGGGCGCACGTAACCTGCCCGGCTCCGGTCTGGGGCTCGCCATCGTCCGGCATGTCGCCCAGACGCACGGCGGCGAGGCGACGGCCGAGAACGCGCCCGACGGCGGAGCCGTCTTCCACTTCAGGCTGCCCGCGCCCGTGTAGCCGTCGCCGTTAGTGTCCGGCGGAATGGCCGGCACGGTGACCATGGACAAGATCGTCTCGCTCTGCCGCCGACGCGGCTTCGTGTTTCCGTCGTCGGAGATCTACGGCGGGATCGGCTCGACCTTCGACTACGGCCACTACGGCGTGCTGGTCAAGAACAACATTCGAGCCCGGTGGCTCGAGGCGATGGTCTACGAGCGAGACGACATCGTCCTGCTCGACTCCGCGATCATCCTCCACCCCCGAGTCTGGGAGGCCTCTGGGCACGTCGAGGGGTTCACCGACCCGCTCGTCGACTGCCGCACCTGCAAGCTCCGCTTCCGCGCCGACAAGCTCGAGGACTCGCGGTGCGGCCGCAAGCCGTCGAAGCGCCCCGGCGACACGCCCGACTGCGACCTGACCGAGGCGAGGCAGTTCAACCTGATGTTCGAGACGACCGTCGGGCCGGTGGCCGACGCAGGGGCGCGTGCCTTCCTGCGGCCGGAGACTGCGCAGGGCATCTTCATCAACTTCAAGAACGTGCTCCAGCTGGCACGGCGGCGGCCGCCCTTCGGGATCGCGCAGGTCGGCAAGTCGTTCCGCAACGAGATCACGCCCGGGAACTTCCTCTTCCGCGTCCGCGAGTTCGAGCAGATGGAGATGGAGTTCTTCGTGCCGCCGGCGGACTCCGAGCAGTGGTACCGCTACTGGATCGACGCCCGCTTCGAGTGGTACGTGAAGTACGGGCTGCGGCGCTCGCAGCTGCGCGTGCGGGAGCACGGCCCGGAGGAGCGCTCGCACTACTCCCAGGGGACGAGCGACATCGAGTACGACTACCCGATCGGCTGGTCGGAGCTCGAGGGGGTAGCCAATCGCGGCGACTACGACCTCACGCGCCACACGGAGTTCTCCGGCACCGAGCTCGAATACGTCGGCCCTGAGGGCACCGAGCGGTACGTCCCGCACGTGATCGAGCCTGCGGTTTCGATCGAGCGCATCTTCGTCGCGATGCTGGTCGACGCCTACGACGAGGAGGAGGTCGCCGGGCGCGAGCGCACGGTGCTCCGGCTGCACCCGGCGATCGCGCCGGTGAAGGCGGCCGTCCTGCCGCTGATCGCGAAGGACTCCGCGATTGTCGAGAAGGCGCGCGGGCTGTACGAGGAGCTGCGCGGCTCCCACGTGGTCGAGTACGACGAGGGCGGCGCGATCGGCCGCCGCTATCGCCGCCAGGACGAGATCGGCACGCCCTTCGCGTTCACGGTCGACGAGCAGACGCTCGCGGACGACACCGTCACGATCCGCGACCGCGACTCGCTGGCGCAGGAGCGGCTGGCGATCGGTCAGGTGGCGGCGAGGCTCGGGGACGAGCTGCGCAGGCCCTGGGCCACGCCGAAGGCCAGTAGCGCCTAGCTCGACTGATCCAGGAAGTACTTCAGCGGAGCGCCGAGGACGACCTCGAGGATGTTCCCGATGATGAGGCCGGCGACGCCACGTTTCTTCGTGTCGTCGAACGCCTGCTGGAAACCCGCCTCGAGCGCGTTCTCGATCGTCTTCCGGTCCCAGCGCACACGCTTCGTTCCGGCGGCCGGAACGAACGAGAGCACCAGCTCCTCCCGCGTCGTATCCAGTTTGCAGGCGGCGCCGTTGAGCCCGCTGAGCGCGAACCGCTGGATCTCGCCGTCGATCCCGCCGCCCGAGAACGCCGGCTTCGACGTGCAGGGATCGGCCAGCTTGGGCTGTCCGAAGTGGAAGGCTCCCAGCGCGATCTCCACCACGAGCAGGGCGACTGCCGCGCCGAGCACGATCCCGATGCGTCTCAGAGCGACCTCCTCAACCTGAGCACCGGGAGGAGCGCGATCAGGGCGAACAGCGCCGAGAGCGCGAACGACGAGCGGAAGCCGCGCGTCAACGCAGATTCGAGCGTGTTCACGAGCGAGTCGCGGGCCTGGCGCACGTTGTTGTTCGTGCGGGCGCCGGCGTCGTCGAACGGCTTGCCGAGGTCTGGCACCTCGCCGTCCTTGGCCGATTCGAGCGCGTCGCGCAGAGCCAGCGCGATCGGCACTTTCTTCTGCAGTGGGACGTTGGCGTCGAGGATCGCCTTCGTGCCGCCGAGGAGCGCCCGCTCACCGGAGCGGTCGAGCGCGCTGGTCAGCAGGGGAGCGACGAGCGCCAACGCGAGTACGAGGCCTGCGTGCCGGGCGGCGACAGTGATCGCGCCGCTGCGGACGAGGCCCGAATCCTGATGCAGGGCGACCTGCGTCAGCACGGGCACCGCGAGCCCGATCCCCAGGCCGCAAAAGGCGAGCGAGACCGCGACCAGGACGTTCGAGACGCGCGGTAGCAAGGCGAGGGCGAGCAGCCCGGCGGCGAGCAGCAACACGCCTCCGCCGACCGCGACCGGCGGCTCGATGCCGCGGCCGAAGGGACGGGCCACGAGCGTCGCGGCCGGCAGCGCGCTGACCACCAGCGCCCCGACCACCGGCTCGAGCCCCCAGACGGTGATCACGAGCAGGACGGCCAGGAAAAGCGCTCCCACGAGGGCGGCGAAGACAAGCCCGAGCGCGGCGTCTGCGGCGAGGGCGCCTCGTCCGCGCCTCCCCGGCCGGTCGGCAGCGGGGCTCCCTTCCTCGCCCAGCGTCGCGAGCAGCGCGACGGCGCCCACGGGCGCCTGGACGACGAAGATCGCCCGCCAGTCGAAGAGCTGGGTGAGCACACCGCCCAGCACCGGTCCGAGGGCGGCACCGAACACCGCGACGGTCGTCCAGAGCGCGATTCCACGCTCCCGCCCGCCGAGCAGGCCGCCGAGCAGCGAGATCGACGTCGCCAGCAGGAAGGCGGCGCCGAGCCCCTGGACACACCGAAAGACGATCAGCACGGGCAGGTTCCACGAGGCGGCGCAGCCGACCGACGCGACCGTGAACAGCACCAGGCCGACCTGGGCCCAGCGCCGAGGCTGGACTCTGCGCGATACGGCGGCGATCACCGCGGCGGCGACGGCGACCACCAGGTTGTACGAGGTGATCACCCACGACACGCCGACGATCGACGTGTTGAACGCGCCGTAGAGATCGGGCAGCGCGAGCACGACGATCGAGGAGTCGGCGAACGCGACTGCCACGGACGCCGCCACCGCGATCGTCAGCAGCCTGCGCCGGTCCTTCAGATCAGGCAGCAGGAGGGCGCTCCATCAGCCGCTCGCCCGGCAGCCCGAAGCCGAACCGCCGGTAGAGCTCGTGGGCGTCGCGAGTGTGCAGCAGCCAGCGCCGCTCGGCGTACGGCCCGTTGTCGATCATCTCGCGGATGAGCTCTACGCCGAGGCCACGGCCGCGGTGCGCGGGCAGTACGTAGACATCGGCCAGGTACGCAAGGGACGCGTCGTCGGACACTGCCCGACAGAAGCCGACCTGCTCGGCGCCGGCATAGAGGCCGACCACGCGCTGGGCCGTCCGGACCAGGCGCTCGACCGTCTCACGGGAACGCCCCTCCGCCCAGTACGACGCCGTGAGGTACGTGTGGACTGCGTCCAGGTCGATCCTGTCCGGATCGTCGTCCAGCTCGTAGCCGTCCCCGAGCTCGCGCCTCATCCCGCGCGCAGCGTCCGGAGCCGGAAGCCACCGTGCTCCTCGTACGACGAGGTGATCACGGCGAGCACCTCGCGGGCTCCGCGCTCGGTCAGACCGGCCGCGCGCGCGTCGGCGAGCGGGCTGCGCAGGAGCGCCTCCATCCCGGCGAGGCCGTCGTGCGATAGCGCGAGCGCGCCCGGGCTGCACGCCTGGCACACCGTCCCGCCCGCCCGCGGCGAGTAGCCGGCGAGCGGCCCCTCGGAGCCGCACTCGGCGCAGCTGCCCACGTGCGGCAGGTAGCCGGACAGCCAGAGCAGCTTGAGCTGGAACGAGAGCCCGAGCGAGTCGAGATCCGGGCGAAGCCCGGCAGGAGCGTCGTCGAGCAGGTCGAGGAACCGCGTGAGCGCGGTGAACGCCCTCTCGTTCGCCTCCTGCTCGGTGAACAAGCGCAGCATCGCCTCGGCGCCGATCAGTCCGACGGCCAGCCGGTAGGAGTCGGCGCGCACGGCGCTGTGAGGCCGGATCAGCTCGACGCCGGTGATGGTGTGGAGCTCTCCGCGTCCCTGGTGGAGCAGCAACTCGACGTGCCCGAGCGGCTCCAGCCGACCGCCCACCCGCGAGCTCGTCTTACGGATCCCCTTGGCGATCGCGCCGACCCGCCCGTGGTCGGCGGTGTAGAGGTGGAGGATGCGATCCGCCTCGCCGTACCGGATCGAGCGGAGCACGACCGCCTCCGTCTTATAGCTCCGGCCCACGCTCCCGAGTCTAGTCCGGCCGTCTGCTCACGCTTGACACGTCGAGCAATACCAGGTGCCCCGCCCGCCGGCGCGGGTCTTCGCGATCGGCGTGCCGCAGCGGTCGCACGGTTCGCCCGTCCGGCCGTACACGCGGAACTCGTGCTGCATCCGTCCGCCTGCGTACGTGCCGTCGCCGAGGTCTGCCCCCTGGCGGCCGATTCCGAGACGCAACGCCCGCCGGATGCCCTGCCGGAGGCGCGCCACCTCCTCGGCCGAGAGCTCCCCGGCCGGCCGCAGCGGATGGATACGCGCATACCAGAGCGACTCGTCGGCGTAGATGTTCCCGAGACCGGCGACGGTCCGCTGGTCGAGGATCGCGGCCTTGACCGGCGCCTTCCGCCTGGCCAGCCGACCCGCGAGGTAGGCCGTCGTGAACCGCCGACCGAGCGGCTCAGGACCGAGACGGATGCCCAGGTGCTCCTCCGCCTCCTCCGGGTCGAGCAGGAGCCACGTGCCGAAGCGGCGGACGTCGCGGTACGCGATCCGCGTGCCGTCGTCCAGCTCGAGCACGGCCCGCTCGTGGCTCGCAGGCCCGTACCGGAACCCGCCCGTCATCCGCAGGTGGACGAGCAGCACCTCCCCGCCGGTCAGCCGGACGACCAGGTACTTGCCTCGCCGCTCGACCGCGTCGACGTGCTCGCCGGCGAGGCGCGCCGCGATCCAGGCGGGGTCGTCGGGGCGCGTCAGCCGGGCATCACCGATGCGAGCCGTCTCGATCCGACGCCCCTCGAGTCGCGCAGCCAGCCGCCCGCGCTCGGTCTCGACCTCCGGGAGCTCGGGCACTAGCCGATGGTGTCGAGGACGATTCCCCGCTCGGCCGGGGGCTCGTCGCCGAGCTCGTACGCCGCCAGCACCTCGGCCGCAACCGCTTCCGCGGCGGCCGCGTCCGGCGCGTGCACCTCTGCGAGAACCTCCCCGGAAACGACCTCGTCGCCCCGCTTCTTCCGGCAGACGACGCCCACGGCGTAGTCGATCGGATCCTCCTTCGTTCGCCGGCCGGCGCCGAGGTGGAGAGCCGCGTGGCCGACGGCGATGGCTCCGAGCCGCCGCACGACGCCGTCGGCCGCCGCGGCGACCTCGCGGACGACCGGAGCTCTGGCAAGCGAGCCCAGGTCGGAATCGCCCCCCTGCGCCTCGATCCAGCGTTGATAGGTGGCCAGCGCCGACCCGTCGGAGACCGCATTCTCGGCCGCCCGCCGCGCAGTGATCTCGTCGAGGCCGAGATCGGAGAGCGAGAGCAGATGCGCGGCCGAGCCCAGGACGAGCTCGGAGAAGTCTTCCGGCCCCTCGCCCTCGATCGCAGCGACCGCCTCGCGGATCTCGAGCGCGTTCCCGACCGCCTGCCCGAGCGGCTGGTCCATGTCGGTGAGCATGCAGACGACCTTGCGGCCCGCGCGGTCCCCGAGCTCGATCATCGCTTCGGCCAGAGTCCGCGCATCGTCGATCGTCTTCATGAACGCGCCGCCGCCGACCTTCACGTCGAGCAGGATCGCGTCGGCACCCCCGGCAAGCTTCTTGGACATGATGCTGGCGGCGATCAGAGAGACGTTGTCGACGGTCGCAGTGACGTCGCGCAGCGCATACAGCTGTTTGTCGGCGGGCACCAGGTTCGCCGTCTGGCCGATGATCGCAATCCCGACCTCGCGTACCTGGTCGACGAACTCGTCGGTGGTCAGCTCCACCCGATAGCCGGGAATGGCCTCCAGCTTGTCGATCGTCCCGCCGGTGTGCCCGAGCCCGCGGCCGCTCATCTTCCCGAACGGCACGCCACAGGCGGCGACGATCGGACCGACGGCGATCGAGGTCTTGTCGCCGACGCCGCCGGTCGAGTGCTTGTCGACGCAGCGCCGCCCGACGGCCGCGCCGAGGTCGATCGTCTCCCCGCTCGCGATCATCGCGTCGGTTAACGCGAACGTCTCGGCGCCCGACATGCCCCGGAAATACACGGCCATCAGGAACGCGGACATCTGGTACTCGGGGATCTCCCCACGCGTGTAGCCGAGCACGAGCTCGCGGATCTCCTCCTCCGAGAGCTCGCCGCCGTTGCGCTTCCGCTCGATCAGCTCTGCCGGGCGGATCACGGCGCGCAGACGAAAACGACGGCGTGCCGGGAGACGGCGAGGGGGCCGTCGAAGGACGGCAGTCGATCGGCCAGGTGGGCCTTGGTGACGAGTGAAGCGACATAGTCGCGTGCGGCCAACCGGCTCGGAAACGTGACCGATCCGCGGACGTCGCGGCGCTCGACGATGGTGAAGTGCCGCAGGAGTGCTCCCTCGGCATTCTCGGCGCTGAAGCTCGACTGCAGCCGTCCCGCGTCACCGAACTGATCCCAGAGCTCCGGCATGGTGCGCTCGCTGTTGGTGGTGGCGACGAACCGACCGCCCGGTCGCAGCACCCGCCGGATCTGGCGGAGCGCCCGATTGAGGTCGGGGACGTGGTAGAGCATCCACGCCGCGAGCACGCAGTCGAAGACGCCGTCCCGGAACGGGAGGTCCTGGACGTCTCCGACGACTGCCTCCACCCCGCGCTCCTGCGTGAGCTCGACCATCCGCTCCGACTGGTCGACTGCGACGACCCGCGCGCCGAGCTCGGTCTGAACCTGCTCGGCGAGCTCACCGTTGCCCGGCCCGACCTCGAGCACGACTCTCGGCTCGACCTCGGCGATCGCCTCGAAGGCGACTCGCCGCGGATCGGGGCCGGTGCCGCCCTGCTGGACGGCAATTCGGGCAACGAGGCGAGTCTCGTCGGCGTACTCGCGCGCGACGACTGCGGGGTCGTTCATCAGGCTCATGGCTCGACGATGGGCTGTCCGGGCAAACGGCGTCCGGGCGCTTTGCCGCCGAGCCAAGCGTTGACCGTGGCGCCGACGTCGGCGAACTCGCCGTCGTGGCGCGAGCCGTTCGCGTTTCGGCCGGCCACATACGCGAGCAGCAGGGCGTGTTCGCGCGAGTGGTCCGTGGACGGGGTGGTTGGGTCGCAGCCGTGGTCGGAGGTGACGATCAGCAGATCGCCCGGCCGTAAGGCATCGAGCAGGTCCGGCAGACGACGGTCGAAGTCTTGGAGGCAGCGGTGGAAGTTGATCGGGTCGTTCCGGTGCCCCCAGAGCATGTCCGTCTCGACGAGGTTGACGAAGACGAAACCCTCGTCGAGCGACTGGAGCAGCTCCTCGGTCTTCTGGATCCCCTCGACGTTCGACTTCGTCGGGTGGCTCTCGTCGATGTCCTGGCCGGCGAAGATGTCGCCGATCTTCCCGACGCCGTGGACGATGACGCCCGCCTCGCGGAGCAGGGTGAGGTAGTTCGGCTTGCGCGGCTCGAGCGAGAAGTCGTGTCGGTTCGGCGTGCGCTCGTAGTTCCCCGGCTCACCGACGAACGGCCGGGCGATCACACGGCCGACCGCGTGCTTGCCGGTCAGGATCTCGCGGGCGGCCCGGCAGGCCTCGTACAACTCCTCCAACGGGATCGTCTCCTCGTGCGCGGCGATCTGGAAGACGGAGTCAGCGGACGTATAGACGATCCACTTGCCCGTCTCCTGGTGCTCCTCGCCGAGCTCCTGGATGATGTCGGTGCCGCTCGCCGGCTTGTTGCCCAGCACGCCGCGGGCGGTCCGATGCATGAACGGGTCGATCACGTCGTGTGGGAAGCCGTGCGGATAGGTCGGCAGCGCCTGCGGCGTGACGATCCCCATCAGCTCCCAGTGGCCGAGCGTCGTGTCCTTGCCCTTCGAGCGCTCGATCAGGCGGCCCGCGACGGCCGGGGCCCCCGCCTGCGGCGGGCAGCCCTCGAGCTCCTCCACGTTCCCGAGGCCGAGCGCCTCGAGGTTGGGGAGGTCGAGGCCGCCGACGGCCTTGGCGACGTTCCCGAGCGTGTTCGACTCTTCGTCTCCGAACTCGGCCGCATCGGGCAACGCCCCCGCGCCCACGGCATCGAGCACGATCACGGCCGCGCGAGACATCGGGAGCTATTCTAGGGAGCACATGGAGACGGTCCTCGACTTCATCGGCCTGGTGATCTATGTCGTCCTGGTGATCGGCCTGGCCGCCGGCGTGACTGCGCTCGTCGTGCGCATCTCGCCGACGAAGGACACGTCTGCGAAGCAGAGCTCTTAGGCAAGCACCTCGAACAGCGGCGTGTATGGGAGGCCGTGCGCCTCGGCGACGGCCTCGTAGGTGATCCTGCCTTCCAGCACGTTCACGCCGGGAGCGAGGCCGGGGTCGATCGCCACCGCCTCCAGCAGCCCGTGGGTTGCGATCGCCTCGACGTACGGGAGCGTCGCGTTCGTCAGCGCCTTCGTCGAGGTGATCGGAACCGCGCCGGGCATGTTCGCGACGCAGTAGTGGGTGACGCCGTCGACGACATAGACGGGATCCGTGTGGGTGGTCGGCTTCGACGTCTCGGCGCAGCCGCCCTGGTCGATCGCCACGTCGCAGAACACCGCGCCCTCTTTCATCTCGCCGAGCATCGGCCGGGTGATCAGCTTTGGCGCCTTCGCGCCGGGAATCAGGACGGCGCCGATGACGACATCGGCATCGCGGATCGACTCCTCGATCTGCAGTGACGACGACATGACCAGGCTGACCCGGCCGGAGAGGATCTCGTCGAGGTGGCGCATCCGGTCGATCGAGCGCTCGAGGATGGTCACGTTCGCGCCCAGCCCGATCGCGATCACGGCGGCGTTGTAACCGACGATCCCGCCGCCGATCACCAGTACCCTGCCAGGCGCGACGCCGGCCACCCCGCCGAGCAGCAGGCCGCGGCCGCCCAGCGGCTTCTCCAGGAAGTACGCCCCTGCCTGGGCGGCGAGCCGGCCGGCGATCTCGCTCATCGGGGCGAGCAGCGGCAGCGCGCCGCCGGCAGTCTCGACGGTCTCGTACGCGACGCAGGTCGCCCCGCTTACGACGAGGGCCTCGGTCAGCTCCTTGCTCGCAGCGAGATGAAGATAGGTGAAGAGGATCTGGCCCTCGCGCAGGCGCGGATACTCCTCCGGCAGCGGCTCCTTCACCTTGAGCAGCAGCTCGGCGCCGGCCCAGACCTCATCGGCGGCGGCCGTCCGCGCACCGACCGCCTCGTACTGTCGGTCCGCGATCGAGCTCCCTCCTCCTGCGCCAGCCTCGACCAGCACCTCGTGCCCGCGCAGCACCAGCTCCCGCGCACCCGCGGGCGTGAGGGCGACGCGGTACTCGTCCGGCTTGATCTCCTTGACGACGCCGATCTTCACGGGCGCGCGGACTTTAGCGGGTCGTGCCCGCGCCTACTCGAGATGGGCGCGCGCAGAGAACAGCGTGAAGCTCGGCGGCGGCTCGGGCGAGTCGATCGCGGTCGGGAAGATCACGCCGATCGAAACCCCTAGGCTCTCGCCGAGCGCGTGGTTGCCGCGCCACTTCAGCTCGGTGCTGCCGATCTGGAGGTCCGGCGGATGCTTGTCCGGGAAGTCCCAGAAGAAGAACCGGTTGCCTCCATCCCAGAGGTGGAGATTGCGGACCTCTCCTGCAGGTGGCACCTCGTAGTGCGCCTCCAGTCGGACGAGCCGACCGAGGTCGGAGAACGGCGTGGCGCCACCGACGGCGACCGGGGTGGGGATGTCGACCGGAACCGGAATGGGCAGGTGCACCCATGCGTGCTGGGCCTGCGCGACGACGACTGCTCCCCAGCCGCGATACTGGATGGTGTTCGGCGGCCCCGAGTTCTCGAACTCGACCTGCGCAGCGGTGCCGTGGACGAGGATGTCGCGCTCGCTGCGCGGCAGTGCGGTCCCGATCACGCTGGGGTCGACCACGCGGGCCGAGCGTAGCAACGCGGTCGAATGTGAGCCTCACTCGGACGGGGCTCCCGCCGGGACGACCAGTCCGCGCGCGAGCCGCCCCGCCGCGAACGCCGCAGCGAAGAACGCGGGGTCTTCGTTCGGGCCGCGGCCCATGTGCGAGAGCGGCAGTCCTGCGCATGCGCGCTGCCAGCCCCGGCCCTGTTCGTCGTCGGCGACCAGCACCTCGCCGAAACAGAGCCTCAGGATCGTCTCGGTGTGGTGGCTGATCCCACGGTGGCGCTCTCGACGATCTGCGTCGGAGACGCGAGCGACCACCACCGGCCTGCCGCCCAACGCCGTCGCGGCGTTCGCTGCAACGACCGCCGCGAGACCGCCGTGACCGTACATCGACGCGGTTCCGACGATGCCTGGGCCGATGGCGACAACGGCTACCTCGTAGCCTCGGCTCCGAACGTGCGCGAGCGCCGACCACGGAGTAACGCTCTCGAGATCACCACCGAAGCACGCCCCGACCGACACCGTGAGGCCGACCAGGCCGCGCTCCTCGAGGACGCGGATCGCGTCGGAAAGCGCGACCGGAAGTGCGCCGCCCGGGAGTTGCACGTATGCGACCCGCAGCCGGGTCAGCGCCGCGCAGACGGGCGCGACCTGGCTGTGCAGCGAGCAGCACACGACCGGCATGCCTCCGAGGACGGAATCGTCGAGCCCCTCCAGTTCCTCGACGTGTAGAGCGGCGAACTGCCCCGGCGTGTAGGGCAGCTTCATCACGTGGGCGTCCGGCTCGCCGCCGAGCCCGAGACCGCGGGTCAGGTTCAGGTAGAGGACGTCGAAGCCGCCGGAGCCGAGAGCGAGGTCGCGTGCCTGCGTGTTCACCACCACCTCGTCACCGAGCGCGACCGGGCCTGTCAGCTGCGGATACGCGACACAGGGCGTCCCGTCCACCTCGATCCGCGCGAGACCGTCCTGGCGCTCCAGCACCGCCGTGACCGTGCCGCGGCGGAGGCTAAGCGCCACGCGCCTCTGCCAGCAGGGCGAGCGTGACCTCCACCATGTCCTCGAGGTCGGCGACGGCGATGTGCTCCTGCGGCGTGTGGATCTCGGCCATCCCGTTCGCGAGGTTCAGGCACGCGAGGCCGCGCATGTTGAAGACGTTGGCGTCTGCCCCGCCGCCCGAGAGCGCATAGGTGGGCTCGTGCCCGGTCCGGCGGAGCGCGGCCTCGGCGATCCTCACCGGCTCGTCTGCCTTCGCGAAGCGGTAGCCGTGGAAGCCGCGGGTCACCTCGGCTTCGACCTCACATCCGGCCAGGGAGGCGGCGAACGAGCACGCGTCGAGCATCTCCTGGACGGCGTCTGCGAGCTTCCGCTCGTCGTGGGACCGCGCCTCGCAGTTCAGGATGCAGCGGTCGGGGACGATGTTGCGAGCGACGCCGCCCTGGATGACGCCGACGTTGGCGGAGGTCTCCTCGTCGATCCGCCCGAGCCGCATGTCGGCGATCGCACGGCCGGCGGCAGCGATCGCAGAGCGCCCTTCCTCCGGTGCCATGCCGGCGTGGGCGGACTGGCCGACAAAGGTGATCTCCATGATCATCGAGTGCGGGGCGCCGAGGATCACCTCGCCGATCGGCCCGGCCTGGTCGTACACATAGCCCACGCGGGCGTGGAGCCGCGAGGAGTCGAACGCCTGAGCACCGCGCAGGCCGACTTCCTCCTTCGGCGTGAACAGGAGCTCGAGGCCCGCGTGCGGGATTCGCTCCTCGACCACCCGCCGGGCGGTCTCGACCATCGCGACGACCGCGGACTTGTTGTCCGCACCGAGGATCGTCCCGCCCGTGTTCCTGACGACGCCGTCCTCGACGACCGGCTCGATCGGGCCGGTCGGCGGCACCGTGTCCATGTGCGAGCAGAGGAAGAGCGGCGTCCCCTCCGCCGTCGGTTCCAGCCGCGTGTACAGATTTCCGGCGTTCGAGCCGATCTCCGCACCCGCGCCGTCCTCGACGACCTCGAGCCCGAGGCGGCGCAGCTCCGCGGTGACGCGGTCGGCGACCGTCCGTTCCTCGCCGGGCGGAGTCGGCAGGGCGGCGAGGTCGAGAAAGAGGTCGAGCACGCCCATCGCGGGGCGATGCTAGATCAGCTTCTCGCGGCGGTGACGCCCAATCTCGCGCGGGCGCGGTCGTGGGCGGCGCCGACGAACTCGCGGAAGAGCGGCGCCGGCCTGGTCGGGCGCGACTTGAACTCCGGGTGGAACTGGCTGGCGACGAACCAGGGATGGTCGGGCAACTCCACGATCTCGACCAGCCGACCCTCCTGGAACGTGCCCGAGATGACGAGGCCGGAGTCGACGATCTGCTGGCGGTAGTGGTTGTTCACCTCGTAGCGGTGACGGTGGCGCTCGTGGATGACCGGCTCGCCGTACGTCTCGTGCGTGCGCGTCCCGGCGGCGATCTCGACCGCCTGCGCGCCAAGGCGCATCGTGCCGCCCAGGTCCTCGACCTCCTTCTGCTCGGGGAGCAGGTCGATGACGGGGAACGGCGTCTCGGGATCCATCTCGGTCGAGTTCGCGCCCTCGAGACCGACGACGTGGCGCGCGAACTCCGAGACCGCGACGTGCATGCCCAGGCAGATCCCGAGGTAGGGGATCGAATGCTCTCGCGCGACGCGGCAGGCGAGGATCTTGCCTTCCCAGCCGCGCGACCCGAAGCCGCCGGGTACCAGGACCCCATCCACGGTTTCGAGCTCATGGAGCGCCTCTTCCAGCGACATTCCTTCGGCGTCGACCCAGCGCACGCGCATGTGGCAGCCGTGGTGGATGCCCGCGTGCTTGAGCGCCTCGTGTACGGAGAGGTAGGCGTCGTGCAGCTTCACGTACTTGCCGACGAGGCCGATCGTCACCTCGACCTCGCGTTGCTGGATCCGCTCGGTCAGGTCGAGCCACTCGCCGAGGTCGGCGTGCCCGTCGGGCAGCCCGAGCTTGCGGCAGACGAGGTCGTCCATGCCCTGCGCCTGGAGCGCAGCCGGGACGAGGTAGACGTCGGAGACGTCCTCGTTCGCGATCACGTCGTCCGGCTCGACGTCGGCGAAGAGCGCGATCTTCTCGCGCACATCGGGGGAGATCACATCGCGCGAGCGGCAGACGACGACGTCGGGGTGGATACCGATGCGCCGGAGCTCGTTCACGGAGTGCTGCGTCGGCTTGGTCTTCAGCTCCCCCGCCGAATCGACGTACGGGACGAGCGTGACGTGGACGTAGAGGACGTTCTCCGCGCCGGCCTCGCGCCGGAACTGGCGGATCGCCTCCAGGAACGGCAACGACTCGATGTCGCCGACCGTCCCGCCGATCTCGCTGATCACCACGTCGGCGTCCGACTGCTCGGCCGAGCGCCGGATTCGGTCCTTGATCTCGTCGGTGATGTGCGGGATCACCTGGACGGTCTTGCCGAGGTAGTCGCCTTTGCGCTCCCGGCGAAGGACACGGTCCCAGATCCCACCCTGCGTGTGGTTGGCGTTCCGCGCGAGGTTCTGGTCGAGGAAGCGCTCGTAGTGGCCGATGTCGAGGTCGGTTTCGGCGCCGTCCTCGGTGACGAAGACCTCGCCGTGCTGAAAGGGGCTCATCGTGCCCGGGTCGACGTTCAGGTACGGATCGAACTTCTGGACGTCGACCTTCAGGCCGCGCGCCTTCAGCAGCCGGCCGAGCGACGCGGCAGTGATGCCCTTGCCGAGGGACGAGACGACGCCGCCGGTGACGAAGACGTACTTGGTGGTCTGGCTCACGCCTGCCGCCCAGCGGCATCGAGGTCGCGGAGCACCGGCGTCCGTTCGATCGCCCTGCCGACCGAGGTGAGCTCACCGAGGAGGTTGAGGGTCGCCAGCGCTCCGATCGCCAGCCACTGCCCCTGCCCCGTGAATCGCTTCACGGAACTCAAGCCTAGCATGGCCCCCAGCGCGTTCGACCCCGAGTCCCCGAGCATCGCCATCTCCCGAAGATCGTAAGGCGCGAGCATGACGGCGGGCAGAAGTGGTGCCCGAAGAGGCAACGCCGCCAGTGTGTAGGCCTTGAGTGCCCGCCCCGGCTTCGTGTCGAGCTGGTTGAGCGCGTTGGCGGCGAGGCCGATCAACAGCGCGCCGCGGACGCTGCGCGTGGCGAGGAGGCCGAAGAGCGGGATGCCGACGAGCTTGAGGACACCGGTCGTGCGCCCGGCCCGGAGGTGAGCCGCGGCCCCGCGCTCCGGCCCGGCGAAAAGATCGTCGGCGAGGCCGATGGCAGCGACCGGCGACACGCGCGGCTCGACCGCGCCCACGATCCAGCCGACCAGCGGGAGCCGGAGGCCGCGGTGGTTGGTCGCGCCCGGCCCGAACGCGAGGAGTACGTCGCGCAGCTGCCGCGCGCGATGGAGGAAGCCGCGAAGGTCACGGCGGGTTGCCCGATGACGCAGCGCGAGCTCGATCTCCTCCACGGTGAGGCTCGCTCGAAGAGCGTCGTGGGTCATCCGGGCGTCGCAGCCGAAGCCGGCAGCGAGCGGGAAGCACGCTCGTCGTGCGGCCGGCGTCAGCGCGCGCTGGCCCGAGAGCGGCTCCCGCAGCTCTCGCCCGGCGCCCAGCCGAATCAGCGCTGCGGCCGTACGCTTGACCAGGCCGAAGCCGCCTCCCTGGCGCTCCGCGAACGCGGCGACGGCGAGATCGGCGTCGCCGGCGAGCAGCGGCCCAAGATCGCCACTCAGGTCGGCGTCGCAGAGGAGCAGCGCGCCGTCCGGCGCGGCCCGCTCGGCCAGCGTCAGTGCCTGTCCCTTGCCGCGCCGCGGCAGTCGCAGGACCCGAGCGCCGGCCGCTTCGGCCGTCGCAGCGGTTCGGTCGCGCGAGCCGTCGTCGGCGACGATCACGTCGGCGTCGGGGAACTGCGTGCGGAGGGCTTCGATCGCCGACCCGATCCGAACCTCCTCGTCGCGGGCGGCGATCAGGATCGACAGGCGTTCAGCCACCCGCGGGAACGGCAGGCGGGATCTCGGGCAGCACACCGTCCTGCGCGGTCTTCTTCACGCCGTACTGCCCCGGCAGCGCGCCCGCGAGCAGGAGCGCGAGCGCGAGCCGGCCGGACTGCGAATCCAGGTCGTCCACCGTGGCCAGGTCGTGCTTGGCAAACGCGTCGACGGACGATGTCCCGGGCCTCGTCACCTCGACCCCGACCGCAGGAACGCCCGCCGACGCGAGCCCACGGTAGAACCCCGCCAGAAAGCGGGAGGTCGGACCGCTCTGCGGCGGGACGCTGCGCGCGACGACGACGGCGTCGGCGGGAGCGGAGTCGTTGCCTGCGCGCTCCTCGACGAGATCGGCGGAGAGCGCCTGCCACAGGACGCTGTCCGGCTTGGAGACCATCTCGCTCCCGAGCCGGCGGCCGAGCTCGCCGATTTTCCTCTGGTTCGCCAGTGCGGCCAGCGCGGGCCGTCCTTTCAGGGCCCGCCGCAGCGCGGGCACGTCGACCGGCAGCTTCAGCGCCCGAACCCGGAGCGGAGGGCCCGTTCCAGCGTCGCCGAGCGTCTGCTCGACCAGCGACCGGACGCGTCGGTCGATCCTGCCCGCGAACACGAGGCCGACGTTCGTTCCCGTCAGGCGGCCGTTCATCAACGACGGATACGCGTCCTCCACGAACGCCTGCGCGGCCCGCTGTGACCGGGTCAGGTCGGCGCTGCGCTTGGTCGCCGAGTCGAGGCGGCTCTTCAGGTCGGCGATCCGCTCGTTGAAGAGCGACCGCTCGCTGTCGGAGACGAACCCCTTCCCGGAGATGCCCACGCCGACGACGATCCCGATGATCAGGGCGAGAAAGACGGCCGCGAGCGAGGCGACGTGGTAGCGGAGATCGAACATGGGTCAGAGTGCCCGCCTTTCGCGCGCCGGCGGGCTTTGCCCGGCGGCGCGGCGGGTTAGATGCTCGCCGCAGTCTGGCACAGCGCATGCAGGCGACCGGCCGCCCTTCGCGCCAGCGTCCGGCGGAAGGCGATCAGCCAGGGCCCCTCGACCGTGATCGTCGCGCGGGTCCGGTCGGGGGCGGTGGCCTCCAGGTCGACACGCACGTCGAGCTTTTCGCCGGTCAGGTGGAAGGCAAAGAGCGAGGGCCGGTCGGACGCGGTCACGACCACCGTGCCGCTTGCCTCCGGCCGGCGCAGCAGCGTCGGCTCGTGGCCGGCGGTCACCTGCCAGCGGGCGCCGGCGGCCGAGCCCCGGCGGTCCGGCTGGACGCCCGCGATGCCGGGCCACCAGTCGGCGAGGTGGAACGGCTCGCCGAGGAAGTCCCAGACGTCCGGCCGGGGGGCGAGCAGCTCGCGCGAGGCGGTGACCTTCACCGGCGCCGCCGTCGGCGCTGTGACGGCCTCAGCGCGGTCCCGGGTCCCACAGATGCGATTGTCGCGGGGTTACGAGAGTCCTGCGCAGAAACGGAGCGGCGCTCGTCGATCGGCTGTTCGCCGCCGCGCCCGACATGTGCGGGCGCGGCACACAACCGTTGGCCGACAGCAGGCGATGCGAGCGAGCAGGCGAAGGTGAGGGCCCGCGGGAGAACCATGGGTTCTCCCGCGTCTTCAGCCGAGGCCGAGCCAGTCGCGGACCCGCAGGACGATCAGCTGGATCAGATGCTCGACCCCCGGGGAGGCGATCACGGCGACCACGATCGCGCCGAGGCCCGTCACCCCCAGCGCGACCAGCGGCCACAGGCCGACCCGCCGTGAGACGAGCCGGGATACGCCCTTCGCGTCGACGAGGATCTCACCCACGCGCAAGCGCGTCAGGAACGTCGACGACATCCCGGCGCGGTTCCGCTCCATGAACTCGATCAGGTTGAAGTGCGTCCCGACGGCGACGATCAGCTCTGCGCCCTTCTCGTAGGCGAGCATCAGCGCGACGTCCTCACTGATGCCCATCGCGGGCACGACCTCGAACGGCACTCCCAGCGCCTGCGCGCGCGCTGCGCCGGGCGCGTCCCCGTTGCCGCGGTACGCGTGCACGAGCAGCTCGGCACCGCTCTTCAGAGCGGCGTCGGAGACCGAGTCCATGTCCCCGACGATCACGTTCGGCTTGTAGCCGGCCTCGATCAGCGCGTCGGCGCCGCCGTCGACGCCCACCAGCACCGGCTTGAAGTCTCTGACGTACGGCCGCACGATCCGCAGGTCACGCTTGTGGCCCGGGCCCCGGGCGACGATCAGCGCATGGCGGTCCCGGAAGCGCGTCTTCAGCTGCGGGAAGTCGATCCCCTCGACGAGCAGGCTGCCCTCGGCCCGCAGATGCTCGAGTGTGTTCTCCGCGAACTCGGACAGCGACTCGGTCACCCGGCTGCGCTGGTCGGAGAGGGCCCGCTCGAGCTCGCGCTCCTCACGCGCACGGCCGCGGGCGAGACACGTCCCGTTCCGGAAGACGCTCGCGCCGCGCACGGTCAGCTGCTCGCCTTCGGTGACCTCGTCGAACAGGTCCGAGCCGGCGACGTCGATCAGGGTCACGCCGCTGCGGACGAGCAGGAGCGGCCCGATGTTCGGAAACCGGCCGGACAGCGACTCCGACACGTTGACGACGACGCGAACGCCGGTCTCGAGCAGCTCCTCGGCGGTCACACGGTCGAGATCGGCATGGTCGACGATCGCGACGTCGTCCTCGCCCAGACGGTGGACGAGGCGCTTCGTCCGGCGGTCGAGTCGAGCCGGGCCCGTGAACTCGACCAGGCTAGCCACGCTCGTCCTCCGCCACGGTCGCCAGGAACTCGCGCCCGCCGAGCATCCGCTCGAGCTCGTTCCTCCGCTCGTCCGGGCCGAGCTCCTCGATCCTCGTGTGCGTCGGGTCGCCCGGGACCTTCTCGACCCTGAAGTGCCGGTCGGCCCGGCTCGCGATCTGCGGCAGGTGGGTGATCGTGATCACCTGCGCACGGCCGGCGAGCCGTGACAGCGTCTCCGCCACGCCGTGGGCGGTCGTGCCGCCGATGCCGGCGTCGATCTCGTCGAAGACCATCGTCTCGCCGCCGCCGACCGCGGCAATCGCAAGAGCAACGCGGGAGAGCTCGCCGCCGGACGCGGTCTCCGCCACCGGACCGAACGGCAGCCCGGCGTTCGGCCTGATCAAGAACACCGCGTCGTCGCTTCCCGTCGCACCCGGCTCGCGCTCTCTCAGCTCGACGGTGAACTCGCCGTCGCCCATCCCCATCCCCTGGAGCTCCCCCGCAACGGCCACCGCGAACCGTCCCGCCGCCGCCGCGCGTGCGTCGTGCAGCTCGCGCGCGAGTTCGCGCGCGCGCACCTCGCCTCGCTCGACCGCCTCCTCGGCGGCTGCGACCGGATCCGCGCCCAGGTCGCGCGCCTCGAGCTCGCTCCTCGCCTCGGCAGCGCGGGCGAGCAGCTCGTCAAGCGACTCGCACCGGAAGCGCCGTCGCGCGTCGGCGATTCGTTCGAGCTGCGACTCGACCTCCTCCAGCCGGCCCGGGTCTGCCTCCAGCACCGACAGGAAGGAACGCAGCGCGCTGGCCGCCTCGCGCAGGCGCAGCTCGGCATCCCGAAGCTCGTCGGCCGCCTTCTGGAGCTCCGGGGCGAGGCGTTCGACGGGAGCGAGTGCCCGCTCGGCGACAGCGGTGAGCCCGGCCGCCCCCTCGCCCTCCTCCGGGTCGAGCGCCTCCGCGGCGGTCGCGGTTCCTTCCAGTAGCTCGGTCAGGTGCCGTAGGCGCTCGCGCTCCTCGCGGAGGGCATCCTCCTGGCCCGGCTCGAGCCCGTCCGTGTCCTCGACCAGCGCCCGCAGCTCGGCGAGACGGGCCTCCGAGGCAGCCGCGCCGCGGGTCAGCTCCTCCAGCCGCCGCCTGGCCGCGCCGAGCTCGCGCCAGGCCGTCCGGGCTCCGGCACGCCGGCTCAGCTGCTCCTCGCCGCAGAACGCGTCGAGGACAGACAGCTGGTAGGCCGGACGGGCGAGCCGGCGCTGCTCGAACTGGCCGGACATCGCCAGCAGCCGCTCGCCGAGCGCCGCGACGTCCTCTCGCGCTGCGCTGCGCCCCCACGCGTATGCACGCGTCCTTCCCTCCCCGGAGATCCGCCGCGCGAGCACGACGCCCTCCTCGTCGTCCGGCCGCAGCTCGCGGAGCGGTGCAAAGAGCTCCTCCTCGAGCAGCCCCTCCGGAAGGTCGAACTCGGCCTCGACGTAGGACTCGGCCCCGCCTGCTCCGACCTGCGCCGCGTCGCCCTTGGCGCCGAGCAACAGGCCGATCGCCTGCGCGAGGATGGTCTTGCCGGCGCCGGTCTCGCCGGTGATGACGTTCAACCCGGGCGCAAACGGCAGGTCCGCGCGGCGGATCAGGACGAGATTCTCGATCCGGAGGCTACGAAGCAAAGGTCTCTCGGTAGCGATGGAAGAAGGTCATCTCGGGCAGCAGCGCCAGCAGTGCGCGCCGCCCACCGAGCTGTACCGTCGCTTCCTTTCCTTCCCCGAGCTCGGCAACCGGCATGCCGTCGACGATCACCTTCGCGTCCGTCGTCCGTGTCTCGTTCCGCACCCGCAGCTCGAGCCCGCGCGGGACGACCAGTGGGCGGGCGTGCAGCGAGTGCGGCGAGACGAACGTGACCGCCATTGCGTCGAGCCCCCACACGAGCACGGGGCCGCCGCTCGAGAGGTTGTACGCGGTCGATCCGGTCGAGCTGGCGCAGATGACGCCGTCGCACGGCTGGACGCCGAGATCCTCGCCGCCTACCGACCACGCGAACTCCATCATCCGGCCGATCGCAGAGGTCGCGCAGACGACGTCGTTGACGGCCACGGCCGCGACTCCCGCGACGTTCACCTCGAGGGTCGGCAGCTCGACGACGCGACGCTCGCCGGCGAACGCGCGGGCGAGGCCGCCCTCCATCGCGTCGCGGCCCATCGCCGACAGGAAGCCGACCCGGCCGAAGTTGACTCCCAGCACCGGCACGGGCGTACCCAGGAAGCGGTGCAGCGCACGCAAGGTCGTCCCATCACCGCCGAGGACCACGGCGAGGTCGACGTCGTCACGATCGACGATCTCGATGCCGGCGCTCTCGCAGATCGCCTGCAGGCGCGACCTCGCGCCGGCGACGACGTCGGGATCGCCGTGACTGACGACGGCGATCGTCCGGACCGGCTCAGCCGACGGCGTCATCGATCCAGCTGTCGAGGTCGGCGTCGAGGCGGGCTCCCGGTCGGTGTCGGAGATGGAGGAAGAGCTCACGGTTTCCCTTCGGTCCGGGTAAGCCCGAGTCTACGACGCCCGCGACCTCCGCATCCCAGCCGAGGGCCGCCGCTGCGACCTCTCGTGCCACTCTCGTTCGCGTCTCGCGCGAGGTGACGACGCCGCCCTTGCCCACTTCGTCTCGGCCGGCTTCGAACTGGGGCTTGACCAGCACCACCGCGTCCCAGCCCTGAGCGGCGAGCTGCAGCGCGCGCGGGAGCGCCTTCGTGACCGAGATGAACGACACGTCGCACACCACGAGCTCGGGCGCGTAGGGCAGCTCGGTCAGCCCGCGGGCATTCACGCGCTCCATCACGGTCACGCGGGGGTCGTCTCGGAGACGCGGATGCAGTTGCCCGTAACCGACGTCGAGCGCGATCACGCGGGCGGCACCGCGCTGGAGGAGCACATCGGTGAAGCCGCCCGTCGACGCGCCCACGTCGAGGCAGTTTCGCCCTGCCGGATCGACGCCGAGAGCGTCGAGCGCGTGCTCGAGCTTCTCGCCTCCCCGGGAGACGAACCTGGGCCCGCGCTCGACGGCGAGCTCCGCAGCCTCGTCGATCTGCTCACCCGCCTTCGAATGCCCGGGGACGAGCCCGGCGAGGATCAGCGCCTGCGCTTGCGTGCGCGACTCCGCGAGCCCGCGCTCGACGAGAAGGACGTCCAGGCGCTTCTTCATCTGCCGGCGCTAGGCGGTTCTGACGGCGAGCCCGTTGACGATTTCGGCCAGCACCGCGGTATCGGCAGGAACCTCGAGCAGGAGCGCGAGGGCCCGCTCGGCGGCGCGGTTCGCGCGCATCCGAGCCGCCTCCACCCCTTCCGCGAGCACGTAGCCGTCCTCGTCGAGGATGTCGTCCACGACCTGGAAGAGCATCCCGAGCTCGTCCGCGAAGTCCCGCCAGGCCCCCTGCTCCTCGCGCGGCAGGCCGGCCGCCCAGAGCCCGAGGGTGACCGACCCATAGAAGAGGCAGCCGGTCTTCAGGCGGTGCACGGTCTCCAGGTCGGCGCCCGGCTCCATCGTGTCGAGGTACTGGCCCCCGATCATCCCGAGGGTCGCCTCGGCGAGCTCTCGCGCGACGTCGGTGGTCGGATACGAGCAGGCGAGCCTGAACGCCTCGGCGAGCAGCGCGTCCCCGGCCAGCAGTGCCTTGCCCTCGCCGAAGGCCGCCCAGACGCTGGGCTTGCCGCGCCGCTCCGAGTCGTCGTCCAACGAAGGAAGGTCGTCGTGGACGAGGGAGAAGTTGTGCACGAGCTCGATCGCGAGCGCTGCCGGCATCGCCTGCTCGGGTTCGGCCTCGAGCGCCTCGCCGACCGCGAGCGAGATCACCGGGCGGATGCGCTTGCCGCCCATCTCGAGCGCGTAGCGGGCGGACTCCTGCTGGCCGCCCAGCGCCGGCCAGAGCTGGAGCTCCTCGAGGGCCTCCTCGACCAGCTCTTTCAGCTCGTCAGGGCTGTGCATCGGCTTCGCGCTTCGCCTGGTCGATCGCCTCGATCAGTTCCTTGGCCGCCGTATCGAACTCGGCCAGTAGGTCGACGGCGTCCTCGAGCGACTCGCAGCCCTCCAGCTGCCGGCGCAGCTGCTCGAGCCGGTCGACCTTCTCCTGCAGCGTCATGCGGCCTCCCGCGATATGGCGCCGAGGATCCCGTTGACGAGCCTGCCCGCATCTTCGGACGAATACCGCTTCGCCAGGGTCACCGCCTCGTCCATCACCACTTCCAGCGGGACCGTACCTTCATCGAGCTCGTGGATGCCGATCCGCAGGACGTTCCGCTCGAGTGTGCCGAGCTGGCCCGCCGGCCAGTCGCCGGAGACGGCCGAGATCCGAGCGTCGAGCTCGTCCGCCTGCGCCGCGACCGATTCGGCCAGGTCGCGGGCGAAGTCGTCGATCTCGCCGTCGTAGTTCGTGCCGATCGGCTGGCCGGTGAGGTCCCACTGGTACAGGAGAAAGAGCGCCGTCCGGCGCGCCGCGCGGCGGGAGAGCGTCACTGGGCTCCGGCTCCGAGATCGTCGACGTAGGAGGTCGTGTACTCGCCGCTCGTGAACGCTTCGCTCCGCAGGACGTCGCGGGCGAAGTCGCGCGTGGTGGCGATGCCCTCGACCTCCAGCTCGCCGAGCGCTCGCAGGCCGCGGGCGATCGCGGCCGGCCGGTCGGAGTCCCAGACGACCAGCTTGGCGATCAGCGAGTCGTAGTGGGGCGGAATGGTGGCGCCCGATTCGACGTGCGTGTCCAGGCGGACGCCCGGGCCGCTCGGCGCGCGCAGCCGCTCGATGCGGCCGGGCGAGGGTGTGAAGCCGCGCTTCGGGTCCTCCGCGTTGATGCGGATCTCGATCGCGTGCCCCGAGCGGGGGGCACGGCCGGTGGTCGCCAGCTGCTCGCCCGCAGCGATCCGCAGCTGCTCCCGGACGATGTCGACGCCGGTGACCAGCTCGGTCACGGGGTGCTCGACCTGCAGGCGGGCGTTGAGCTCGATGAAGTAGAAGGCACGGTCAGGGCCGAGCAGGAACTCGAGCGTGCCCGCGTTCGTGTAACCGGTTTCCCGGCAGGCCCGCTCGGCGGCGGCCTCCATCTCCTCGCGCAGCTCGGCCGTCAGGGCGGACGAGGGCGACTCTTCGATCAGTTTCTGGTGGCGACGTTGGATCGAGCACTCGCGCTCTCCGAGCGTGAGGACGCCGCCGTCGGCGTCCGCGAGCACCTGGATCTCCACGTGCCGCGCTGGAACGAGCGCCTTCTCGACGTAGAGGCTGCCGTCGCCGAACGCCGCGTCCGCCTCGGCCGAGGCGGTCGCGAACGCGCCGTCGAGCTCCTCGCGGGAGGCGACGAGGCGCATGCCCCGCCCCCCGCCTCCGGCCGCCGCCTTGAGCAGCAGCGGAAAGCCGATCTCTGGCGCCAGCTCGCGGGCCTGGGCGAGCGTGGTCGCCCCCTCGGTGCCCGGGACGACTGGCACTCCCGCCTCGCGCATGGCGATCTTGGCCTGCACCTTGTCGCCCATCCGCGCCATCACCTCCGCGTCGGGGCCGACGAAGACGAGGTCGTTGTCCGCGCAGGCACGGACGAACTCCGGCCGCTCCGACAGGAACCCATAGCCGGGATGGACTGCCTGGCACCCGGTCGTCTCCGCCGCCGCGACCACCGACGGGATATTCAGATAGCTCTCCGCAGGGGACGGCGGACCGACGCACACCGCGCGGTCGGCGAGCCGGACGTGCAGCTCGTCGGCGTCGGCGGTGGAGTAGATCGCGACCGCCTCGATCCCGAGCTCGCGCAGCGCCCGGATGACGCGGACGGCGATCTCGCCGCGGTTCGCGACCAGGACCCGCGTGAACACCGCTACGGCACCTACAGGCCGACTGGGCGGCCGTTGACGGGCTCGAGCTCGAACAGGAGCTGGCCGTACTCCACCGGCTGGCCGTTCTCGGGGTGGATCCGCGTGACGACGCCTTCCTGCTCGGCCTTCACCTCGTTCATCAGCTTCATCGCCTCGAGGATGCAGAGGGTCTGCCCCTGGCCGACGGCGTCGCCCTCCTCGACGAACGGCGGCGCGCCGGGCGAGGAAGCGCGGTAGAAGGTGCCGACCATCGGGGCCTCGATTCGAATGACGCCGGGATCGATCGGCGGCGCGGGCGGGGCGGCCGCGGTTGTCTCCTCCTCGGGGGCCGGAGCCGGCGGCGCGGATGCGGCGACCACGCCTTCTCCTGCCTCGGGCGTCCTTCGGACGGTGACGCGGAGGCCGGCGTCCTCGATCGTCACCTCACCGACGCCGGAGTCCTGGACGATGCGGACGATCTCGCGGATCCGCTCGGCGCGGGTCGCGTCGACCCCGACGCCCTCCAGCGACTCCTGGGTGCCGCGGCCGCGGATCGTGTGCAGGAGCGGCTCGGCGTCGTCCCCGAAGAGTGCGAGCAGCAGCAGCTCCTCTTCGCTGGCGGCGAGACCCCTGTGGCGCTTGCGGAGCTCGTCCAGGTCGGGCGCTTCCTCCGCCGGCGCCCCGTCCGAGAGCAGCGAGACCGCCCGGTCGACGGCCGGCGAGATCGCTGCAGGGGGCGAGCCGTAACGGCCCTGGACCAGCGCCCGTAGCTCGTCGACGACCGTCTGGTAGCGCTCGGCCGCGAGCACGTGCAGGAGCGCCTGCGAGGCCAGCACCTGGCCGATCGGCGCGGCGAGCGGCGGCGATCCGACCTCGGCGCGGATCGTCTCCAGCTCGGCGATCACCTCGTCGAGCCGGTCGCCGGCGCCCTGCGTCCGGAGGTGGAGGTCGATCGCCGCGATCAGCCCGGCCGGAAGGCTGTGCTCGGCGGCCCTCGTGGCGATGCGCGGCGCGAGCGGCGCGACCGGCTGGTCGCTGATGTGCTCGTCGACAAGGTCTGATGCCCGCCAGAGGGGGTCCGGGGAGACTCCAGTCTGGAGGCCGAGGCCGCCCAGGACGCTCGCCAGCGCCTCACCGGAAGCGCGGTGGAGGACGAGGGCGACGGGGTACACGGTGCAGGCGAGCAGGTCGACCCCGGCGCGGGCGGCCTCGATCGCGGCGGCCAGCGCACCGCCCCCCGCGCCCTGGCAGTAGAACCCGACCGGGAGGTTGCTCGCCTCGCGGATCGCCTCGACCAGCTCTCGGACGCGGTGCGGCTCGAGCGACCCGGACGGGTCGTGGATCAGGATGCGGGCGGCGCCCAGCTCGGGAAGCCGCTGCGCCTGGGCGACGAGCGCACCGGTCTCGCCGGAGGGACCTGGGCTGTAGACCAGGCCGGCGTCGAACTCGCGCTCCGCGGCGGTGATCGCCTCGCTCGCCTCGCGGAGGTTGGAGACATCGTTGAGGGGATCGTGCAGACGGAAGACGTCGATCCCGCTCTCGGCCGCCGAGGCGACGAAGCGTCGGACGAAGTCGCCGCCGGCCGGCCTGGAGCCGACGAGGAAGCGGCCGCGCAGCGCCAGCGCGAGGGGGGTCGTGGTCCTCGCTCGGATCGCGCGGATCCGCTCCCACGGGCTCTCGACCCCTCGCTTGACGGCCGACTCGAAGCAGCCGCCGCCCGAAACCTCGAGGTAGGCGAAGCCGGCCCCGTCGAGGATCTCGGCGAGATCGAGCTGCGCGGACGTCGGTAGCACCGCGGCGAGCGGCTCCTGTCCGAGCAGCCGGATAGTCGTGTCGACGAGCGCCGGCACGGACGGGAGCCTACCGCTGCTCGCTCGGTCTCAGGCCCGGGAGATGTACCGCTTCTCGCGCGGGTCGACCTTCAGGCGGTCGCCGACGTTCACGAACAGCGGCACCTGCACGACTGCGCCCGTCTCGAGCGTGGCGGCCTTCGTCACGTTCGAGACGGTGTCGCCGCGGATCCCGGGCTCGGTCTCCGTCACCGCCAGCTCCACGGACGCCGGCATCTGGACACCTGCGGGCTTGCCGTCGACCATCAGCAGCTGCACGGAGCTCGACGGCTGGAGGAACTCGAGCGCGTCCTCCACCGAGCCGCGCGTGAGATGCAGCTGCTCGTAGTTCTCCTCGTCCATGAAGACGACGTCGTCGCCAGCGTCGTAGAGGTACTGGACGTTCTTGACCTCGGTGTGGACGCGCGGGAACTTCTCGCCCGCCCGGAAGGTGCGGTCGACGACCGCGCCCGAGGCGAGGGCCTTCAGCTTCGTGCGGACAAACGCGCCGCCCTTGCCTGGCTTCACGTGCTGGAACTCGACGATGCGCCAGGGCTCTCCGTCGAGCTCGATGTGCATGCCGTTCTTGAACTGGTTGGTGGAGACGACCTCGGCCATCGGCGGGGCAGTGTAGCGGCGCCGTAGCGGCCCTAGAGCGGGTAGACCTCGGCGACCCAGACCGGGCCGGCGAAGCGGTGCGCGACGATCGCGGTATCGCCTTCTTGGCCCTGGAGGAGGGCGGCGACAGCGGCCGGCAGCGAGGCATCTTCGCCGTCCACCCGTCCCGTGACCTCGGCGCCGACCCGGCTCGCCTCGATCTCCTCGCCGCTCGCATCGGGCAGCTCGAGCACCTCGGAGGCGGTGCCGGCGGCAGACCATTCGTCGCCGTCGTCCGGCACCGCGATCGCCCAGAACGAACCTTCGACGCGGGCCCTCAAGGCGCGCGCGAGCGGCTCCAACGCCTCCGCGGAGTCGGGGCCGCCGCCGATCGTGCGGCCGTCGGCGGTGACTGCGAACCGCACCTCGTCGCCCGACAGGCCGGGCGCATGCGCCTTCGCGACCGCGTCCCACGGATCGTCCAGCGGCAGCCCCGCCGAGAGACCGGGGATGTTCAGGGCGGAGCCGCCCTCCCAGCCCTCGGGCAGCTGCACGAAGGGGACGTTCGCGATCGCCGCTGCCAGCCGCTCGGGCACGCTCGTCATCAGCCGACCGTGACCAGCTCTTTGGTGAACGTGGTCAGCACCTCGGGCCCATTGTTGCGGATGATCACGAGGTCCTCGATCCTGATCCCGCCCAGACCCGGCTGGTAGATCCCCGGCTCGACCGTGACCACGCCGCCGGCTGCCAGCACGTCCTCGCTCTCCGGGCGCATCGCCGGTTGCTCATGGATCTCCATGCCGACGCCGTGGCCGAGGCCGTGCGCGAAGAGCTCGCCGAAGCCGGCCTGCTCGATCACCCTGCGCGCAACCGCGTCCACGTCGCGGCCCGACCGACCTGCCCTCGTCTCCTCCAGCCCGGCGAGCTGCCCCTCCAGGCATGCCTCGTACGAGCGGGCGAGCTGGTCCGGCAGCGGCCCGGTCGCAAACGTCCTGGTGCAGTCCGAGTGATAGCCGTCGACCTTGGCGGCCGCATCCACGACGACGGTCTGCCCCGCCTCGATCGTGCGTGCTCCGGGGTTTGCGTGAGGCAGCGCGCCGTTCGCGCCGGCGGCGACGATCGGCGGGAACGCCGCGCCGTCTGCTCCGAGCTCGTGCATCGCCGATTCGATCCACCAGACCAGCTCCGTCTCGGTTCGCCCCACGAACGGCTGCTCGGCCAGCCGCTCGAACATCGTGTTGGTGACCGCGGCAGCGCGCCGGATCGCCTCGAGCTCGCCCGGCTCCTTCACCGCCCGGATGCCCTCCAGCAGCTGCGCCGTCGGCACGGTCTCGATCCCGGCCGCGTCGAGCGCCGCCCACGACGCGTGCACCAGGCTTTCGGACTCGAACGCGACCCGCTTCGGCAGCAGTTCCGGCAGCTTCGCGAACAGCCCGCGCGGGATCTCGACAACCTCCACCCCGGTCTCGCGCGCCTTCTCCAGGTACCGGAAATCGGTGAAGATCCGCATCCGGTCGGGCTCGACCAAAACGGCTGCGTTCGAGCTGTCCAGACCGGTCAGCCAGAGGACGTTCACCGGCTTGGTGACGAGCAGCGGCTCGTCGATCGCAGCGCGGACTTTCTCCACCCGTCCCGTCATCGCGTCCCCGCCAGGAACTCGAGCGCCTCGCGGTACCCGTCGGGCCCCTTGCCGATCACGCGTTTGGCGGCGAAGTCGGCGATCACCGACATGCGGCGCCACTCCTCCCGCTCCTCGACGTTCGACAGGTGCACCTCGACCACCGGGACGGTGAAGAGCTCGACGGCGTCGTGGATCGCGTAGCTGTAGTGCGTCCAGGCGGCCGGGTTGAGGACGACCCCCTCGGCGGTGTCGAGCGCTTCGTGGCACCAGTCAACGTACTGCCCCTCGCTGTTCGTCTGCCGGCAGCGCACTCGCAGGTCGAGCGTCTTCGCCCACTCGTAGATCTGCGTCTCCAGCTGCTCGAGCCCGAGGCCGCCGTACAGCTCGGGATTGCGCCGCCCCAGCACGTCGAGGTTCACACCGTTGAGCACGTCGACGTTCACGCCGTGACCCTATCCGGAGATCAACGCGTCCAGCGCCGCGCGCACCTCTGCCTCGGGCAGCTCCTGCTCGCCGGCGCCGTCCTCGCCCAGCAGCACGATCCGCAGCCGCCCTTTCTTGTCGCGCAGGAGCGCTTCCCAGGCGCGATCACGGTCGACGGCAACCGGCTCGGGCGCCAGCACTGCCTCGACCGGCGCCGTGTCGCCGCCGGAGAGCCGAAGCGCTGCCAGCAGGCCCAGCGCGACCGCACGGCCGTGCGATAGCTCGTATCCCGAGGCGGCTTCGAGCGCGTGGCCGAACGTGTGGCCAAGGTTGAGCGCGCGCCGCGGCCCGAGGTCGTGGGGATCCCGTAGGCAGAGCGCCGCCTTGTACGCCGCGCATCTCCGCACCAGCTCCTCGTCGGCGAGCTCCCAGAACGGCTCGCCGGCGAGCAACCCGGTCTTCACGACCTCGGCCATGCCGTTCAGCCGCTCGCTCTCGGGGAGCGTGGCCAGCAGTGCAGGATCGACGATCGTCCGGGCAGGCCAGTGGAACGCGCCGACGAGGTTCTTCGCCTCGGGCAGGTCGATTGCAGTCTTCCCTCCGATTGCCGCGTCCACCTGCCCGACCAGCGTCGTCGGCACGGCCGCCCAGTCGATTCCGCGCATGTAGGTCGCGGCCGCGAACCCGGCGAGGTCCGTGGTGGTGCCACCACCGAGAGCGACCACGGTTCCGGCGCGGTCGACGCCCAGGGAACGCCAGAGCCGCTCCAGGTCGTCGGCGCCCTTACCCGACACCGTGTGCGTCGAGGCCAGCCGGGGACCGAGAGCGAGCTGCGCGTCCATGCCGTGGATGCCCGAGACCTGCGCGTCGGCGACGAGCGCGACCGGGCCGTCGCCGGGGACGAGCCCCCCCAGCTGCTCCAGCGACCCGAGGGCGACGTCGACGCCCGCTGCGGCCAGGACGACGTCGTCGAGTGAGCGAGCGACTGCGTCGGCCGCCTCGCGGTAGAGCGGCCCGCGTTCCTCGTACAGCGCACGAAACGTGCTCTCGTCCTGCGCCAGCGGCCGCCCCTTCCCACGCGCGCGCTCCCAGGCGACATCGGGCTCGACCTCGACGTGCACGGTCAACGCGTGCTCGCGGAGCGCCTCACGGATCTTCGGGCTGGTGACCGCCCCACCGCCGAGCGCGACCACCGCGGGCGGCCCCGACCGGAGCGTCTCCAGGGCCGCGGCCTGCTCTCGCACCCGGAACTCGACCTCACCGCGCTCCTCGAAGATCTGCGGGATCGTCTGTCGCAGCTCGCGCTCGATCTCGCGGTCGAGGTCGACGAATCGTCTTCCCAGGCGCTCTGCCACCTGCAGGCCGAGCGTCGACTTGCCGGCTCCCATGAAGCCGACGAGCGCGAGGTGCTGTCCTAGCGCGGTTGCCAATCGATCCGTCCGCGGTACGCCTGGTACGCACCGACGAAGTCGGCGAGGGCGTCGCCGCCGAACTTCTCACGGGCCGCTCGCGCAAGCTCGAACGCAACCGACGCCTCGGCGACGACGGCGAGCGCCTCGACGGCGGCGGTGTCACTCCGTTCGACCAGCGCGTCGGCCGGCTCGCCGGTCGCGAGATCGACCGACCGGAGCGGCTTCATCAGCGTCGGCAGCGGCTTCATCGCCGCCCGGACGACGATCTGCTCGCCGTTGGAGACGCCGGCCTCGATCCCGCCGGCGTGGTTCGTCTGGCGGTAGAGGCCGTGCTCGTCGCGATGGATCTCGTCGTGAGCCTCGGAGCCGCGCTTCCCCGCCAGCGCGAACCCCTCGCCGATCTCGACGCCCTTCACCGCCTGGATACCCATCAAGGCGCCGGCAAGGCGAGCGTCGAGGCGGTCCTCCCGGGAGGCGTACGACCCGAGGCCCGGCGGCGTGCCGGTCGCGCAGACCTCCACTATCCCGCCGACGGTGTCGCGCGCGGCGCGAGCCTCGTCGACGCGGTCCTCCAGGTCGTCTCCGACCACGGCCCCCGCCACCGCGATCCCGATCTCGCGCAGGAGGGCCTTGCCCACCCCTCCGGCCGCGACGACCACGGCCGTGTGCCGGGCACTGGCCCGCTCGAGCGCGTCGCGAACGTCGTCGAGGTCGTACTTGAGCACGCCGGCGAGGTCGGCATGCCCAGGCCGCGGCAACGTGACGGGTTCCTTGCCCTTGCTCCCCGGAGGCGGATCTCCCTCCGGCGGCCACGGGCTCATCCCCCACGTCCAGTTCTCGTGGTCGCGGTTCGGGACGACCAGCGCGAGCGGTGTGCCGAGCGTGCGGCCGTGGCGCAGGCCGGCGAGAACCTCGACCCGGTCGCTCTCGATCTGCTGGCGTGGGCTGCGACCGTAGCCCTGCTGCCGCCGACGAAGGTCTTCATCGATCGCGTCCCGGTCGAGCACCAGTCCGGCCGGCAGCCCGCTGACGATCGCGACCAGCGCAGGGCCGTGCGACTCGCCGGCGGTACGAAGCTCGAGCGTCACGGCTCCAAGCCTACGGCGGCGCGCATGACCTCGACGGGCGCCGGCACGCCGGTCCAGAGTTCGAACGAGGCAACGCCCTGGGCGATCAGCACGTCGAGCCCACTGACGACGGTCGCGCCGGCTTCACGTGCCGCGACGGCGGTCGCCGTCTCCGGGTAGGGCAGGTCGACCAGTGTCTGACCCTCGGACACGGCGCAGAGCACCGCGTCTCGCTCGGAGGTGGCGTTGACGACCAGGTCGGCACCGGCCACGTCCGGGGGCCAGTCGCCACGGCGAGAGAAGACGCGCGCGCCGGGCAACGCCGCCCGAAACGCCGCCGCCGCTCCGCCGCTGCCAAGGATGGCCGGCCGCTCCGCCGGCAGGCCGTCGAGGATCGCAGCGTCGGTCGACAGCCCGTGAACACGTTCGGATCTGACGACGAGAACGTTCACGGAGTCGAGCTCGGTCTCGCAGGCGGCCGCCGCTGCCGCCTTGTGCGGCGCAGTCACGTTCGCGCCGGCGAACCCCAGGGCCACCAGTCCGCGCACGGCGTCCTCGACGCAACCGTCCTCGACGAGCAACGGCACGTACGCCCAGTCGAGCCCTCGTGCTGCGAAGGCGGCGTTGTGCATTGCAGGCGACAGCGAGTGCTCGACCGGGTTGCCGATCAGCCCCACGAGAATGGTCCGCCCGCTCAGCAATTCGTCAGGCCCTTGCGCGTGTAGTTGTCGAACTCCTCGATGCTCGCCGTGAAGAAATGGCTCCGGCAATCGGGCTTGCGCACGAAGTAGAGGTAGTCGACCTTCGCCGGGTGCGCCGCAGCCTGCATCGAGGCGAGGCCCGGGTTCGCAATCGGTGTGGGCGGCAACCCGCGGAACCTGCGCGTGTTGAACGGCGAGGTCGATGCCAGGTCGCGCTTCGTGATCGCCGTCGTCGGCGGGATGCCCAGGCCGTAGCGGAGCGTCGCATCGATCCCGAGCGGCATCCGCTGGTGCAGCCGGTTGTAGATCACCGCTGCGACCAGCGGCCGCTCGCGCGGGACGACGACCTCCTTCTCGATCATCGACGCGATGATCAACACGTCGTACGGAGTCAGGTTCTTCGAGCGCGCATAGCCGAGCTTGACCTGGCTCCAGTTCCGGGTGAAGGCGGCGAGTTGCTTGCCGATCAGCACACCCGCGGGGTCGTCGTCGTAGACGTCGTAGGTGGCCGGGAAGAGAAACCCTTCCAGGCTCCGCCGCTTGCCGTCGCCCGCGAAGGTTCCGGGCAGGGCCGACGAGCGTGTCGCGCGGAGATAGCCGGCGGCGCTGATCGCCGGGCTCACGGCATGGGCGCGCCGGGCCATCTCCTCCCGTGTGAAGCCTTCGGGGAAGAGGACGCTGAGGACCTTCCGCGCGGGGACCGTGGTCGTTGGCGGCGAGGGTGACGCGTCCCGGTGGTTCCGGATGACGGCGTAGGCGCCCCACGCACACGCACCGACCACCACGCAGACCACGACCAGCGCCACCACTCTCCGCCGGTAGACCTGCTGCCTGGTCGGACGTGTCAGGTCCGGCTCCTCGACCGCTCGAGGTAGCTCGACAGCAGATGGGCCGCGGCTCTCGCATCGTCCCCCTCCCCGGGGCCGGCGAGCGCGGTGGTGAAGCGTTCGTCGAACGTCTCGACCGGAACGTCCACCGCACCGCGCAGTTGTTCGACGAACCGGTTCGTCTCCTCGGCCTGGGCGCCGATCTCGCCGCGGAGCGTCAAGGGCAGCCCGACGACGATCCGCTCGGCCTCCTCGTCGCGGACGAGGCCCCGGAGGCGGGCCAGCCCCTCGTCGGATGCCGCCCCGTCGATCGTGCAGAGCGGCCGCGCGATCGTTCCGGTCGGATCGGAGACGGCCACGCCGGTGCGGGCCGAGCCGTAGTCGAGCGCCAGGATCTTCACGTCAGAGCTGGGCGAGAATGGCCTGCTTGGCGGCTTCGAGCGCCTCCGCCAGCGCTTCCGGCTTCTTTCCCCCCGCCTCGGCGAGAGTAGGCCTCCCCCCGCCGCCGCCCTGGATGTGCTTCGCAGCGTCGCGGACGAGCGAGACGGCGTCGATGCCTCGCTCGGCCAGCGACTGGTCGATGTTGAAGACGAGAAACGCCCGTCCGTCGTCACTCGAGCCGGCGAGCACCGCCGCGGCTCCCTCCTGTTGCCGGACGCGGTCGGTCAGGTCGCGCAGGTCGCCGCCGGTTACACCGTGCGCCTCCATCACGAGGACGTTGCCGTCACGCGAGGTGATCTCGAAGTCCGTCTCAGCTCGCTTCGCCGGCTTCCTCGCCTTCTTGCGAACCCGCTCGAGCTCCCTGCGGAGCTCCTCTGCCTCGTCGGCGCGGGCACGCAGCAGCGCGAACGCCTCGCCGGCGGTGACCGCTTCGATGCGCCGCGCGCCCGAGCCGACCGAGGCCTCGCTGAGGATCACGAAGGGGCCGATCTCGGCCGTCGTCCGCACATGTGTACCGCCGCAGAGCTCGCGCGAGACGTCGTCGACCTCGACGACGCGCACCTCGTCTCCGTACTTTTCGCCGAACAGCATCATCGCCCCGAGGTTCCGTGCCTCGTCGATCGGCACGATGAACGTCCGGACCGGATGGTTGGCGAAGACGCCCTCGTTGACCCGCCACTCGACCGCCATGCGCTCCTCGGCGGTGAGCGCCTGCGGGTGACTGAAATCGAAGCGGAGCTTGTCGGGCCGGACCGCCGAGCCCGCCTGGTGGACGTGCTCGCCGAGCACCGCCCGCAGCGCCTCGTGCAGGAGATGGGTGGCGGTGTGGTTGGCCATGGTCGGAAACCGGACGTTCCACGGGACCAATGCCTTCACGCGGTCGCCGGCCTCGAACCCCACCCCCTCGAAGAGCAGCGCCTGGTCGTCCTCGATCCGGTAGGCGGCGAGCAGCGTCGCGTGCGGGCCGCCCTCCTTGCGGAGCTGGCCCGCGTCGGTGACCTGGCCGCCGCCCTCCGGGTAAAAAGGCGACTCGCGGAGCTTCGCCAGGAAGACGCCGTCGCCGACCTCTTCGAGCGCGCCGATCTGGGTGAGCACCTCGGTCTTCTCCCAGCCGACGAAGTCGGTGGCGAAGCCGGCGGCGCGCGCGAAGTCGGCGGCACGCTGGGCTTCGCCCTTGCCCGCGCCCGCGCGTGAGATCTCGCGGTGTCGGTCCATCTCCTGGGCATAGGCACCCTCGTCGACGTCGATGCCGCGCTCGCGGGCGAGCTCCAGGGTCAGCTCGATCGGGAAGCCGTAGGTCGCCTGGAGCGTAAAGGCGTCGACGCCCGAGATCGACTCCCGGCCGGCCGCCTCCTCGAACAGCCTCATCCCGCGCTCGAGCGTCTCCGAGAACCGCTCCTCCTCGGCCCCGAGGATCCGGGAGATCTGATCGCCGTGCTCCGTGAGCTCCGGATACGCATCGGCCATCTGCCCGATGACAGCGCCGGAGAGCTCGGCAACGAACGGCGCCTCCATCCCGATGCGCAGTCCGTGCTGGACCGCGCGGCGGACGATGCGCCGCAGCACGTAGCCGCGCCCCTCGTTCGACGGGGTGATCCCCTCGACGGCGAGGAAGGTCATGCCGCGGCCGTGGTCGGCGAGGACCCGATGTGCCTTGGTGGCGTCGACTGAATCCCCGTAGGCGACGCCGGAGGCGCCGGCGATCCACTTCATGATCGCCTGGTAGCCGTCCGTGTCGTACACGGATGGGACGTTCTGGACGATTCGGGCCATGCGCTCGAGGCCCATGCCCGTGTCGATGTTCTGCTTCGGCAGCGGCGTCAGCGTCCGGTCGGGATGGAGTTCGTACGACATGAAGACGAGGTTCCAGAACTCGAGGAAGCGCTCACAGCGCGAGCAGCCGGGGAGACAGCCCTCGGGGCAGCCGGACTCGGCACCCCAGTCGTAGTAGATCTCCGAGTCCGGCCCACAGGGACCAGGCCCCCCTACCGACCAGAAGTTCTCCGACGAGGGAAGCGGGATGATCCGCTCCGGCGGTACGCCGATGCGTTCCCAGAGGTCGATCGCCTCCTGGTCGGCCCCGAGCTTGAGCTCGGGGTCGCCGGCGTGCACGCTGACCCAGATGCGGTCCCAGTCGAGCCCCAGGCGGTCGCGCATGAACTCGGTCGCGAACGCGATCGCGCCTTCTTTGAAGTACTGCCCGAACGAGAAGTTGCCGAGCATCTCGAAGAAGGTCAGGTGATAGGTGTCGAGCCCGACCTCGTCGATGTCCGGAGTGCGGAACACCTTCTGACAGGTCGTGGTCAGCGGCGCCGGTGGCGCCTCCCGGCCGAGGAAGTACGGCATCTGCGGCTGCATGCCGGCGCTGGTGAGGAGCGTCGAGTGGTCGTCCGCGCGTGGGATCAGCGACGCCGACGGGCACCGTTGGTGGCCCTTCTCCTCGAAGAAGGAGAGGAAGCCCTCGCGCACCTCGGCAGTTGTCCGCATGCCTGGGATTCTAGGGAGGGGCCGAGCCGGTGCCTGTGGACGAGACGGTGACCATCCGGCACCGTCGCGTCACGCGCCGGTCGCGTTTTCCGCGTTAGGACCGCCCCGGGGAAGCCGGACGCGACCGGGGCGGTCGCGGTCGGCGTCTTGCCTCACGCGCAAAGCGCGTGGGCAGAGGACGCTGGGGCACGCCGGAGAGAGCCGAAACGGCCCTCGGCCGGAGTGAACGCGGCAGATCAGGGCGTATCGGCCTGGCGAAGCTCGTCGGCGAGATCCTGCTCGCGCCGAGCCGCCTCCGAGCGACCAGTGTCGACGGCGTCGCGCCAGCTCGCCCCCGACCGGACCGCCGAGGTCGCGTGACGCGCGCCCGTGAAGAAGCCGGCCACCGCCTGTACCGGCCTCGTCACCACCGTGGTGACCCGCCGCACCCCCACGTCGACCGTCGAGACGGCGTCGACCGCGCTGTCGGTCATCACGTCGACCTTGTCGAGCTGCGTGTTGACACGGTCGAGTGTGCCGCCGAGCTTCGTGATCACGGGCAGCAGCTCGGTCTCGGTCCCCTCGATCAGCGACGATGCCCGGCCCAGCGTCCTACCGAAGCGGAAGGCCCCGTAGGCGACCGCGAGCCCGGCGAGAACGAGGAAGAAGGCGAGCGCCGCGTACGCGACGTCACCCCAGTCGACGGAGCTGAGCATCGCGGGATCTTAGGCCGGAACGAGCGTGCCTGCGCCGACGACTACGTCGTCGTCGTACACCACGGCCGTCTGGCCCGGGGCGGCGCCGTACACCGGCTCGTCGAACTGTGCCGTGAAGCCGCGCGGGACCGGTCGGATCGTGGCCGAGACGGGAGGCGAGCGGTAGCGGATCTTCACGTCCGCTCGGTCGACCGGCGCGTATAGCCGCCCGGCAACGGCCAGCGACGTCCGCGCGAGCTCCGCTCGAGGCCCGACGACGACGGTGTTCGTCGTGGCATCCGTCGAGATCGTGTACAGCGGCAGACCGGCGGCGACCCCGAGCCCGCGGCGCTGGCCGGGGGTGTAGCGCCAGTGCCCGTCATGCGAACCGAGCCGGGTACCTGCGCGGTCGACGATCGGGCCCGCAAGCCGCTCCAGGCCGCGCCTTTCGAGGAACACGCGGTAGTCGTCGCCGGCCAGGAAACACGCCTCCTGGCTCTCCGCGCGTCCGGCCACGGCGAGCCCGGCCTCGGCTGCCTCTGCGCGGATCTCGTCCTTGCGGCTCTCGCCCAACGGAAACCACACGCCGCCCAGCGTCGCCGGAGCCACGCCGGCGAGCATGTACGACTGGTCCTTCCGTTCGTCCACTCCGCGGGCGAGCATCGGCCGGCCGTCACGCTCGACGATCCGCGCGTAGTGACCCGTGGCCAGCCTGGGCGCGCCGGCGCGCCGTGCGAAGGCGAGTAACTCGGCGAAGCGGAAGCGCCCGTTGCAGCGCGTGCACGGATTGGGTGTTTGACCGCTCGAGTAGCCTCGGACGAACGGGTCGACAACCGCGCGCCGGAACTCGTCCCGCAGGTCCAGAGTAACGTGGGGGATACCGAACGAGTGGCAGGTCTCGCGAGCGGCGATCACCGCCCCGGGCGAGCAGCAAACGCGCTCGGAGCTCGAACCGTGCGGATCGGTCCAGAGGCGGAGAGTGACGCCGATGGCATCGCGTCCTGCCCGCAGCAGCGCGACGGCCGAGTCGACACCGCCGCTCATCGCCACCGCCACCCGGGTCGGCGATGGGGGCGCCCGGAAGACGGGCCCGATCGCGTTCGCAAGAGCGTCGACCGCCAGCGTCTCCCCGCCGACGGACGCCGCCTCGAGGAGGGTCAGACCACGCGGGTCGGTGTCGAGCCCGTCGGCGTCGGCGTCGACGATCCGGTCGCCCTCTAGCCGTAGCCGGACGAGCGCCCAGCAGCCCTCACGCGACGAATCACCGGCGATCTCGATCATCCGCTCCAGGATGGCACACGGCTGATGTCGACCGGAACCGCGGACCGTCGCTTTCCCCGTTCAAACCCCCACCCTGGGTGGGGGAGTTCCCCTTACCCCTACGTCGAGCGTAGCCTGGAAACCGTCCAGGGTGTCCCACCGGAACGTGACGATTGTGGAACGCAAGGCGGGCGCGCCGAACAGCTGAAAAAAGATGTGCCCCACCCTGCCGATGTCTCCGCTCCGTAGCGAACCTGGACGAACCAGGTGGGTGCCGTGCGGGCCGGCTCGTCTCCCGACTCGCCGAGCCCGACTCGGGCTCCCTCGCTTTGGCTGTTGGTTCTACATAGGTATGCGGAGCCACGAACAGGGTCGGGCACGCGCCCACTCTAGCGGGCGTCCGCCGGTCTACCCCGCCTTGGCGAAGCTCCACCGAATCGCCTGGACGCCCTTGAGGCCGAGCACGTCGGCGAGCGCCGGCGTCACCTCGAAGTCGGGCCGCGGTGTGAACGGGCCTCGGTCGACGACCGTGGTCAGCACGGTCTTTCCTCCGAACGCGACGAAGATCTTCGCTCCACAGGGCAGCACGGGGTGGTCGACCCCGAGCGTCTTCGGCTTCAGCAGCGTGCCGCAGCCGGACACGCGCCCGGCCAACGGCCGCGAACGGACGCCGGCCAGCGCCGGGTACCAGCCGCTGACGCTGGAGACGGCCGGCTGCGGCAGTACAGCCTTGGCAGACGCGGCCTGGTCGTCGCGCGACGCGACCGCCAGGCCGACCACTCCGGCGAGGAGCCCGGCGGCCAGCAGGGCGAGCTGCCGCTGGGCCAGAACCGGCCTCACCGAGCGGCCGCGTCCTCGTCGGAGCCGGCCTCGATGATCCGCGTGTACGCCTCGACTTCTTCGGAGGGTGCGTCCCCGGCATCCGCGCGTAGCGGGTAGTCGCGGTCCTCTGCCGCGGGGGCCGGTTCCACCGCCGAGGCATCTTCTTCCCGTTCGGGGGGCGACGCGAGGACGACGGCAGGACGCGCCTGCGCGCGCCAGACGGCGAGCTCGACGAGCGCCACGAGGAGCCAGCCGCCCACGACGATCGCGATGATCGCCGCCGGACGGAGGTCAGCGTAGCCCGCGCCGACACCGAGCAGGATCAGAAAACCGGCTTCGAGCGCGAATCTCGGCGCGAACCCGCGCATGCGACGAGTCTAGATGCCCCCGTGCTCCGCCTCGGTCGGCAGCGCCTCGATGCCCAGATCCCGGAGCACGTCTGCGGGCATGGGAGTCGGCGCGCCGGTCAGCGGGTCAGCACCGCTCGACACCTTCGGGAACGCGACGATCTGACGGATGTCCGGCTCGCCTGCCATCAACGCGACGAACCGCTCCAGGCCCATGGCGAAGCCACCGTGCGGCGGAGCGCCCATCTCGAGCGCCTCGAGCAGGAACCCGAACTTGCCGTTCGCCTCCTCGTCGCTCATCCCCATCGTCCGGAAGACCGCCGCCTGGACCTCGGAGCGGTGGATCCGGATGGAGCCGGAGCCGAGCTCCCAGCCGTTCCAGATCAGGTCGTAGTGCTGGCTCTTCGCCGCGCCGGGGTCGGCCTCGAAGGCCTCCTCCCCCGGGATCGGCGCCGTGAACGGATGGTGCAGGAACGTCCACTGACCCGTGTCCTCGTCTCGCTGGAAAAGGGGGAAATCGATCACCCAGTGGAAGGCGTCCGCCTGCGGATCGGCCAGCCCCAGCTCGCGCGCCACGTGCAGCCGCAGCCCGCCCAGCACACGCGCGACGAGGCTCGGCTCACCCGCGCCGAACAGGACGGTCGATTTCGGAGGCGCGGAGAACGCCGAGAGCTCCCGCTCGGAAAGGAACTTGGCGATCGGTGAACGGGTCTCGCCGTCTGCGTCGTGGACGATGTACGCGAGCCCCTTCGCCCCCCACTCCTTCGCCACCTCCTCCAGGCGGGCGAGCTCGGCGCGCGAGTACTCGTGCGGGACCTCGATGAATCGCACGGTCTCCGCCCCCGCGAACACGCCGAACTCGGAGCCGCGCGTCACCTCCGTCGCGTCCTGGATCTCGAGGCCGAAGCGCAGGTCCGGCTTGTCCGTGCCGTACTTGGCGATCGCCTCGTCATAGCCCATCCGCGGAAACGGCCGCTCGGGCGCCTCACGGTCGAGCGCTTCGAACGCGTTCACGACCGCGGCCTCCATGACGTCGAGGACATCCTCGCGCTCGACGAAGGCCATCTCCAGGTCGAGCTGCCGGAACTCGAACTGCCGGTCCGCGCGGAGATCCTCGTCGCGCCAGCAGGTGGCGATCTGGTAGTAGCGGTCGAGCCCGCCGATCATGCAGAGCTGTTTGAACAGCTGCGGGCTCTGGGCCAGCGCGAAGAACTTCCCCGGCTGCAGCCGCACGGGCACGAGGAAGTCGCGGGCGCCTTCCGGCGTGCCTCGCGTCATGCTCGGCGTCCACACGTCGACGAATTCGCGCTCGTCCATCGTCCGGCGGATCGACTGCACGACCGTGTGCGAGAGCCGCAGGTTGCGTTGCATCTGCCCTCGCCGCAGGTCCAGCCACCGGTAACGGAGGCGGAGGGTCTCGTCGACGTGCTCCTCGTCCAGCTGGAAGGGCAGCGGCGTGGAGCGAGAGAGGATGTCGAGCCGGTCCACCTGCAGCTCGACGCCGCCGGTCGGCAGCCCGGTGTTGACCGCCTCGGGCGCGCGCGCGACCAGTTCTCCCTCGGCCTGGACGACGAACTCGTTGCGGAGCTCGTGTGCGACCGTGTGCGCCTCTGGCGCGTGCTCGGGATTGATCACCAGCTGACAGAGACCTGTATGGTCGCGCAGGTCGACGAAGACGAGCCCGCCGTGGTCGCGGCGGGTGTCGATCCATCCGGCGAGGGTCAGGCGCTGTCCGACCCGGTCGGGACGCGGCTCGCCACAGCGGAGGTCGCGCCAGCTCACGCGATCGCCTCAGCAAGGTCGGTGTCACGCTGAACGACCACAACCTTCTTCGCCCCGAGCCGGCCCGCCTGGGTGTGCTGGCCCTTGACCGAGCGGCCGGCGAAATCGGCGTCGGCCCGCACGCCGTCGGCGCGCAGCGCCATCATCTTCGCCAGCACCGCCGCGCGATCGGCGCCGTCGGTGCAGACGAAGAAGACGTCGATCGCCTCGTCCTCCGGCACCGGTGTGCCTGCGTGCTCGAGCGCGAGCAGCAAGCGCTCGACGCCCGCACCGAAGCCCACGCCGGGAACACGCGCCCCGCCGAGCTCCTCGGCGAGGCCGTCGTAACGGCCCCCGCCGGAGAGGGTCGACTGCGAGCCACCCTCGGGGCCGAGGAACTCCCACGTCGTGCGGGTGTAGTAATCGAGCCCGCGCACGAGGGTCGGCACGAGCTCGTAGCGGACGCCGAACGCGTCCAGATACCGCCGCACCGCCGCGAAGTGCTCGCGGCAGGCTTCGCAGAGAGAGTCCCCGACCGCGGGCGCCTCGCGCAGGACCTCCTGCACGGCGGGCGGCTTCGCGGCGATGTTGTCGAGCGCGCGCAGCGGGTTGCGCGCGGCCTGCTCGCGCGTGCCGTCGTCCAGGTCGCCGGCGTGGTCCTCCAACCACGGTCGCAGACGCTCGAGGTAGGCCGGCCGACACTCGGCGTCGCCGATCGAGTTCAGCTCGAGCCGGTAGTCGCGGATCCCGAGCCGGCCGAGGAGTGCGTCGTACAGGTGGATGACCTCCGCGTCGCAAGCCGGATCGTCGGAGCCGATCGACTCGGCGTCGAGCTGCCAGTGCTCGCGAAACCTGCCCTTCTGGGGGCGACCGTAGCGGTAGATGGTCTCGATCGTGTACAGCTTCTGCGGCTGCGGCTCACGGTGCAGCCCGTGCTCGAGGTACGCGCGGACGATCGGCGCTGTCGCCTCCGCCCGCAAGGTCAGGGAGCGGTCGCCGCGGTCGGCGAACGTGTACATCTCCTTCGACACGATGTCCGAGCCCTGCCCCGAGGTTCGGGCAAACAGGTCGGTGTCCTCGAACACCGGCGTGTCGATGCGGCGATACCCGTACAGGCCACAAAGGCGCTCGAACTCCCGCTTGACGAGCGACCACGCCGGCTGCTCGGACGGAAGGATGTCGTGCGTGCCGCGCGGAGCCTCGAACCTGGTGGCCACCCTACGCGCGCAGCTCGGCGAGGAACGGGTTCCGCGAAAGCTCGGCGCCGAGGGTGGTCGGCGGCCCGTGGCCGGAGTAGACGACGGCCTCGGGCGGAAAGCGGTCGACGAGGGCGCGGATCGACTCGACCAGCGTGTCCCAGCTCGCCCGCGGCAGGTCCGTCCGGCCGACCGAGCCGGCGAAGAGGACGTCGCCCGAGAAGAGCGCCTCGTCCGTGTAGTACGCGAGGTGGCCCGGCGAGTGCCCAGGCACCTGGATCGTCTCGAAGCTGAGGCCGGCCAGATCGATCGTCTCGTCGCCGGCGAGCCGCACGTCGGCCTTCCACGGCCGGATCTGGTGTCCGGGGTAGAAGTCGGACGGCCGCGCGAGCACCGGCGCCTCCTCTTCCGAGACGTACACGGGAGCTCCGGACGACTCGGCCAGGTCGGCGACGGCCCCGATGTGGTCGTAGTGAGTGTGGGTGATGAGGATGCCCGCGACCTTCACGGACATCCGGGCGAGCTCGAGCCGCAGATTGGTCGCGTCCTCCCCGGGATCGACGACGACCGCCTCCACGGCGCCCCGCTCGGCCCGGACGACGTAGCAGTTCGTCCGGATCGGGCCCAGCTCGTAGCGGTCGACGACGGGGGGCATCCTGCGGACGAGTGTAACGAGGGCTTCTCTAGCGCTTGGGGCGCTTGTCCTTGGCCGGCTGCGCCGCCTGCTGCTTCAGCCACCGATTCCGTACCATGCGGTCGGTCATGTACATCAGCGGCACGAAGAGCGCGCCGTAGAGGATCGCGACCAGAAGCCGACTGACCAGCGGGCTGTTGCGCAGGACCAGGACGATCAGGACGAGGATGCCGATCTGCCACGGAACCGCGCGTCTGACGCTGCGCGACCACGACGGCTCCGGCGGCTCGCGCAGCGCCCGGCCGCCGGCTTTCGGCTTGCCCTTCGCGGGCGCCTTGGCGGCCTTCGCCGGAGCCGGCTCGTCGGCCGCGGCCTCGTCGACCTCGACCTCTTGTCCCTCGTCGTCGACGTACACGTACTCGTAGTCGTGCCGACGGCCCTTCTCGCGGCGCCGCTTCTGCTTACGGGTGGGCATCGCGGCTAGGGTAGCGCCGCCTTGCCCCAGATGACCGTGAGGACGTGATCGTGGCCGAGGTGGTAGGCGAGGTAGCGCCAGTCGGGGACGTCCAGTAGGACGAGGTCGGCGTCATAGCCCGGTGCGAGCCGGCCTTTGCGGTTCGCCCGGCCGAGGACGTGCGCGGCGTTGACCGTGCACGCGCCGAGCGCCTCAGCGGGTGAGAGCTGCAGCTGAGTGGCGGCGAGCGAGCAGACGAGCGGGAGGCTCTCGCAGTAGGCGCTGCCGGGGTTGAAGTCCGTCGCGAGGGCGACCGCGGCGCCCGCCTCGACCAGCGTCCGCCCCGGCGGCATCCGGCGCCCCAGGAACAGCGCGCTCGCGGGGAGCAGCACCGCCGTGACGTCGCTCGCGGCAAGCGCCCGAACACCCTCGGCCCCGGTCGCCTCCAGGTGATCGACAGAGCGCGCGCCGAGCTCGATCGCGAGCGGTACCGCCCCCTGCTCGGTGAACTGATCGCCGTGGAGACGGAGTGCGAGCCCGGCGTCTGCACAGGCGGTCAGGTACCTGCGTGCCTGTGACTCGTCGAAGGCGCCGTTCTCGACGAAGACGTCGGCCGCCTCGGCGAGCCCGGCCGCCTCCGGGAGCACCTCGGCCAGCGCGAAGTCGAGGTAGGCGTCCGCGTCGCGGAACTCGGGCGGCACCGCGTGAGCGCCGAGCCAGGTCGGCACGCCTCCGACAGAACGGATCGCCCGGAGCTGCGCCAGTTCGGTGTCGTGGTCGAGCCCGTAGCCGGACTTGGCCTCGAACATGGTCGTCCCTGCGCGCGCCATCCAGTTGCGGTGCTCGTCCACGCGCTCTTCCAGCTCGGCCTCGGTGGCAGCGCGGGTCGCGGAGACGGTCGAGAGGATCCCACCCCCGGCCGCGTGCAACTCCTCGTACGTCGCGCCTCCGGCGCGGAGCGCGAACTCGTCCACGCGGTCGCCCGCGAAGCAGGCGTGCGTGTGACAGTCGACGAGCCCTGGGATGGCGGTAAGGCCGCGGCCGTCGACCTCCTCGACCTCACCGTCGAGCGGGCCGAGATCGCGCATGCGACCGGTCGCCTTGATCCGGCCGTCGTCGCAGAGGACATACCCGTTCTCGAGCACTTCGACGTCGCCCAGGGCGTCCCCACGCAATGGCGCTTCGGTTCCTGCGTGGGTGACCAGTTGGGCGAGATCCCGGACGAGGAGGCAGGTCACGCAGGCGCCCGGACGAGCGTCAGACGGGCTTCGGCTTCGAGACGACTGCTGCTACCGACTCGGGCTTGAACGCACAGCGTGGATCGTTCGCCTCCGCCAGCCGCAGGAGCAGCCCGTGCAGCGCCTTGCGATCATCGGCGCCCAGGGTCGCGAGGAACTCGTCCTCGAGCTTCTTGATCAGCTCGCGGAGCCGTCCCAGCTCGCGCTTGCCCGCGGGAGTAATGCTGACCACGTGGCGGCGACGGTCGAGCGGGTCGCGCTGGCGCACGATCAGGGAACGCTCTTCGAGCCGGTCGAGCAGCGCGACGAGCCTGCTTGGATCGACCGTCAGTGCATCCGCAATCGTTCCCTGGGTCTCGCGCGCGCCCTCGGCCAGGATCGCGAGCACGCTGTAGTCGTAGAGCTCGTAGCCGGCCTCCTCCATGCGGGAGATGGCCTTCGTCTTGAAGCCGATGCCGAGCCTGGCGAGCAGAAAACCGCTGCTTGCGACCAGCTCTCTCGCCACCCGGTGAATCGGGCGAATCGGATCTTCGGTGGTTGAAAGCGTTGCCATTAGGAATAAGTGTAGCTCACCAACGTTGAGTTCTGTTATCGTGGCAGAACTCAATGATTGGAGGGGACAAAAGATGACTGCAGATATTGTGGCATACCCGGCAGTCGAAACAGAAGACCGCGATTCCCGGCGCTGGTGGGCGCTGGCGCTGATCGTGGCCGCGCAGTTCATGGTCGTGCTGGACGTGGCGATCGTGAACGTCGCCCTGCCCTCGATCAGGACCGATCTGGGCTTCTCACAGGAGAGCCTCCAGTGGGTGATCACCGCCTACGCGATCTTCTTCGGAGGGTTCCTGCTGCTCGGCGGCAGGCTGGCCGACCTGCTGGGCCGCCGGCGGCTGTTCATCGCCGGGCTGGCGGTCTTCACGGTCTTTTCGCTGCTCGACGGGCTCGCGTGGTCGGAAGGATCGCTGATCACGTTCCGCGCCCTGCAGGGGCTCGGAGCGGCGATGCTCTCGCCCGCGGCGCTGTCGATCCTCACCACGACCTTCCGCGAGGGCAAGGACCGCAACGTCGCGCTCGGCATCTGGGGCGCGGCCTCCGGCAGCGGTGGCGCAGCCGGCGTGCTGCTCGGCGGTGCCCTGACCAGCGCGCTCAGCTGGTCGTGGATCTTCTTCATCAACGTGCCGGTGGGTGTGCTCCTGATGGCGCTGAGCCCGGTGCTGCTCCGCGAGAGCCGTGCCGACCTGGGCCATCGCCGGTTCGACTTCACCGGTGCCGCGTCGATCACCGGCGGGCTGATGCTGCTCGTCTACGCCATGACCCGCGCCACGCAGCAGGGCTGGGGCACTGGCTCGACGATCGGGCTCCTGGCCGCCTCGGTGGTCCTGATCGTGGCGTTCTTCGTGATCGAGGCGCGCTCGAAGGCACCGTTGCTTCCGCTCCGGATCTTCCGGCTGCGCACGCTGACGGCGTCGAACATCGCCGGCCTGCTCATGGGCGGAGCGATCTTCGCCCAGTTCTTCCTGCTGACGCTGTACATGCAGGAAGTGCTGCACTACTCGGCTCTGAAGACAGGCGTGGCGTATATCGGCCTGACGCTGACGATCATCGTGTTCTCGACCGTGTCCCAGGCGCTGGTCACTCGGATCGGTGTGCGGCGCGTGCTGCCTGCCGGCCTGGCGCTGACGACGGTCGCGCTGGTGATGTTTGCTCAGCTTCCGGTCAACGGCAGCTACTTCGCCGACCTGTTCCCGGCGTTCATGATCAGCGGCCTCGGGCTTGCGCTCGCGTTCGTGCCGATGTCGATCGGCGCGCTCACTGGTGTGACCGAGTCCGATGCGGGGATCGCCTCCGGCCTGATCAATACGACACAGCAGATCGGCGGCGCGATCGGCGTGGCCCTGGCGACCACGGTCGCGACGACCTTCACCTCACGCTATGTGGACAGCCACGCCGGGACGAACGCGTTCAGCGGCGAGGCCCTGACGCACGGCTTCCAGCTCGGCTTCTACGTTCTGGCCGGCCTGGCAGCCGCGGGTGCGGTGCTGTCCGCCTTGATGCTGGAGTCGAAGCCTGCCCAGGCACAGCCGGAGCTGACCGAGGAGGCCGTGCTCGAACTGGAGGCCGCATGAGCGGAGCGACATTGCAACGGCAGCTCGACGATCTCGAGCTGCAGCTTAAAGGGCTCGTCCACATCCGCGCGCTGCTCGAGACGAGCGGCGCACCCGCGGACGCGGTGGCCCTGCACAGCGATGCGATCGAGCGGGTGCGCGGCGAGCTGACACGGCTCGCCCGCACCCCGCACACCTCGAGGGGGGATGGATGAAGGCACGGATGTTCACGGACGAGAACCGCAAGTGGTGGACGCTGGTCGCCGTCTCGTTCGGCCTGTTCATGATCATGCTCGACAACACGGTGGTGAACGTGGCGCTGCCGTCGATCCGCTCCGACCTGGGCATCTCGGTGTCGGAGCTCGAGTGGGTCGTCAACGCCTACGCACTGACGTTCGGCGTTCTCCTGCTCACGGGCGGCAAGCTCGCCGACTTGCTGGGCAGGCGGGCGATCTTCATTGCCGGCCTGATCATCTTCAGCGGGGCGTCGCTCTGGTGCGGGCTCGCCGGCGGCGCAGCGTCGCTGATCGCGGCCCGCACCGTCCAGGGTGTGGGCGCGGCGCTGATGAACCCGGCGACCCTGTCGATCATCACCGCGACGTTCCCGGCGCGGCTGCGCGGCACGGCGATCGGGATCTGGGCGGGCGTCTCTGCGCTGGCGCTGGCGATCGGACCCCTGGTCGGCGGCGTGATCACCGAGCGGATCAGCTGGAGCTGGATCTTCTTCGTCAACGTGCCGGTCGGGGTCGTCGGCGTGCTGGCCGCCCGAGCATTCATCGATGAGACGAAGGACACGTCGCGCGAGCAGCGGCTCGACCTGCCTGGCCTGGTCAGCTCGGCGGTCGGGCTCTTCGCGCTCACCTACGGGCTGATCGAGACCAACACTCATCCATGGGGCTCGACCCGCGTGGTGGGCCTGCTGGCCCTCGCAGCGGTCTCGCTCACAGCGTTCGTCCTGCTCGAGGCGCGTCAGCGGATCCCGATGCTCGACCTGTCCCTGTTCCGTAACCCCAGCTTCAGTGGGGCGAACACGGTGATGGGAATGGTCGGGCTCTCGATGTTCGGGATCTTCTTCTTCAACTCGCTCTTTCTCCAGAACGTGCTGGGCTACAGCGCGATCAAGACCGGAGCGACGTTCCTGCCGATGACGCTGCTGATCATTCTCGTCGCGCCGTTCGCCGGCCGGTTGTCCGACCGGATCGGGCCACGGTGGCCGATTGTCACCGGGATGACGCTCTTGACCGGATCTCTGCTCCTCTTCGGGAGGCTCGATGCGCAGTCGTCGTTCTCGGACATCCTGCCCGGGCTCCTCGTCGGTGGCTTCGGGATCGCGATCACGATGGCACCGACCACTGCCGCCGCGATGGGCTCGGTGCCTGTCGACAAGGCCGGGGTCGGCTCGGCTGTGATCAACAGCATGCGCCAGGTCGGCGGCTCGCTCGGCATCGCGATCATGGGCACCGTCGTCGCGACGCATCTCACCGTGGGCGCGGCCAGTCCGGCGTACGACGCCCAGTTCGTCGCCGGATACCACCGGGCACTCCAGGTCGGTGCCGCGATCCTGTTCGCGGGCGCCGTCGTCGCCGCGGTCACGATCGGCAGAGCGCGCCGGCCGCAGCCGGCGGCCGTCGAAGCGGCTGTTCCAGAGACCGCGCTGACCGCGACGCCGTCGTTCGAGAAGGTCGCCTAGACCGATCTCAGGTTGGAAGCGCGCCGTTCGGCATGGGGCCGACCTCGCCCCGGTCGAACGGCGCGTAAGCGTCCCTCGGAACGTCGGTCTCCGCGTGGGTCGACGCGCCGTGCCGCTGGGCAAGCTCCGAGACGGGGTACGTGATCGTGCTCGGCGCACGCGTGACGATCACGCACGGCCCCTCCCCCGCGCCGACGAAGATGTGATCGGTCCCGGCCGGGCAGTGGACGAAGTCCCAAGACTTCAGGCGCCGCTCCTCTCCCTCGATCAGGACGAAGCACTCGCCCGAGACGACGAGGAAGTCCTCCTGGACGCTCTCCCGGTGGTAGAGCCCGTTCGGTTGCCCCGGCCACAGAACGTGGATGTTCATCCCGTACTCCGGGAATTCGAGCTTGCCCTCGTGGGAAGTCGACGCGCCGAAGTAGTCGCTCTGCCACCACGGGGTGTACGCGGCGTTGACCACGAACCATCCGTCGAACGACGGAACGAGGCCGTTCTCGAGGCCGTTCCCGGTCTGCTCGAGGCGCGCTTCGTCGGGCATCCGGGTCGAGCCTAGCGCTCTTCGAGGCCGGGCAGGTCGAGCCCGTGCTCGCGGGCGTGTTCGATCGCCTCCTCGTACCCGGCGTCGGCATGGCGCATGACGCCGGTGCCCGGGTCGGTGGTCAGCACCCGCTCCAGCCGCTCGGCCGCGTCGCTCGTTCCGTCGGCGACGACGACCATGCCGGCGTGGATCGAGTTGCCGATTCCGACTCCGCCGCCGTGGTGGACACTGACCCAGGTCGCCCCCGCGGCGACGTTGAGCAGGGCGTTCAGGATCGGCCAGTCGGCGATCGCGTCGGAGCCGTCGATCATCGCCTCCGTCTCGCGGTACGGAGAGGCGACCGAGCCCGAGTCGAGGTGATCCCGCCCGATCACGACCGGCGCCGTCACCCGCCCACTGCGCACGAGTTCGTTGATCCCGAGCCCGGCGCGAGCACGGTCGCCGTAGCCGAGCCAGCAGATCCGCGCGGGCAGCCCCTGGAACGCGACCCGCTCGGGTGCCAACCCCAGCCAGCGCTGCAGGACACCGTCCTCCGGGAACAGCTCCAGCAGCATTGCGTCGATCGTGGCGATGTCCGCCGGGTCGCCCGAGAGTGCGGCCCACCTGAATGGCCCGACGCCGCGGCTGAAGAGCGGCCGGATATAAGCCGGGACGAAGCCCGGGTATGTGAACGCATTCTCGACGCCCGCCTCTAAGGCCTCACCTCGCAGGTTGTTGCCATAATCGAAAACGTAGCTGCCGGCCCGGACGAACTCGAGCAGCCCGTGGACGTGTGTCGCAATGCTGTCACGGGCTTGTTGCAGATACGTCACTGGATCGGCCGCACGCAACTCTGCGGCGGTGCCCACGTCGAGGCCCATGGGTACATAGCCCGTCAAAGGGTCGTGCGCGGCGGTCTGGTCGGTGACGAGGTCGAAGGCCTCGCCGCGGCGAGCCAGCTCCGGCACGACGTCGGCCGCGTTGCCGAGCAGCCCGACCGAGACGCCCCGGCGGTCGCGCTGGGCCGCACGAATGCGTGCGAGCGCGTCGTCGAGCGACTCGGTCGCCTCGTCGAGGTAGCGCGTCTCCAGCCGGCGCGCGATTCGGGACGGATCGACCTCGACGCAGAGGACAGCGGCGTTCAGCATCGTTCCCGCCAGCGGCTGTGCACCACCCATCCCACCCAGCCCGGCAGTGAGAATCGAGCGACCGGCAAGGTCGGCGACGCCGTAGTGCCGCTCCGCCGCAGCCGCGAACGTCTGGTACGTGCCTTGCAGAATCCCCTGCGTACCGATGTAGATCCAGCTCCCGGCCGTCATCTGGCCGAACATCGTCAAGCCGAGCGTCTCCAGCCGGCGGAACTCGTCCCAGTTCGCCCAGCGTGGCACCAGCAGCGCGTTGGCGATCAGGACGCGCGGCGCGCGGGAATGCGTGCGGAAGACGCCGACCGGCTTGCCGCTCTGCACGAGCAGCGTCTCGTCGTCGCCCAGGCGGAGGAGGGTTCGGACGATCGCCTTCAGCGCGTCGTGGCTTCGCGCCGCCCGGCCGGTGCCGCCGTAGACGACGAGCGCCTCCGGGTGCTCGGCGACGTCCGGGTCGAGGTTGTTGAGCAGCATCCGGAGCGGAGCCTCGGTCGACCACGAACCGGCGTTGAGCCGAGTGCCTCGCGGCGCTCGGATCCGCGAGAGGTCGCCGCACAGTGCCTCGACCGCGGACTCCGTCGTCTCGGTCATGGTCATCGGTTGTCGGCTCCCTCCCGTTCGCGTTGCCGCCAGCGCCACCAGCTGTAACCGGTGGCAACCACGAACAACAGGGGCGCGATGATCAGCGCCGTGCGCATATTGCCGCTCGTGAGGGCGGTCACGCCGACGACGACTCCGGCGAGGACGGCGTAGACGATGGCGCTGTCGCGGTAAGGGTGTTTCGGCATGGTCCTTGGCGTTCCGTCCCAGCGGAGCTTTCGCTTCTGCTTGGGACGGTCGGTCACCGCAACTCCCCGATCGCAACCTCGACAGCCGCGACGAGCGAGCCGTCGCGGATCGCGCCGGCGACGGCCTCGATCTCGCCGCCGAGGGGCCGATCCTCCGTCAAGCGCGGGGACACCGAGCGGATGAAGCCGTGCGCGGCGACGACCCCACGGCCCGGCTCGAGCGGCGCCAGGAACTCGACCCCCTGGGCGCCGGCCAGCAGCTCGATGGCGAGTGCCCACTCGGCGTTGCCGAGCACCTGCCAGGCCTTGAGGCCGGCCGTGTTGCCCATCGAGACGTGGTCCTCCTGCCCTGCGCTCGTCGGGATCGAATCGACGCTCGCCGGGTGGGCCAGCACCTTGTTCTCACTGACGAGCGACGCCGCCACGTACTGCGGGATCATGAACCCCGAGTTCAGGCCGCCGTCGACCGTCAGGAACGGCGGCAGGCCTCCTGACAGGCTCGGATTGACGAGCCGTTCGACGCGACGCTCAGAGATGCTCGCCAGCTCGGCGACGCCGAGCGCAAGCGCATCGAGCGCGAATGCGAGCGGCTGGCCGTGGAAGTTCCCGTTCGAAACCAAGAGGTCGTCCTCGACCAGCACCAGCGGATTGTCGGTGGCGGCGTTCAGCTCGACCGAGACCGTGTAGTCGATGTAGTCGAGCAGGTCGCGGGTGGCGCCGTGCACCTGCGGCGCACAGCGCAGGGAATACGCGTCCTGGACCTTGTCGCACCAGCGATGGGCCTCGTTGATCGCGGAGCCCTCGAGCAGCGCCAGGACGTTCGCGGCGGAGTCCTGCTGACCACGAAGAGGGCGCAGCGCGTGCACCTGGGGCAGAAAGCTCGTGCGGGAACCCTGCAGCGCCTCGAGCGACAGAGCGCCGGCGATGTCGGCCGTCTTTGCGAGCCGTCGTGCACGGACGAGCCCCAGCGCCGCGAACGCGGCCATGAACTGTGTCCCGTTGACGAGCGACAGTCCCTCCTTCGCCTGGAGGGTTTCCGGGCGGAGCCCGGCGCGCTCGAGCGCCTCGGAGCCGGTGAGCCGGTCACCGCCGAACCACGCCTCGCCCTCGCCGACGAGCGGCAACGCGAGGTGAGCGAGGGGCGCGAGGTCGCCGCTCGCGCCCACCGAGCCGCGGCTGGGCACAACGGGGAGCACGCCCCGGTCGAGACAGTCGAGCATCAGTTCGACGAGCTCGGGCCGGGCGCCGGAGCGCCCCTTGGCGAGCGCGTTGGCCCGGAGCACCATCGCCGCGCGAACCACCTCGTCCGGGTACGGCTCGCCGACGCCGCACGCATGGCTCCGCAGCAGCCGCAGCTGCAGCTCCTCGGTCAGCTCTTCCGGGATCGTCTGGGAGACGAAGCGGCCGAAGCCGGTGTTCACACCGTAGGTGTGCTCGCTGCGTCCGTGGGCCGCGCGGTCGACGACGGCGCGTGCCTCGACCATCCGTCCGTGCGCCGTCTCGGACAGCGTGGCGGAGGCTCCTTCGACCGCGATCGCCCAGACGTCGTCGACGACCAGGTCCTCGCCCGTGAGGCCGATCGCCGTTCCCGAGGGCACCAGCCGAGTCTAGCTTCGCGCCGACCTCGCCTTCTCCCGCCCGGAAGGGGCGCGTCGACCCCCTGCACGACACGTGATCGCCGGTCGTGTCACGTGTCTCCGACCGGATCACGCCGGAAGCGTGTCAGTTGTCGAGCAGCCGAACCTCGAGCACGCGCGTAGAATCGAAGCCATCGATCCGGAGAGCCGCCCCCGCGGCCCCGGCCACGGCTCCGGCCGGCATCAGCCCCACCAGTTCGGAGCCGGCCACCTCCACCCCACGGGCACCCGCCTCGTCGACGATGCGGGCCACGATTTCGTGCAGGGGGCCTGCCTCCCAGTCCTCGACGTTCATGCTGACCTGGACGAGCCCCGCGCGCGGCAGGTCGAGACCGAGCGCCCGTACGCCCGCGAAGCCACCGCCCCGCTCGCGTACGACCGCTGCGATCGCGCGGGCGACCTCGACGTCGTCGGTCCGGAGGTTGACGTTGAAGGCGATGAGCGGGCGGCGGGCGCCGACCAGCACTGCACCGGCAGTGGAGTCGAGCCTCGACGGCCCGAAGTCCGGGGCGAGCTCGCCGGCGTCGATCCGCGCCTGTAGCCCGACGGGACCGCCGTGGCGAAAGAACGCCGGGCCGCGATCCGGGCCGCCGTAGAGAAATGTCGGCAACCCCAGTTCGCCGAGGCGGGCCGCCACTTCGCCCGCGGCCGCCACTGCGCGCTCCATGTCCTGGGGCCTGATCGGAACAAGCGGCACGACGTCCGCCGCCCCGATACGGGGATGAGCTCCCTCGTGCCGCCGCAAGTCGATCCGATCTCGCGCACGGCCGACCCCGGCAACAAGCCCTTCGACGAGCTCTGCCTCCGAGCCCACCAGTGTGAAGACGGAGCGGTTGTGGTCGGCATCGGCGTGCACGTCGAGCAACCGCGCTCCTGCACTCGCCAGCGCCTCGCCGATCGCCTCGATCGTCCCGCCGTCCCGCCCTTCGGAGAAGTTCGGGACCGACTCGAGCGGGAGCACGTCACGTACCCTAGATCGCGGTGAAGGCCTACTACCACGCGCGGGCGCGCGAGTACGACGACTGGTGGCTGGGCCACAACCTGTACGCCGACAAGCACCGGCCCGGCTGGGACGAGAAGCGCGCCCAGCTCGAGCGCTGGATCGAGGACCTGCAGCCGAGGCACACCCTGGACGTAGCCTGCGGGACCGGGTTCATGACGCGCCGACTGCGCGGCGACGTGACCGGTCTCGACCAGAGCGACGCGATGCTCGACGTCGCCCGCGAGCAGGTCCCCGGCGCAACCTTCGTTCAGGGCGATGCTCTGGAGCTCCCCTTCGACGACGGTGCGTTCGAGCGCATCTTCTCCAGCTACTTCTACTGCCACCTCGAGGAGGACGACCGTGTGCGCTTCCTCGCCGAGGCCAGGCGCGTCGCGCCCGAGCTCGTGATCGTCGGCAGCAGGCTGCAGTCGGACGAACAGGCGGAGCGATGGGACGAGCGCGTGCTGAAGGACGGCACACGTTGGCGCGTCTTCAAGCGTATTTTCGACCCGGAAGCGCTCGCGCGCGAGCTGGACGGCCGGGTTCTCCACCAGAGTCACTACTTCGTCATGGCCTGCTCGCCGTGAGCAGGTGACCCGGCGCCGGTCGGCGTACCGCTCGCTCGCGTCGCTGCAGTCCGACAACCGTCGCTGCCGCGCCTGCACCGAGGCCGGGTTCCCGCTCGAATCCCAGGCGGTGCTCGAGGGCCACCTCGGGCAGCGGGCATACATGTACGGCCAGGCCCCCGGGATTGTCGAGGCGGACGAGCGGCGCCCCTGGCGCGGCCGCGCCGGACAGACGCTACGTCGGTGGCTCGACCTCGACGAAGACGAGTTCTACGCGACGTTCTACTGCGCATCGGTGACGCGCTGCTACCCGGGCCGGTCGCCGTCCGGCTCGGGCGACCGCGTTCCGACACCGCTCGAGCGAGGGCTCTGTGCGTTCTGGTTCGACTGGGAGCTGCGCCTTCTCCGGCCGGACCTGATCGTCGCGGTCGGTGGGCTAGCCATCCGCCGGTTCCTGCCCAGCCGCAGCCTGAGCGACAGCATCGGCACAAGCCTGGAGCGCGAAGGCGTCACGATCGTCCCGCTCCCCCACCCCTCGGGCGTGAGCCGCTGGCTGAATGCGCCCGCCAACCGCGCCCTGCTGGAGACCGCAGCCGGGCTCATCCGCGCCCGTCTCGCGGGGGAGGTTGAGGCCTGAAGGTGGCGGCTAGACTCGAAAAGTGACGGAGCCGGTTCCCTATCGCCGTACGTTTGCCCGGCTGCTCGGCTTCCTGAAGCCGTACAAGCTCTCGTTGATCGTCTCGATCGTGCTCGCCTGCGGGTCGCAGGCGGCGCAGATCGCGGTCGTCTGGGTCGTCGGGGGCGTAATCAACAAGGCGATCGTGCCGCGCGACAGTGAGCAGCTGAACGTCTACGTCTGGACGATCGTCGGCCTCGGCGTGCTCAAGGCCGGCCTGATGGTCGGACGGCGGCTGATCTCCGGGCGCCAGGCGCTCGGCGTGGAGCTGGACATGCGCAACACCCTCTACGCACGTCTCGTCCGATTGTCCTTCCGCTTCTACGACACTCACCAGACCGGGCAGCTGATGTCCCGCGCGACTGTCGACCTCCAGGGAGTCCGGTTCTTCCTCGGCTATGGCCTGATCTTCTTCTTCCAGAACATCCTCGTCGTCGTGTCGGTCACGGTCGTGCTCTTCTTCGTCCAGTGGGAGCTCGCGCTGATCCCGCTCGCGACCGCCCCGTTCCTGATCGTGCTGGCGTACCGGTACAGCCACCTTTCGCACCCGACCCTCCGGGACGTGCAGCAGAAGCTCGCCGACGTCGCCACCGTCGCTCAGGAGAGCATCGTCGGCGTCCACGTCGTCAAGGCGTTCGCGCAGGAGCCGGCCGAGCAGAGGAAGTTCCGGAACCGCTCCGAGGCCGTCTTCGGGCAGACCGTGCAGGCGAACCGCCAGCGGGCCTTTTACGTGCCGCTGATCTCCTTCGTGCCGATGGTGGCCCAGGCAGCCGTCCTGCTCGTCGGGGCGACGATGGTCAACGACGGCCGGCTCTCGGTCGGCGCGTTCGTCGCCTTCAACCTCTACCTCGGCATGCTCGTCATGCCCCTGCGCTCGCTCGGGATGTGGATCGGCCAGGCCCAGCGCGCGACCGCAGCCGGCGAACGGATCTTCCAGGTCATGGACGAGCCGGAAGAGGTCGCCGACGGTCCGGGTGCCGTCGACCTCCCGGCGGGACCGGGCGAGGTTCGCTTCGAGGGCGTCTCGTTCCTCTACCTCGACGGGCGACCGGTGCTCAGCGACGTCGACCTCGACGTGCCGGCCGGCCGGACGATCGCCCTGATCGGGCACACCGGCTCGGGTAAGACGACGCTCACCGCGCTCGTTCCGCGCTTCTACGACGTCACCGCCGGTCGAGTCACGGTGGACGGCGTCGATGTCCGCGACCTGACGCTCGCATCGCTTCGTCGCGCGGTCGGCGTGATCTCGCAGGACCCGTTCCTCTTTTCGGCGACCGTGCGCGAGAACATCGCGTTCGGCGCCGGCGACCTGCCCCAGGAGGCGGTCGAGTCGGTCGCGCGTGCAGCGCAGGCACACGAGTTCATCGAGCGGCTGGCGCAGGGCTACGACACCGTGATCGGCGAGCGCGGCATCACCCTCTCGGGCGGCCAGCGCCAGCGGCTGGCGATCGCCCGGGCGCTGGCCGTCGACCCGAGGATCCTCGTCCTCGACGATGCGACCGCCTCGGTCGACGCGTCCACCGAGGCGTTGATCCGCATCGGCCTGCGCGGCGCCATGGCCGGCCGGACCACCTTCGTGATCGCGCATCGCCTATCGACCATCGCCCTCGCCGACGAGATCGTCGTCCTCGACCACGGCCGTATCGCGGCCCGAGGCACGCACGACGCGCTGATCTCCACGAGTGCGGTGTACCGAGAGATCTACGAGCACGGACTGCTCGAGCGCCAGTTCGCCGACGCGGTCGAGGCCCGCGCCGAGATCGAAGAGGTGGCATGACCGTCCTCGCGCCGCGCGAGACGTCGACCGCGCCGCAGTCAGGAGAAATCGGCGCAGATCCGGCACAGGCGCGTGAGTTGCGCCCGGGTATCGTCGACGCCGAGGGCGGCGGGACGGCTCCCCACCCATTGGGTGGGGGGTCGGGCCGGATACGGCCACAACCGACGAGTGCAACGCCGCGCGGTGCCAGCGCATGAAGGTCTACCAGCCCGGCAGTCATTTGCTGGAGGAGCGCGGCGTTCGCGTCCGGGACTGGTCGTGGAAAAAGAGCCGGCGACGGTTCACGACCCTCGCCCGGCTCGTGGCGCCGTATCGCGGCCGAGCGACCCTGTCCGTCCTCACGCTCCTGCTGGCGACGGGGATCGCGCTGGCACCGCCGTTTCTGGCCAAGTTCGCGCTGGACGACGCCGTCAACGGGGACGCCGGCGGCAAGCTCTACCTGGTCGTCGCCCTGTTCCTCGTCGCCGGGCTGGCGAACTGGGGCATGACCTATGCGCAGACCTACCTGACCGGCTGGGTGGGCGAGCGCATGCTCGCCGACCTGCGTACGACGCTCTTCGACCATCTCCAGGACCTCTCGCTCGGCTTCTACGAGCGGAACCGCGCAGGCGTGATCATCAGTCGGCTGACGAACGACGTAGAGGCCCTTGACCAGCTCGTCACCGACGGGATCTCGACGCTTGTCCAGAGCACGCTCACGCTGGTCGGCACCGCCATCCTGCTGTTCATCCTCGACTGGCGGCTCGCCCTCGCCACCCTCACGGTGATCCCGGTGATGAGCGTGGGAACGGTGCTGTTTCGCCGCTACTCGACCCGTGCCTACCGGGCGGTTCGCGAGCGCCTCGGGCTCGTGACCGCGACCCTGGCCGAGGACATCGCCGGCATGCGCGTCGTCCAGGCGTTCACCCGCGAGCAGGTCAACATCCGGAACTTCCGCGAGGTCAGCGAGCGCTATCGCCAGTCGAACCAGCAGACGGTGGTCCTGAGCGGCTGGTACTTCCCGTTCGTCGACTTGCTCTCGACGGTCGCGCTGGCGATCGTGCTCGGCTACGGCGGCCACCTGTACTTCGAAGGCGCCGTCGAGATCGGGACGCTGTTCGCCTTCATGCTCTACGTCCAGAACTTCTTCGACCCGGTGCAGCAGCTCTCACAGCTCTACGGAACGTTCCTCTCAGCCACCGCCGCCCTGGACAAGATCAACGACCTGCTGGACGAGCAGCCGCAGGTGGTGGACGAGCCGGGAGCGCGCGACCTCGGCCACCTCGCGGGCGACGTCCGGTTCGAGGGCGTCCGCTTCTCGTACGGCCGCGGCGACGAGGTCCTGCACGGGATCGACCTCGACGTTCCCGCCGGCACCACCGTCGCCCTCGTGGGGCACACCGGTGCGGGCAAGTCGACGATCGCCAAGCTGCTCGCCCGCTTCTACGACCCCACGCACGGCCGAATCACGCTCGACGGCGCGGACCTGCGTCACGTCACCCAAACGTCGCTACGCCGCCAACTCGGCGTCGTCCCGCAGGAGGGGTTTCTCTTCGCCGGCTCGGTTCGCGAGAACATCGCGTTCGGCCGACCCGATGCGAGCGACGGCCAGGTGGTCGCCGCGGCTACGGCGGTCGGAGCCGACGACTTCATCAGGGACCTAGAGGACGGCTACGACACAGAGCTGGGCGAGCGCGGCTCGCGACTGTCGGTTGGTCAGCGGCAGCTGGTCGCATTCGCGCGAGCGCTCCTCGCCGATCCGCGCATCCTCGTACTGGACGAGGCGACCTCGTCCGTCGACATCGGCACGGAGCGCCGGATCGAGGTCGCTCTGCGGAAGCTCCTGGCCGGACGCACGGCGTTCATCATCGCGCACCGGTTGTCGACGATCCGCGAGGCCGACCTGATCGTCGTCCTCGAGCACGGTCGCGTCGTCGAGCAGGGCTCGCACGACGAGCTGCTGGCTCGCCGCGGGCTGTACACCAGCCTGTACGGCGACTGGGCGGCCGACGTCGCCTGACCGGCCGCGTCAGCGAACGCGGTCGTTGAGATCGACGACCACCGAGCCGGCCATCTTGTCGTGCCAGGTCTGCTTCTCGCGATCCCAACCGATGATGGAAACGGAAGTCAGCGCCCCACGGCGTGGCGATAGCGCCCGACGGCCGCCAGCCCGAAGCCGAACGTGATCGCCAGCGACCAGACGACCGCGAGCCAGATCTGGTTCCCCGCCGGCGTCCCGACGAACAGCGCCCGCACGGCATTGACCATGTTCGTGAACGGGTTGTGCTCCGCGATCGGCTGCAGCCAGTCGGGCATCGAGTCCGGAGGCACGAACGCCGAGGAAACGAACGTCAGCGGGAAAAGGATCGTGAAGCCGTAGGCGTTCGCCGCCTCCGGCGAGGACGCGGTCAGGCCGATGAAGGCGAACACCCAGGAAAACGCGTAGCCGATCAACAGGCACAGCGCGAGGCCGGCGATCACCTCGGGCGCGCTGGTCGAGAAGCGGAAACCGACCGCGAGTCCGACTCCGAGCATGACGACCAGCTGCACGACGTTGGTCGCGCCGTCGGCCAGAGTGCGTCCCGTAAGCACTGCCGCGCGCGACATCGGCAGCGAGCGGAAGCGGTCGATGAGCCCCTTCTTCAGATCCTCGGAGAGGCCCAGCGCGGTGACGAAGCCGCCGAAGGTCATCGACTGGACGATGATCCCCGGGATCAGGAAGTCGACATAGTCGAGGCCCGGCGTCGAGATCGCGCCGCCGAACACGTATACGAACAGCAGCACGAACATGATCGGCTGCACGGTGAAGCCGACCAGCAGGTCGGGCTGACGCGGGATCCGGAGCAGGCTCCGCTTCGCCAGGACGAGCGTGTCCGAGACCGTGTACGCGAGGCTCGTCACGCTGCCTCCTCCTTGTCCTCTGCGCCGTGGCCGGTCAGCTGCAGGAAGACGTCGTCGAGCGTCGGGGTGAGGACGACGAGGTCGTCGACCGCGACACCTGCAGCGTCGAGCCGCCGGACCGCGTCGGCGATCGCACCTTTCCGCTCGCGCAGCGGCACCCGCACGGTCGAGTCCTGGAGCGACGGGCTCGCACACGCCAGCGCGGACAGCGCCTCGAGCGCCTGCTCGCCTTGCGAACCGTCCGAGAGCCGGACCTCCAGCTGCTCGCTGCCGGCGTTCTCCTTCAGCTCGCTCGAAGTGCCCTCGGCAATGACCCGACCGTGGTCGATGACGACGATCCGGTCGGCGAGGCGGTCGGCCTCGTCCAGGTACTGCGTGGTCAGGAGCACCGTCGCTCCTCCCGAGACAAGCCCTTCGATCGTGTCCCAGAGCGCCAGCCGGCTGCGCGGGTCGAGCCCCGTCGTCGGCTCGTCCAGGAACAGCACCGGGGGGCGGGCGACGAGTGCAGCGGCCAGGTCGAGGCGCCGGCGCATGCCGCCCGAGTAGGTCCGCACCAGCCGGCCGCCGGCGTTCGAGAGATCGAACTCCGCGAGCAGCTCTCGTGCCCGACCACGCGCGTCGTGACGGCCCATGTGGTAGAGCCGGCCGACCATCTCCAGGTTCTCGAAGCCGGTCAGGTTCTCGTCGACCGCGGCGTACTGGCCTGCGAGGCCCACGCGCTCACGAAGTCGCGCCGCCTCGCGCACGACGTCGACCCCGGCCACGCGCGCCGTCCCCTCGTCAGGCTCGAGCAGGGTCGTCAGGATCCGCACGGCGGTCGTCTTGCCCGCGCCGTTCGGGCCGAGCAACCCGAGGACGATCCCCGCCTCGGCCGCCAGATCTACGCCGTCCAGCGCCACCACGCTCCCGTAGCGCTTCCGCAGGCCGGACGCCTCGATCGCCAGCTCGCCCCCCACGACTTCCACGCTACCCAACTCGGGTCGGCGGCCGTCAGTGCGGCGCGGAGTAGAGTCCGCGTGGATGGCGCTCGACAAGCAGACGGAGGAGCGGATCGAGCAGCCGGTCTCGGAGCAGGCCGAGAAGGAGACTCGCCTCGCCCCGGCCCAGGCGGTCGACCAGATGCGCGTCCATGCGCCCGAGCGCGCCAACCGGAAGCTGCGCACGCTGCTCGAGCGGGTGAACGCCGACCGGCGGCTGAAGGGCTGGTGGCACGTCGCGAACGTGAACGCGACCGTGCGCATGGAGATCAACGACCACTCCTGGGTGCACATCCAGATCGTCACCAACATCGCGCTGAAGCTCCTGCGCCAGCTGACCAAGCACCACGTCGAGCCGTCGGTCGTCCGCGACTTCAACATGACCAACGACGACGCCGAGGTCGTCGTCGTCCTGGGAGCACTCCTCCACGACGTCGGCATGTCCATCCATCGCGAAGGGCACGAGGAATTCAGCCTCTTCCTCGTCGAGCCCGAGATCCGCAAGCTCCTGGACGGGATCTACGAGGAGCCCGAGCTGACCGTGATCACTTCCGAGGTGCTCCAGGCGATCATCTCGCACCGCTCCGGCGGTGAGCCCTTCTCGCTCGAAGCGGGGGTCGTCCGCGTCGCCGACGCGCTGGACATGGCCCAGGGACGCTCGCGGATCCCGTTCGAGAAGGGCCGGGTCTCGATGCATGCCCTTTCGGCGGCGGCGATCGACGATGTGACGATCTCGGACGGCGAGGAGAAGCCGATCAAGATCGAGATCCTGATGAACAACTCGTCCGGCCTCTACCAGGTCGACGGCCTGCTGAAGGCGAAGCTCCGGGGCTCCGGGCTCGAGCCCTACGTCGAGGTGATCGCGCACATCGACACCGAGGCCGAGAAGCGCCTCGTCCCGATCTACCGGCTCGAGACCTAGCGCATAGGCGCGGCTACAATGGCCCGCGGCCCGTTGCGGGGTCGTCTAATGGTAGGACGCTCGGCTCTGGACCGAGAAGTTGGGGTTCGAATCCCTGCCCCGCAGCCTTTCCACTCTTCGGACGTTCCGATCGCAATCCGACTCGGCAGAACCCGAGTACGGCCTTGAGAACGTTCCGACAAAAGGGGGTCAG
>JBKPRA010000017.1:0-5492 GCA_046734335.1 Actinomycetota bacterium | reverse complement strand
GTCCAGGGCACGCAGGTGACGCTCCAGCTGACGAACACGACACGGCGGGTCCGCGTGACCCGTCGCGCGACCGTGCCGAGGCGGATCTGACCTCGGCGGAGTGGATCGCAGAGGCACCCTCGTCCTGCTCGTCCTCGGGAGGGTGCCGTACGCTGCCGCTCGCGAACTTCGGCTCCGTCTCGTTCGCCCGGGCCGCGGCGACGGGCGACGCGCAGGCCGGGACGATCAGCGACCCGGCGTGGCAGGCGACGCCGCTCGAGCTCGCCGAGCTCGGTCCCGACGGCGTCGACCCCGGGTTCGCCGCTGTGCAACCGTCGCACGGCGTCTCGGGCGCGACACCTGGTCCACTGTCTGCCGACGGACGCGGCTTCGCCGTGGCCTGGCACCCCGGGTCGCGATAGCGAACGGCTACTGGCGGGCGCCGAAGTCGGCCGTCAGGATCGTGACGTCGTGGCCGGCGTAGACGCCCGGCGCCGACGAGGCGTGCACCGCGGCGATCCCGACCTCACGCCATGCCGCCGTGAGCAGGTTCTCCCGATGTGGCGGGCTGTTCAGCCATAACTGAAGAGCCTGCCGGGCGCTGAGCTGCGGCGAGCTCCAGACGAGGTTCTCCCCGACGCGCCACGCACCGTCCGCGGGCTTCGGATACCTGGTTTCCACCCGCTTCCAGAACGGGGCACCGCTGAACGAGTCGTGTCCAAAGAAGCCATGCTCGGCCATGGAGATGGACTGCTCGTGCGCAGCCGCCGCCAGCGCCGGGCTGGCGCGTAACGGTGCGAGCCCGGCCCCACGCCGCAACTCGTTGATCCGCGTGAGGAGCCTCGTCTCCAGCCGCGGGAGCACGGTTACGCGCTCCGAACCGGCCGCCGAGTTGTTCCAGCCGGCGGTGTCGCCGGCTTCGGCGGCGGTCGTGCCGAAGATCGCCGCGACGAGCATCGCTGCCGCGGCCACCGCAGGCGACCGGCGAATCAACTTTGTCGGTATCGGTAGCTTGGCCACGTCGGCAAGTCGTGGTGAAACTTCGATACGGCTGTACTTGCCCCTCCCCGTGGGGCGGCGACTGGACGACAGGGATGCGGCATCTTAAACGCATATCCGGTCGCCACGCGTGACAACCGTCTTTTTCGCGCTTTCGAGTGACGATTGTGCTTCCGCCGGATTGCCCTACCCTGTGACACAGATGGTCGAAGCCACCGCTGCTCGGCCGCGGGTGCCCGCGGTCCGGGCCTCGCTCGCACGCTCGCTGACGTACGCCGGGATACCGCTCGGTCTCGCGGCCTGCGCGGCCGTTGGGGCCTTCGGCTTTGCGAACGGCGGGTATTTCCCCGTGTCGTGGGGCTGGGGCGGCCTGGCGCTGCTCGCGGTCGTGGCGCTCACCCTCGCGGTCGGCGTATCGGCCGAGATCGGCGTTCTCGACGCCGTGTTCCTCGCCGGCTTCGCCGCGTTGACCGCCTGGATCGCGCTTTCGCTGCTATGGACGACGGTCGTCCCGGCCACCGTGCTCGAGGTCGAGCGCATACTCGTCTATCTCGCCGCGGCGGCGGCGGGCGTTCTCCTATTGCGGCGACGATCGGTCGCATCGGTTGTCATCGGGCTGTGGGGCGCCCTGAGTGTCGTCACCACGTATGCGCTCCTGACCCGGCTCTTTCCCGACCAGTTCGGTTCGTTCGACCCGATCTCCGGCTACCGCCTCTCGGATCCACTCGGGTACTGGAACGCGCTCGGGCTTCTCGCCGCCTTCGGTTGGCTGCTCGCGCTCGGCCTGGCCGCTCGCAGCGGCCCGCTCATGCGTGGCCTCTCGGCCGGATCGACCGTGATCTTCGCGCTCGCGCTCTATTTCACCTACAGCCGCGGCGGCTGGATTGCGCTCTTCGTCGGGATCGCGATCGCGATCGCGCTCGACACCCGGCGGCTCCAGCTGATCACGACCGCGCTCGTGCTGGCGCCCTGGTCGATCACTGCGGTCGCGGTCGCATCGGCTTCGTCCGCTTTGACGCACCAGAGCGCTGACCTGAGCGCAGCCAGCACCGACGGCCACGGGCTCGCCGCGATCGCCATCGGCCTCATCGTCGGCGCCTCGCTGACGATCCTCATCGTCGACTGGCTTGGGACGAATGTCTCCGTGTCGTACGGGCTGAGGCGCGTCTACGCCGGCACGCTGCTCTTCCTCCTGGCCGCGATGCTGATCGTCGTCTTCGGCCGGTACGGCTTTCCGCCGACGCTCGCGCGTAAGGCCTACGACTCGTTCAACGTCACGAACCAGCAGGAAGCCAACCTCAACAGCCGCCTCTTCAACTTCTCGGGCAGCGGACGAAGCGAGGACTGGCACACCGCCTGGCAGCAAGTCTCGGACCATCCGATCCTCGGCGGGGGGGCAGGCACGTTCTCCCAGTACTGGTTTCAGCACCGCCGGGTTTGGTGGACGCTCCACGACGCGCACAACCTGTACCTCGAGACGCTCGCCGAGCTGGGCCCCATCGGGCTTGCGCTGCTCTTGGTGACCCTCCTGGTGCCGCTTGCAGCAGTCAGGCGGGCTCGTTCGTCGCCGCTGGCCGCGATTGCCTGCGGGGCCTACGTCGCATTCCTGCTGCACGCCGCCGTCGACTGGGACTGGGAAATGCCGGCGGTCACGCTCACCGGGCTCTTCTGTGCGATCGTCCTGCTCGCCGCCGGCCGGCGCGAGGGGGAGGCAAGGGTGTTGCGCTCGGCCGTCAGGATCGGTGGTGCCGCGGCCGTCGCAGGGCTCTTCGCGTTCACACTGATCGCACTCCTCGGCAACAGCGCGGTCTCCGCGAGCTCGAAGTCCACCGACGCCGGCCACTACGCACGCGCCGCGTCACAGGCCCGTCACGCCATGTCCTTTCTGCCCTGGTCCGCGGAGCCATGGCGGCGGCTCGGCGAGGCCCAGGCTGTCTCCGGTGACCTTGCCGCCGCTCGGGTCAGCTTCCGGCGGGCCGTCGAGAAGGACCGCCGCGACTGGACGCTCTGGTACGAGCTCGCCTTGGCGAGTCGTGGCGCCGAACGGCGGCGCGCCTTTGCCGAAGCCTCTCGCCTCAACCCCCGAGACGAGCGGCTACGACCCCAGGCCTGATGAAGGGCTTTCACAGAGACCCGCTCGCGCACCCCGAGGAGCTGATCGGCCACGTCTACGCGTACGCGGCGTACCGCCTCGGCGACGGCCACGATGCCGAGGACGTCACGAGCGAGGTCTTCGAGCGCGCCATCCGCTACCGCCGCAGTTACGACGGCTCGAAGGGCGAGCCGCTTGGCTGGCTGCTCGGCATCGCGCGCCGCTGCGCCGACGACGCGCTCGCCAAGCGCCGGGGGCCGCGCGACGAACCGGAGCCAGAGGAGATCGCGGCTAGCGGGAGCGTCGAGGAGGACACGGTGCGCCGGCTGACGCTTGACCGCGCGCTGGCGCAGCTGAGCGAGCGCGACCAGGAGCTGATCGCCCTGCGCTACGGGGCGGAGCTGACCGCGGCCCAGATCGCCGAGGTGTTGGACGCGCAGACGAATGCGATCGAGGTCGCGCTCCACCGGGCGCTCGGGCGGCTCCGCCGCATCCTCGAGGCCGAGGAGGCCGAGGCAGCGGGGCTGTTCGGCTCCGGCAGGGTGTAAGGATCGCGGGCTCGCACCGGTATTCATCTATGTAAGCGAAATCTCGAAAAGGGAGAGAGGGGAGTTCATGAAGGACGAAAGGTTCGATCTCGAGGGTGAGCTCAACGCAGGCCGTTCTCGGCCGCGCGCCGAGTTCGTCACGTCGCTCGCTGGCGACGTGAGGGGGCGCGTGCGCCGTAGCCGGATCGGTCTGACGCTTGCGCTCTGTGGGCTGATGATCGTCGCTGTGGCGTCGTTCGGCGGCATCGGCTACGCGGCGGGGAGCAAGCCCGCCAAGAGCAATTCGAGCGCGTCGGCGCAGTACGGGCCGTACACGCCGAAGCAGACGGCGCACTTCGCGCCGAAGGTGGCGAAGGTCAAGGCGAAGGCTGCGGTGAAGGCCGAGGCGACGGCGGTGGCCCCGAAGGCCGCACCGGCGCACTCCTCGCAGCTGCCGTTCACCGGCCTCGCGCTGTGGGTCCCGCTGGCGATCGGCCTCCTGCTGATCGGGTCGGGCGTCCTGCTCAGGACGCGGGCCAGGCGGCACGGCTCGAGCGCTCACTAGCGAGCGTCCACCGAGAGATCCGACCGGGGGCTGTTCACAGCCCCCGGTCGTTTCCGTTCTACCCCGCGCCGGGTGTGACCGCGAGGATGTCGGCCAGGTGGATCAGGCGGAAGGTGCCGCGGATCGCCCGCATCCGCTCGCGCTCGTCCTCGATCTCGGGGGCGAGCCGCCAGAGGTCGCGGGCGCAGAGAAGCAGCTCGCGGATACGATCGAGGTCCGTGCCCGGGTGACCGTTCTCCTCGCAGGCGTTCAGCGCGAGCCCGAGCACGCCGACTGTGTCCGGCTGGCGCGTCCAGAGCAGCGGGCTGGCCATCGAGAGGTACTGGTGGATGCGCGCCAGCACCATCGGCTGGCTGAACGTGTCGCTTCCCTTCGCAGGCGTCGTCTCGAGCGGCGGTTTCCCCTCCGCGATCCGAGCCGCGTTGCCGGAGAGCATCTCGCGCACCTGATCTTCGTCCAATCCGGCCACACGAGCGGTGCGCAGGGCGATCAGGAGCGATGACGGCTGCTGGCCATAGGGGTAATCCGAGGCGTAGAGCACTTGTTCGGGCGAGACCTGGCGGAAGAAGTCGAGGAGGTCGATCGGGCTCCACGCCGACGTGTCAAAGAAGACGCCGGGCTTGCCCGCGAAGTGACGCATCAGGGCGCCGAGGTCGGCGATCCCGGCGTGCGCGATGATCAGCTGCGCGGCGGGATAGGCGTCCACCAGCCGAGCGAGGTCGTCGGCGATGGGCGGCAGGCCGCGGCCCCCGTGAATCAGGATCGGCACTGTCCGCTCGGCGGCGATCGCGAAGACAGGGGCGAGGCGCTCGTCGTTCAGCAGGAACCTCTGCGCCCTCGGATGGAGCTTGATTCCCCTGGCGCCGAGATCGAGACAGCGCTCGGCCTCCTCGATCGGCCGCTCGCCCAGGTCGAGGCGGACGAACGGGATGAGCCGTCCCTCGCTGCGGGCCGCCTGCTGGAGGGTGCGGTCGTTCGGAGCTCGGAAGGACGGATGCCGGTCGGGCTCGTCCATGCAGAACATGAACGCGCGTGAGATGCCGTAGCGCTCCATGACCCGCTCGAGCTCGTCGTAGTCGCCGACCATCCCATCGATGTCGTGCCCCAGGTGAAGGTGCGCGTCGAAGATCTCCGGCCTGCTGGCGCCGGAGTCGCCAGGAAGTTCCGGCCGGGCGTCACCGGCTTGGCCGGTGACGCTTCCAGGCTCAGCGGGCAGCTCGCGGCGCAGCTCGGCGTCCCATTCTTCGATCAGCTCCCGAGCGCGCGCGACCGGATCCACGGTTCTCAGTCTAGGTAGATTGCGCGGCGTGCCAGACGTCCTGATCTACGC
>JBKPRA010000016.1:0-12449 GCA_046734335.1 Actinomycetota bacterium | reverse complement strand
GTGGATGTGCGCCGCGACCGTCGGCAGCGTCACGTTCGCCGCGTGCAGCCGGTAGCAGACGGTGGAGGTGTCCTTCAGGATCCGGAGCACGGCCGTGCCCGTCGCATTCGGCTCGGACGAGCCGTTCAGATTGAACGCCATGACGGTGCCGAAGTCGGCCGTCGACGTCCCGGTCAGCTGCCCGCGGATCGCCCCGGCCGGGAACTCGGCCGTGTGGACGTTGGCGTAAAAGCCGGCCGGCGCGGCGAGGATCGCCTTGACGAGTGGCCGAGTCGTGGTGGCGCAGCCCCTCGAGGTGCCGGCCGCCGTGGGCGTCGTCAGCGGGATCACCACCGGGCCTGCCACTCCGGCCGCGCCGCGGTGGATGTGTGCGGCAACCGCCGGCGGCAGGTTCGCGGCCGTGATCTGGTAACAGACCTGGGCCTGCCCGGCCCGCATGTGGAACTGTGCAGTCCCGGTCGCCACGGGATCGCCGGCGGGGGTCTCGGCGTTGCCGGTCATGGCGACGGCGAATGCCCGGCCGCCCGAGGTCGGGGTCAGTACCGTTTTCGGACACGCGCCGGCCGGAGCCGGGACGATGTCCGCCGGACGCTTGAGCGCGGCTCGGAGTGCCGCTCCCGAGACCCGTTGCTTCACGTACGGATTGGTCTTCGACGCCGTGCGATGGCAGATCGTCGTCTTGGCGGCGGTCGTACGGGCGCTCGCCGCCGTCAGCGCGATCCCCGCGCAGACCAGCGCCACGAGGAGAAGAGCGAACGGCTTCATGTCCCTCCTTCTGAAGTCGAGCGAGGGCTTGCCTGTCGCCCGTTAGCTACGCCGCGCACCGGTGTGCGGATTGCGTCTGGGTACGGTTAACCGAACCCTGCAACGCGGGCTGGCTGCACTGCGCCGGCGTGGCCGCGTCGCCATCCTCTCCAGATGAGGGTTCCGTCCGCTCCCGACGACCGGACGCTCGAGACAGCGAAGGGGCCGACGCTGCATGTGCGGGCGCTTCGGAACGGCGAGGCGCGCACGGTGATGCGTATGTTCGAGCGCCTGAGCGAGCGCTCGAAGCGCGCCCGCTTCAACGGCGCCAAGCCCTGCCTGACGCGCTCCGAGCTCAGGCGGCTGGCGTCGATCGACCGCGACCGCCACGCGCTCGTCGCCTACGCCGACGGCGACCCGGAGCCGGTCGCGATCGCGCGGCTCGTGCGCGAGGGCGACAGCGCCGAGGTCGCGTTCGAGGTGGCCGACGACTACCAGCAGCGCGGCATCGGCACGGCGCTCGTCCGGGAGCTGCTTGCGGACGCGCGGGCGGCAGGGATCACCGAGATCAGCGCCCTCGTCGCGCGGGACAACTCGGCCGCGCTGGCGATCGTGCGTCGGGTCGCCCGGGTGCTTGCGGTCTGCTTCGACGGGCCGGACCTCGCGGTCCGCGCGGCGATCGCCGAGCGCTAGACGGGCACCGCCACGAGCACGACGTTGTCCCGGTAGTGGCCCTCCGAGGCGATGAACGGCCCGCCGCACGTCACCAGTACGAGGCGCGGCCGGCCTCTCAGCGAGTAGGAACTGGTGGGCAGGTCCTGCTTCGCGTAGTCGCGCACGGTGACGACCCGGTAGGAGAACGTACGGCCGGCGGCGTTGGTGACCGTGACTCGGGCTCCCGCCCTCGCCTCCTTGAGCCGGAAGAACGAGCCCACGCCGCCGGTGGCGCTGTCGACGTGGCCGGCGATCAGGATCGAGCCTGACCTCGCGCCGGCCGCGGCGCCGTCCTTCCACCAGCCGGTGCGGTGGATCGACGGCGGGACGCCGAGCACGCCGCGCGCGATGTCGATGCCGACCGCGGACACCGGCGCGTCGATCCCGAGCGACGCGATCCGCACACGGGTGGGCGCGCTGACCGGAGCGCGCACCTGCACGTAGCGCGCGACGTCGCCGCGACCTGTGACGATCTCAGGCCGTGAGAGCGACGTCTCGGCGACGACCGCGCACGGCGTAGTGAACTCGGAAACGAGCGGCGACCCGATCAGCCGCTCGCGGAACGTATAGAAGCCCGTCTTCGCAAGCTGGAACCGGGGCGTCCTGAGCACGCCGCTGCCCTGGGCCGTGACCACGGTCGAACCGTGCAGTCGCGTCGTGCAGCCGATCGCCGCCCGCGTCGCGAACGGCCCGAACAGCTCGACCCGGATCCTGGCCGCGGTCTTGCCGAGCCCGGTGACCCGCACACGGTCGAAGATCGTGCCGCCGGGTCGGACGACCTCGTTCGAGGTGATGGTCGTCACCGCCGGCTGCGCGTGGGCGAACGTCGTCTCGGCCGTCTGAGCGCAGGGGGTCGCCGCCGCAGGAGATGCCTCCGAGGCGACGATCGCTTCGCGGTAGGTGTAGTACCCGGCCCTGTCGATGCGCACGGCGGCGGTGGTGTACGTGCCGTCACCCCTGGCAACAAAGGTGCCCCGCCAGTACGGCGTGCCGGAGCAGGCGATCGCGCCGCGCGTCGCGAACGGGCCGTAGAGCGCAACCTGCACCGGCAGCGCCAGCTTCCCGATCCCGGAGACGACGACCTTGTCCGTGATCGTCCCGCCCGGCTTCGTTCGCTGGGAGCTGACCTGCGTCTGCAGCGCGGGCTGCCCGAGCACGATCGACGTCTCGGCCGTGTCCGCACAGGGTGTCTTGACCGCCCGCACGAACTCGCCCGCGGCAATCGTCTCGTAATACGTGTAGTAGCCCGGCGTGGTCAGGGCGTGTGCTTCCGTCTGGTAGGTGCCGTCGGCGGTGACCTGGATCGTTCCTGTCCACACCGGCGCGCCCGAGCACGCGATCGCATTCCGCGCAGGGAACGGGCCGTAGAGGGCCGCCTGCACGGTGACCTGCTCGCCCCACAGGCCGGACACCGTGACCGTGTCGCTGACGCTCCCGTTGGCCGCGAGCGACTTCGCGCTCACCACCGTGTGCACGGCCGGCTGAGCCTGAACGCGCACACGTTCCGTCGGCGCATTGCACGGCGTCGTAAAGCCGATGTGGTTCGCGTCGCCCGGCGCGCTCTCCTGGTACTGGTAGTAGCCGGGTTGCGTCAGGGTCGCGGCAGGGGTGGTGTAGGAGCCCGGGCCGTTCGCCTGGAACGTGCTGGTGAAGACCGGCTTCGTGGCGCAGTCGATCGAGGCTACGGTGCGGAACGGCCCGAACAGGCGGACGTTGACGTTCTGCCGGTAGCTCGCCAGGGCGCCTGTGAGCGTCACCTTGTCGGTGCTACGGCCGCCCGAGACGACCTCGGTCGGGGCAGCGGCGGTCGTCATCGACACCTGCGCCTTCAGACCGCCCGACGTGTCCGTGTTCGAGACGCGCTGCGAGTCACCGGCCGCCAGGCGTTGGCCGTTCCTGGCCGCCTGCGGCTTCGACGGCCGGTAGATCAGCGGCAGCGTCGAGGGCACGGGCTCGGTCGTCGCCGTCAGGTGCACGCCTCCCGCGCCGGTCGCCGTCACCTCGACGGTGGCGACGCCGGCCGTGTTCGTCCGCACGGTCGAGGGCACGTTGCTCGCCCCGGTTGCGGTGAGGGAGAGGTCGAGGTTCGGCAGCGGAACGCCCGCGCCGGAGAGCACGCGGATCGTCGCGGTGGCCTTTTTCCCAGCCCCGATCTGGGCCGGCAGTGCGACATCGACCCGGTAGGGGCCGTGGTAGAGGGCGGCCTCGCGGGCGATCCGCGTGTAGACGACGCTCACCGCCGGCCCGATCGCGGTCGGGTCGATCTCGCCCGGCCTCGCGTCGCCCATCAGCGAGTGCACGTAGAGCATGACCGCCGCGGCCGCGTCGTCACTGGTCGTCCGGCCGTAGGTCCAGAGCACGTACGCCATCTTCTGAAGGTTCACCACTGGAATGGGCTGGTTGTCCCGGTTGCGGAGACCGGCGGCGGGAACCGGCCGGTAGTCGTAGTCCGGCCCCGGGTACCAGAAGCGGAGGTCGATGCAGTACATGTGGAACTGGCCGGGGACGACGCTGCGGAAGTCGCCGAACCAGCGCGTGCCGTAGCGGTAGGTCTTGTAGAAGCCGACGCCTGTCGTCCCGCAGACGTTGCGCGTTCCGCTGATGCAGGGGTCGTTCGGGTTCGGCGGCTCTGCCGCCCGGCTCGTCGGTGGCCCGGCCACGAGAAGAACTGCAGCCGTCGCCAGCCCCAACCCCAGAAGCCGCGCGCCCCCCATCGACTCGGAGCCTATAACGCTAGGCGGGCGGCATGGGAGTGACGGCGGCGACCGCTCTCACCGCCGTTCCGGCCACGAAGGCGAGGTGGTGTGCCCACACGGCGAGCTCGATCGTCTCGCCGAGGTCGATAGGCTGCCGGTAGTCGAGCTCGGCCCGCAGCGGCAGCCGCGGGTCGACCCCGAGCGCCGGCAGAAGCTCCTCGACCGCCTGCCAGTGGACGGCGTTGTTGACGTGCCCGTGCAGGTCGACGTCCGCCGCGCGCAGTGGCCACGCGCGGCGGCCGGCGTCCTCGGGCGGGTCCGGCTGCTCGAGCTTCGTCGAGGCGTGCCGCCCGTCAGCCGCCGCCGCGTAGACACCGAAGTCCTCGATTCGCGCCGGCTGGGCCTCGCGGTCGAGATGGATCCAGACGCTGTCGACCTCGATCCGACCGCCGGCGTCGCCGGTCACCGACCAGCGGCGGCCCGCGGCGATCGCGGCGACGCCGCTGCACCAGGTGGTCAGCTCGGCCGCACGGTCGTCGAGGAACGGCCGGAGCACGTCGATCCGGATGCGCCGCACGAACCAGAGGTGCTCGGGGATTCCCCAGCCGGTCTCCTGCACGTCGTCGATGGCGATGTCCTGGAGGAACCGGGCGACTCCGTCGAGCCGCAGGCGGCCCTGCGCGTCCATGTCGGCGAGGCGGATACGGCGGCCGTCGGAATAGGTGCGTCCGCGTGGCGGGAGGGGAACGGTCGGGTCGAGCACGGGCCGCCAGTCTGACAAGCGGCGCCTTTGTCATCCGGCGTCTCGTGCGATTGGATACCGCCGTGGCTGCCTCGGCTCCGGCGGCGATCTCCCCTCCGGCACAGCGCGGTTGGCGCTGGGTCGCCGTTCCGGTCGTCGTCTTCGCGGTGGTCTCGCTGACCGCGGGAATCCTCGCGAGCCACGACCCGCGGTCGAAGGGCTACTTCCGCCTCTTCTTCAGCGACCCAATCCACCTGAAGGCCGGCTTCGCGACCGCCGCGATCGCGCTCGCATGTTTCCAGCTCTTCACCGCCGCCTGGATCTTCCGGAAGCTGCCGTGGTCGAAGCCGGCCTGGGTCAACCCGGCGCACCGGTGGTCGGGGAGGCTGGCGTTCCTCTGCACGCTGCCGGTGGCGTACCACTGCATCTTCAAGCTCGGCTTCCGCCAGCCCGACTCACGCGTGCTGGCGCATTCACTGCTCGGCTGCGCCGTCTACGGCGGCTTCGCCGCCAAGGTGACGATCGTGCGCATGCACCGGTTCCCCAAGCCGGTGCTGCCGATCGCGGGCGGCCTGCTGTTCGCCATCCTGATCGCGGTTTGGTACACGAGCGCGCTCTGGCTGTACCGGCAGCCCTCGTCGGCGCCGCCTCCGGCCGCTGGGACGAACGTCGTGCCGCCGAATGCCGACGCTTCCGCCGGCAAAGCGGTGTTCACTTCCGCCGGCTGCGCCAGCTGCCACACCCTGGGCGCTGCGAACGCGAGCGGGCAGATCGGCCCGAACCTCGACAAGCTGCGGCCGACCTACGCAGTGGTGGCGGCGAAGGTCGAACAGGGTGGCGGCGGCATGCCGGCGTTCAAGGGCCAGCTCGGCCCGAAGCAGATCAAGGACGTCGCGGCGTTCGTCTCGACCAGCGCCGGCTCCGGCTAGATGTCAATCATCTACGTGTCGCGGACGGCAACGGCCTGCACGGCGTCGACGTACTTCTCCGTCTCCGGGAGAACGCCGATCGCCCGGACGCTCGCAACTCCCTGGTGGTACGCGGCCACGGCCAGCCGTGCGTCACCCTGGAACTCACGCAGCAGGCGGCGGAGGTAGAGAACGCCGACGCGGATGTTGCCGTTCGTGGTGTGCGGGACGGCGCGCCCGAGGACCACGCCCTCGATGAAATCCCACGCGGGCGGACTGACCTGCATCGGCCCCCAGTCGCCGGTCACGGAACGGATGTCGGACTGGTAGCCGGACTCGATCCACGCGACCGCGAGCGCGAGGCGCTCCGGCACACCTGCCCGGGCGGCCCAGCGCTCCACGCGCAGCTTCACGACCGACACCGGCGTGTTCTCCGCCGGCCAGGCAGCCTCGATCCTGCCCTTCGTCACGCTCGCGGTCGAGCGCGACCGCGGCAGTGGCAGCGACAGGCACGTGCGGGTGGCGCAGAGGCTGGCGTGAGTCGCGGGGCCGGAAACCCCGTCCGGGACCAGACGCCGCTGCTCCTGGTAGGCGACGACGGCGGCGCGCGTCAGTGGCCCGAAGCGGCCGTCGAGCGTTCCCACGTCGAACCCGTGCGCGGCCAGCAGGAACTGCAGCACCGAGACGTCCCAGCCGACCATTCCGCGCTTCATCACGCGCTGGCCGAAGAACGGCCTCCCGAGCTTGCCGAGCGCCGCCCGGGTCTCAGGCGTGAGGGTGCCGGTCACGGGGAGCCGATGTTGCCGCTGGAGCGAGCGGACGGCACTCGAGGTCATCGGCCCGGGCAGCGCGTCGACCGGTCCTGCGTAGAGGCGCTCGGCGGCCAATGCGACCTGGAGCCCGGCGACCTGCGGGTAGATGACCAGTTTCCGCTCGGCAGCGGTCGCCGTGCCGGCCCACACGAGGCCGACCGCGACGACGAGGACGACGTAGCGAAGGCGCACCCGCAGGTGTTCCGCCTCCGGCCGCCGTGTTCCTGCCGGAACATGCCGACGGCGGTGCCGAATGCAGGTGCCTTACGAGCCGCGCCTGGCCACTGCCACGCCGACCAGGCAGACGGCGCCGCCCGCGAAAGCGAGCGCAGCCGGCGTCTCGCCGAGGAAGGCCCAGCCCAGCAGGATCGAGATCGCGGGCACGAGATAGGTGGTCGCCGCAAGGCGCCCTGCGCTCGTCCGCGCGAGCGCATACGCCCAGGTGACGAAGCCGATCGCAGTTGGGAAGAGGCCGAGGTAGACGACCCAGGCGACGTTCGAGGCGGAGGCGCTCTCGGCCCCATGCACGAGGCTCGGCGCGGCCCAGGCGCACCCGATCGCGGCGACGACGCAGGAGAGAAACACCATCTGGAGGCCGGAGACGCGGCGAAGCGCGACCTTCTGGGTGACCACGCCGCCGGCGTACCCGAGCGCCGCCAGCAGGCAGAACGCGACGCCGAGGCCGCCCGCGCCGCCGTCGCCGTCCGACGTCGCGGTGGCGATCACCACCACGCCGGCGAACGCGATCGCGCAGCCGGCGAAGAGCGTGCGCGGATACCCCTCGCCGAGCAGGTAGCCCGCCAGCAGCGCGATCAGAATCGGCCCGACGTTGACGAGCATCGCGGCGGTGCCTGCGTCGACCCGTCGCTCAGCCGCGTTCAGCAACACGCTGTAGGCGCCGAGCCAGAGCAAGCCGCTGAGTGCGATGAGCGGCAGGTCGCGGGCGGCGGGAAGCGACTCGCGGCGGGCGAGAACGAGCAGGCCCAGGACAATCGCCGCGACCGTGAGGCGCCCGAGCGCGAGCGCGCCCGGCGAGAAGTCGTCGCCGGCGGCGCGGATCCCGACGAACGCCGAGGCCCAGAGGACGACTGTGACGCCGGCAGCCGCAACCGCGGACACGTCCGTGCGCGGGACCGTGACGGCCGTGGCCTCGGCGCTCACACCCTCTGTAACGAACGAACGCGGAGTTCCGTGAGGTCAGTGCAACTCGCCCGTGCGGACGCTGACTCCGAGCCGGTTCTCGGGCGGGCTCAGCGGGCAGACCCAGCGCGGGTCGTAGGCGCACGACGGGTTGTAGGCGAAGTTGAAGTCGAGCACGAGCCGGCCGTCGGCCTCGCCGAGGTCGGCGCCTTTCACCGTGTCGAGCAGGTAGCGGCCGCCGCCGTACGTCTCGCTTCCGCGGGTGGCGTCGGCGAAGGGGAGAAAAATGCCGCCGCCGTAGCCTTCGAGCCAGTAGAGGCTCAGCTCCTGCGGTTCGCCGGCGAGCTCGAAGCGCACGCCGCCGAACCGCCGGAAACGGACCGTTTCGCCGCCGCTCGCGGTGACGTCGCGCAGCTCGTCGTCTCCACGCACGAGCTCACCGAGCACGCGGAACGCGGGGTCATACCCGAAGTACCGAAGCCCGCTGAAGCTCTCGCGGCCCTCGGACGAGAGCGGCGATTGCGGATGGCCACGGAAGAGCGTGTCGCGCCCGTCTCGCCATGCATGCCAGCCGGCCTCGGGATCTCCGGCCTCGCGGACGCCCGCGTACAGCGCGAAGATTCGGCGCTTCCAGTCGAGAAGCTCGAGCTCCTGCATGCCCCGAGTCTGCCGATCCATGCGGGCACGTGCAGGAGCCGCGGGAGGGACGGCGAATCGGCTCACGTACTGCCCCCCGCAGCGCCGAAATCAGGGGCAGCGCATCGTTCCGCATTACGCTGTCCCGACTCTCGGCATCATTCCGGCTCGTCCAAGGAAGGGGGGCTCGGTCTTCGATGAACCTGAAAACACGGCAGGCAGCGACACTCTGCGCGGCCGGCGGATTGCTGGCCGTCGCGCTGGCCGTGCCCGGTGCCCAGGCACTCGACAAGCCAGGGACCATCTCCGTCACCGACCAGGAGCTTCGCCACGCCCACATCGACATCGGCGGACGCGGGCCGAGCGTGGGCGACCTCGACGTCTACACGTCACTGCTCTACAACAAGCGCATCACCCCTCGGTCGATCGGTCGGGCGACGATGTCCTGCATCGCGGTCAGCCTGTCCGAGCAGAATTGCTCGGCCACATATGTCCTGCCCCGAGGCCAGATCGTGGCCGAGGGGGTGATCGGCTCGAGGCTGATCTACCAGATCGCGGTCGTCGGCGGCACCGGCCTGTACAACAACGTCCGCGGCGCGCTGACCGTCACTTCGCTGCATCGCAAGCGGCCCACGCGCAACCTGCTCGTCTTCCGCCTGGTGGTGTGAGCAGCGGGTGCGAACCTCCAGGATCCTGATCTGCGACGATGAGCCCGCACTTCGCGAGCTCATGCGCATTGCCCTGGTAGGTGACTACGAATTCGAGGAGGCCGAAACGGTCGCCGAGGCGATCGAGGTGGCCGAACGCTTCAAGCCCGACATCGTCCTCGTCGACCTGATGATGCCGGGGGGATCCGGCCTCGACGTCATCCGTTACCTCGCAGCCGACCCCGCGCTCGAGCACGCCGGCTGCGTAGTCGTGTCCGCATTCGCCGCCGAAGCCGACCAGGACGAGGCGCGCGAGGCCGGCGCGGCGGCCTTCGTCTCGAAACCGTTCGACCCGGACGACCTGTCCGCCACCGTGGCGTCGCTCCTTGTCCGCGACCGCTGAGACACGAGCTGCCGAGCGGCATCCGTCCGGCATCCGGCGCGGGTACGAGCGCCTCGTAGCGACGATCGACGCCGCGCCGATCGCCGTTCGCGTGCTGGCCGCGATCGGCGTGCTGGCGCTCCTCGTCGCTGCCGCCTTCGTGGTCGTCCTGCTGGCGATGTCGAGCCTGCGCGCCTCGACCGACGAACAGGTGCGGGTCAACCGGGTGACGGCGGCCACGCTTCGGCTCCAGGGCGTCGTCGACGAGCTCGACCAGAGCCTCCAGGGCTTCGTTCTGACGCAGAACAGCCGGATCCGGGAGAGCTGGAGGCGGGCAAGCCGGGAGCTGGGGCCGGCGACCGCATCGCTCAAGAAGGCCGTCTCGGAGCAGCCGGGCCAGGTTGCGCTCGGGCGCGTCGTCGTCGACCACATCGACTCGTACGTCAACGAGTACGGGGAGCCGCTCATCAAGATCGCCCTCGAGAGCCCGAGCGCGGCGCGCTCGCCGGTCGCCTCCGGGGAGGGGCTCACGCGGATCGGCCAGATCCGGAGAAGCCTGGCGTCTCTGCTCGCCAGCGAGGACCGGCTCGCCTCGGAGCACGCGGCACACGCACGCAAGCGGTCGAACCAGGCGGTCCTGATCGGCATCGTCGCGCTCAGCGCCTCCTGTGTCGTGCTGCTGCTGGTCCTCGGCTACCTGATCCGCTCGGTCGCCCACCCGGTTCGCGACGTCGCAAGCGGCGCTGCTCAGATCGCCGCCGGGGACTTCTCGATCCGCATCCCGCCCGACGGCCCTGCCGAGATCCAGGAGCTGACCACTGCCTTCAACTCGATGGCCGGCTCGGTCGAGGCGGGCAGACGCAATCTCGAACGGCAGAACGAGCAGCTGCGCGAGAGCGAGCGGGCAAAGTCGGAGCTGATCACGATCGTCTCGCACGAGCTGCGGAACCCGCTGGCGAGCATTCTCGGCTACACGAGCCTGATCCTGCGCCGCGACATGAGCCGTGACGCCATCCGCCGCTACGTCGAGATCATCCACGAGCAGGGACAGCGGCTGGTCGGGCTGGTCGACGGGTTCCTGTCGGCCGAGGAGGTCGGCGGGCGCATGGAGCTGGAGTCCGAGCCGGTCGATCTCGCCTCGATGCTGCGACGGGAAGTTCGGCTCGCGGCCGATGGGACCGACGACCACAAGCTGGTGGTCGACGTCCCGGAGGAGGGGCTCGCCGTGATCGGCGACGCGCACAGGCTCGAGCAGGTCGTGGTCAACCTGGTCGCGAATGCGGTCAAGTACTCGCCCGAGGGCGGCGTCGTACGTGTGACCGGGAGGCGTGAAGGGAACTTCGCCCGGGTCTACGTCGAGGACCAGGGGCTCGGCATCCCGACGGAGCACCAGTCGCGCGTCTTCTCGAAGTTCTTCCGGGGCGAGGCGCGGGCGAGCGGCATCCCAGGCGTCGGGCTCGGGCTGGCGGTATCGCGCGAGATCGTCGAGGCGCACGGAGGCCGGATCGGCTTCTCCAGTGTAGAAAGCCAGGGCTCGACGTTCTGGTTCGAGCTTCCTTGCCCGTCCGAGAACCAAGCGGCGTAGTCCCGGCCGTCGGTCGAGCCGTACGACGGCGCAATTCGGCTCCGGCAGGGCGTTTGCGCGCGATTCGCGCGGGCCGGCGTGATCGAGTGGGGGACGGGGCGCTAAAGAGGGGGCCGCGGACGGCCGATAGCCATGTCGTCACCATGGATGCTGCCGAACGCAAAGCGATTCTCAACCGTTACATGGACCACGCGCGCCGCTTCGATCAGGCTGCGGCGAGACGGACGGCCGGCAACGGCGAGGTGATCCCATTCCAGCCCCCGCTGAAGGAGCTGGAGCAGGAGCCCACGAATCGCGAGATCGAAGTCCTCCAGCTGATCTCGGAGGGCCTCGTGAACCGCGAAATCGGCCGGCTGCTGTTCCTGTCGGAGGAGACGGTCAAGTCCCACGTCCGTCACCTGCTGGCCAAGCTGCAGGCACGGTCCAGAGCCCACGCGGTCGCTGTTGGCTTCCGACGTGGGCTCCTGACCTAGGCCTAGGTGTTCCACCAGCCTGTGGATATCCCCCGGAAGGGGGAGGCTCAGGGGCTGGCAGAACCAGAAGCTACGAAGGGATTACCAGGCAGTAGCGCCCCAGGCGGTCGCGCCACCCGCGGCTGCCGCACGCTTCAACGCGACGACAAGCTTGCTCATGAAAACACTCCTCAATAGAGGGACTAACGGCAAAGCGGTTTATACCCCCTCCAGAGGATGGACGCAAGGATTCGCCAGCCAGGGGGCCGTCCGTAGCCAACTCGCTTCGCCCGTGACACTGTGGGTCGCGTCGCTGGCGCTGCTTGCTGTACTGACAGCCGTGGCGCTGGTCTTGACCGGCCACACGCTGGGTAGCCCTTGGGTCGTCGCCGGTTTGGCTACGGTCGCGGCACTTGCGGAACGGGGGCGCGTGCGATTGACGCGCTATCTCGAAGAATCGATCTCGCTGCTGCCAACTCTCTTCGCGGCGATCGTCTTCGGTCCCCTCGCTGCGATGCTTGTCGCGGCCGCGTCAATGATAGGCGCCTTCGGCCCGCCCTATCTCAAGTGGGCAACTTACACCTGCACAAGAGCGCTGACCGGTGCCGCGACTGGCCTCGCGGCAGGCTGGGCTGCGGATCTACGAACCAACCACATTGCGTCGGTCGTCATTGCCACGACGGTGGGGACGCTTGTGTCGCAGGGCCTTGATGCCTCGTTCGCGGCTCTAACGCTGCGAGTGCGAAAGACGGGCAATCCGGCTGAACTGCTTCGAACTCACCTGCCCCTGGTCTTCTTGGCGGTCCCTTTCTACGCCCCCATCGTCGCCGTGCTTGCGTTCGCTTACAAAGACGTCTCGCCCTGGACGCTTCCGCTGTTCTTCATTCCGGCGCTCGCAGCCCAACGCCTGTTTGGTCTGTACCAGCAGGAGAGAGAGCTGGCGAGGAGCCTTGCTGAGGCGAACGTCAGGCTCGGGCGGGCACTTGTGTCC
>JBKPRA010000015.1:0-19309 GCA_046734335.1 Actinomycetota bacterium | reverse complement strand
CGACCTTGGTCGTTGAGCTCGTGGTCGAGCTCTCGATGTTGCCGGCGTTGTCGACCGACCAGTAGGTGACGCTGTGGTCGCCCTGGCCCGAGACGGTGACGGTGCCGGAGTAGGTCTGCTGGCCGCCGCCGTCGATCGTGTAGTAGCTGTTGGCGACGCCGGAGGTCGCGTCCGTCGCGACCAGGGTGAAGGTGAAGCTCGAGCGCTGGAACCAGTTGTTCAAGCCGTCCGGCGCTGCGGGGGAAGTGGTAAGCGTCGTCGACGGCTTGACCAGGTCGACCTTGATCGCCGAGGTCGTGGTCGCGCTCTCGGTGTTGCCGGCGGTGTCGACGGACCAGTAGCTGACCGTGTGTGAGCCCTGCGGAATCGAGACCGCGCTGCCCGTGTACGTCTGGGTCGCCCCGCCGTCGATCTTGTAGTGCGTGGATGCCACCCCGGAGGTTGCATCCGAGCCGCTGAGGGTGAACGAGGTCGGCGAAACCCGCCAGCCGTTGCTGCCGTCGGGGGAGGCCGGGCTGGTCGTGATCGAGGTCGACGGGCTGACCGTGTCGACCTTGGTCGTTGAGCTCGTGGTCGAGCTCTCGATGTTGCCGGCGTTGTCGACCGACCAGTAGGTGACCGAGTGCTGCCCGTCGGGGATCGAGACCGCTCCGGAATACGTCTGCGTAGCCCCGCTGTCGATCTTGTACAGCGTCGAGGCCGTGCCCGAGGTGGCATCGGCCGCGCTCAGCGTGAACGACGGCGTCGACGTGTACCAGCTGCCCGAGCCGTCAGGACTTGCCGGGTTGACCGTGATCGAGGTCGACGGCTTGACGTTGTCGAGCTTGATGTGGGTGGTGTTGGCAGTCTCGGTGTTGCCGGCGTTGTCGACCGACCAAAAGGTGATCGTGTGGTCGCCCTGGCCCGAGAGGGTCACGGCGCCCGTGTAGGTCTGAGGTCCGCCTCCGTCGACGGTGTAGAAGCTCTGCGCCACGCCCGAATGGGCATCCGCGCCAGCGAGGGTGAACTGCACGCTCGACTGCTGGAACCATCCGTTCGAACCGTCCGGGCCGGCCGGGGTCGTCGCCGGCGTGGTCGAGGGCTTCGTCGCGTCGATCTTCACCGTCGCCGTCTGTGCGGGAGCCTCGACGTTCCCTGCCTGGTCGGTCGCGTAGAACGCGATCGAGTGTGTTCCGTCGTTCGATCCGTCGGCCGGCGCCGGGATCGTGACGTTGCCGCTCGTGCCGTTGATCGTGTGGACCGGTCCCCCGTCCACCTGGTACCTGACCGTGTCGACTCCAGAGCCGCCCACGCCGTCCGCGGCCGAGAGTCCGACGCCGAGGTCGCTCGCATGCCAGGCGGCGTCGACACCGCTCGCTGAGCTGGTCGGCGGGAGCGTGTCGACCAGGATGGCGGCGCTCGCCTGAGAGGGATAGGGAACGGCGCCGCCTACCGCGAAGATCGAGTGCGAGCCGTCCACGGGCCGCGGGAGGGTGATCGAGACGGTCGCGTTGCCACTCGCGTCGGTAGCCGCCGGTGACCCGGCCAGCACCGTGCCGGACGTGGAGTCGTCGAGCCGGTACGTGACCCCCTCGTTCGAGGCGAAGCCGCTCAGCGATCCGGTCAGCGTCGCCTGGCTGGAGCCGCCGGAGAACGCGGTCAGTCCCAGCGTCGACTGGCCGAGAGTCAGGCTTCCCGCGCCAATCGTCACCGTTCCGCTCTTCGTGCTTTCCGTGCCACGCCAGTTCGTGCCGATCACCGGCGTGATCGTGTACTGCCAGCTCCCGAACGGCACCGCGGTCTCCGTGCAGCCGAGCGCGGCGACGATGCCGCCGCAGCCGGCGAGCGTGATCTGGGGCGCGTACGGCGGGTTCGCGTCGTAGCGGGTGACCAGATAACCGTCCACGGGCCGACCGTTCGCCAGGGTCGTCGCCTCCCAGGAGATCGTCACCGCACGGCCGGGCTGGCTGCTGACGCTCGTCGGCGGCGTGCCCGGTGCCAGCGAGGTGGCGGCTGCACCGCCCGCGCTGCCGGCGGAGGCGGCGCCGCTGAAATATGCGAACAGGCCGCTCGCAAGCCCGCCGGCCACGAGCACGACCGCCGAGACCACGAGCAGTCGCCGCCGACGGCCGAGCAGGCGAATCACGGAGGCTGTCATCCCGTCGCCGTCCCTGCGTAGGCGAGATTGACCGAGGCGTTCCGGCAGGCATCCTGGTTCCCCGCGTCCAGCATTCGGAGCTGCGGCCACTGGGACTGGGTGACCCCGAGGGACTGGAGCGACGTGGTCGCTCGGGCCGGAATCGTCGGCGTGGCCTGCAGCTGCTGCGAAACGCTGAAGTTGACCGCTCCGCACCCGCCGGCGGAGGTACCGGTCACCGTCACGGTGACGCCCGTCACGGTGATGGGCGCCGGATGGGGGTTCGTGAAGACGAGGTTCAGAGGAACCGAAGCGGCGCCCGGATAGAGGAGGGCGCCCGCAGGCGGGTCGCCCGAGACCGAAAAGGTCACGGAGGCCGGAGTTACGACCCAGGTCGAGCACCCGGGAACGCTTGCGTTCCCGGCACCGTCCAGCGCGCGTACGCAGAACGCGTGCACGCCCGTCGCCAGTCCCTTGTAGCTCTTGCTGCGCCCGCATTTGGCGTAGGCGGCGCCGTCGAGCTCGCACTGCAACTTCGTCCTCCGCTCGGCGTCTCCGAACCGCAGGCTCGCCTTTGTCACGCTCGTGGAGTCGGGCGGCCACTTCGTGAACACGGGCGGCGGAGGGGCCTGCGTGTCGACCGCCCATGTCTTGGCGGTGGGTTTTCCGATCGCCGCTCCGAACTGCGCCTCGACCCGGAAGGTGTGCTCGCCCTCGGCGAGCGGGCCTGCGTACGAGATCGATCCGGTCGTCCCGCTACCGCATGCGGTGAAGGTACCGGTGTCGATCGAGCACAGGAAGTCGACGGCGGTGTCGCTGCTGTAGCCGAAGGTGCCATGAGCCTGGTTGGTCAGCTTCGGAGGCGCGGCCGTGATCCTGGGGCTCGCCGGGCCGGATGCCTTTGAGGCGCTCAGTGCGGCGTACGCGCCGCCGGACGCGAGCCCGAGCAGCCCCACCAGCAGCGCCGCCAGTGATGTCCGGCCGAGGCTACGACGGCGGCGCCGGCGGCTCACGGGCCCGTCTCCAGGGAGACCGTGAAGGTTGCGCCCTGGCACGCGTTCGCGGCAGAGAGATCCATGCTGATCGCGCCGGCGAGCGTGAGGTCGAGCGTCCCATCGGTCGCCCCGACCTTCGCCGGGACGTCCCAGCCGGCGCCGCCGTTCGACTGGCCGGTGAAGTGGAGGGCGGAGGCGTCGCATCCGGAGTGCGCCGAGTCGACGCCGATTCCGCCGCTACCCAGGACGAGCGAGTTGATCCGAACCGGGAAGGGATTCGGGTTCGAGACGGTCGCGTCGACCTCGCCCGATCCGCCGGGGTAGAGGAGGTTGGTGGTCGGCGCCCCGGCTGCGATCGACAGCGGGTCTGGGGACGCCACGGAGGCGCTGCCGCTTCCGTGCCCTGCCGAGGAGTAGTAGGCGATAGCGCCGCTCGACAGAGTGAGCGCCGTTGCAGCCGCAGCCAGGACCGCGAGCAGCGTCTTCCTGTTCATGATCCTCCGCCTCATGATCAGTTCTCAGCTGGCCCCGACCGATGCGACGGAGGGCCCGAACGGGCGAGCCCTCCGGCGCGGGTTGGTCGCTAGTTGCTCGACCAGTTGATCGTCAGGGTCTGGCCCTGGCAGGCGTCCTGGCTCGCGTTCACGTTGAGCATCCGGACGTTCGTCGACGCGCTGTTGGTAGCGCCGTGCGCCACTTCGGCGGCGTAGTTGATGGGATCGACGACGAACCATGTCCCGAGGCAGCTACCGCTGGTGGCGACGCTGCCCGTGATCTGGTTCACGTACTCATTCCCGCCCCCGGGGTTGTGAACCGAGACGGTGACCGGAACGTCTGCGCCTCCCGGATACAGGGGGCCTACCGAGGGACTGCTCAGCTGAACTGCGGTCGAGGTTCCGACTGTCGCCGAGCCCGTTCCGCTACCGGTGCTCGTGAAGTATGCGAACGCGCTTGCGCCGAGCCCGATCGTCAAAGCGGCGACCGCAACCACGATCACGCGCTTCTTCGTAGCGTACTTCGCCATCTGCAACTTCCTCCTTGTTCAAGGCTTCCGCTCGCCGGTCGGCGAGTGGACATGCGGTGTGCCACCGAGCCAGGCGCCGGGCGGCGAGTCACAAGGCGGTATGTCGTCGAGATCGCAAATGCGAGCGCTCGACCGGCTCGATTTCTTCCTGGCTGCAACAGGAATCGGCCGCAGTCGGGCCCGTCTTATCCCCCGGAAGAGTGAACCGTTCGAGGTACCCCGTTCGGTGGATCGGCGGCCTCGGCCCCGCCGTGTGTGAGGATGGGGCGGTGAAGCTCGGCGCCCTCGTCTGGCCGCAATACACCGACTGGCAGTCGCTCCGCGAGACCGGCGAGCTCGTCGACCGGGCCGGCTACGACTCGTTGTGGACGTGGGATCACCTCTACCCGATCGTGGGCGACCCCGCAGGGCCGATGTTCGAGGGGTATCTGACGCTGGCCGGCTGGGCCGCGCACACCGAGAACGTGCGGCTCGGGCTGATGGTCGGCGCGAACACCTTCCGGAACCCGGCGCTGGTGGTGAAGACGGTCACGACTCTCGACCACATGAGCGGCGGTCGGATGTACCTGGGCATCGGCGGCGCCTGGTTCGATACCGAGCACACTGCGTTCGGGATCGAGTTCGGCTCGGGCTTCGGCGAACGGCTCGACTGGTTCGACGAGGCGGTCGAACTGATGCGCGCGATGCTCCCCGGCGGCCCGGCGTCGGCGCGCGGCCGCTTCTACCAGGCCAAGGACGTGCTGAACAACCCGCCGCCGATTCAGGACAGGCTGCCGATCATGATCGGCGGCAGCGGCGAGCGGAAGACGCTCCACACGGTGGCCAAGTACGCCGACGCCTGGAACACCGGCGGCGACCTCGAGCGGGTCAAGCACAAGGACTCTGTGCTCCGGCGCTGGTGCGAGGAGGTCGGTCGCGACGAGTCCGAGATCGAGCGCACGGTGCAGGGCGGGACCCCGATCATCCGAGACACGGTCGAGGAGGCCAGGAACGTCGCGGCCGCCTGGGCGGAGCGGAACACGCTGCCCGAGTGGCGCAACTCGGTGGAGCTACAAGGGCCGCCCGAGCTGGTCGCCGAGCAGTGGGCGCCCTACCTCGACCTCGGCTTCGAGCACGTCTACGTCGACTGCCCGGCTCCCTTCGACCACGAGACGCTCGAACGTCTCGCGACCGAGGTCAAGCCGATGCTCGAGAGCCGCTGAGGCGCTCCTTCAGCTCCGCGGAGAGGGGCACGCTCTGCCCGCGCTCGTAGTCGTAGCCGACGAGAACGCTCTTGGCTTCGGCCGCGAGTCGCCCTTCGGCGTGGATCTCGTGCTCGAGCTCGAAGCTCTTCGTCCCGATCCGGGAGCAGCGGGTCCGCACCTCGATCTCCTCGCCTGCGTGCAGCTCGGACCGGAAGTCGATCTCGACCCGCGCCAGGATGAAATCGGCCAGCCCGCCGAGCACCTCGATCCGCGCCTCCTCGAGGAAGGTCGAGTACACGGCGTTGTTCACGTGGCCCATCTGATCGCAGTCACGAAAACGGATGCGCTCGCGGCGAACGTGCGGAAAGGACGCCATGCGACCTTGTAACACAGTGTTACTTGCTGTCGACGGGCGTTCCCGGGCGCCCCGGAGGGCCTGTAACACGGTGTTACGTGTTCGGAGCGGGCAGTGATCGCGGTTCTCGGCGGACTGGGCGCAGCAGTCGCCTGGGCGACGACGATGCTGACTGCGTCGCGCGCCAGCCCGCTGATCGGCTCGTGGTCGACGCTCGCCTGGGTAATGCTGACCGGTCTGCTGGTGGTCGGTCCCGTGGCGCTCGTCCAGGGGCGGCCGGGGGGGCTCGACCGCGGTGCAATGACCTGGCTCGCGATTGCCGGCTTCGGCAATATCGCCGGCCTGCTGCTCGTCTACACCGCCCTGCGGATCGGGAAGGTCGGGGTGATCGCGCCGATTTCGTCGACGGAAGGGGCAGTCGCTGCAGTCATCGCCGTGGTCGCCGGCGAGACGCTCGGCGTGTGGACGGCGTTCGCGCTCATCATCGTCGCTGCCGGGGTCGTCCTGGCTGCACGTCCGGCGGAGCCGGAGGAGGCAGGGCACGATGATCCCCGCGCGGCCCTGCTTGCGCTTGCAGCGGCTCTGGCATTCGGCGCGGGGCTCTACGCCACAGGTCGCGCGAGCCTCGACCTGCCGATCGCCTGGGCAGTGCTGCCGCCGCGCCTCCTCGGTGTCGTCTTCGTGACGGTCCCGCTCGCGCTCTCGGGCCGCCTGCTGCTGACCCGGAAGGCGGTGCCGTTCGTCGTCGCGTCGGGGCTCGCCGAGGTCGCGGGGTTCGTCTCCTACGCCGTCGGCGCCCGGCACGGGATTGCGATCGCGGCCGTGCTTGCGTCCCAGTTCGCCGCGCTCGCGGCGGTCGGAGCTGCCGTGTTCTTCAAGGAGCGCCTGACGCGCGTGGGCGTGGCCGGTGTGGTCGTGATCGCCGTCGGCGTCGCCGTCGTCAGCGCCCTGCAGGCGTGAGCTGCTTCAGAAGGTCGCCGGCGTGGCGCGCCGACTCATCGAGGAACAAGCGCAGGCCGCTACGCCCGTTCCAGGGTCGCGTGGATCCGGCTGAGCCACTCGAGTCCACGGATCGCGGTGTAGCCGATCACGCCCCAGACGACGCCGATCAGCGCTTCCGCTGCGAGCAAACCTGCGACGCTCGAGAACGACCAGCCGTCGGCGAGCTTCCGCGCCGCCTCGATTCCGTGCGTCAGCGGCAGTCCCTGGGCGATCGTCGACATCCAGCCGGGGAGGTCGCTCAGTGCGACGTTCGCTCCTGTGAAGATGAGCAGGATCCCGAACACGATGTTCGAGAGCGTGGCGGTGTCGCGTGCGAGCAGCCCGACCGCCGCGGTCGTCAGGCCGAGCCCGGTGCAGGCGAACGCGGCGACCAGAATCGCCAGCGTGATACCCGGCACCGACCGGCCCGGCACGCTGATCCCGACGATCAGCCCGCCGACGACGAGGGCGAAGCAGGCGACGAAGAACCCGTTGACGATCACCGGCATCGAGCGGCCGAGGAACAGCGGGATCCGCTTCGCCGGCGTTGCAAGCACCGCTCCGAGCGTGTTTTGGGACCGCTCGCCGGCGATCGTGTTCGTCATCGCGAAGATGCATGGGATGGCCGCGTACTGGAGTGCGTTGCCGATCACGTAGAACTCGTCGGACTGGGTCTGAGACGCGCGGCCGATGTAGACGAAGAGCAGGATCTGGAAGATGGGCGCGATCACGTAGGTCGGGATCAGGATCCACGGCGACAGCCAGCCGAACAGCGCGCGGAAGCTGAGCAGGCCGCCGACGAAGAAGATGCGCAGACTGCTCACGTGAGTGAGAGCACGGCTCTTGCGCGGGCAGCGCGAAGCATGTGGTCGACGACGAGCACGCCGATCGTCGTGTAGACGGCGCCCAGGCCGAGGCAGACGAGCAGGTCGGGGAGCGGGGTCCCGCCCTGCGCCGACTCGCGGATCGCCTGCATTCCCCACGTCGGTGCGAGCACCCAGGAGATCGGCCGTACCCAGTCCGGAAGGAGCGAGAGCGGGACGAGGAAGCCGCAGATCAGCCAGACCGGGTACTCGACCAGGTTCCCCAGTGCCCAGGCGGTGCGGTACCGCACGAACGACACGGCGAGCAGGAAACCGAGCATTCCGATCGCGATCACGGTCGCCGGCACCGACAGGCAGAAGAGCAGCCAGTGCTCGATGTGGACCCGAATCCCGAACAGCACCCGGCCCCAGAGCAGGGTCGTGGTCATCGAGTACAGGCCGATCGTGGACATCGCGATCGTCACGGGCAGAAGCACAAGCGCGAAGGGCGCAGGAGCGGCGACCAGCAGCTCCAGCGTCCCGTGCCAGCGCTCACGCTGCATCGCGCCGGCTGCGGCGGTCGTGGTCGCACCCCAGATGCCCATCACCGAGGCGCCGAGCGAGGCGTAGAAGAGCGCATCCGGGTTCCCGGCGCGGTACATGAAGAAGGCGACCGTTGCGAAGAAGAGCGGGTAGAGCACGACCAGCACGCTGTTGAACGACGAGCGGTTGAGCATCTTGATGTGGAACAGCCATCCCATTCCGAGCAGGCGGGCGTTTCGCCTCATGCCTCGCCGACCAGCGCCACGTAAGCGTCCTCGAGTGTCGGTTCGCGGACGGCGACCCTGCCGATCCTCGTGTTGCCGAGCAGGCCGATCAGCGTCTGCGTGAGCTCGGTGCCGGCGGGTGACTGGACGTGGAGCACCTGCGCCTGATCGCGGTCCTCGATCGACACGGAGCTGACGCTGGACGCATGCCGGACGCGCTCTACCGCGTCCTCGTCGACGCCGAAGGTCTCGATCTCGATCACGGTGCGGTCGGCCACCAGCGCCTTCAGGTCGGACGGCGTCCCCTCGGCGACGATCTGTCCCTTGTTGATCACCGCCATCCGCTCGCAGAGATCGTCCGCCTCGAACATGTAGTGCGTCGTCAAGAGGACCGTCTTGCCGGCCTGCGTCAGCCCGGCGATCGTCCGCCGTAGCTCGCGGGCGCCGACCGGGTCCACGCCGATCGTCGGCTCGTCAAGGAAAACGACCGGGGGGTCGTGAAGCAGGCCGCGCGCGATGTGGAGTCGCTGGCGCATGCCGCGCGAGTACCCCTCGACGCGCTCCTTCTCCCGACCGGCGAGTCCGACGAGGTCGAGCAACTCGGCGATGCGGCGCTTCTGCTCGGCCGGCGGGACGGCGTACAGCTCGGCGAAGTAGCGGAGGTTGTCGAGCGCGGAAAGCCGCTCGTACAGGCCGCGGTCGCCGCCGAAGACGTAGCCGATCCGCTTGCGCACCTCCCGCGCATCCTTGACCACGTCGTATCCCAGCACTGCCGCCGATCCCGACGTCGGGATCAGAAGCGTGATCAGCATCTTGATCGTCGTCGTCTTGCCCGCACCATTGGGACCGAGGAGGCCGAAGAGCTCTCCGTCGGCGACCTCGAACGAGACGCCGCGAACCGCTTGGACGTCGACCGCGCGCTTGCGGAAGATCCCCGTCGACGTCTTGTACGTCCTGACGAGGTCGCGCGCCTGGATCGCGCTCATCAGTGTCGAGCCCGCTCGAAATCCTCGAACGTGATCATCATCCGGCGGAGGAGGGCGTTCAGATCCTTCTTCTCGCGCGCGCTGAGCCCTGAGGCGACCAGGGACTCCTTCTCCGCCTGGGCGTTCGTCGTCTGCTCGTATGCCTCCCGCCCGGCAGCCGTCAGCTCGACCTGGACGCCGCGGCGGTCGTCGGGGTCGCGCAGACGCTCGATCAGGCCGGCCTCCTCGAGACGGTCGAGCCGGTTCGTCATCGCCCCGCTCGACAGCTCGAGGTACTCAGCGAGCTGGCCTGGAGAGGCGCGCCGCGTCGGGCCACTCTTGCGGTGGAGGTAGCCCAGGACCTTCCACTCGCCCCACGTCAGGTCGTGCTCCGCGCACGTCTCCTCCATCATCCGCTTGATCCGCCGGCTCAGGCCCATGATCCGGTCGACGATCCCCTCGACCTCGAAATCGAGGTCGGGCAGCTGGTCCCGGATCGATTCCAGGAAGTCGTCGACGTGGTCGCGTTCGACGGACTTGGCCACCGACCGAGATTATTCCACGGCAAGTCTCTTGACGTCAAGAGATACGATTGATAGTCTCTCGATCTCGAAATACTCCAAGTCGAGAAATCGGAGGTGGAGCGATGTTCTTCGACGCCGAGACACGCAGGATCCAGGTCGACGACCGCATCGAGGCGCTGGGGCGGGACTACCCGACGGGACCGTCAGCGTTTGGGCGCGTCGGTGGGCGGCTGGCAGCTGCCCTCCGGCTCCCCTTCACAGCAGCCGAGCTTGAAGCGGCACCGAGGGCACTGCCACGTCCCGTGGCGCCACTCCATCGCTGCTCCACACCGCCAGCACGCCTCGACCGCCACGCTGGCGGAATCTAGGGATCGTCCCGGACGAGGCTGCTACACTCGTCCGGCGCGGCGGCGTAGCTCAGTTGGTTAGAGCAGCGGAATCATAATCCGCGTGTCGGAGGTTCGAGTCCTCCCGCCGCTACCTCCCTCGCACCATCCACCGGACCAAGAAAGAACAACGTGGCAAAGACAGGCGTCAGAGAGAAGATCACGCTCGCCTGCACGGAGTGCAAGCGGCGCAACTACGAGTCGATGAAGTCGAAGCGGAACACGCCCGACCGCGTCGAGCTCAAGAAGTACTGCCGTTGGTGCGGGCGGCACACGGTGCACCGGGAGACCAGGTAAGTGGCCCGCCAGACGAGAGCTGAACGGCGCGCGCGGCGCGAGGCTCGCGAGCGCTCGATGGCAGGGACCAACAATGCGAGGGCTGCCGACGGTCAGGCTGCGACTGCGCCTGCGCTTCAGGCCGCGCCGAGCCCTGCCCCGAGCCGCTCGGGCGGCACCCGGGCCGGAAACTTCGTCCGCGAGTCGATCGGCGAGCTCCGCAAGGTCGAGTGGCCGACCCAAAACCATCTGATCCAGGGCACGGTGGTCGTGATCGTCGCGTGCGTGGTCATGGGCACGTACCTCTACTTCGCCGACCTGATCTTCAACAAGCTCGTCAGCAAGCTCCTCCTCGGACAGTAAGGGCCAAAGACATGTTCCAGTGGTACGTGATCAACACCTATTCCGGGCACGAGAACAAGGTGAAGACCAACCTCGAGCACCGGATCGACTCGATGAACCAGCAGACGCGCTTCCGCCGTGTCGTCGTCCCCACTGAGCAGGTGATCGAGACGAAGGACGGCCAGAAGGTCCAAGCGGAGAAGCGTGTACTGCCGGGCTACGTCCTGGTCAACATGGACCTGAACGACGACGCCTGGATGGTGGTCAAGAACACGCCCGGCGTGACCGGCTTCGTCGGAGCCGGCTCCAAGCCGGTGCCGCTCTCGCAGGGCGAGGTCGACCGGATCCTGCACACGGGTGCGGCCACCGGCGAGCGCCTGCGCACGCAGGTCGAGTTCACGCTCGGCGAGTCGGTCAAGGTAACCTCCGGCCCGCTCTCCGACTTCGACGGCGAGATCGTCGAGGTCAACCCCGAGGGCCAGAAGCTGAAGGTGCTCGTCGACATCTTCGAGCGCCAAGTTCCGGTCGAACTCGGGTTCGACCAGGTCAAGAAGATCGACTGAGGCAGATCGATGGCGAAGAAAGTTCTCACTCTGATCAAGCTGCAGATCCCCGGCGGGCAGGCCAACCCGGCGCCCCCGGTCGGCCCCGCGCTCGGTCAGCACGGCGTGAACATCATGGAGTTCTGCAAGGCCTTCAACGCGCAGACGCAGCAGGAGAACGGCCGCATCATCCCGGTCGAGATCACGGTCTACGAGGATCGCTCGTTCACCTTCATCACCAAGACGCCGCCCGCCGCGGTGCTGATCAAGGAGGCGCTGAACCTCGAGAAGGGCTCGTCGGAACCGAACCGCGACAAGGTCGGCCGGCTCCGCAAGGAGCAGGTGCGCCAGATCGCCGAGACCAAGATGCCCGACTTGAACGCCCGCGACGTCGAGGCCGCGATGCTCGTCATCGCCGGGACGGCGCGGAGCATGGGCGTGGAGGTGGAGTCGTGAGCCATGGCAAGAAGTACCGCAATGCCCGCGCCGCGATCGACCGCGAGCAGGCGTACACGCCGCTGGAGGCGATCAAGATGCTCAAGGGCTGGGACGGCCCCACGTTCGACGAGACCGTCGAGGCACACGTCCGGCTCGGGCTGAACGTGCGCCACGCCGACCAGCAGCTCCGCGGCACGCTGATGCTCCCGCACGGGACCGGCAAGGAGCTGCGCGTCGCCGTCTTTGCCGAGGGCGAGAAGGCGAAGGAGGCCGAGGCGGCCGGCGCGGACGTGGTCGGCGCCGCCGACTTGGCGACGCAGATCGAGGGAGGCTTCGACGACTTCGATGTCGCGATCGCTACCCCGGACCTGATGGGCACGGTCGGCAAGCTGGGCCGCATCCTCGGCCCGCGCGGGAAGATGCCGAACCCGAAGACCGGCACGGTGACCATGGACGTGGCGAAGGCCGTCCAGGAGTCCAAGGCGGGCAAGCTCGAATACCGCACCGACCGTGGCGCGAACGTCCACCTGCCGATCGGCAAGAAGAGCTTCGACGAGCGTCAGCTGTTGGAGAATTACGCGACCGTGATCGAGGAAATCGTCCGCGCGAAGCCGTCGGCCGCAAAGGGCCGCTATATCCGCACGATCACGCTGACGACGACGATGGGCCCGGGCGTGCACGTCGACACCACGCGCACCCGCGGGATCACGGAAGAACTCGAGGAAGCGGCTACAGTTACGGCCTGATCGACTAGTCGCCCCGCCGAAGACAGCTGGCAGCCGAAGACGCAGAAGTCCAGCCGAGGTGAGGTCTCGCAGAGCTTTCGGCTCGCGCTTGGCCCGCCTCATGTGCGGGCCATTGTCGTTAGAAGACAGAGCGTTTCTGGAGGAACAGTGTTAAAGACAGACAAGGAACGGATCGTCGAGGAGCTGACCGAGCGTCTGAAGACGACGCCGACGCTCTTCGTCGCCGACTACCGCGGGCTGTCGGTCACGGAGATCGACGAGCTGCGCACGAAGGTGATCGCGCACGGCGCGCGCTTCACAGTGGTGAAGAACACACTGACGAAGCGGGCGGCCGAGGCGGCCGGCGCGGACGCGCTCCTCGCCATGCTCGAGGGCCCGACGGCAATCGCCTTCATCGAGGCCGACGGCGACCTCGTCGGCGTGGCGAAGGCGCTCTCGGACACCGCGAGGACGACGAAGATCCTTTCCATCCGCGGCGGAATCCTGGAGGGCAACCCGATCGGCGAGGCTGACGTCCAGAATCTCGCAACATTGCCGCCGATCGAAGTGCTGCGCGGCCAGGTGCTAGGCGCCATTACCGCACCACTGATGACGGTCGTCGGCCTGATCAGCGCTCCGGTGCGTGACTTGCTGGGCCTGATCGACGCCCGCATCGAGCAGTTGAAGGAACAGGGAGACACCGGCGAAGCTCCGGCCGCCGAAGCCGAAGCTCCGGAGGGACAGACACCGGAGGCGTCTGTGCCTGCAGAAACTGCGGAAGAGCCGGAAACGAGGGAAGAGCCGGCAGCGTCGGAAGAGCCCGTCGCCGCCGAGTCCGAGACAGAGGAGCCAGTCGCCGAGGCATCGGCCGACGCGGCCCCGGCGACAGACGAGGCTGCGACCGAGCAGCCAAGTAAGGAGGAATAGCAATGGCAGCAACCGGCGTGGACAAGGTGTTCGACGATCTCGGGAAGATGACCGTCCTCGAGCTCGTCGATCTGAAGAAGAAGATCGAGGACGAGTGGGGCATCACGGCCGCGGCTCCGGTGGCGGTTGCGGCTGCGGGCGCTGCTCCGGCAGCGGGCGACGGTGCCGCCGGCGGCGAGGAGCAGACTGCCTTCGACGTGGTCCTCTCCAGCGCAGGCGACAAGAAGATCCAGGTGATCAAGGTCGTCCGCGCGATCACCGGCCTCGGCCTGAAGGAGGCCAAGGACCTCGTCGACGGTGCGCCCGGCCCGGTCAAGGAAGGCGTGAACCGCGAGGAGGCCGACTCGATCAAGGCGCAGCTCGAAGAGGCCGGCGCCGGCGTGGAAGTCAAGTAGACGCTCGCCGCGGCCTTCGACCGCAAGCTCGTCGAACGGGGGGAACGGCCGGTTCCCCCCGTTCACCCCTCCCTAGTCACTTCGCATCCAAGCAACCGTTCCTGGCCGCGCCTGCCATGTCGGCCGCGGCCGCGAAAGGCACCCGCATCGGCTGCGATACCTGGACGACAGCGCTACACTTCGGGAATAGACCCGGTCAACGGGTCGTTAACTCTTTCGCGGGAGGCGGTTTTCCTTGCCCAGAGGCGTAGGTATTCGCTATCCTGCAGGGTTCGCGCCCTATCCGTTCGCCCGACCGCCGCTGCAGTAGACATCTCTAAGGGAGGAAGTTCCATTTGACCAGCAGGGTTGCTGCGCCTGATGCGCGCAAAACGTTCTCGCGCCTGAAGCACGTTCTCGACCTCCCCAACCTGATCGACATCCAGAAGGCCTCCTTCGCGTGGTTCATGGAGGAGGGGCTTCGGGAGACGATCGACGACATCTCGCCCATCGAGGACTACACCGGCACGCTCGCGGTCGAGTTCGCGGAGTACGAGTTCGGGGAGCCGCCGGTCTCGATCAAGGAATGCCGGGAGAAGGACCTGACATACCAGGTCCCGCTCTCGATGACAGTCCGCTTCGTCAACAAGGAGACGGGCGAGATCCGCGAGCAGCGGGTCTTCATGGGCGATTTCCCGATGATGACCGAGCAGGGCACCTTCATCATCAACGGCACCGAGCGCGTGATCGTCACGCAGCTCGTCCGTTCGCCCGGCGCCTACCTGATGGAGCCGAAGGACGCGACGAAGCAGGTCTTCACCGCCAACCTGATGCCGAGTCGCGGCTCCTGGCTCGAGCTCGAGATCGACAAGAAGGGTGTGGTCTACGCTCGCATCGACCGCAAGCGCAAGCTGCCGATCACCACGCTGCTCCGCGCGTTGCCGGCCGAGGACCCCTCGACGGGATTCCAGATCGACACGAGCTCGAACGAGGCGATCCTCAAGCTGTTCGACAACTCCGTCTTCATCGCGCTCACGCTCGAGAAGGACGCAACCACGCGCGAGGAAGAGGCGCTGATCGAGGTCTTCAAGAAGCAGCGCCCGGGCGAGCCGCCGACGCTCGACAATGCCCGCAACCTGCTCCGGGCCCTCTTCTTCGACCCGAAGCGCTACGACCTGACCAAGGTCGGTCGGTACAAGCTGAACCAGCGGCTGGGCGTGAACGTGCCCGACGGCGTCCGCGTGCTGACGACCGAGGACATCCTCGCGCTCGTCCGCAGGCTCGTCTCACTGCCCACGCAGCTGGGCGTGGACGAGGAGTCGAAGGACTTCGCCGCCGACGCGATCACGATGCCACGCGCACCGATCGCGCACGAGCTCGACGAGTACGAGGACTTCGGCAATCGGCGGCTCCGCACCGTCGGCGAACTGATCCAGGAGGCGTTCCGCGTCGGCCTGTACCGGATGGAGCGCGTCGTCCGCGAGCGAATGACCACGGAGGACGTGGACACGATCACGCCCCAGACGATCATCAACATCCGGCCCGTGGTCGCGGCGCTGAAGGAGTTCTTCGGCTCCTCGCAGCTTTCGCAGTTCATGGACCAGACGAACTCGCTGGCCGGCCTGACCCACCGTCGCCGTCTCTCGGCGCTCGGTGCGGGCGGCCTGACCCGTGAGCGCGCGCCGATCGAGGTGCGCGACGTGCACCCGACGCACTACGGGCGCATGTGCCCGATCGAGACGCCGGAAGGCCCGAACATCGGCCTGATCGGCTCGCTCGCGTCGTTCGCGACCGTGTCCGAGTTCGGCTTCATCCAGACGCCCTATCGGAAGGTCGTGGGCGGCAAGGTCACCGACGACATCGTCTACCTGGACGCCGCCGAAGAGGCGCAGTACACGATCGCGCAGGCCTCCGAGCCGATCGACGACAAGTCCGGCAAGTTCCTGCACGACCAGGTGCTCTGTCGCTCCCGCGAGGGCGAGGCGGTCACTGCCGAGCCGAAGGACATCGAGTTCATGGATGTCGCGCCGGCGCAGATCGTGTCGGTCGCGACCGCACTGATCCCGTTCCTCGAGCACAACGACGCGAATCGCGCGCTGATGGGGGCGAACATGCAGCGGCAGGCGGTGCCGCTGATGATCACCGACCCTCCGCTCGTCGGCACAGGGCTCGAGTACCGGGCCGCAGTCGATACCGGCGACGTCGTGGTGGCGGACAAGGGCGGCACGGTCGTCGACGTCGACGCCGAGAAGATCGTCGTCGAGTCGAAGGACGGCAAGGACGAGTACCACTTGACGAAGTTCATGCGCTCGAACCAGGGCACGCTGATCCATCAGAAGCCGATCGTCGGACTCGGCGACCGGGTGCGCTCGGAGCAGGTGCTCGCGGACGGCAGCTCGACCAAGGACGGCGAGCTCGCTCTCGGCAAGAACCTGCTGGTCGCGTTCATGCCGTTCGAGGGCTTCAACTTCGAGGACGCAATCGTGCTCTCGGAGCGGCTGGTCAAGGAGGACGTCCTCTCCTCGATCCACATCCACGAGTACGAGATCGACGCCCGCTCCACCAAGCTGGGCGACGAGGAAATCACCCGCGACATCCCGAACCGCTCGGAGGATTCGCTCAAGGACCTCGACGAGCGCGGCATCGTCCGCATCGGGGCCGAGGTCGGCTCGGGCGACCTGCTGGTCGGCAAGGTGACGCCGAAGGGCGAGACCGAGCTGACCGCCGAGGAGAAGCTCATCCGCGCGATCTTCAAGGAGAAGGCGCGCGAGGTCCGCGACACCAGCCTGAAGGTGCCGCACGGTGAGGGCGGCAAGGTGATCGACGTCAAGACGTTCTCGCGCGACGCCGGCGACGACCTGCCGCCGGGCGTGAACGAGCTCGTCCGCGTCTACGTCGCCAAGAAGCGCAAGATCGCCGAGGGCGACAAGCTCGCCGGTCGCCACGGGAACAAGGGCGTGATCTCGCGGATCGTCCCCGAGGAGGACATGCCGTTCCTGGAGGACGGCACGCCGGTCGACGTCGTCCTCAACCCGCTCGGCGTGCCGAGCCGGATGAACATCGGCCAGATCCTCGAGACGCATCTCGGCTGGGCGGCCGCCCACGGCGTCTTTGCCGAGAACGGCGAGAAGTGGACCCCGATCGCGACGCCGGTGTTCGACGGCGCCAGCGAGGAGGACGTCGACGACGCGCTGGTCGAGTGGACGCGCCAGAACCCCGACTCGCCGATCAAGATGAACGTCGACCCGAAGCGGCCCGAGGGCCGGCGCTGCTCCGGCAAGGTCAGGCTGTTCAACGGCAAGACCGGTGAGCCTTTCCAGGAGAAGGTCACCGTCGGCTACATGTACATCCTCAAGCTGCTCCACCTGGTCGACGACAAGATCCACGCGCGCTCGACCGGGCCCTACTCGCTCGTCACCCAGCAGCCGTTGGGCGGCAAGGCCCAGTTCGGCGGCCAGCGTTTCGGCGAGATGGAGGTGTGGGCGCTGGAGGCATACGGCGCCGCGTACACCCTCCAGGAAATGCTCACGATCAAGTCCGACGACACGGTCGGGCGCGTGAAGGCCTACGAGGCGATCGTCAAGGGCGAGAACATTGCCGAGCCGTCGATCCCCGAGTCCTTCAAGGTTCTGCTGAAGGAGATGCAGTCGCTGGCGCTCGACGTGCACGTCATCTCGGAGGAGGGCACCGAGGTGCAGGTGCGCGAGGAGGACGACGAGCTGCTGCGCGCAGCGGAGGAGCTCGGCATCGATCTGTCACCCGGCTCACTCCGGGCGGCGGCGCGCGAGCCGACTGCCGAGGAGGTCGAGGAAGGCCAGGAGCGCGTCGACCAGGAGGGTGAGCTGACGCTGCCCGCCGACGAGGCGCTGGGTGACCTCGACGAGGCGCTGGCGGAAGGGCCGGCCGACGCCGACCTCGCCGACGTGGAGTCAGTCGACGAATGAGCTGCGCTCATTCGTCGAGGGTGAAGACCAGAACAGTGGAAGCGCAAAGGGAAAGGAACACGGAATTGGCAGCTCAGACGAGCGACCTTTTCATCGTCGAAAGCGGGAGCTTTCGATGATTGACATCAACGACTTCGACGCGATCCGCATCGGGCTCGCGTCGCCGAAGCAGATTCGCGACTGGTCGTCGGGTGAGGTCACAAAGCCGGAGACGATCAACTACCGGACGCTCAAGCCCGAGCGTGACGGCCTGTTCTGCGAGCGCATCTTCGGTCCGACCAAGGACTGGGAGTGCTACTGCGGCAAGTACAAGCGCGTCCGCTACAAGGGGATCATCTGCGAGCGCTGCGGCGTCGAGGTGACACGCCAGAAGGTGCGCCGCGAGCGCATGGGACACATCGACCTGGCAGCGCCGGTCAGCCACATCTGGTTCTTCAAAGGCGTTCCCAGCCGCATCGGCTACCTGCTCGACATCGCTCCGCGCGAGCTCGAGAAGGTGCTCTACTTCGCCGCCTCGATCGTGACCGCGGTCGACAACGAGGCACGGGCGAAGGACGTGAACGACCTCGAGGACAAGGTCAAGGCCGAGGCCGAGCGAATCGACGTCGACCGCGACGAGCAGCTCGCGGCCCTGGAGCAGCGGCTCCAGCGGCGCCGCGACTACTTCACCAAGGGCAAGGAGAAGGACTTCGACGAGGACGACGACTTCTGGGTTCGCGGTCTGAACAACTGGGCCGAGGAGCAGCTGATCCCGGGCCTGGAGGAGGCGCGCGGGCTCGCCGGCGGCCTCTTCGTCGAGATCGCTCCGGAGCTCAGCACCGAGGACTCCAAGAAGATCCGCGAGCGGGTGCACTCGACCGCGATCCGCGACGACCGCAAGCTGGCGACCCGCGAGTTCGAGTCGGTCGCCACCGCCGCTGTCCAGGTCCGTGAAGCGCTGGCTCCGCTCTACAAGGAGTTGGCCAAGGCGACCGGATCCAAGAAGGGCGCGGTCACCAAGCACCTCAACCGCGTCGTCGACGGCCTGCTCGACCCGAAGGCCGAGCTGAGTGAGGAGGATGCGGCCCTGGTCGCGTCGGTCGACGTCAAGAATCTCGAGAAGGCACGCGAGCTCGGGAACGGGCTGCTGCAGGAGACGCTCGAGACGGCGCCTCCCGAGGCGAACGCCGACGCGATCCGCGACGTCGCCAGCGACCTCTGCCTGAAAACAGACGGGAAGATCGCCAAGGAGGAGTACGACGCGATCGTCCAGTGGCTGATGAAGGTGCGCGAGATGTACCAGGACATCGAGTCGCGGCGGAACGACGCCCGCGAGGCGGCGGTCGAGGCCGTCCGCCGGCTCGAGACCACCTGGCAGCTGTTCAAGGACCTGGAGCCGAAGATGGTCGTCAATGACGAGCAGATCTTCCGCGAGCTGAAGGATCGATTCGGATCGTCGTATGGCTTCGGCGTCTACTTCCACGGCGGGATGGGTGCCGAGTCGATCCGCGAGCTGCTCAAGGGTCTCGACCTGAACGCCGAGGCGGCTTCGCTCCGGGAGACGATCCGCACGTCGAAGGGGCAGAAGCAGGCGCGCGCGATCAAGCGGCTGAAGGTCGTCAACGCCTTCATCAAGTCCGAGAACAAGCCGGAGTGGATGGT
>JBKPRA010000014.1:0-81772 GCA_046734335.1 Actinomycetota bacterium | reverse complement strand
GGTCTTCGGTGGCTGAAAGCAAGGGTTGCTCGATGACCGGTGTCGGGCCGGAACAGGTTCTCCACGTTCCAGGTCATAACCTTGAACACGCCAACCTCCCGTCCTACCAGACGTCCCCGGGCCCGTCGCTCTTCCACCGGGGTGTGCTCCGTACCCCTCGCGAAAAACGCGAAGCGAACTCGGCTCCAAAAGGCTTGCGGTTCGTGCCAGGCACACCCCGTCGCAAGCGAAGACGTGCCCAGGTGCGGTGCGCACGAGGTTTGGGAGAACCAGCAGGAGGCGGCGTGCATAGCGTGCGGCTTGCACGGCGCTAGAGCAAGGGTTCCGGCCGAGGACCGCGTCTAGAAGTCAGCGTCATCCGTGTAGGTGCCGGAGGGGGTCGGCCGGAACTCCCAGGGCCGCCTCACCTGGTCGGCGCTCTGCGCCGGTGGAGGCGTTGAAAGCGCTCGTTGGCGGCTATAGCGCTGATTGCCGCCCTCAGGTGCGCTCGATCACGCAGACCAGCGCACTTCGGGACACCGTTAGGGACACGCCCGGCGCAGCCGAGTCTCGCCGGCACGTCGCCCATCGATCGATCAGGACGAGTCGTGCTGGCCAAAGGTGCTATCACCCGAAAGGGGTACGGCGACCTCTCGTGTGGTTTGTCATTATCCGGCGGTGATCCGTCGCTTCGCCCTTGTCGTCGGGGTGAGTGTGTTGTTGGTGCTTGGGTTCGGCGGCGCCTATGCGTTGTCGGGCGCGCTGGACCGTCATACGCCGGTCGTGATCTGCCATAGGCCGGGTACGCTTGCCGAGCACACGATCATCGTCGATGACGACGCCGTCCCGGCGCATCTCGCCCACGGCGACTATCTGGGTCGCTGCGGGAGTCCGGTGACATCGACGACGCTGACGACGCCGACGACGACGACGGTTCCGATCGACCCGACGATTCCGCCGACCACGGTCACGCTGCCGCCGGAGACGACGAGCACGGTGATTACGGACACGGTGACCGTGCCGCCGGAGACGAGCACGGTTCCCGTGCCGCCGACCACAGTCACGGTGCCGCCCGACGCGACGACGACGGTGACGGTTCCCGGTCAGACCGTTACCCAGCCCCCGGTGACGAGCACGCTTCCCGGTCTGACCATCGAGCGCCCGCCCGAGACGGTGACGCTGCCGGGGGCAACCACCACCGTTAGCGCAACCGGTACGACGATGGTGGTCACCATTACCGGCCCAAACGAAGTTGTTGACCCGGGCCTGGTCGTGAAGAAGAAGATCGAGGCGAAGATCAAGACGCGGCGGGTCGTCCACGTCGCAGCACACGTTCGTCGCGTCCAAGCCAGGGTCCGATTCCTCGTAAAGACGGTGATCGTGGCGGTGGCCGGAATCCAAGCGAAAAGCTGCCCGCCGGGAACCGCGCTGTTCAACGGCACCTGCCAGGCAGTCGTCCGCGGCAAGGGCTGACGAGCCAAGTTCCGGAGAGTTAGTTCCTGGCCGGCTGGGGCGGAGTGAGCCGAATGATCGCCGCCAGGAACTCCTCCGCCGCCCGCAAGACCTGTCGAGTACGCGCCGCGCGCGTAGCCGCAGTCAGAGGTAATCGCAACTCTGTAGTTACCGATTCGAGCCTCTGCGGACGGCGAGCAAGCGGACCCGTACCGTCTCACCGGACTAACGAACTGTGTTAGATGCAGCCATGACGCAGTCGCAGCCGGGTTCAGAGCACGCCGGCGCCGCAGACGGAGCGCCTCCAGTTTCGATGTCACCGTCCGATCTCGATCAGGAGCGGCGCACGTCGATGGCTGCGGAGCGCACCTGGCTGGCGTGGTGGCGCACCGCGCTGGCCGCCACCGCCGGGGCGCTCGCTGTGGGCCGGTTCGCTCCGCAACTGCTCGACGTCGCCCCATGGCCTTACATCGTGCTCGGCTGCGGCTATGCGTGTCTCGCGGTCGGGCTCTCGATCATCGGCGCACAACGCCAGCGCGAGTTGGAGCATGCGCTGCGAACCGGTGGCCACGCGCCGCTGAGGTTCCGCACCGTGGCGCTGTTCACCGTCGGCGGAGTCGCCCTTGCCGTGATGACCGTCGTGCTCGTGATCGCGCAGACCTGACGCCTGTCTGAGCTTCTGCCCGGCATTAACGCGATTCCGTGTCGCCGACACGATCCGCTGGTCTGGTCAGACGACAGCGGGCAGGAAACGCGAGCGGCGAAACGAACGGCGAGCCGATGATGAACGAGACCCGCCTGGAGCGTTGGCTCGATCGCGCCCTCGCACGCGCAGAGACGCCCCGCGGTGGTGCCCTGGTAATCGCCACGATCACGACAATCGCAACTCTCGGCTCCGGGCTGCTCATGACCGTGATCGACCACCGGAACTTCACCACGGTTGGCCAGGGGCTCTGGTGGGCCGTCCAGACAGTCACCACCGTGGGTTATGGCGATGCCGTCCCGACCAACACCGCCGGGCAACTCGTGGCCGCAGCCGTGATGCTGCTCGGGCTCGCCTTCTTGTCCGTGATCACGGCGGCGATCACGAGCACGTTCGTGGCGCGGGCCACCAAGGAGCGGGGGAGGCGCACCGACGGCGGCGCAGCACCGGCGACCGAGCACGACGTACGCGGCATCAACGAGCGGCTTGATCGCATGGAGGCCCTGCTGCAAGAAAGGTCATGACATCACGCGCGGCGTCAGGGAGCGACGCTGGATCGGGACACGTCCGAGATGGGATCAGGACGTTCCCCTTTGGGTACGGTGGCGCTATGGCCGAAGTGGTCGAGACACACGACCTAACCGCGGCGTCACAGGATGGTTGGGCCGTGGACTACCGGATCCGGCGCGAAGACGGCGAGGAGCTCGATGCAGCCGTCCGCTGTTGGGCCAAAGCACATGCCGCTGCCGAGAAGGCAGCGAACGCCGAGGCTCTCGCGGCGATCTCGAACCGTGGCCTGGCGGCCGCGGTCGAGTACGCGGAGCTGGTGGAGTCCCCGGCGACGCGCGGCGCCGTATTGATCTCGATCTGGTTTGACCCGTCCGACGGGGGCAATCTGCGTCGTCGGGTCAGCTACGAGCGCGCCTCCGCGTAGGTCAGCTACACGGGCCTTGACTGTTCCTCAGCGGCAACCTGGGAGTGATCGTCGGTTCCAGCGGCGCCGCGACGGGCCACACGTTCAACCTGCCTGGCCTGCCCACATCGACCGAAACCGGCGTGGACGGGCACGGGGACCATCACGTCAACGACGGGAGGGCGTGGCGAGCGGGCGGCGGATGCCTTGAGCGCAACGCTCGCAATGTTCAAACTCGGCGCACTGATCCCGAACGAGAGGAGCGACGACATGGCCCCGATTGAGATCGCGGAGGTCAAGACGCGGATCTTCACGGAGGGGAAGGAGTACGTCCTCGACGCCGCCTTCTGGCCCCAATGCGGCTTCGAGTTCCCACCCCATGGCGGCGGACCCGCGAACCAGGAGGTGCAGTCGGCGGTGATGGGCACGAAGGTCACCGGCGTGAACCTCGTGTTCGCCGAAGACGGTCGCGCCTACATCGACGTCACCACCTTCTAGAGTCCCTGCCTCGCCGATCCGGCGACGAACAGGGGAGCTGAGTACGGTTGTTCGGGGAGGCCACGTCCGACGAGCTCCGGTCGCGGCGCTCCCCCCGAGCCGATCGGCAGGAACCATGGTTGTTGACTCCGGAGTGGGCCCGCCTGGACTCAGACCTCCCTGCAAATAGGCATGTTCTGCACGGCCGTGCACCCACCGGTGCACGCACCGAGCGGACACGCCTGGTCATAACTATGGGGCGACTAGGGCTGAGTAGTCGGCCTCGTCGCCCTCGAGCAGAACATGGGTGTAGGTGTCGGCTGTGATCGACAGCTTCCGCTGGCCGACAAAACGGCCGATCTCCGCCCACGACCGGCCCTGAGCGTGCAGGAGGCTGATCCGCCGATGCCTCAGATCGTGTGGGCTGAACACGGGGACGCCGGTGCCCTTGCATCCCCGGGCAATCGCAGTTCGCAGCCGATCGGCGGTGCAATCGGGGAACAGGGGCGCGGCTAGGTCGCGGTCATCGCGGGGTAGCAGGTTCGCCTCGATCCGTTCGGCCAGCGTGGGGTGGAGGTCGACCCACAGTGCGGCCCTGGTCTTTGTCTTTGACTTGCGCAACCTGATCCGGCGGGTCTGCTCGTCGTAATCACCGACGAGTGTTCACTCGACAGACGCGACTCTCGCCCCCGACCAGTCGAGCTAGAGAAGCGGCAGCTTGTACGCCGGAGCGAGAAGCCGGAATACAGCCTCGACGTGCTCGGCGGTGGGCGGGTTGAGTTCCTCTTGTTCTTCGTGTGGCAGCCTGATCTGCTTCGACCGTGCCGGGTTGGGGTCGATGCCTTCCTCTTCGAGCACCGCGGCGAGGTACTTCACGCTCTTGCGGATGGTTTCTCGTTTCTTGCCGCCTGCAGCGAGCTCGGTGACGAGCCGGTTGACGTCCGCGATGGTGAGGTCATCAACACGATGCTCGCCGAGGATTGGAACTACACGGCCGAGAGCGACCCGATGCAAAACGCGTGTTCCTTCGGTGACATCGACGCGTGACGCCCGCCATTGCCTACATGCCTCCTCGACTGTCCGCGCCCGTTTCGGCTCATCGGCCCGGAGCGTGGTGAGATCGGGCAAGCGGAGGGCGGCGAGCTCGCCATCAATCCAGCGCTTGCGAGCGAGTGCATCCGCCTTCGTTTTGAACGAACCGGCGTACCGAGCAGAAGACTCGCGACCACCTAGCCGGTAGCGGACGTGGTAGCGCTTGTCGCCAGCTTGAGTCGTTCGAGCGATGATCCAGCTACTTGCCACGGCTCGCCTTTCTGCGCTGAGAGCGCGCTTCAAGCGGGCCCGTCACATCCTTTATCAGCTCGTCTGGCTCCTTCAAAAGCTCGTCTTCGTCGTTCCCCTTCTTGCGGTCGAGGTGGGCCTCCATTTCCGCCCGGCGATGTTTCATGGACTCGATCTCGTCGCTCATCTCGCGAAGCAGCCGCATCTGATCCGCGACTTCGTCCTCGTTCTGGTGCGGGCCGCCAAGATCTCGGCGAGGATGTTCCGCTCCCTTTCGGTGAGCAACGTCGTCTGATAGATCCAGACGGTTTCGTCAGGAAGCTGTGGCTGTACCCGGACGGGTCGAGGATCTTCGAACTGTCGACGAAATGCTTGCCCAGCGAGGCGTTCCAGGTGGGCGTCGAGAGCCGCGCATACCTGGAGAGCCAGGGCCTAGACCTGTCAGCAGAGCAACAGACCAAGACGAAGACCGCACTCGAGTTCTTCGCTGCCGAGCTTGGCACCTTGTCGGAAGGGGACTGAGCGGAGGTCTCTCGCAACTGGCTGAGTGATTCCGACCGGTCCCTAGTGGCTCCGGTGTCAGCTTGTGACGGGTCCGTGACAAGCGGGGTGGAAGGCGTCGGGCGTGTGTTTATGTGGGCGGTCGCGAGTGATGCGCCGCCTCATTCGAGGACGCACCTCCTACCAGCCTGGGAGCCCGGGAGTCGCCCGCTTGCGCTCTAAGTAAGGCTAACCGCAACTACATAACTACCGGAGCAACGGCACTCGGTCACTCTGCGAAACTCCTCCCGTGGCAGAGGCTCCGGTTCGGATGAGCAAGAACGGCCTCGTGGTAGACGGCGAGGGGTGGTTCGTCATCAACGCCCGGAAGTCGCGCTGGAAGGACGAAGACGCGCTCGGCTCTTACTGCACCTTCGAAGGCAAACGGCGGTTCCCGCACTTCGGGATCAACATCAGCGTGTTCGAACCAGGTGAGCGGATGGGGATGTACCACCGCGAAGACGCACAGGAGGCGTTCCTCGTGCTCCAGGGCGAGTGCACCTTGATCGTCGAGGGAAAGAAGCGCGTCCTGAGCGAGTGGGACTTCTTCTACTGCGCCCCCGGAACCGAGCACATCATCGTGGCGAGCGGCGCGCAGACAGCAGTCGTTCTTGCCGTCGGCGGCCGCGGGCGCGGCGTGGGCGGCGGGATCGTCTACAAGGTCTGCAAGGCAGCCGCACGGTACGGAGCGAGCGTGGTGCGCGAGACCAGCGATCCGGCCGTCGCCTACGCAAAGGTCCGGGCAAAACTCCCCCGTTCGACATTCGTCAAATACCAGCGGGGCTGGCTCGACAAGACCTAGTTGTCGGGTGTCCGAGCGTCCTGTCGCTTGCCCCCGAAGTAGGGTCAGCCACGACTACATAACCCGTCGAACCCCGTCTTTCTTTGTGCGGGTTCTAACGTAGGCTCCTCTCAATGGCCGAGGAAGCGTGCGATGTGGTCGTGGTGGGCGGCGGTGCCGCAGGATGCGTACTCGCCGCGCGGCTCGCGGAGCGGAACTCGCGCTCGGTCCTTCTACTCGAGGCCGGGCCTGACCGGCGGGCTGATCTTCCACGGCAGCTGCGGGACGGTTGGACGATCGAGCGCGAGTCGTTCGATTGGGGTTTCGAGTCCGAGCCTCATGCGGGCGGCGAGGCCAGGCCCGTGCGGCGGAAACGGCTGCTTGGCGGAACCTCTTGGCTGACGAGGTTCACACCCCGCGGGTCGCCCGCCGACTACGACGGCTGGGCCGGGCTCGGCCTCGCAGGCTGGAGCTGGGAGGAACTACTGCCGTACTTCGTCAAGCTCGAGAGCGACGTCGACTTCGGCAAGGAGCCCTGGCACGGCGATAAGGGACCGATCCCTTCGTCGCGCCAGCTCGACTCCGACCTCACCGAGGTCGGCGCCGCGGCGCTTGACGCGCTGGAAGCCGCCGGCTTCCCCCGGGTGGACGATCACAACCAACCGGGCGCCGTCGGCGCTGGGCGCATGCCGATGAACGTGCTCGCCGGTGACCGCGTAACAACTGCGGACGCCTACGTGCCGCTTCACGCGACGCCGCACAACCTCACCATCCGCGGCAACTCGCAGGTCGACCGAGTCGTCTTCGACGGGGCGCAGGCGGTCGGCGTCCGGCTCGTGGAGGGCGCGACAGTCAATGCGGGACACGTCGTGCTCTGCGCAGGTGTGTACGGTAGTCCCGCGATCCTGCTCCGCTCAGGGATCGGGTCCGAAGGCCCGCTCGTCCGTCTGCCCGGGGTCGGCGCGAACCTAGTCGACCACCCCTCCGTGTACGTCGACTTCGGCTACCGCGATGCGGGTCGCAATGAGCCCGCCCTGCACACCATCGCGACCTTTCACAGCTCGGGGCGTCCGAGTGAGGAAACACCTGATCTCATGCTCTGGCTGGCCGATCCGATCGAGGAGGACCGGGAGTTCGGCGCCGAGGTGGTACTTCTTCGGCCGCGTTCGCGCGGATCCATCCGCCTGCGTTCGAGCGATCCGCGCGATCCACCGTTGATCGAGTTGCCGAATCTCTCCGATCCGGTCGATGTCGAGCGCCTGGCCGAGGGGTACCGGCGCGCGGTCGAGGTGGCGACTCAGGTGGCGCTTCGCCGTTACTGCTCAGGCCCTGAGCCGGTCGAGCCGAAAGACCTCGAGGCGCTGATCCGGACCGAGCTGTTCTCGGTCCCGCACACCGTCGGCACGTGCGCGATGGGATCGGTCGTCGACGCGTCTGGCAGTGTCTTCGGCGTCGAATGCCTAAGCGTCGTGGACGCGTCGATCATGCCCGACGTGCCTTCGGGCTTCACGCACATTCCGACGATAATGATCGCCGAGCGGCTCTCCGAGCAAATCGCGTCACGACCCTAGTCATTGAGACTACTCGCTCGTCCACGCAGATACCTCTGGCCAGTCTTTGCGGGGCTGCCCGTCGAAGCGTCAAAACGCATGCCTGTCCTAGCGTCCTGTCGCTTGCCCCCGAAAGTAGGCCGACTGCAACTACATAACCACGGGCGGGAGGCGGGGTCGAACTCTCTTCACGGCGAGTGCTTCTCCGCGAGCTGACCGGCCCGCTCGCAGGCTCATCTGGTCGCAGTTTGGTGGAAAGGCGACGCCGCAGGCGTCCGATCTAGTGCGTTTCTCCATGGTCGTCTTCGTTGTCGAGTTCACTCATGCCGCGGATAGGCTGGTCGCGCGCTGACAGCCTGTCTTCGGCGGGTTGATCGGAGCTCGGCGGGGGCTGAGCGTCGGTGACTCGACGGACGAGGCGGCGGGTAGTTCGCTGATCGCCGTTAGAGGAGTGCGGTTCAGGCCGAGCGAGAGGACGTCGAACCAGTTGTAGTTTCCTGCGACGTCGTGGTGGATCTTCTGGCGGATGATGGAGTCAAGGTCGATCGAGCTGTACACGATCGCCTCGGTGTCATCGGCCGCGGGACCGGCGATGATCTTGCCGTCGGGGCCGAGGATCCCTGTGAAGGTCTGGCTCCCATTAGTCACGCAACGTCGGCTTTTTGAACCCCTATTGCCGAATCTTCGTCGCCGGGAAGAAAGAGGTGGTCCACCAGTCGCGGCCCTTTCGAGTTTTGAGTTCTCTCAGGCGCGGCGGGCGAGCCGGCGACCGCTCTCCGTGGTGGGCGGCGTGTAGTTGAGCTCGTAGTAGTGATAGAGAGATTTCTCGTCCGCTTGAGACAGCTCGTCGCCCTGCAGCTCGATGTTCGGGGCGTCCTTGACCTGCTCCTTGGACACGGCGACCTGGAGGGTGTCGGGGCCGATCGTGATTCCGCCTAGCGGGACGAATGTCAGGTGGCGGCCGATAAGGCCCTCCTTGACGGTACCGAACATCGGCTCGTCGTTCTCGACGTCGACGTAGACCGCTTCGAGCTTGCCGATCTTCTCTCCGTCGCGGTCGACGAGCTGCTTGCCTTGCCACTCGGCGATGTTCTGATGGAAGTTCATTGGATCCTCTTTCCCGTTCCGGAGCTGATTTATGTCCTCAGCAAGAGCCGCGAACAGAAGTCAACGATGCGCAGTTCCGTGATAGTCGGCGCGGGCAGGTGCCGCGGACAGTGTCAGCGTCTCGAGTCTGGTCTGGAGGCTCGCGCTCCGCCTGTTGCTCGATTTCCCATCGGCAGCACCGCGTAGGGAGCAGACGGGGCGGCCGTAGCGCCGCCCCCACCACCTCACCAGCCGAGTTAGCGCCAGCGCTTCGGTCTCTGGCCGGTCGTGCGACGGGAGTGCCACCCACCCCTTATCACTGTGCTAAGCGGCGGATCACACAACAGTGACCGCGGGCTCTGCCGCGGCCGTCAGCTCCCGAGTGTCAGGACCGCGAGCATCCGAAGCTCGTCCTCGGCCACTGCGCGGCGTCGCGGCGAAACGAGGGAGGGCCCGGCAAGCCGGGCCCTCCCTCGGACTGCGGTGGCGGTCGAGTTACGCGGCGACTAGGACGCGGTCGCTCTGGGCGACGACGCGGCCGCTCGTGATCTTGGGCTCGTTGGGGATGATGGTGTCGAGTTTCTCGTCGCGGATCCACGTTGCGACGAACTTCGTCGACTCCATGCCCTGCTCAGGAGTCTCGAAGAGACCGAGCGAGGTGAAGACGCCGTTGCCGGCCTCGACGAGGAAGTAGCCCGCGAACCCGGGCAGCTTCTCGAGCTTCGGGACGAGGGTCTCGTTGACCTTGCGGGTCAACTCGGCCGAGCGATTCTGGTCCACACCGTCGTAGCGGCGGATGGTTGCATGCATGGGATGCTCCTTGTGTTCCGATCAGGGCAGGAGAGTCCGAACGAACTCCCTGCTGCGCTCAGGCCGGGTGTGACAGTCGAAGAGGAGAGTGAAAGCCTCGGCGGCTTCAAGAATTAGCCAACGCGCTGGAACCAGTGTAGCTCCGATCCCCCGGCGCCGTCGGCGAACTCCGCGACCTCGCACCAGCTCTTACTTGCCTCGCCTAGTCGCTGGGCGCGAGAGGCGGGCCGACGTTGATCTGGCCGTGAGCCCGGAAGATGCCTTCGAGTTGTTCCGGTGAAGGTCGTGGTGTCCCCTTTGGCGGCAGCGTCGGCGTCGTTGCAGTCACCGAGCCGTCGCGCACCATTCGCTCGAGTCCTGCCGGTGTGCTGAGCACGAGTGCCCGTGCCGTGTGGCTGTCGACGCGGAAGGTATGCGCGACCCCCATCGGCACAACGGCTGCTGCGCCCGGCGTCAGCTCGAACCGCTGCTCGCCGGCCTTCACCGTCAGAGTTCCCTCTAGCACGATGTAGCTCTCGTCCTGCGGATGAGTGTGAAGCGGTGGCGATGCGTATCGCGGGAAAAGGAACTCGATCAAGGCGAAGCGCCCGGGGCTAGCCTCGCCGGACACCTTGATCCTGGCCAGTGTGCCCAGGAACCAGAGTCGCTCGCCCTCGTCGGGCCACCGACCAGGTTGCCTTCTCACTCACCTCTAGCAGCATGACGGGGATCTTGCCGAGATGGGCGACCTCCTGGTCAACTGCCAGGAGGGCCAGCCGGGTGCCATGCCCCGCAAGCCAAGGCTGAGACGCAGAAAAGCCCCGATTTCCGGGGCTTTTCTTGTGGGCCCGTGGGAGCCATTCGGGTTAGGCGGGGCCGGCGACCGACTCACGCGGATCAAACTCGAAGCAGACGCCTACCTACGACGGCTGCTGGCCGGCGAAACTGGCGACTAACCGGATCCTTCATTGGCGGACGCCGAGACCGCGCAGGCATGGATCGTTCCTCCACACCCCGGCCTCATTCGAGGACGCACCTCCTACCAGCCTGGGAGCGGGATGAACCGAATCTGCTGCATGCACAATCGCTCGAGCACCATCGCACGCGCGTTTTAGGCGTGCGTTGCGTGTGTTGCTCGCTGGGGCACCGGCCGAATCTAGCGTCAGGGGACACTCCGGAGGCGGCTGAGAGCGCCTGCGTGACGCTCGCGTGGTTCCAGCGAGTTGCCCGCTAGCTCCTCGAACTGGAGAGCTGCTGGCAGGCGCTTGACTGTTGGAACGCGGTCTGCAGCTCGCCTGGTGCGTCGAGCTGCTTAAGGCTGTTGACGGTCGAGGTGACCTGACTCTGCATCGTTTGCAGGGTCGTGCCGATCGTGGTTACTGCGGCCGGGACACCGCTGAGGTCGGTCACGTCGTCCACCGCAGTCTTGATCGCGTCCGAATCCGTGTTCAGGTCGCTCGAAAGCTGGTCGAGCGAGTCCTTTGCCTGTTGGCCGGACTGGGTGTCCGGCTTGCCGAGATCTTTGAGGTCTGACTTCAAGGTGTCGGTCGCCGACTTCACGTCGTCGCCCGCGCTCTTCAGCGAGTCCTGCGTGACGTTTCCGCCCTTGAGCGAGTCGGCTCTGGACGTGATCGAGCTCTTCCAGGTCGTGATGGCGGAGCACACTCCGTCGGCCCAGTCGGCCGGCGGCGTCGGCTCGGAGCTCTTCGAGCCGCAGCCGGCCGCTAGAACCGCCAGTACGAGCACGAGCGCGAAGGAAGTCAGGCGCTGCACGGAACGACCCTGGCACATTGCGCCTGCCCCGCGCGTCATACAGATGGGATGATTGACCAAACAGGTCGTCTCCGGCGCCCGCGCGATCTCCCGCGAGGTCGACCGGATCGACCAACAGCTACGCGACCAGCCTAGCCGCCCCGGCCGCACCAGCACCACCACGACTGGGCCCGAAGACGGGAGCACGGCCAAGCTGCTCCATCTGACCGGGATGGTGGCGATCGCCGCGGCGCTCGTGGAGATGGCCGTTGCAGACAAGCTCTAGCCCCAGTCGTCGTCGAGGTCGGCCCGCGCCTTGAGCAAGTGGCGCAGCCTGAGCGGCCCCCAGCGATCAGGGTGCTTCCGTTCCGAGATCCAGGCGGCCGCCTTCCAGTCCTTGCGCGCTGCGAGCGTGACGCCGGCGAGGAGCGCGGTCTCAGCCTCGTGACGGTATGACGAAAGAGAAAAAGCCCTTTGCAGGGCTTTCGGTGATGGGCCGTGAAGGACTCGAACCTCCCTGCAAATCAGGGAGTTCTTCGCAGCGAGGTATCTACATGGGTATGCCCGTCGCGGCCCGTCGCGGCGGCTTCGCCGCGATGAGCTCCGCGTAGTCGACGACCGGCTCGATCAGTCCGCCGACGTCGACGCGTTCGCCCGCAACCTGGCGGCGCTCGTCGAGGGTGCGAGCACCCGGTTCACCCTGCCGGTGCAGATCGACGGGCAGGAGCTCGTCGTCCGCACCGAGCAGGGCTCCTACCGCCTGGGCATCACGCGCGTCGACCAGTAGCAGCACCCCGACCACACTCTGAGAGCTCACCCGTCAGGGTGGGCTCTTTGCCGATGAGAGTCACGTCAGCTCGACGTCTGGCAGTGCCCACGTGCCGTCGAACAGCGGCTCAGTGGGGCTGTAGAGGCGGAACATCACGTAGAAGCCCCTACCGGGAACCGTCTCGATCCAGTTGCTCTCGCCGCCGGCCGGCGTGGTAGGCCCGAAGTACATGTCGAACGCGCCATCCGCGTTCGTCTCGAGCTCGTCGTAGGACGCGTGGGCCGCGTCGTTCGTCGGGTTCTGGACCATGGAGCGCGTTGCGCTGTCGTACGCCGTCAGTGACCAGAAGGCCGCCGCCGGCGGGTTCGCGGGCACGTGCAGGCGGTAGGACTGGCCACCGTCGAAGTGGTTGCCGTCCTTGTCCCTGAAGGCCTGGATGTAGTTCCCTCCGGGACCCGCTTTCATCACGCCGAGGGCGGGCGACAGTTAGATCGCGCCGTAGGTGTACATCAGCCGTTCGTCGAGCTGGCTGTAGGTCTCCGCTTCCTGGCGCGGCTTCACGTAGAACACCCAGTCCCGTTGCGTGCCCGGAAATGCGGTGACGCCGGTTTCGCGCTGGGAGCCCTCGTACATCACATTGCGTGCCATCGCGTCGCCGAGAACGGCAGCGTCCTCGAGGATGGCCCGTTGCCGGGCGTCAGGTTTGAACGGCTGCCCCTTCTCCATACCCAGCGGCCTCAGCATGGCCATGTAGAAGCGGTCGTGCTCTTGCACAGGGTTGTTGTCGATGACCGTGGCCAGTCGCTCCCAGAACTCGATGCCGCCCGGGGGAGTCGTGTCGATCAGTGCGCCCGAGATCGAGACGAACTTGTTCGGCGTGGGATCTTCGCGCTCGCTCCACGGGTAGACCTTGACGTGCCGGATGCGCTCGACGGCGTCGGGCACATCGTTGTCGACGATGATGCCGCGCACCAGGAGGTTGTGGCTGTGCATCGTTGCCCGAACTTCGTAGTAGCCGGACGGAACCTCGCCGTCGTAGCCCGGTGGCAGCAGGAGGAACTTGCCGCCGTTGCCCGCGTCAGGCCCGGGCAGGCCGACGTCGACCAGCGAACGCTGCCAGAAGTCGTCCAACAGGCCGACGATGGCTCCAGGCGGGATGTCGATCACGACCGGACCCTCGGCGACATCGATGTTGACGACGGCGTAGATCGTCGTGTCGTTGGCCGTGAGCCAGACCGACTCGGGACCGACGAAGTTGTCGGCGATGCCCATGTCGTTGAAGTCGATGCCCAGGTCCTGCTTCAACGTGAGCCGGATGGACTCGAACGACACCGCGGGATAACCCCACAGATAGCACTGCACCGCGCGCTGGAAGTCCATCTCGTCAAAGAGCTTCCGCGACGTCTCGGGCGTCGGGAAACCCAGCTCGTACTGCAGCGTGCCGAGGCGAGGCACCTTCACGCTGTCTGGAACCGTGGCGTTTGGGTGTTCCATCATCGTCATGACAATTGCTCCTCCTAGTCGCCTGCCGAAGCCACGACCGTAAGTGCCCTGGAGACGTTCTTCGTAGCCCGGTTGGTATGAACTAAGCAGCGCATATGGGCAGATCGCTCGCTACCTGCGGGACGTAGAGCCGGTAGCCGTCGTTCGCCTCGTCCCCGGGCGTCGAACGCGAGGTATCTACATAGGTATGCCCGCGGTGTCGTTCGGCGTGCTCAACGGGACGGACGGCCCGCATGGTTGCGCAAGAACGGCTTGACCATGCGGGCCGGAATGGGCCGTGAAGGATTCGAACCTTCGACCTTGGGATTAAGAGTCAGAACGCGAACGCGCCGCGCAACCGCTCCGCCTCCTGACGGGAGCGCGCACGCGACCAGTGTCCGTAGTGCTTGTCCGTGACCGCCTCGGACGAGTGGCCGAGCTGACGCGACAGCCACGAGATCGGGATGCCCTGCTCGAGCACCTTCCGCGCGTAGGTGTGCCGCGCGCTGTGGAACGTGCGCTCCTCGCCGGTCGGCCCTTCACGGGGGACCCCAGCGCGCTTCATCGCGGAGTAGAGAACCTTCGTGTACCGCCAGAACGGCTGGTAGCCGCCGCCGTCTTCGCGCGGGAAGACGAGCTCGGCGTCGTCAGGCCCGCCCGCCTCGCCCCACCATTCGCCGAGCAGCTTGGTCGTCTCGTCGGGCAGATCGACGGTACGGGCGAGGCGGCCCTTGGTCTGTCCGAGCTTGCCGGCGCTGTAGCTGCGGCGGACGCGGATGGTGCCGCTGGTCAGGTCGACGTCGCCCCAGGTGAGAGCGGAGAGCTCGCCCTGGCGCATCCCCGTCGCGAGCGCGACCCGGGCGAGCGTGGCCCATAGGCCGGCGGGCAGTTCGGCGAGGAGGCGGGGAAGCTCGTCGTCGGTGAAGTAGGCGGACTCTCGCGTCTCGGAACGGGGCCGCTCAGGGTCGGGTAACCGGTCGATCGGGTTCTGTGCCACATGGCCGTGGACGACCGCGCTGCGGAAGCAGGCGCCAAGCACGCGAAGGTGCTGCGCCTGAGTCGACGGCGAGAGCTTGCGCTTGCGCAGCGACTTCAGGAGATCGGCGACGTCGGTGGGGGAGACTCGCCGAACGGGCTTCTTGCCGAACGCCTCCTTGGCATAGGCGATCGTGCGCTCGTAGCCGTCGACGGTCTTCTCCTTCGGCCGCTCGAGCTGCTCGAGCCAGCGATCCGCCCACTGTTCAAACCGCAGGTTCTCGATCGCTCGATACAGCCCCTCGTCCTCGTCGGCTTGCCGCTTCGCGAGCGCGCGGAGAGCGGACCGAAGATCGCGGCCGATCGCCTCATAGCCCTGGCCGGCTGCGCCGCGAATCGAGTACATGGGCTTGCACGTGCATCCGTCGATCCTGTCGCGCTCGACGTGGGGCGCCGCTGTCTCGCGACCACCAAGAGCGCACTTTTTCGAATGACGGGCCCTCAGTGATGCCATCGAGCCTCTCTCTTGCGTAGCGGCTGGGAGCATCCACATCGTACGCAATCTGTACGCAACGCACGGGGTGCCTTGCCCTCAAGCGAGGACTGAGACGCAGAAAAGCCCCGATTTCCGGGGCTTTTCTTGTGGGCCCGCCAGGACTCGAACCTGGGACACACGGATTATGAGTCCGCTGCTCTGACCAGCTGAGCTACGGGCCCCGCATCACCCAGCGTAACGCGGAAGGTCGACCCCCTCCTCGGATGGGCAAGACGGGCGGAGAATAGAACGGAGCGTCGGCCCGACTCGACCCCCAGAACCGGTTCGCAAATTGCGGCAAAAACCGTTAGACGCCCTCTTGCGGGACAGGTCCGAACTCTCTAGGTTGCTGATTGCGCCGAGCACGGAGCGCGATTAGGTCGAGGCCCAGCCGGGCGGCAGTACGCGGAAGCGGAAGGTCGGTCGGCTAGGCGGACGAAAGCGCAACCGGCTCGGCGAACTCTTGGTCCCGGACGGCTCACCATTTCCGTCCGACCGGCCCTCTAGCCTCCGCCTCGCGTGGAAGGCGACCACCTTCGCCGAGGAACGGCCGAATTCATCGGCACGTTCACTCTGGTCTTCGTGGCCGGGGGTGCGATCATGGTCGGCTCGGGAGGCCTGATCGGGGTCGCCGTCGCGCAGGGGCTCGCGATCGCAGTGATGGTCACTGCGCTCGCGCACATCTCAGGCGGCCACTTCAATCCGGCGATCACGCTCGGGTTCGTCGCGACCCGCCGGATCAAGACGCCGCTCGCCTGCGTCTACTGGCTGATGCAGTTCGGCGGCGCGGTGGTCGCGTCTCTGCTCCTCTGGTGGATCTTCCCCAAGGAGGCGATCGCTCCCGCGCGGCTCGGGGCGCCGCTCCTGCACCCGTCCGTGGGCAGCGGCGCCGGGATGGTGCTGGAGGCGATCATGACGGCCTTCCTCGTCATTGCCGTCTTCGCCACGGCCGTCGACGAGCGTGGGGCCTTCAGGGCGGTCGCCGGCTTTGGGATCGGGCTCGTGGTCACGATGGACATCCTCACGGGCGGTCCGCTGACCGGCGCAGCGATAAATCCCGCGCGTGCGTTCGGGCCCCAGCTCGTCTACAACGTCTGGGAGAGCTATACGTGGATCTTCTACGTCGGCCCGTTCGCCGGCGGCGTGATCGCCGCGCTGCTCTACGAGTACCTCTTCCTCCGGCGGCCGGTCGAGGCGCCTGGGCCGGAGGAGACGGGCCTGATCGAGCCCGGCGTCTCCGAGTGATCTAGTCTCGCCGCGTGGAGTCGTTCCGCACGGCCGACGGCCGCGCGCTTTCGTACCGCCGCGAGGGGGATGGGCCGGTGCTCGTCTGCCATCCCGGCGGGCCGGGGTTCTCGGCACGGTACTTCGGCGACCTGGCCGGCCTGGGCGCGTCGTTCACGCTGGTCATGCTCAACCCGCGCGGCAGCGAGGGCTCCGACCGCCCGGCCGACCCGCGCGCATACGCGACCGGCGACTACGTCTCGGACCTCGACGAGCTGCGCGCGCACGTCGGGCTGGAGCGAATGCTCCTGCTCGGCCACTCGCATGGTGGCATGGTTGCCGCTGCCTACGCCGCCGGCCATCCGGACCGCGTCGAACGGCTCGTCCTCGCCAGCACGCTGGCCCGTTTCGCCGCCGAGCAGGAGGCCGTGATGGAGGCGGCCATGGACGCGAAAGCAGCCGAGCCGTGGTACGCCGACGCCCGCGCCGCGCTCGAGGACGAGCAGGCCGGCCGCTTCGACACCGACGAGGAGCTCGGCGAGCTGGCGATCCGCGAGTTCCCCTTCTACTTCGCGCGCTACGGCGAAGCCGAGCAGACGTACCTCGACACTCTCCGCGGCGAGGTGCCGGTCGCCGACGCGCTGCTGCTCTTCAACAACGAGATCTTCAACACGTTCGACCTGCGTCCCGAGCTGTTGTCGATCACGGCACCGACGCTGGTGATCACCGGCGAGGATGACTTCATCACCGGTCCGGTCTGCGCGACCGACTTCGCCGACGTTCCAGACCAGACGACGGTGGTCCTGCCGGACTGCGGCCACTTCATCTTCGTCGAGGCCCGTGACCGCTTCCGCGACGAGGTGATCTCCTTCCTAGTCGGCTGACAGGCCGGCGGCACCGCTGAGCGAGCGGGCGACCTCGTCGCTCTCGTATACCGGCAGCTCCCGCTCGTCTCCGTCGACGCGAAGCGTGAACCTGCCCGCCTGATCGGTCACCTCGCCGATCCGGGTCAGGCGAACGCCGATCGCGTCGCAGGCCGCTACCAGGCCGTCGACCGCGCCCACTTCTGCCGCGACCAGCAGGCTGCCAGATGCCAGCATCCCGAGCGGATCGATGTCGAGCGCTGCGGCGATCGCTGCCGTCTCCGGTAGCACCGGCACGGCGTCGTGATCCACCGCGACACCGCCACCGGCGGAGAGCACGAGCTCGCGCACACCGGTCGCCAGGCCCCCTTCGGTGGGGTCGTGCAACGCGGTCACCCCGCCGGCGTCAAGGACGGCCATCGCTTCCAGGACGACCGAGATGCCCGGATCGGCGAGAAAGGTCGCGGCACGCTCGACGATCTCCGGGCCGACGTCGGCGACGAGCCGGTCCCCGAGCTCGCGTGCCAGGAGTGCAGTGCCTTCGATCGCCAGCGCCTTCGTCAGCAGGAGGACGTCCCCGGGGCCCGCGCCGCCCGGACGGAGCAGCGCCCCCTTCCTGGCCTCGCCGAGGAGAACGCCGACCAGGATCGGGCGGCTGACCGCCGATGTGATCTCCGTGTGACCGCCGACGAGCGAAACACCCCGTCCGACGCAGGCATCGCGCAGCTCGCGGAAGTGGGCCTCGACCTCGTCCTCGCTCGTTCCCACCGGCAGGAGCGCGGTGACCATCATCCAGCGAGGCGTCGCTCCGAGGCACGCGAGATCGTTGGCGTTGACGTCGACGAGGTACTGGGCAGGGCTCTCGCTTGCGAAGGTGATCGGATCGGACTTGACGACGAGTGTCGTCGCGTCCAGGTCGATGGCCGCGGCGTCGCCTCCGATACCGGGCCCGACGAGCACCGTCGGATCGCTCGATCCATACGCGGCGATCAACCGACCGAGCAGCTCGCCCGGCAGCTTGCCGACAGGCAGAACCACGCGTTTTTCGTCCACCTGCCTAGCTTAGAGAGGCGGCGAGAGGGGCCGGGATCCGTCCGGGCGACGCCTCATGATCGGCGCGTGGCGGTGAACCGCGCACCCTGGATGACCGGGTCGTTCCTCGCGTACACGGGCGCGCTGACGGCTCTGGTCGCGGCGGTCGCCTGGCTCGGGGTGATCTCCGACGATCATGGGAAAGGAGCCTTTGCCGGCTGGTCGGTGCTGTTCTGGGCGCTCGCGGAGGTGCTGGCGTTCGGCCTGCTGGGTCGCGGTCACCGGGTCGCCGCCGGCCTCTTCGGATTCGTCGGCCTCGGGCTCTTCGCGCTGATGGTGGGGGCTTTTTTCTCCTGGTTCGGCTGGCTGCCCGACGACAAGCCGCTCGGCGGTTTCCACATCGGCATCCTCGCCCTGCAACTGCTCGTCCTGATCGCCGCGTCCGTCGACCTCGGCATCTTCAAGTTCCCGCTGTTCGCGCTCGTGCTCGCGGGCCTCGGCTGGTACTTCATCACCGACCTCCTCTCGAGCGGCGGAAACTGGAGCGCGTGGGTGACACTCTTCGTCGGCCTCTTCCTGTTTGTGATGGGGCTCGCCAATGACGGCGGCGACACCCGGCCCTACGGATTCTGGGTGCACGTCGTCGCCGGCCTGACGATCGGCGGCGCGCTCCTCTACTGGTGGCATTCGTCCGACTTCCAGTGGGCGCTGATCATCGTCCTCGGGATCGTCTTCATGGCCGTCGGCGCCGGGATCAGGCGGTCCAGCTACGCGGTGCTCGGCACGATCGGGCTCTTCCTCGCCACCTGGCACTACGCGGTCGGCGGCGGTTCGAGCGGAAGCGTCGAAATCTTCGGCCGGGAGTCACCCAGCGGTCCCGCGTCCTGGGCAGGCCCTGTCGCGTTTCTGTGCCTGGGTCTTTTTCTCGCGCTCCTTGGCATGGTCTTCTGGCGGCGCGACAAGGACACTCTCGAGCCTCTGAGCTAGCATCGGGTCTGCGCGCGAGGGCGCACCCGGTCCGCGGGAAGGGCTGAGCCCACCTCCAGTCAGCACCGCAGGGACGAATCGATCTCTTTCCCCGCCCGCCGCGGACACGGGCCTCAGAGGGAGGAGGTCGACATGAACCTCGAACAGCTTCGCAAGCAGGCGAAGGAGCTCGCCAGGGCCGCGCGGGCCGGCGACCCGCAGGCGCACGCACGAATGGGCGACCTGCCGGTGAAGCTCGCGAGCGCCCAGACCGTGCTCGCGCGCGAGCAGGGCTTCTCCAGCTGGCCGGCGCTCGTCCACGAACTCGCCGAGCAGCCGTTCCGAACGGATCTCGAGTACTACGAGGGCCGCGCAGAAGGCATCGCCACCGTCAACGGCGTCTCCATCGCGTCGGCCCGCCGGGACCTCGCGCAGCGGCACGGCTACCCGAGCTGGGTCGGGCTGACGAAGCACGTGACCGCGCTCGCAAGCGGCGACGAGCAGCCGACTCCCTTCATGCTCGCCTACCGGGCAGTCGAGGACGGCGATCGCGACCGCCTGGCCGAGCTGCTCGACGTGTATCCCGAACTCGTCCGCACGCGGGGCACGAACGGCAACGACCTGCTCGGAATGGCAGGCGACCTGGAGAGCGTGAAGCTGCTGCTCGAGCGCGGGGCGGACGTCAACCGCGGCAACGACTACGGCTGGACGAAGCTCCACCAGGCGGGCTACTCGAACGACCGCCCGCTCGCGGAGCTCGCGCTCGCCGCCGGTGCCCACACGGACCTCTCGGCCCGGGGGAACGGCGGCACCCCGCTGGTGGCGGCGCTCTTCTGGGGGCACCGCGAGGTGGTCGACCTGCTCGGGCTCGAGCCGCGCAACCTGCGCGTCGCAGCCGGGCTGGGCCTGGTCGACCTGATCGACGAGCTGGCGGGCACGCCCGCCGCCGGCGCGCATCGTGCGTTCTACCGCCCGCACGGCGGCTTCCCCGCCTGGCACCCCTCGGACGATCCGCAGGAGATCCTGGACGAGGCGCTCGTCTGGGCGGCGAAGGCGGACCGCGTGGAGGCGATCGACCGACTGGTCGAGCTGGGCGCGAGCGTCGAGGCCGACCCATACCGCGGCACGCCGCTCGCCTGGGCGGCGGCGAACGGGAGGGTGGAGGCGATCCGCCGGCTGATCGAGCTCGGCGCCGACCCGAACGGGCGTGGCACCTTCGGCGGCCCGACGCACGGGGAGGGGGTGCCGCCGCTCCACCTCGCAGCCCAGTCGGGACAGGAGGAGGTGGTCGACCTCCTGCTGGAGCTCGGCGCCGACCCGACCATCCGCGACCGGCTCTACGACGGAACCGCCGCCGGGTGGGCGGCGCACGGGTGCCGTCCCGATCTCGCGGACCGGCTGGAATGACGGCCCGTACAATTCGCGTCGATGTCCGGGCACAGCAAGTGGTCGTCGATCAAGCACAAGAAAGGCGCCGCCGACGCGAAGCGCGGGCAACTCTTCACTAAGCTGACGCGCGCGCTGATCGTCGCTGCGAAGGACGGTGGGCCGGACCCGGCCGCGAACCTCGCGCTCCAGAACGCGATCGAGAAGGCGCGGGCCGCTTCGATGCCGAAGGACAACATCGAGCGGGCGATCGCGCGCGGGAGCGGCACCGGCGCCGATGCTGCGTCGTACGAGCACATCTCGTACGAGGGCTACGGGCCTGGCGGGGTAGCCGTCTACGTCGACGTGCTCACCGACAACCGCAACCGGACGGCCGGCGAGGTGCGGCACATCTTCGCCCGACACGACGGCAACCTGGCCGAGTCCGGCGCAGTCGCGTGGCTGTTCGAGCGCAAAGGCGTCGTCCTGGTCGACCGGGACTCGACCGACGAGGACGAGTTGACCCTTGCGGCCGCCGACGCGGGGGCGGAGGACGTGGCCGGGGAGGGCTCGTCCTTCGAGGTCACTTGTGCACCGGAGGACTTGAACGCCGTGCGCGAGGCGCTGGAGACGGCGGGCATCGCCGTCTCGGACGCCGAGGTGACAATGCTGCCGAAGACGACGGTCGAGATCGAGGACGAGTCGGTCGCACGCAAGGTGCTGAAGCTGATCGACGGGCTCGAAGAGAACGACGACGTCCAGGACGTCTACGCGAACTTCGACATCCCCGAGCGCGTGCTGGAGGCTGTCGCGGTCTAGCTTTCGTGGTGCGAAGGAACGTCCGACACCGCGCTTAACCTCACCCCGTGAGAGTTCTGGGCATCGATCCGGGGACGGCAGCGTGCGGTTACGGGATGGTCCACGAAAGCGACGGCCGCCTCCGGGCCCTCGTCCACGGGTGCTGGCGCACGGAGGCGCACGAGCGCCCGGAGCTGCGCCTGAGGACGATCTTCGAGGGCGTCCGGGAGCTGGTGGAGCAGCACGCGCCGGATGCCGTCGCACTCGAGGAGTCGTTCGTCGGCGCCGACGCCCGCACCGCGCTCTCGGTCGGGCAGGCACGGGGCGCCGTACTCGTCGCCTCCGCGCTCGCCGGCGTCGAGTGCGCTGAGTACGCGCCGAGCCGCGTGAAGCAGGCGGTCTGCGGTTATGGGCGGGCCGAGAAGGGACAGGTCGAACGGATGGTGCGGACGATCCTCGCACTGCGCGCGCCACCGAAGACGACCCATGCCTCCGACGCGCTCGCGGTGGCGATCTGCCACGCGCTCGCGCCGCCGCTCTTGAAGGCGGTCGGGTCGTGATCGCGCGCCTGCGCGGCCGTCCGGTCGTGCGTCGGCCCGAGGGGCTCGTACTCGACGTCAACGGGGTCGGCTATCTCGTCGCCGCCACGACCAGGGCGCTCCGGCTCGCAGACGGCGACGGCGAGGTGTCACTCGAGATCCACACCCACGTCCGCGAGGACGCGCTTCAGCTCTACGGATTCGCCGAGGCAGCAGAGCGCGAGCTGTTCGAGCAACTACTCTCGGTGTCCGGGATCGGGCCGAAGGTCGCGTTGGCGATCGTCTCCGGCTCGACGCCGGCCGAGCTGCGCCGGGCGATCGTACTCGAGGACACGGCCCGCTTCGAGGCGATCCCGGGGATCGGCAAGAAGACGGCGCAACGCGTCGTGCTCGAGCTGAAGGAGAAAGTCGGCGCCGTCGACATTCCCGCGCCCGAGACCCGCCCAGACAGCCTCGTCGCCCGCGACGCGCTGGTCGAGCTCGGCTACTCGGTCGGCGACGCGGAGCGTGCGCTCGCCGACGTCGATCCGGAGCTGCCCGCGGAGGAACGCGTGCGCGTGGCGCTGAAGAAGGCAGCGTGAGCGAGACCGATACGCAGTTCCTCGCCCCGGCGCTCCGCGAGGAAGAGGATGACTTCGACCGTTCGCTCAGGCCCCGCCGGCTCGACGAGTTCGTCGGGCAAGAGCGGCTCAAGGAGCAGCTCGAAGTTGCGCTCACAGCGGCGAAGACGCGCAACGAGGCTCTCGACCACGTTCTGCTGGTCGGCCCGCCCGGCCTCGGGAAGACCAGCCTCGCCCACATCGTCCGGGAGGAGCTCGGCGTCGGGCTGCGCACCGTCGCCGGCCCGGCAGTCGAGCGCAAGGGCGACCTCGCCGCGATCCTCACCTCGCTCGAGACGCACGACGTGCTCTTCATCGACGAGATCCACCGGCTCAACCCGGCGGTCGAGGAGATCCTCTACCCGGCGCTCGAGGACTTCCGGCTGGACATCGTCGTCGGTCAGGGTCCCGCCGCGCGCACGCTGAGCCTCGACCTGCCGCCCTTCACTCTGGTCGGGGCGACCACCCGGACGGGGCTGCTGACGACGCCGCTCCGCGACCGCTTCGGCATGACCTTCCGGCTCTCGTACTACGAGCCGGCCGAACTGGGGACGATCGTCCGGCGCTCCGCCGGAATTCTCGGCGTCGGCATCTCGGACGAGGCTGCCGAGGAGATCGCACGGCGCTCGCGCGGAACGCCACGCGTGGCCAACCGGATTCTCCGCCGCGTCCGCGACGTCGCCGAGGTGCGGCACGCAGGGGAGGTGACCGCGGAGATCGCCTGGGAGGCGCTCGACCTGCTCGAGGTCGACCAGGAGGGCCTCGAGCGCACCGACCGCGAGCTGCTCGAGGCGATCGTGCACAAGTTCGCGGGCGGGCCGGTCGGGCTCTCCACGCTGGCCGTGTCGCTCGGCGAGGAAGCCGACACGGTCGAGGATGTCTACGAGCCCTACCTGCTCCAGCTCGGCTTCATCCAGCGCACCCCGCGGGGCCGGATCGTCACCGATCTCGGCCTCGCCCACGTGGCCGCCGACCAGGCGGCTCGCGCCGATAGCCTCTTCTAGGACGCGGGGGAACCCCTGGTTCCCCCGCGGGCCCTCTCCTCTGCTCGCTCGCTTCGCCCGCATCGGCGACTGACCGATCGCGTTGTCGAGCCGAGCCCCGCACAGGTCGGTCGCGGCGGCGAAGCGACGGTTCCGGAGCCGATACGTGTACCGATAGCCTCTGTCTCCATGTCGCCGGATCTCTGGGTTCCGGGGTTTGCAGGGCCGCTCGACGACCTCGTCAACCGCATACACCGGCGGATCGAGGAATTCGCCAAGGACGAAGGCGTCGAGCAGGCGTATGTCGAGGTCGAACTGGTCGACGGCGTGCGCTACGCGGTCCAGTCGCTGACGGCGGAGCCGGGCTACGGCTTCGTGACGATTCGTCCGCACGCCGGCGACGACACGCCGAGCGAGGTGATCGTGCCGGTGGGGTCGATCAAGCGGATCGAGTTGAGCGCCGGCGCCGAGGAGCGCACGCAGCTGGGCTTCTCAGTGCCGTCGGCCTAGATTTCGCCGCCGCGACCGACCTGGCGGGGCGCGGCTCACGAACGCGACGGGTCACGGGTTTCTCAGCCTGAAAGTCGTCATGCCCGCGAAGCGGGTGGACTTTCAGGGTTTGTACTGGAGCTCGTGCCAGCTCGGTACCGGTGCAAGCTCCAGCAGTGCGCGCGAGCCTCGTGGGTCGCGGTATGCGAACTCCGAGTTGTCATCGTCCCAGACCACCTCGAGCAGGCCCTCCTTGACCCGGTGGTCGAGCCAGGCGCCGCGGAAGATCAGCTTGCGCAACCAGTAGACGAGCGACTCGCCGCCGACCAGCGAGATCCGCTCCCAGTGGCGGACGAGATAGCGCCCGAGCTGGCTGCGAGGCTCCTCGATGCGGCCCTCGGCGGCGAGCTCGACGAGGTCGGCGGTCTCGTCATCGTCCAGCTCGTTGGCCTCGACCAGGCCGAGCTTGACCGCCGCTCCGGTCACGCGCTGCTCGAAGTCCGAGCCGTTGAAGCTGAACCGGTATCCCAGGAACTCGACGACGTAGTCGTCGCCCGAGCTGTAGTTGGCGTCGCCGACGGGCCGCGGGCCGCTCTCCACCGAGGCAGGATACCAACCACCTCCCGCGGCCTAGACTGGCTCCAGGGTGCGTCTCCGGGTCGTTCTCGTTGCCTCTGCCGCCTGCCTCGGGCTGGCCGCGATCACCGCGCTCTTGCTCGACTGGTCGTTCGGGAAGGCGGTGATCCTGTCCCCGATCATCGTCATGGTCGCCGGCGCCGCGGGCTTCCTGCTCGTGCTCTGGACGCGGATCCTCGTGGACACGTTCCGCGGCCGGCGCGGCGGCGTCTGAACCGGTTCCGGTGTTGTCCGATCGTGTGCGTACCTTCGACTGTCCATGGTCGAGGGGACGTGGACGATCAAGCATTGCGATCCGCAGCAAGCGTCGTCCCTCGCGGCCGCCCTCGGCCTGAGCCTTACGTCGGCCAGTGTGCTCGTCCGCCGCGGGTACTGCGACCCTCGGCAGGCATCGGCCTTTCTCGACGGCGAGCTGCCGGGGCACGACCCGTTGACGCTCGGCGACATGCAGGAAGCCTGCGAGCGGATTCACACGGCGATAGAGGCCGGCACGAAGATCTGCGTCCACGGCGACTACGACGTCGACGGGATCTGCGCGACCACCCTGGCCGTGCTCGTGCTGCGCGAGTTGGGCGCCGACGTCGACTGGCACCTGCCCAGCCGCTTCGAGGAGGGCTACGGCTTGGCCGGTCAAACGCTCACGCGTTTGGCCGGGGAAGGGTGCGGGCTCGTCCTGACCGTCGACTGCGGGATCACGGCCGTCGACGAGATCGCGGCTGCCAAGGCTGCCGGGCTCGAGGTGATCGTCACCGACCACCACCGGCCGGGCGACGCGCTCCCCGACTGCACGATTGTCGCCACCAAGCCCTCGGACTACCCCTTCCCCGAGCTCTGCGGCACCGGCGTCGTCTACAAGCTGGCCGAGGCATTGCTGGGGCCCGGCGACGAGCGGTTGCCCCGCCACCTCGATCTCGTCGCCCTGGCGACGATCGCCGACGTCGTCCCGCTCGTCGACGAGAACCGCGCGTTGGCGATCGCCGGCCTCCGCCGGCTCGCGACGACGACCAGGCCCGGGCTACGGGCGCTCATGCGGGCCGCCCGTGTCGACCCCGCCGTCGTCGACGAAGGCGCGGTCGGCTTCCGGCTCGCGCCACGGATCAACGCCGCCGGCCGTCTGGGCCGGCCCACGGCGGCGCTCGAGCTGCTGCTGACCGACGACGAGGAGAGCGCGAACCGGATCGCGACTGGGCTGGAGGAGTTGAACCGCGAGCGCCAGGCGGTCGAGGAGCGGATCCTGCGCGAAGCCTCGGCCATCATCGACGCCTGGCCGGAGGCGCGGCGCCGCCGGCGCGGCTACGTGGTCGCCGACGAGAGTTGGCACGAAGGCGTGATCGGGATCGTCGCCTCCCGGCTCGCGGAGCGCTACCACAGGCCGGTCGTCCTGATCGCCGGCAGCTCTCTGAGCAGAGAAGGGGGTGACCTCTGGAAGGGCAGCGGGCGGTCCATCCAGGCCTTCGACCTCCACGCCGGCCTCGCCGCCTGCGCCGAGCATCTCGAGCGCTTCGGAGGCCATCGCGCCGCTGCGGGCCTCTCGATCCGGCCGGAAGCGGTTGACGACCTCGCCGACGCGTTCGCTGTCTACGCGGACGCGCACCTCGACGACGAGGCTCTGCGCCCGGTGACACCGGTCGACGCGATCGTCCCGGGCTCGGCGCTCACGCTCGGCCTGTGCGGTGAGCTCCGCCGGCTCGCGCCCTTCGGCCTCGGCAATCCCGCCGTCAACCTGCTCGTCGCCGGCTGCGAGCTGACCGAGCTCACGACGGTGGGGGAGGGCAAGCACCTCCGGTTCCGCGTGCGCGACCGCGGCCGGCCGGCCGGCAGCGCGATCGCATTCGGCCTCGGGCCGCAGCTCGATCGCTTTCGCCGTGTCGGCGCCTACGACGTGGCGTTCCGGCTCCAGGAGAACACCTGGAACGGGACGACCTCGCCGCAACTGGTCGTCCGCCGCATCTTCGAGACGCCCGACCGTTACTTCGAGCTGCGCGAGCGATTTGCCGCCGAATGGCGCTCCGGCCGGCTGAGCCCCGAGGCCGAGGAGGTGTTCGCAGAGGTCGGCCTCGCGGCGGGCGGCTCGGCTGCCTGGCGGAGCCTGCTCGAGTCAGAGGTTTTTCGCGCGCTGCTCGACGCGCCGCCGGAGCTTGCCCAGGCGGCCTAGCGCTACGAACGGACGAGCAGCAGCTCGAAGACGCGGACGAGCAGCTCTGCCCGTTTCCGCTCGATGAGGTGACGTCTGCGCACGCCCTGCATCCTTCGGCATGCATACCGCGCTTCCTTCGAAAAGACACTCGAACGCGTGAGGTCGTGAGCGCAAAGGCCCGAAGTACACTGTGAACATGGCCGTGCTCGAGGTCTCAGATCGACATCAGGAGCTCGTCGACGAGCTGATCGAGGCGGTCGAGCAGTACAAGCCGGAGCTCGACCGCGACCTGCTCACGCGGGCGTTCTCGTTCGCGGCGAGCGCGCACGAGGGGCAGCAGCGGCGCTCCGGCGAGGAGTTCATCAACCACCCGTTCGGTGTGGCGAAGATCCTCGCCGAGCTCCAGCTCGACGAGCAGACAATCGCCGCCGCCCTGCTGCACGACGTGGTCGAGGACACCGACCAGGACCTGAAGGCGGTCACGGACGAGTTCGGCGACGAGATTGCAGAGCTGGTCGACGGCGTCACCAAGCTGACGAGGATCCAGTTCCAGAGCCGCGAGCACGCCGAGGCGGAGAACTACCGCAAGCTGATCGTGGCGATGGCGAAGGACGTCCGCGTGATCCTGATCAAGCTCGCCGACCGCCTCCACAACCTGCGCACGATCGAGTACCTCGGCAAGCAGAAGCAGGTGCAGAAGGCGCGCGAGGCGCTCGAGATCTACGCGCCCCTTGCGCACCGGCTCGGCATCCACGCTCTCAAGTGGGAGCTCGAGGACCTTGCCTTCGAGACCCTGCATCCGCGCAAGTACGCCGAGATCAAGACCATGGTCGCCGAGCGCCGCGCCGACCGCGAGGAGCACGTCCGCGAGGCGAGCCTGATACTCCAGCGCGAGCTCGACAAGTCCGGCATCCCTGCGCAGATCTCGGGCCGCGCGAAGCACTTCTACTCCATCTACGACAAGATGGTGAAGAAGGGCCGTGAGTTCAACGAGATCTACGACCTGACCGCGATGCGCGTGCTGGTCGAGCGGACCGGGGAGGAGGGGACCCGCGACTGCTACGGCGCGCTCGGCCTGATCCACTCGCTCTGGAAGCCCATGCCCGGCCGGTTCAAGGACTACGTCGCCATGCCGAAGCTCAACCGCTACCGGGCGCTGCACACGACCGTGATCGGCCCCCAGGGCCGCCCGCTCGAGATCCAGGTGAGAACGCTCGACATGCATGAGACGGCCGAGCTCGGCATCGCCGCCCACTGGACGTACAAGCGCGGCGGCAAGGGACGCAAGGGCGACGACGACTGGACGGCATGGATGAAGCAGGTGATGGACTGGCAGCAGGACGAGACCGATCCGCGCGAGTTCATCAAGACGCTCCGCACCGATCTGTTCGACGACGAGGTCTACGTCTTCACCCCGAAGGGCGAGGTGAAGACCCTCCCGGCGGGATCGACGCCGATCGACTTCGCCTACTCGGTGCACACCGACGTCGGCCATCGCACCGTGGGTGCGAAGGCGAACGGTCGGATCGTGCCGCTGCACTACCGCCTGAAGAGCGGCGACATCGTCGAGATCATGACCTCGAAGTCGGGTCGGGGGCCTTCGCGCGACTGGATGTCGGTCGCCGCGTCTTCGCGCGCCCGCAACAAGATCCGCCAGTGGTTCTCGCGTGAGACCCGCGCAGACGCCGAGGCCAAGGGCCGCGAGACGCTCGAGCAGGCGCTGAAGCAGCAGAACCTCCCGTACCGCAAGATCGCCGGCTCGGCCGTGCTCGCGCAGGTGATTCGCGAGACCGGCTTCAAGAAGGCCGAGGACTTTTACGTCGCCCTGGGCTCGGGGAAGCTCCAGGCCAGCCTGATCGTCAACAAGGTGATCCAGCGCCTGAAGACCGAGCAGGTGGTCGAGGAAGAGGCGGTCATGCTGAAGCCGCCGAAGGCGAAAGACACCGCGGCCAGCCAGACCTACGGCATCAACGTCTCCGGCGTCGAAGACGTTCTCGTCCGGCTGGCGAAGTGCTGCACCCCGGTGCCGGGAGACCCGATCGTCGGCTACATCTCGCTCGGCAAGGGGATCACGATCCACCGGGAGGACTGCCCGAACGTCCGGGCGCTGCGCAAGAACGCCGAGCGCTTCACGCCGGTCGACTGGGAGGGCGGCTCGTCGCAGAGCTTCCGCGTCCAGATCGCCGTCGACGCGTGGGACCGCGCCCGCCTGCTGGAGGACGTGGCGCGCACGTTTTCCGAGCACGGCGCGAACATCGTCGCCTACGGCGGCGGCGTCCAGGACCAGCTGGCGAAGAACTGGTACACCGCCGAGATCGGCGACGTCGGCTCCCTGCGCGCGCTCCTCACGGCGCTCCGGAACGTCGAGGGCGTCTTCGACGCCTACCGCGTCACCCCGAACTAGGCGTGTCCCTCGTTCGGGGGATTCCCCGCCGGCTCACCCTCGCCTAGAACGGAGATAGGGGGTTGTTCCGGCACGGAGGGCCGGCGGCGCTCATCCGGACGGCGGTACGGACGAGCGCCCGGCCTCCTCCTTCACGTCGTCGCCCTCGAACGCGCGGATGCGGTCGCGCCACCAGTCGGGAACCGGCGACGGCTTCCGGTCGGCGAGGTCGACCAGGACGGCCGTCTGGGACGCTGTCACGGCGAGTGTCTCGCCCTCGAGGTAGGCGGCGAACTCGTAGGTGACGCTGGTCGTCCCGATCCGGCTGATCCGCACGTCGACCTCGATCCGGTCGTCGAAACGGGCGGGCTGGTGGTACTCGACGTGCATCGCCCGCATCACGAACTCGCGCTCTTGCGGCTCGGCACGGAGCATGTCGAGGCTGCGGTGGTACTCGACGCGCGCGAGGTCGAAGTACGGCATGTAGCGGCCGTAGTAGACGACGCCCTGCGCATCGGTGTCGGAGAAGCCCACGCGGGTGGTCGCGCTGAACTTGAACGGCGGTCTAGGCACGGATGGCGGCGAGCACCTCGTCGCGCCTGCGCTCCATCCGCTCCTGCGAGCGCGCCTCGAGATTCAGGCGGAGGAGCGGCTCCGTGTTGGAGGGGCGTACGTTGAAGTGCCAGTCGGCCGCCTCGACCGAGAGACCATCGAGGTGCGAGACCGTCCCTTCGGGCCCGAACCGCTCTTCGAGCTCCGCGAGCTTCGCCGACACGTCGGCGACCGGCGTGTTCAGCTCGCCCGTGATGAAGTAGCGGTCGCGGAAGGGGCGAAGGAGCTTCGACAGCTTCGCGCCGCCTTTGGAGATGCGCTCCAGCATGACCAGGAACGGGACGACGCCCGTGTCGGCCTGCGAGAACTCGCGGAAGTAGTAGTGGCCCGAGACCTCTCCGGCGAAGGCGGCGCCCACCTCGCGCATCCGCTCCTTGATGAACGCGTGCCCGACCCGGTTCACGACCGGCGTGCCGCCGGCACGCTCGATCGTCTCTGGCACCGCCCAGCTCGCCCGCACGTCGTAGATCACCGTCGCCCCCGGCTCCTTCTCCAGCACACCCTGCGCGAACAGTGCGGTGGCGAAGTCGCCCGGGACGAACTCGCCGGTGTCGTCGACGAAGAAGCAGCGGTCGGCGTCGCCGTCGAAGGCTACGCCCAGGTCGGCACCCTCCTCGAGCGTCTTCCGCACGATGAACTCGCGGTTCTCGGGCAGCAGCGGGTTCGGCTCATGGTTCGGGAAGCTCCCGTCCGGCTCGAAGTAGCAGTCCACCGCTTCGATCGGCAGTTGCGCGAGCACCGGCGGGAGCATTGCGCCCGCCATGCCGTTCGCCGCGTCGATCACGACCTTGAGCGGGCGGAGCGCCCCGGGGTCGATGAACGAGAGGACGCGGTCGACGAACGCCGGCCAGACGTCGAAGGCCCGGATCGATGCTGATCGCGTCGGCCCTGAGGGAGCCGCCAGAGCACGGTCTCGCACGTCGAGCAGGCCGGAGTCTCCCCCCACAGGAAGGGCACCCGCACGGACGATCTTCATCCCGGTGTAGTCCTTTGGATTGTGGGACGCGGTGACCATCACGCCGCCGTCGAGCCCCAGATCGCCAACCGCGAAGTAGACCATCTCGGTGCCCACCAGCCCGATGTCGAGCACCTCCGCGCCTGCCGACGCAGCGCCTTCGATCAGGGCGGCTGCCATCGTCGGCGACGAGAGACGCATGTCCCGGCCCACGGCGATCCGCAGTGGAGAGAACTGCTCCACGTATGCGCGGCCGATCGCGCGCGCGCCGTGCTCGTCGAGCTCCGCCGGATAGATCCCGCGCACGTCGTATGCCTTGAAGACCTTGGGGTCGAGCATGAGCCGTAGGCTAGACGGAGGCGACCAAAGAGCGGAGGCGTCGGCTTTGCCGGCGCCGGAGCGGGTGCCGTCGGGATGCTATCCGGGGGTACGTTCGTTCTTACAATTCAGGTATGGAGCGAAAGCTCGCAACCGTGCTGTTCGTGGACCTGGTCGGCTCGACCGAGCTGATCAGCGCTGCCGACCCCGAGGTCGTCCGCCGCCGTGTGACGCGGTTCTTCGACGACGTCACGCACTGCGTGACCACCCACGGTGGGATCGTGGAGAAGTTCGCCGGCGACGCCGTCCTCGCCGCGTTCGGCGTGGCCCAGGCGCACGAGGACGACGCGGAACGCGCGATTCGCGCAGGCCTCGGCATTCTGAAGGCGGTCGGCGAGCTCGAGCTGCAGGCACGGGTCGGCATCGAGGCCGGCGAGGTCGTCGTCGACACCACAGAGTCGACGTTCGCGACCGGGGAGGCGGTCAACCTCGCCGCCCGGCTCCAGCAGGCCGCAGGCCCGGGCGAGATCCTGATCGGTCCCGGAGCGCGTAGCCTCGCCTCGGGCCCGATCGAGGCCGAGCACGTGGGGCAGATCGAGGTCAGGGGCAGGGCCGAGCCGATCGACGCCTGGCGCGTCGTCTGCGCTGCAGACCGTGCGCAGCCGCTGCTCTCGGCGATGGTGGCGCCGCTGATCGGCCGCTCCGCCGAGCTCGAGCTGCTCGACAACACCTTCGACCGGGCCGTCCGCGACCACCGCGCCCACCTCGTCACCATCTACGGCGAGCCGGGCGTGGGGAAGAGCCGCCTGGCCCGCGAGTTCGTCAGCTCGCTCGAGGGCGCGACCGTGCTCGGCGGGCGCTGCCTGCCGTACGGGGAGGGAATCACCTACTGGCCTCTTGCCGAGATGGTCAAGTCGGCGGCGGGGATCTCCGACGACGACCCGGTCAAGGAGGCGATGGAAAAGCTGCGGAAATCCTGCGAGGACGAAGCGGTCGCCGACCTGCTCGGGCTCGCCGCCGGCGTCCTGGAGGCGGTGGAGAGCGAGCGCAGCGGCCAGGAGATTGCGTGGGCGTCGCGGGAATGGGCAGACCAGCTGGCCGACGTCCAGCCGCTCGTGCTCGTCTTCGAGGACATCCACTGGGCTGAGGAGCCGCTCTTCGAGCTGATCGAGCATCTCGCCACCTGGGTGCGGGAGTCACCGCTACTGCTCGTCTGCCTGGCGCGTCCCGAGCTGCTGGACGTCCGCCCGTCGTGGGGCGGCGGCCGGATGCGCGCCGCCGCGATCGAGCTCGAGCCGCTGCGCGAGAGCGAGGCCGAGGAGCTGATCGACCTGCTTTCTGCCGACACGAAGCTGACCACCGAGGCGCGGCGCGAGCTCCGCGAGAAGACCGAGGGGAACCCGCTGTTCGTCGAGGAGACGATGCGGATGCTGGCGGAGCGGGGCGACTCGTATCTTCCGTCCCGAATCCCCGACACGCTTCAGGCGCTGATCGCCGCTCGCATCGACCAGCTTCCGGCCGCCGAGAAGGCGCTGTTGCACCGCGCCTCCGTGATCGGCCGGATCTTCTGGCACGGCGCGATCGCGTACGTCGCGCCCGACCTCGAAGTCGACGGGCTTCTGGACGACCTGCTCCTGCGCGACTTCGTCCTAGCCGAGCCACGCTCGACGATCATCGGGGAGAAGGCCTATCGCTTCAAGCACATGCTCATCCGCGAAGTGGCGTATGGCGGGCTGACCAAGGCCGAGCGCGCCCAGCTGCACCGCCGGTTCGCCGAGTGGCTGCACGAGCGGGCGGGGGAGGAGCTGCTCGAGATCCGCGCCTACCATCTCGACCATGCGACGCAGCTGCTGGCAGAGCTCGACGGCGCCGCGCCGGCCGAGCTCGCCACGGAGGCCGCGGCCGCGCTCGAGGCGGCGGGCCGCCGGGCGCTCGCCCGCGAGTCGAACCGCTCCGCCCGCAAGCTGCTGCTTCGTTCGGTCGAGCTCGAGGCGACTCTCGAGCGCCGGTACCACGCGGCCCGCGCCGCGTGGCGGCTCAGCGACCTTCCGGCGGTGTCGGTGGAGATGCACCGCGTGCTCGACGAGTCGCGCTCGGTTGGCGACAGGCAGATCGAGGGCCGGGCCCTGACCGCCCTCGCCGAGGTCGCCCTGCTCCGCGAGGCGAATCTGCCGAAGGCGACCGAGCTGATCGATGCGGCGCTGGATGCGCTGCCGGCGGACGGGCGTTTCACGGCTCTCGGCGTACGGGCGCGCATCGCCTGGTGGGTGGGCGACTTCGCCACCCAGGAGCGCGTTGCCGAGGAGGCGCTGGAACTCGCCCATCAGCACGACCGCAAGGACCTCGAGGCACACGCGCTCAATGACCTGGCCCAGGCGTACCGCCACCAGCAGCGCCTCGACGAGGCCGAGGAGCTGCTCACGCGAGGGCTCGAGCTCGCCGGTGAGAGCGGGAGCATCGTCGCCCGTGCAGAGGCCCTGCATTCCCTTGGCCTGGTCAAGCTCGATCGCGGCGAATCAGTCGAAGGGGAGCGGCTGCTCGAGGAGGCAAGGGCGCTCTTCTCCGAGGTCGGCGGCAACTGGATGCTCGGGCGGACGCTGAACGAGCTCGCCCGCGCAGCCGAGCAGCAGGAGGACTATGCGAAGGCAGAGCGCCTGCTGCGTGAGGCGATCAGATTGCTCAAGCCGCTGGAGGATCGCGGTGCGCTATGCGAGAGCCAGCGGCAGCTCGCCGAGGTGCTCATCCGCCGTAACCATCTCGACGAGGCCGAGCGGATCGCGCTCGAAGCGGTGGACACGGTAGGCGAGCACGACGTCAGCTCCCGAGCGACGACGACGATGACGCTCGGGCTCGTGCGGGCCGCGCAAGGTCGAGATGTCGACGCCGAGGCGCTGCTCCGAGAGGCGCTGGCCATGGTGGAGGAGACCGGCTTCTGCGGGATCGAAACGTGGGTGATGTCGCGGCTCGAGGAGTTCCTTCGGGAGCGCGGTCGCGACGAGGAAGCGGCCGCCTACCGCGCGCGCCTGGCCGAGCTCTCGCCGACCACGGCTGTATCGGCTGCGTTCGGCTCGAGAATCGAGCGAATCGCCTAGGACGCTCGCTCCGCTGCTTCACGGGGAAACGGCCGGTTTCCCCCGTGGGCCCCCTTCCCCCTTCGCAGTCACTGACATCTCGTTCCCGGGCTGCGCTCGGGCAAAGCCCGGCTCCGCCCGAGGACGTGGACGATCGTCTAGCGGCTACGCGCAGGTGCCGCTTCGAGGATGGCGCGAATTGCCTGCGACGAGGGTTCGTCCGGCGACTCCGAGATGACCGTTGAGGGGCGCTCGAACCGGCTCAGCGCTTCGGCCAGCGGCTCCGCGCGTAGGGTGCCCTCGCCGTACGGGAGGTGCTTGGTCTCGTTGCGGTTCGCGTACTGGATGTCGCTGAAGTGGACGTGGAACGGGGCTCCCGGCTCGAGGATCGCGTCTGCGGCTTCGAGCACGCCGGCGAACGTCTCCGTCTCGGTGAAGGCGCCGTCAGTGACCGCGTGCAGGTGCGCGAAGTCGATCACCGGCCGCACCCAGTCGAGCTGGGCGGCGATCGCGAAGACGTCCTCCGCAGTACCGAGCTCGTTCACACGTCCCATCACCTCGACGCCGAACGGCACATCCCGGCCCTTGTCGACGAGACGCTCTCGGAGTTCGGCCAGCTGTTCCACGACGTCAGCGAGGGCACGCTCACGGGTCCGGCCGAGCAGGAAGCCCGGATGCAGCACGACCAGCTCGGCGCCGCTCGCGACGGCGACGCCGGCGGAGTGGTCGAGCATGCCGATCGCCATGCGGTGTTTCTTGTCGCGCTCGACCTGGCCGAGAAAGCCGGCCAGCGGCGCGTGGACGGAAAGAACGATGCCGGCCTCACGGGCGATCCGGCCGAAGCATTCTGCCCACGGGTAGTCCATCCAGAAGCCGCCCTCGAAGTCGATCTCGCAGGCGCGGTAGCCGCGCTCCTGCAGTAGCCCGACGGCGGCCTCCGGGCTCTCCCTGGAGGGAACACGAGCCGGCCCGACCCGAATTTCACTCATCGCGGCGACCATAGCCGATGTCGTCCGGACGTCTCCGTATGGTGATCTTCATGCCACGCAGACCTTCACGGATCGATCTGCTCGAGCTCGATATCGACGTCCGCCTTGCCGACCTCTGGCGCGAGGCGAGCGACATCTCCGAGTGGAGCCTCGAAGTCGTCGGCGCCTTCATCCGGGCCGCGTACGGCAAGGGGTACTGCGATGCGCTCACGGAGGACGCGCACGGCCAGCTCTGTGTCGAGCACGGCTACCGCGTGCCCGAACGGCGATCCCAGCAGGCCCTGTCGGCAGCTCAGTCCCAGAACCAACCGGTCGAACCCTAGAGCCCTGGAAGGGTCAGGCTCAGCCTGGCCCGCTGGAGGAAGGCGGCTCCTGAGTGGCTTGCGCGAAAAACCCCCCGGAACGGGGATCGATCCTTGCGCCGCCGTGACGCATGATTCGTGGTCGATCCGTCGAACGGAGGAACGACGTGAACGTACGGCTACGCCTTCGCCGGCCGTCACCGGCGCTCGTGATCAGCGCAGTCGCGCTGTTTTTCGCCGTCGGCGGCTCCGCCTTCGCCGTCGGCCAACGGATCGGCATCGCCCAGCAGCGGTGCGTCAACGGGGCGGTCAAGGGCTTCGCCTACGTCACCGGCGACCCGGCGGTGGGAATCCAGAACATGTCCGAGACCTACTCGAGCAACCCGAGGCTGTTCAGCGCCCGTTTCGATTGCGCCGGAGCCGCGGTCCAGGTGCGACGTGCGCAGGACGCGTTCCAGATCAAGTTCAACGGTATCGCCGGCCGCAGTGCCCTCGTCTCGGGCGTCGGCGTGAATCCGCAGACGATGACCGTGACCGCGCTCCCCGACGGTTCCTACAGGATCACCCCGATCCACCCGGTGGGCAGCACCTCGTTCCAGCTCGGGCCCGAGCACCAGTTCGTCGTGGTGGTCTTCTAGCGGAGGTTCCGCACCGCGGGCGGGGTAGAATCCGGCCGTGGCCCGCAGACGCAGCCCGGCCCGCCTCGTCATCGCGCTCTCGGTCGCGGCCGTGCTCGCGGTGTTCCTGCTCTACTCGTCGATCGCCGGTGGGAGCACGCCGGCCCTCCGGCCGAGCTCGCTCGCCGGGCACACTGGCAAGGTCTCGGTGTCGGGGCGCGTGCTGAAACCGGTCACCGGGGACGCGCACGGTGCCGGCCTTCGCTTCCGGCTTCGTGACGTCAAAGGCACGGCCACCGTGCCGGTCGTCTACAAGGGCACGGTCCCTGACGCCTTCAAGGCAGGCGGTGACATCGTCGTCGACGGCCGGTACGCGAACGGGGTCTTCACCGCGATTCCGGGCACGCTGATCACGAAGTGCCCCTCGAAGTACACCCCCAAGCAGACCTCCTCCTAGCCCATGCCAGAGCTCGGTAGGGCAGCGCTCGTCGTCTGCTTCGGGCTCGCCCTCTACGCTGTGGTCGCCGGCTTCTGGGGGGCGCACACACGACGGCGGAGGCTGTCGCGCTCGGCGCAGAACGCGCTCGTGGCCGCGTTCGCCTGCACGATCGTCGCGTCGGGCGTCCTGCTGGTCGCGCTCGCGCGCAGCGACTTTTCGTTCACGTACGTCGCCCAGCACACGAGCCGCGAGCTGCCGGAGCCTTACAAGCTGGCGTCGTTCTACGGCGGTCAGGAGGGCTCGCTGTTGCTCTGGCTGCTCGTGCTCACCGGCTACAGCACGGCCGCTGTCCTGCTCGACCGGAAGGCCGGGCGCGAGCTGGTCGTCTGGGTCGTCCCCGTGTTGGGCGTCGTCGCGGCGTTCTTCTCGATGCTCGTCGTCTTCGTCGCCAGCCCCTTCCACACCCAGCTCGCGAACGTGGACGGTGCCGGGTTGAACTCGAGCCTCCAGAGCCCGTACTTCCAGATCCATCCGCCACTGCTGTACCTCGGCTATGTCGGGCTGACCGTGCCATTCGCGTTCGCTGTGGGCGCGCTGCTCTCGGGGCGGACCGACGAACGTTGGATCGTCGCCACCCGCCGCTGGACGCTGGCCGCCTGGATGTTCCTGGGCATCGGCCAGCTGCTCGGCGCCAAGTGGGCGTACGAGGAGGTGGGGTGGGGCGGCTACTACGCCTGGGACCCTGTCGAGAACGCGGCGCTGATGCCCTGGCTGGCGGCGACCGCCTTCCTGCACTCGGTGATGGTGCAGGAGAAGAAGGGGATGTTGAAGGTCTGGAACATGCTGCTGGTCATGCTCGCGTTCTCGCTCTCGCTGTTCGGGACGTTCCTGACCCGTTCGGGCGTGCTGAACTCGATCCACTCGTTCACGGAGAGCTCGATCGGCCCCTGGTTCCTCGGCTTCATCTGCTTCGTCGTGGCGGCGTCGCTCGCGCTGCTGTTCTACCGGCTGCCGCTGCTGCGCGCGAACACGAAGCTCGAGTCGCTGGTGTCCCGCGAGGCGACGTTCCTTTACAACAACCTGCTGCTCGTCGCTCTCTGCCTGACGATCCTCTGGGGAGTGACGTTCCCCATCCTGTCCGAGGCAGTCCGGGGCGAGGCGGTGACCGTCGGCCGTCCCTACTACAACTTCTTCTTCCGGAGCTTCGGGCTGCCGCTGCTCCTGTTGATGGGCATCGGGCCGCTGATCGCCTGGCGGCGCGCGTCGCTCTCGTCGCTGAAGCGGGTGTTCCTCGGGCCGACCGCCTTCGCGCTCGCGGTCGGAATCCTCCTGATCGTGCTGGGGGCCGGCTCGTCGCTGCCGGGGCTGATCGCCTACACCTTCTCCGCTTTCGTCGCTGCGACGATCGTACTCGAGTTCGCGCGCGGGACGGCGGCTCGCAGAACGCTCTCCGGCGACTCGGTACCACGCGCGTTCACGTCGTTGATCGCGCGCAACCGCCGTCGGTACGGCGGCTACGTCGTCCACGCCGCCATCGTGCTGCTGGCGATCGGCATTGCCGGCTCCAGTGCATACAACACGTCCCGCAGTGCCCGCCTCGGTCCGGGTCAATCGCTGAAGGTGCGCGACTACACGCTCGTGTACCGCGGCCTGACGAGCGCGCGCTCGGCCAACGCGATCGAGGAGCGCGCGACGATCGACGTCTACCGCGGCGGCGACCGGATCGCCGTGATGCATCCGGGCAAGAACGACTATCCGGTCGAGCAGCAGGTCTCGAACGAGGTGGCGATCCGCTCCGACTGGCTGACGGGCGAGGACCTCTTCCTGATCACCGAGCAGGTCAACGGCAACGGGACAATCGACTTCAAGGCGATCATCAACCCGCTTGTGAACATGATCTGGCTCGCCGGGCTCGTCTTCGTGCTCGGCTCGGTGATCACGCTCTGGCCCGACGCGCGCGAGGAGCGGCGCCTCGCGATCCGCTACGGCCGGCTGGCGCCCGAAGCCTGAGTGCTGACGGCCGCGCTCGTGATCGGCGCCCTGTTGGCGGTCGCCGCCGTCTGGTTCGTGGCGCGTCCCTTCCTCGGCCGGGAGCCGGACGCCGTGCCGGCGGAACCGCCACCCGAGCGCCTCGCCCTGGAGGAGGAGCGCGACCGCGCGCTGGCCGCCCTCAAGGAGCTCGAGTTCGACCACCGGACCGGGAAGATCTCCGACGACGACTACCGCAGCCTGGTCGGGGACCTGCGCCGCGACGCGGCGGAGGCGTTGAAAGCTCTCGATCGGGGAAGACCGCCGGCTGATGACCACGTCGCAGACTGACCCGCCGCCGGGTGACGACGTCATACCGGAGCCGGTACCCGAGCCGTCGCCTGCTCCGTCCGACCCGCCCGGGCCGGTGATCGTCCCGGAGCCGGAACCCGTTCCGCACGAGCCGCCCGGGCCGGTGATCGTGCCCGAGCCGCAACCGCCTCGGAGCGCGTAGACCTTCGGGCAGGGGCGGCCGCGCTGCCGCCGAAACCAGCAGGATGCGCCGCCTCGCCCTCGGCCTGGTTGCCCTGCTCGTCGTCGCAGCGCCCGCCGGCGCCGACATCGTCGACCGCAAGCAGTCGGTGGACGCGAGGATCGCGGCTCTCCAGGGCCGGGTTTCCGCGGCCCAGGACAGGGAGGAGGCGCTCCGGCAGGAGATCGACGACGTCTCCGGTCGGATCCGCGGGCTGGAGCAGCAGGTCGGCGACGTCTCCTCGCGCCTGGAACCGCTCCAGCACGAGCTGCAATTGCGCGAGGTCAAGCTCAACCGACTGAACGCCCTCTTCAAGGTGCAGAGCGACCGGCTGGCGTTCCTGCGAGCCGAGTACCGGATCGCGCTCGGCCGACTCAACCATCGCCTGGTCGCCGCCTACGAGTCGAACGCGCCGGACGAGCTCTCCGTCCTGCTCTCCTCGAGCAGCTTCTCGGCCTTCCTCGACGGCCTGGACTACATCAAGCTCGTCGCTGCACGCGACCGGCAGATCGCCGATGCCGTGCGTTCGTCGAGGGACGAGGTGGCGGTGGCGCTCGCGCACACGAAAGTCGCGCGCAAGGACATGCTCCACCAGGCGAAGATCTTCGCCGTCCGCGTCCATCAGGCGCGCGTCCTGCGCGACCAACTGCTGGCCAGCAAGGGCGCACTGGTCGACGCCCAGAGCAGGAAGAAGGCCGACCTCGCAACGCTGAGCGCACAGGAGCAGGCCGACGCCGGCGAGATCGACTCGCTGCAGGAGGTGAGCGCCGAACTGGCGGCCAAGATCCAGGCGGCGCAGTCCCACTCGACCGTGCAGCGCACGGGGTCCGGCCAGCTGGGCTGGCCCGTCAGCGCGCCGATCACGAGCCCGTTCGGCTGGCGCTGGGGACGGATGCACGAGGGGATCGACCTGGGCGCCGCGTACGGCGCGCCGATCGCGGCGGCCGGCGCCGGCACGGTCATCTACGCAGGCTGGCTCGGAGGGTACGGAAACCTGACCGTGATCGACCACGGCGGTGGCCTGGCGACCGCGTACGGCCACCAGTCGCAGATCGCCGTCACGGTCGGCCAGCAGGTCGCCCGCGGCCAGACCATCGGCTACGTCGGCTCGACCGGCCACTCGACCGGGCCGCACCTCCATTTCGAGGTGCGCGTCAACGGCCAGGCCGTGGATCCGCTCGGCTACCTCTAGGGCGTCGGCCTGAGTACGTGCAGGTCCGGAAGGTTCCGGTACCGCTCGGCCACGTCGAAGCCGTATCCGACGAAGAACTCGTCGGGAACGGTGAAGCCGACGTAGCGGACGGGGAGGTCGGCGACCAGGCGGCGGTACGGCCGGTCGAGCAGCGTCACGGCGGCGAGCGAGCGCGGCGAGCGCAGCGTGAACGTGCGGACGAGGTAGTTGAGCGTCAGCCCCGTGTCGACCACGTCCTCGACGATCACGACGTCCCGTCCCTCGAGCGGTACGTCGAGGTCCTTCAGGAACCGGATCGCCGGGGTCCCGCCCGTCTCGTCGGACGTGTAGCCCGCCAGCTCGACGAAGTCGACATGGTGGAGGATCGGGATCACCCTCGTCAGGTCGGCGAGGAACACGAAGCTGGCCTTCAGCGACGCGACCAGCAGCGGCTCGCGGCCTTCGTAGTCGGCGGCGATCTCGGCGCCGAGCTCGGCCACGCGGGTCGCGATCTCCTCGGCCGAAAGGTACACCTCGCCGATGCGTTCGTCACGCGGGACGTGCTCGCCCTCAGGGCCGAGGTGACCAAGAGCATCGGCGACAGGCTCGAGCCCGTCACCGAGCCGGATCAGCTGGCGAGCTTCAGACCGTATCGCTGACCCAGGCGCTCGATGTCGCGCTTGTAGAAGAGCTTGATGTTGATCTCGGGGTACCGCTCCTTGAGCTTCCTGAGCTTGCGGTTCTTGCGGGTGACGAGCGACTGCTTCATCACCGTGATCTCGAGGTACAGGTCCTGTTCGGGCAGGTAGAAGTCGGGAGCGAACGCCTCGAGGACGCGACCGCCCTCGTCGACCTCGAGCTCGAACGTCCGCGGCTCGTACAGCCAGGGAACGCCGTAGTAGTCGAGGATCTTGGCGCACTCGAGCTCGGCCTCGTTCTGGAAGACGGGCGGCTCGGTGCCGCGATATGCCTGGAAAACAGGGGTCTCCGGCGCCACCGACCTCAGGATAGCCACCGGTCCGGACGCCGGGAGGGCGCGCTTTACACTTCCTTCATGCCTGCGCCGGATCAGTTCACGATCGCGCACATCTCCGACCTTCACTGCGGCGGGCCGTACTTCGTCCCCAACCTGATGGAGCGCGCGATCTCCGAGATCAACGACCTCGATCCGGATCTCGTCGTCTGCTCGGGCGACCTGACCACGTTCGGCTTCAAGCCCGAGTACGTGCAGGCGAAGGAGTATCTGTCGCGCCTGGAGTGCAAGTCGTTCGTCGTCATCCCCGGAAACCACGACGCACGGAACGTCGGCTACGTCCACTTCGAGGAGCTGTTCGGCCAGCGCAACTCGGTGCTACGGATCGGAAACACCACGATCGTCGCCGTCGACTCGACCGAGCCAGACCTCGACCACGGCCAGATCGGCCGCGGCCGCTACCCGTGGATCGAGGAAGAGTTTGCCGACGACTCCGAGCTGCGCATCTTCGTCCTCCACCACCACCTGTTGCCTGTGCCCGGGACGGGCCGGGAGCGCAACGTCGTCTACGACGCCGGAGACGCGTTGGAGTGTCTCCAGCGGGCGCGTGTGCAGATGGTCCTTTCGGGGCACAAGCACGTCCCGTACGCGTGGCGGCTCGAGAACATGTTCATCCTCAACGCCGGCACCGTCTCTTCGCTCCGCCTCCGGGGGAACACGCGTCCCTGTTACAACGTGATCGAGATCGAGGGGGCGCACGTGTCGGTCTGGCGCCGCTACCCGTTCCACGGGCAGGAGCGGATCATCCAGTTCTCGACCGAGACGCTCGAGTTCGAGAAGTACACCGCGCGGATCGAGGGAGAGCTGTCGTCGCGAAGCTGACCAGGGCATTGGCCGTGATCGACGGGGAGCATTACCCGCCGGTCGTTCGCGATGCGCTCGCCCTGCTGCCCTACGACTTCGTCGCCGCCGTCCTCGCGGGCGGCACCGAGAAGCTCAGGGGCGGCGAGCACTACGAGCTGCCGGTCTTCGACGTCCTCGAGGAGGCGATCGCCGAGCACCGGCCGGAGGTCGTGGTCGACCTGTCCGACGAGCCGGTGCTCGGGCCGGAGCAGCGTTTCGCGTTGGCGTCGAGGGCGCTGGCCGCCGGCATCCCCTACGTCGGTGCCGACTTCCGGTTCGATCCGCCCACTTTCGAGCCGTTCTCCCTGCCGTCGCTGGCGGTGATCGGGACCGGCAAGCGGGTCGGGAAGACGGCCGTGACCGGCCATCTCGCCCGGCTGCTGTCGCGCGAGCGCGACGTGGTCGTCGTGGCGATGGGGCGCGGCGGCCCGGCCGAGCCGGAGGTGATCGAAGCCGCGCCTACGCTCCACGATCTGCTGGCACTCTCGCGGGCCGGCCGCCATGCCGCTTCCGACCATTTGGAGATCGCCGCGTTCGCAGGCGTCCCGACCGTCGGATGCCGTCGCTGCGGTGGTGGGCTCGCGGGAGCCGTCTTCACGTCGACGGTTGTCGAGGGGGCGCGGCTGGCAGCGGCGCTCGAGCCCGAGGTGGTCGTGTTCGACGGCAGCGGTGCCGCTATTCCGCCGATCGCCGCCGACGCCCGAATCCTGGTCGCGCACGATCTCGAGTCGGGGCTCAACCCGTACAGGGCGTTGATCAGCGACGTCGTGCTGACCATGAGCTCCGAGGTCGAAGCGGCGGCCGTGGCGCTCGGGCGACGTGCCCTCCGGTTCGAGCTGCGCCTTCAACCCGCCGAGCCGCTCGAGGGGCGTCGCGCGGCCGTATTCACCGCGGGGCCGACGCCGCTCGACCACCTCGAGAACGTCGTCCATTCATCGCAGAGCCTGGCCGACCGGGCGGAGCTCGCACGCGAACTCGACGGCCTCGAGGCGGACGTCTACGTGGTCGAGCTGAAGGCGGCCGCGATCGATGTCGTCGCCGAGCACGCTGCTGCCCGTGGCCTGGAAGTGATCCTCGCGGACAACGAAGTGGTCGCTCCCGGGCTGGACGAGACGCTGTTCGAGCTTGCGGAGGTGGCATCAGGGGCTGCGGCGCGGGAGAATGTCGTGAGATGACCGAGCCGCGGCACGCCGAACCGCTCCCGCTCGGAGGTGGGGACGGGCTTCCGTACTCGCGGGGCCTGATGGCGCGGGCGCTCGTGACCGCGGGCGTTCCCGCCGTGCGCGCGTACGAACTGGCGCTGCGCGTCGGCGTCGACCTCGCCGAGCGTGGGGAGGAGGCGGTCGACCTCGACCGGCTCGAAGAGCTCGCCCTGGAGGTGCTCGGCGAGCACGAGGGGTCGCAGGCGATTCGCCGGCTTCGCCGCTACGAGGCGCTGCGCGAGCTCGACCTCCCGATCATCGTGTTGATCGGAGGAGCGACCGGCACCGGCAAGTCCACGGTCGCGACCGAGGTGGCTTACCGGCTCGGTATCACGCGCGTGACCTCCACCGACTTCGTCCGCCAGACGATGCGCGCGTTCCTGAAGCGCGATTTCATGCCCTCGATCCACTACTCGAGCTTCGAGGTGCCGCCGGAGGAGCACGGGCTCGGCGCGGTCGAGGGGTTCGTCGAGCAGACCCGGAACGTCCTGATCGGCGTGCGGGGGCTGATCGACCGCGCGCTCACCGAGGGGTGGTCACTCGTGCTCGAGGGAGTTCACCTGGTACCGGGCATGCTGCCGCCGGTCGAGGGCGCGCTGGTCGTTCACTGCGTGCTCGCGATCGAGGACGAAGATCTGCACACGTCTCACTTCTGGGTGCGCGACGCCCACTCGGAAGGCCTGCGACCGGTGCAGAAGTACATCGACGGGATCGGCGAGATCCGGAAGCTCCAGGACTTCATCCTCGACCAGGCTCGGGTCTGCCGCGTGCCGGTGATCGAGAACGGCAGCGTGCAGCTCACGGTCGGCACCGTGATGGAGCTCGTCGTCACCGGCGCCGAGCGGCTCGCGAAGGTCTGATGGAGACCGAACAACAGGTCGCACCGTCGTCCGCCGGCGAGGAGCGGACCGATCTCTGTCTCTGTGTCACCTACCTGCGGGCGACCGAGCGGGCCGCGCTCGCAGGCGCGCGCTGGCTGGGCCGCGCCGACCAGGAGAGCGCAGAGGAGGCCGCGGTCTCAGGCATGAGGAGCGGGCTCGACGAGCTGCCGATGACCGGCAGGGTGCTGATCGGCGCGGGAGACGGCGAGACGAGCATGCCCGAGACGCTGGGAGCCGGCGGCATCGACGTCGATCTCGCGCTCGACCCGTTGGAGGGCCGTGGCGTCGTCGCCCGGGGCGGCAACGGCGCGATTTCGATGATCGTCGCTGCCGAGCCGGGCAAGCTCCGCCGCCTGCCCGACATGTACATGCGGACGGTCGCCGCGGGGCCGATCGCGCGCGGACGGATCAGCCTGCTCAATCCGGTGGGCGACAACGTCCGTGCAATCGCGGACGCCTTCGGTCGCAACGTCGGCGACGTGACCACCATCGTGCTCGACCGTCCGCGCCACCACGACCTGATCGAGGAGATCCGCGCGGCCGGGGCACGGATCAAGCTGATCCAGGACGGCACCGTCACCGCCTCGATCTCGGCCGCCATCCGCGGGACCAACGACCACCTGGCGATCGGGATCGGCGGTACACGCCAAGCCGTCCTGACCGCAGGCGCGCTCCGGTGTCTGGGCGGGGAGGTGCAGGCGCAGCTGTGGCCCACGTCCCGCCGCGAGATCGAGGCTGCGCGCGAGTACGGGATCGATGATGTCGACCGGTTGTTCACGACCGAGGACCTCGTCTCGGGCGACGTGATCGTCGCCGTCACGGGCGTTTCGAACGGTGATCTCCTCCGCGGCGTCCGCTTCCTCGCCGACAGCGCCCGCACGCACTCGCTCGTCATGTGTACCCGCTGCAACTGGGTGCGGTTCACCGACGGGATCCACTTCTTCGCGCGTGAACGCCGCGAGGAAGTGCGGCTCCTGGGCTACTGACCACGGACCCATGGTTCCCCCGTGAACCCCTCCTGGCGAGCGGCGGCGAGCGGCTGCCGCTTGCGGAGCCGGCAGAGCTACGCGCACCTCAATAGTTACAAAGCGGCTTCCGGCCGGCCAAGCCCGGCCTCGGTCGCGCACGCGCGGCTAGACTCGTTTCATGCCCACCAAGGACGAGGTCGTCGAGGCGCTGCACGCCGTCGAGGATCCCGAGCTCGGGATGGACATCGTCGAGCTGGGGCTGCTCTACGACGTCGAGGTCGAGGGGCCGAAGGTCAAGGTGATCCATTCGCTGACCTCGATGGGCTGCCCGGCCGGCCCGATGATCCAGGAGGACATCCACAACGTCGCCTCGTCGGTGCCCGGTGTCGAGGACGTCGAGATCGAGCTGACTTGGGATCCGCCCTGGACGCCCGACCGCATGTCCGACGACGCGAAGTTCATCCTCGGGTTCGGCTAGTAGCACTGGGAAACCCCTGGTTCCCCTGTGGGCCCGTCCTTGCGCGCCTTCACGCGCTGAAGGTGTTTTGCGGAGCCGCACAAGGGGATCCAGGTTCCGTTGTTGCCAGGTCGTTTGCGCCTTCGGGTCGGGCAGAGCCCGACCTCGAGGGGCGCGGATTCACGTCGGGATCGAGAGCAGGATCTTGCCGAACTGCTCTCCGGACTCCAGGCGCTCGTGGGCCGCGCGAGCCTCAGCCAGCGGGAAGATCTCGTCGATGACCGGCTTCGCGCCTGCAGCGACCAGCTCGTAGGCGCCGTCGAAGTCGGCACGCGTACCCATCGACGAGCCGAGCAGATCGAGCTGTTTCCACCAAAGTCTGTGCAGCGCGGCCGGCGGGTTCGGGCCCGAGGTCGCCCCGCAGACCACGACCCTCCCACCGGGGCGCGCGGCGTCGAGCGTCCGCTTCCAGGTCGCCTCGCCGACGGTCTCGACGACGACGTCGGCGCCTCCCCCGGCCGCCTCTTTGACCGCTGCCACGACGTCGCCGCTCTCGTGGTTGACGGTCGCGTCGGCGCCGAGCTCGGCCGCCCGGGCGAGCTTCGCGTCGCTGGACGACGTCACGATCGTGCGCGCCCCGAGCGCCTGTGCGATCCGGAACGCAGCGGTCGCGACCCCGCCGCCGATTCCCCAGACCAGCACCCATTCGTCCGCCTGGAGCGCGGCCCGCGTGACGAGCATCCGGTACGCGGTCTCGTAGACCAGGGGGAACGCCGCCGCCTCCTCGAACGAAACGCCGTCGCGCAGCGGAACGACGTTCGTCGCGGGGATCGCAGCCAGCTCGGCATGCACGCCCTGGGTGTGCTCGCCGATCACGTGGATGACGCCGTCGTGCTCGAGACCCGGGTTGATCACAACCGCTTGCCCCTGCTCGAGCCCGGACACGCCTTCTCCCAGCGCCTCGACGAGGCCGGAGCCGTCCGCTCCGAGAATGCGCGGCTTGGGCACGGAGGGAAGGCCCTTTCGGGTCCAGACGTCCAGGTGGTTCAGCGAGGCGAAGCGCATCCGCACCAGCACCTCGCCCGGGCCGGCGACCGGATCCGGAGCGTCCTCGTAGCGCAGGACCTCGGGCGCGCCGTCCTCGTGAATGACGATCGCTTTCATGACGCGATCGTATAGTCGGTACGTGTCCCGGAAACTGGCGATCGTGGGGATCGCGGCGCTGCTGCTCGCCGGCTGCGGCGGCGCCCCGCACGGCCGGCCGAGCCCTCCCCCGACGAAGGCGGGCTTCGCCGCTGCCGCCGACCGCGTCTGCCGGGAGACGACGACGCATCGCGGAAGGCTTGCCGGCCTTCGGAAGCTGCGGCCGCCGGCGGACGAGCGCGACCTCTACGGGCATTGGCTGAGTGCCGAGCGGTTGGCGATCGCAGCCAACGATGTGATCATCGGCCGGAAGGAGCAGGAGGAGAAGATGGACCCGCTCGTCCAGCTCTCGATCGCGCAGGGGAAGATCGCCGGCTACGCCGGTCGGCTGGGTGCCCACGCGTGCCGGGCTGCGCCAGGCGTCACAATGCCCTCGTGACCACGGTCGAGCTCGACCGACTCGCCGACGAGCTCGGGATCGACGCGATCGGAGCGGCGCCTGCCGAGCCGTACACGGAGACCGAGCTGCAGATCCGCGAACGGCGTGCCCGCGGTCTCTTTGCGGACATGCGCTTCACGATGGCGCAGCCCGAGGTCTCCTGCCACCCCGAGTCGCTGCTCCCTGACGCCCGCACGGTGGTCGCCGCCGCCCTGTGCTACTACGCGCCCGCCGCGCCGCCCGGCCGCGGCGAGGCGCGACTGCCCCGTTACAGCTGGAACGACCGCTACACCGAGCTGCGCGAGAAGCTGGACGCGCTCGGCACGCGGCTGGGCGGGTCGTACCGTGTCCTGGTCGACGCGAACCAGCACGTCGATCGCGAGGGCGCCGCCCGGGCCGGCGTCGGCTTCTACGGCAAGAACACGATGCTGATCACGCGGCGCCACGGCTCCTGGGTCGTGCTGGGCACGCTGGTCACCGACGTCGAGATCGAGCCGAGCCCGCCGCTCGAGCTCGACTGCGGCGACTGCCGACTCTGCATCGACGCCTGTCCGACCGGGGCGCTCGACGAGCCCGGCACCCTGGACGCCACACGCTGCCTCTCCTACTGGACGCAGGCGCCGGCGCCGATCCCGGAGGCGTATCGAGAGCCGCTCGGAGACATGGTCTACGGCTGCGACATCTGCCAGGACGTCTGCCCCTGGAACCGCGGAGTCGAGAAGCGCCGCCGAAACGAGCCCGCGAAGGGAAGCCCGACGGTGTCGCTCGCCGACTGGCTGGACGCAGACGAGCCGTCACTGATCGACCGCTACCGCAGGCTCTACGTCCCGCGCAACGATCCGCGCTACCTGCGCCGGAACGCGCTCGTCGTGCTCGGCAACGTCGGCGACGCCGACGCCGCCCCGCTGGCCGAGCCGTTTGCCGCCGGCGACGACGAGCTGCTCCGCGAGCACGCCGACTGGGCACTGGCCCGGATCGCGGAGCGGGAGGTCTCTGCGTGAGCCGGCACGAATGGCTCTGGGTCGGCGTCGCGATCGCTGCGTTTGCGGCCGGAGCGCTGGTCGTCGGTTGGCTCGTGCAGCGCCTGCGATCGGAGGCGACCCTGGCTCACGATCGGGCTGCGGAGGCCGAGCAGCTGCGCGACGAGCTCGACCGTCGCAGCCACGTGCTCGACGGTGCGAACCGCTGCGCGCAGGCGCTTGGCTCGTCGCTCGAGCTGGAGGAGGCGTTCGGCGCCTTCATCCGCGAGCTCCGCGGCCTCGTCCCGTTCGACCGGGTCGCGATCATGCTGCTCGAGGAGGGCCACGTGCGAGTCATGGCCACCGCCGGCCTGAAGCACGACGAGGTCCTCCGGCCCGGCGAGGCGCTGCCGTCGGGGGCGCTGGTGGACGAGGTGGTGCGCGATGGCCAGACGGTGTACCGCCCCGACATGAGCGACCACCGCTATCCCGAGGAGGTGACGCTGACCGGCATCGGCCTCAACTCGCGTGTCGCGGCGCCGTTGCTGCTCGGTACGACGCCGATCGGGATGGTCTCGATCTTGCGCCGGCGGGCGGACGCCTTCGACGAGGACGAGCTCGAGCTGGCGGCGCTCCTCGGACGGCTGCTCGCGGGCAGCGTCCAGAACATCCGGGCTTACGAGTCCGAGCGGGCGACCGTTGCCGAGCTGCGCCGCCTCTCGGCGCTGCGCGCCGATTTCGTGTCGCTCGTCTCGCATGAGCTGCGCAGCCCGATGGCGGCCGTGATCGGAGCAGCCAGGACGCTGGAGGAGCGCTGGCGCGAACTGAACGCTGCCCAGCGCTCGGCCTTTCTCGCTCTGATCGCGGACGAGACGAACCGGCTGGCGACCCTGATCGGCGACGTCCTCGACACGTCTCGGATCGAGGCGGGCACGTTCTCGTACCACTTCACCGAGGTCGACGTCGGCGAGCTCGTGCGCGCGACCGTCGCCGGCTTCGCGCTGCACCAGGACGAAGTCAGCGTGACGGCGCACGCCGGCGACGTGCCGAGTGTCCGCGGCGACCACGAGCGGCTGCGCCAGGTGTTGAGGAACCTGCTCGAGAACGCCGTCAAATACTCACCGGCCGGTGCGACGGTCGACGTCCGCGCCCGTTCCGAGAACGGCCGCGTCCTCGTCGCGGTCGAGGACTCGGGCCCGGGCATCCCGGCCGAGCAGCACGGGCTGATCTTCGAGCGGTTCGGCCGCGCGAACGTGGGCCTGGGCAAGCCCGGCACCGGCCTCGGCCTGTTCATCGCCCGCTCGATCGCCGAGGCGCACGGCGGCAGGCTCTCGGTCGCCTCGACGCCCGGCCAGGGTGCGACCTTCACGCTGGAGCTGCCGACCGGGTCGTCGGCGTAGGCGTCACCCGCATGTGATCGACTGCCACGGCGCATGATTCGCCGCTTCAGCCGACATGGCAGCCGCAGCCACTCGCCTTCCGAGGTGCGAACGGTGTTGGGAAGGGGCCCACGGGGAAACCGGCCGTTTCCCCCGTGAAGCGAGCGGAGCGAGCGTCTAGGCCGGCGCGCGCAGCCGGGTGACGCCGAGCTCGCGGCCCAGTGACTGGGCCCGCCTGGCGATCTGGCGGCGCAGCTCAGGGGGCTCGAGCAGTTCCGCCTCGCCGCGATAGCGCAGGATCTCGCCGACGAGCCACTCCTTGCTGCCGATCTTCTGCTCGTTGATCGCCGACCCGTCCGACAGCGGCCTCGCGCCGCGCTCGACCTCCCAGCGCGCTACCGCCGGTGAGTAGAGGACGCGGGCGACGAGCGCTCCCTCGAGCAGGCCCGGCTCGAAGCCGTCGCGGGCCTCGAACTCCTCCTCGAGCAAGGTCGCGCTCCGCATCCGGTCGAGCCTGAAGCTGCGCTCGTCGTCCCGGGTGCGGTCCCAGGTGTGCACGTACCAGTGCGGCAGTCGCCGCTCGATCGTGTACGGCTCGACGACGTGCAGCGTCGGCGTCCCCTCCTCCTCCTTGAGGTACTCCAGCTCGACCAGCCGGCGGCGGCGGATGGCGTCGGTGAGGATGGCAACCAGCCCCTCGGCGGCCTTGTCCGCGCTCGGCGCCGGCGTCTGGGAGAGCTCGAACTCGCCGAAGGTCTCCTCGAGCTTCTTGCGGACGCGGTCGAGCGGGCGGTGCGCCTCTGCGGCGATCAGCGGCCCCACGAACTCGAGCGCGAGGCGGATGGCGCGCGCCTCGAGCGGTGTCAGCCGGGGGGCGGAGCGGAAGGTATCTCCCCAGAGCTCCTTGTCGATGTGCACCTCGTCGCCGTGCAGCTCGGCGTAGACTGCGTAGCAGCCGCCGCCGAAGTTCACGAGGTTGAGGAGCGACAGGTGGTCCTCGAGTTCGTCGGTGGGGATCTGGAACCGTTCGACGATCTCGCCGGCCGGCACGACGGCGTCCTTCTGCTCGCCGCAGGCGGCCAGGAGGTATGCAAGCAGCGCCTGGAGCAGGCCGAAGCGCTCGGGCGTGACCGGTCCCGAGGAGCGCTCGACCGCCTCCTCCTGGCGGCTCGTCACCTCCCTGGCCGGCTTCGATGGGGCGCCCTGATGGCGATCCCTCACCCGGCGCAGGCTCTCAGCCACCTCCCGGCGGAGGTCGTCGGGCTCGCGCGGAACGGCGCGTCCGTCCTGCCGCAGCACCCAGGAGGCGAGCATCGGCAGGCTCGAGTATTCGGTGACGAAGGTCTGGTCCTCGAGCCGTCCACTCGGCCCGAAGGCCCGTTCGACCCACCAGGCCGTCTCCGGTCGGACCTCGATCCGCGCCTCGCCGACAGGATCGCCGAATTGCCACGACGCCCGCCCCCGGTACGCGTCGATATCGAAGTCGGGCGGAAGCCGGAAGTCGCGTTCGCGCCGCGTCGCGAACCGAATGTCGCCTCGGATGCGGGAGACCCTGAACGTGCGGATCGCGTCGCGGTCATGGTCGGAGCCGATCACGTACCAGACCCCGCGGTCGTGGAGGAGCCCGTATGGGTTCAGCGTCCGCTCGGTCTCCTTGCCGCTGGTCATCGCGCGGTAGCCGAACTTCACGGTCCGCTGTTTCGAGATCGCCGTCTCCAGTTTCGCCAGCCGCCCCGGCATCTCTGCCGAGTAGTCGGGATCCCGCATCTCCACTCGTACCGCCGTCGCCGAGGGGGCCTCGTCCGCCAGCGTCGGACGGCCGAGCGCCAGGTTCTGGAGCGCGAGCCGGAGCGGCTCCGCGTACGCGAATTTGCCCTCGAGCAGGTAGAAACAGGTCTGGAGCGCCGCCAGCTCGTCATCGGTCAGCTCCAGCTTGGGCAGGAAGTAGTTCTCCGAGCGCAACGTGTAGAGCTCCTCGCCGGTGAACTCGTCGCGCTGAGAGTGCAGCGGGACGCCGAGGTCGCGAAGCTCGGCCCGGTCGGAGTAGAACCGCCGCGCGAATGCCTCGTCCGACATCTCCGAGTACCCCTCGACGTTCCCCTTCACGTCGCGGGCGGTCAGCGGCCGTCGCTCCGCCATCAGGAACGCGACCAGCGAGAGCTGGCGGATCAGCTTGTCGGTGTCATGGCTCACCGAACCGACTCTATACGCGTGACTGTGATCTGCCTTGTGGAAAAGTACGAGCCGTCGAGGCCGGGCTCCGCCCGGCCGTAAGCCGTGGGCGCCGTAGCAACGGCGGCGTCGCCCGTTCCCGTCGCCGGCTCAGTTGCGGTCAGCAGCACGCGGACGCGCGCAAGGAGGGGGTCCATGGGGGAACCAGGGGTTCCCCCGCGCTACTAGGCGGCGACTTTTGAGCGCTCGAGGTGTTGGTGCGAGGGGCAGTAGTCGCGCTCGGGGAGCGGCGTGCGCTGACACGGCTTGCCCTTGCGCGTGGTCGCGCGGCACCGGGCGACGCCGCCGTCGAACGCGCCGGCCTCGATCTGCGTCTGGACGAACGCCACGGCTGCGCCGACGCCTTCCTGCACCGCCCAGGCGACCTGCGCCTGCTGCGTGATCGGGAAGTAGCGGCGGATGTCCTGGAAGAGCGTCTTGTCGGGATTCGCGAAGTAGTGGGGGTCGGTGGCGAGCCGCTCCATCGTCTCCTCGCACGCCTCCAGCACCGCACGGCGGTACTCGAGCTGCTCGTCTGGATCGGCGTACGGATCGATCAGGTCCTTGATCGTCCGGTAGATGGCACGCGAGTACTGATACATGCAGTTACGAATCTGAGCGTTCAACTCGTCCATATCCAGTATCCAGGTCTCCTGTTAAGTCGCAGAAAAGCTTTGTTACGCGCCTGTTAAGCGTCGAGGCAGCGCTTTCGCGAGCCCAGTCTACCCCCTTTCGCTCCCTGTTACAAAGTCGGCGCTTCCGTTGTCAAAAATGCCAACGAAGAGCAATTAGCGCGCGACTTCGCGGGCGTACGTGTTCGGATACTTGGATCGGGCGGCGCGGGCCGCACGCTCCGCCTCCTCGAGGGAGCCGTAGACACCCGCGAAAACGACGTAGTACCCGGGGTGGAGGCTGGCAAACTTGCCCGACTCGAGCACGCCCGCGCGGAGCCCGCGCCCGCGCGCCTCCTTGGCCCTGGCGTTTGCCTCGGACAGGCCGTCGCCTCGGGCCGGGATCGACGCGATCACGACCGTGTAGCCGTTCCGAGCCGGCCAGGTCGGCGGACCGGTCTTCGGTGGAGGCGCCGCCGGCTTCGGCTTGGTCGTGGGCGAGCCCGCTGTTGTCGTCGGCTGCGTCTGGGCGGGAGGCGACGGCGGAGCGCTCACGACGGGAGACGTCGCCACGATCGTCCTCGGGCCGCTCGCCGTCTCGGTGTCGCGGCCCGCGACGATGCCGGCGGTCGCGGAGCCGGCGGCGACCAGCAGCAGGAGCAGCGACGCGACCAGCCAGTCGCCCGGGTAGCGCCCGAGCCGGCGTTCCCAGGCCTCGCCGAAGCCGCTGAGGCGGCGCGCCGGAACCATGCGCGCGCCGCAGTGGAGACAGTACTCCTGCCCGGATTCCGCGGGCGTCCCGCAGGCAGGGCAGGCGTCAGGCTGCGCCATCGTCGGACGCGTCGGCGGCGACCGGCTGCGGCGCGGCGACCGGCCCCGGTTCGGGTGAGGCGCCCGTCAAGGCCTCCGGCTCCGCGGCCGCGGCATCTGTCTCGCTAGCCGTCCCGTCGGGCGCCGCGGCGCCGCAGTTCGCGCAGAAATGCGCGTCGGCAGGTAGTGGGTGCTCGCACTCGGGGCACGCGACGATCGTCTGACCTGCCGGCCGACCGCAGTTGGGACAGAAGTGGGAGCCCCACGGCAGCGGCGCACCGCAGACGCAGCGGCCCGCCGGGACGCGGCGGCGCGAGACGGCGAGCATCTCGTCCAGCTCGTGGAGGCGTGCGTCGAGCCCGAGGAGCTCGTTGCAGCGGTCGGCCAGGAGGTCCTCCCGGAAGGTGTCGCGGCGGTACATCTCGAGCATCAGCCCGCCGAGGTCGCGGAGCTTCTCGTCGCGTGTCCGCTCGACATTGCGGCGCTCGCGTCGGATCACGCCGGGCGGCGGCAACGTTCGCCGGGGGGCCTTCGCCTTGGGGGCCCGGCCGAAGCGGCGCAGGAGAGCCATCGCCCCGCCGAGTCTAGAGCTGAAGGACGATCACGCGCTCCTCGGTCAGCTCGCGCACCGCGTACGCGGGCCCCTCGCGCGTGTTTCCGGAGTCCTTCACGCCGCCGTAGGGCATCTGGTCGGCACGGAAGGTCGGCGCCTCGTTGACGGTGACGCCGCCGAACTCGAGCCTTCGTGCGGCCTCGAGGGCACTCTTCACGTTGGCGGTGAAGATGCCGGCCTGGAGGCCGTATCGCGTCCCGTTCGCGAGCTCGATCGCCTCATCGAGCGAACCGTAGGGAGTGACGGTGCACACCGGCCCGAAGACCTCGTCGCACGAGACCTTCGCCTCGGGACTGGGCCGCGCGATCACCGTCGGCCGGATCAGTCCGTCGTCGGTCAGGTCGCCGCCGGTCAAGGTCTCGCCGCCCGATTCCGCGATCCACTCGAGCACTCGGTCCTTTGCGTGCTCGTCGATGAGGGGGCCGACGTCGGTCTGCTCGTCGGCCGGATCGCCGACGACGAGGGCCTCGACCCTGGGCAGGAACCGTTCCAGGAAGACGTCGTACGCATCGCGCGCGACGTAGATGCGCTGCACCGAGATGCAGCTCTGGCCCGCGAACGAGAAGGCGTTGCCGGCCAGCCTCGTAGCCGCGTCGTCGAGATCGGCATCCGCCTCGACGATGACCGGCGTCGCGTTGCCGAGCTCGAGCGCGACGTGCTTGCGTGGAGCGCGCTCCTTCAGCTTCCACCCGACCTCTCCGCTCCCGGTGAAGGTGAGCGCCGCGACACGCTCGTCGGCGACGAGCACGTCCCCGATCTCGGCCGACGGGCCGACCACGACGTTGAGCCAGCCTGGCGGCAACCCGGCTTCCTGCTCGAACTCGGCCAGCAGCAGCGCGGAGAGCGGCGTGGCGGTCGCGGGCTTGAGCACGACCGCGCAACCGGCCGCCAGCGCCGGTGCGATCTTGTGTGCGACGAGGTTGAGCGGGAAGTTGAAGGGGCTGATCGCGCCGACCACGCCGATCGGCACGCGCAGGGTGAAGGCCAGCTTGCCCTCGCCCGCCTGCGAGGCGTCCATCGGCACCACGTCGCCGGCGAGCGTGCGCGCCTGGACGGCGGCCATCGTGTACGTGGACATCGCCCGGGACGCCTCGACCCGGGCCGTCTTCAGCGGCTTGCCGGCCTCGGCGCAGATGGTCTGCGCGACCTCCTCGTGCCGCCTGCCCAGGTAGCCGGCGACCTTGACCAGGATCTCGGCACGCTTGTGAGCGGGGAGTGGGTCATGCATGGCCGTGGCGGCGGCGTCGATCGCTTTCTGGGTCTCGGCCGAGCCCGCCTTGGCCACTCGGCCCACTAGGTCACCCGAATACGGTGAGCTGACGTCGATCCAGTCGCCGGTCTCGACCCAATCGCCGGCGACCAGCAGCCGCTTCTCGGTGGCCGTGGCGGCCATCCGAGAAGTCTAGGCTTTCGCTCGATGGAGCCGGACATCCGCTACGCGCGGAACGAGGGCGTCGCGATCGCCTACCAGGTCGTAGGTGAGGGAGAGCGCGATCTCGTCCTCGTACCCGGCTTCGTCTCGAACCTCGTCTACGGGTGGGAGTCGCCGTGTTGGCGCGAGTTCTACGAGCGACTGGCGCGCTCGTTCCGGCTGATCCTCTTCGACAAGCGAGGCACGGGCCTGTCGGACCGCGGCGGCGCCGGCTGGGCCGCTCTCGAGACGCGGATGGAGGACATGCGCGCCGTTCTCGAGGCGCACGCGGCCGAGCCGCGGAACCCGGTGGTAGATTGACTGCTCAGTCAATGCGCGACGCGCTGATCATCGACGCCGTCCGCAGCCCGATCGGCAAGCGGAACGGCACGCTCGCCTCGGTGCGAGCCGACGAGCTCGCCGCCCAGGTTCTCGACGGGCTGGCCAAGCGGCTCGACCTCGACCCCGGGGCCGTCGAGGACGTCGAGATGGGCTGTGTCTCGCAGGTCGGCGAACAGGCGCTGAACGTGGGGAGGGTCGCCTCACTGATCGCCGGGTGGCCGGAGACCGTCTGCGCCACCACCGTCGATCGGCAGTGCGGATCGTCGATGCAGGCGGCCATGAACGCGGCGTCGGCGATCCAGGCCGGTCATCTCGATCTCGTCGTCGCCGCAGGGATCGAGAACATGTCGCGTGTCCCGATGGGCTCCAACCTCGGCGAGGCAGGCTGGTCAGGCTTCTCGGAGAAGCTGCTCGACCAGTGGCAGATCGTGCCGCAGGGGATCTCGGCCGAGGTGATCGCGGAGGAGTGGGGGTTGAGCCGCGAAGCGCTCGACGAGTACTCCTACGAGTCGCACATGCGCGCCGTGCGGGCGATCGACGAGGGACGCTTCGAGCGGGAGATCGTCCCGGTCGAGGTCTCCAATCCCCACGTGGGCGTGCTGTTCGCAGTCGACGAGACGCCGCGGCGCGACACGACGCCCGAGAAGATGGCGACGCTCCCGCCGGCGTTCAAGGAGGACGGGGTGGTCACCGCCGGGAACTCGAGCGCGATCGTCGACGGGGCAGCGGCGATGCTCGTGGCGAGCGAGGAGCGCGCCTCGGCGCTGGGGCTCGATCCTCGGGCGCGGTTCGTCTCCTTCGGAATCGCCGGAGTCGATCCGTACCGGATGTTGCACGGCAACCCGCAGGCGTGTGACCGCGCGCTGGCCAACGCCGGGCTCGCGTGGGACGACATGGCCGTGATCGAGGTCAACGAGGCGTTCGCCTCGGTGGTCCTTCAGTTCGTGCACGACACCGGGCTGGGCGACCGGATGGACGACGTGAACCCGAACGGCGGCGGGATCTCGCTCGGCCATCCGCTCGGCGCCACCGGCGCCAGGATCACCGCGACGCTGTTGAGCGAGCTCGACCGCCGGCACGCGCAGTACGGGATCGCCACCATGTGCATCGGCCAGGGCCAGGCGATCGCCGCGGTGATCGAGCGCCTCTCCTGACGCGCTGGCTGCTCGTGCGCGGCCGCGGCGAGCGACCGCTCGACCGCCACGTCGACGCGCGCACGATCGCATCCCACGGCTCCTCGAAGCGGCCATCGCTCGCTCCCGGGGAGCTCGCCATCCTCTACGCGTCCGTCTGGCAGGCGATCTTCGGAGTCGTCGAGGTAGCGGGCGAGCCCGAGCACGACCCCGCGAAGGAGCGCTGGGCCTGGCGGTTCCCGATCCGCCTCCTCGTCGTCGTCGACGACCTCGACCGAGCCCCCGCCGTCGAGGAAGCGGGCATCTTCCCGCAGAGCCTCTGGCGCCACTCCTACATCCGCCTGACGAGCGACCAGTTCGACTCGGCCCTGGCCGTCGTCGAAGCCGCCGGGCACCGCGTGTAACACCGTGTTACTCGACGGGCGAGCGAGCAGGGACGCGTGGACGAGCTGCTCGCACTCGTGCCCGAGCGGCCCGACGTGCCCGAGCTGGGAAAACCACGTGCTCGCCTGCAAGCCGGGGCAAGAGGGGTCGTCCCGCCCGCGTCGTACCCTGGAACCATGATCACCTGTGCCCTGTGCGGGCGCACGATGCTGCTCGGCGAGGCGTACGCGCACTGGCGCGCTGACGGCGCAGGCAGCGAGCAGGTCGTCTGCAGGCTGTGCGAGGACGAGGCGGAGCGGATCGGGTGGGTGCGGCTCGACCGGCCGCCGGAGCGGCGTACGACCCTCGGCTCCACCTGGCACGCGCGCAAGGTCGCCTGATCCGACCGCCCTACCGCTCGGGTTCGCGAACACGCATCGGCACACCGAGCCTCGTCGCGACGAACGGCAGCGACGTTCCCTGCACGACCACCGAGCAGAGGACGATCACGAACACGAGCCCGTAGAGGCGCTGGGCGTCGTCGACGCCGGCGATCACGGCGAACGCCGCGAGCAGAATCGGAACCGCTCCCTTCAGGCCGCCCCAGACGACGAAGAGCCGCTCGCCGAGTCGCAGCCGCACGGGCACGAGCAGCGGACCGACCACGACCGGGCGCGCGACGAACGCAAGCAGCGCCGCGAGCAGGATCCCGTCGAGCCAGACCAGGCGGCCGTCGAGGCTGCCCAGATCTACCGTGAGGCCGAGGGCGACGAAGACCACGACCTCGGCTACGCTCGCAAGCGACGTCTGGACCTGCTCGATCTGGCGCTCGTGCGGCACGCCCGACCCTCCGACGAACAGGCCGGCGACGAACACCGCCAGGAAGCCAGAGCCATGGGCCACCGCGGCCACGCCGTAGATCACTCCTGCCCCCGCGAGCGCGCCGAGCGGATAGAGAGCCTCGCTCGGCAGCGAGATCCGCCGGAGCGCCGGAACGAGCAGGGCTGCTCCGGCGAAACCGACGGCGAGCCCGACCGACATTTCGATCGCGCACTCCTTCACGACCGTCCAGAACGTCCCGTGATCGCTGGTGGCGAAGTCGAGCATCCCGATCATCAGCGCGATCCCCACCGGGTCGTTCGCGCCCGACTCCCCCTTGAGAATCGTCCCGCTGCGGCCGGCGATCTCCCGACCTCCGAGCACCGAGAACATCACCGCCGGATCCGTCGGCGCCAACGCTGCGCCCAGGATCCCCGCGGTCGTCCAGTCGAAGCCGAACAGGGTGTGGGCGAAGACCGCCATCACTCCGGCGGTCGCGAACGTCCCGACGACACCCAGCACGCCGATCGGGACGATCGACTCGCGGAATCTGGGCCAGCCCACCTGCATGCCTCCGTCGAAGAGGATCACCACCAGCGCGAGTACCGCGATCCGCTCGACGTCGACCGTCGACAGCTTCGACAGGCCGGGCCAGATGTCCGACGCGACCGCGGCGGCAACCAGAAACAGGGCGGGTGGCGGCACCGGGAAGAACTCGGTCAGCTTGTGGGCCGCGAGCGAGGCGAGGAACGCCCCGGAGACGACGAGGACGACCAGGCCGAAGTCGGTGAGCTCGCTCACGGCGATACTCTCGCACCCTGTGAGCACCTACTCGCTCCTCGCCGACTTGCCCGTGGCGGTCGAGTCGTACGCGCTCGAGGGCCGGGAACAGGCGGTGTCGTCCGACTTCGTCCGGCGGACAACGGTTATCCGGTTGCGCGGGGAAGGGGAGGAAGGCGTCGGCGAGGACGTGATCTACGACGCGGAGGACCAGCTGCGCTTCCAGGCGGCCGGGCCGACGCTCGACCTGGCCGGCCGGCACACGCTCGACTCGCTGTCGGCGCGGCTCGACGACCTCCCCGACCTGCGGCGCTGGGGCTTCGAGAGCGCGGCCCTGGACCTGGCGCTGCGCCAACGCGGCGAGACGCTTCACGGCGTGCTCGGCCGCGAGCCCCAGCCGGTCACGTTCGTGGTCTCGACGTCGCTTCCTGACGGCACCTCGGCGAGGCTCCGCTCTCTGGCGGGTATGCGCTTCAAGCTCGACCCGGAGGCGAGCTGGGGAGCCGAGCTCATCGGCGAGTTGGCCGCGCTCGACGCGGTCGATGTCGTCGACTTCAAGGAGGCGTACGACTGGCGGGCCCAGGAACGCACGCCCCCTGCCAGCCTGTACCGGCTGGTCGTCGAGGCGCTCTCCGACGCCGTGATCGAGGACCCGGACCTGACCGACCCGGAGAAGGCCTCGATCCTGGAGCCGCACCGCGACCGGATCAGCTGGGACGCCCCGATCCACTCGGTTCGCGACGTGGACGCGCTGCCGTTCCCGCCGCGCGTGCTGAACTCGAAGCCGTCGCGGTTCGGCTCCGTCAGGCGTCTCCTCGACTTCTACGACTTTTGCATGGAGCGCGGCATCCGTCTCTACGGCGGCGGCCAGTTCGAGCTCGGCCCCGGCCGTGGCCACATCCAGTACCTGGCCTCGCTCTTCCACCCCGATGCGGCCAACGACGTGGCGCCGGGCGGCTACAACCTGGTTCCGACCCCGCCCGGGCTGCCCGGGAGTCCGCTCGCGCCCGCGCCGGCCGATATCGGCCTCGGCTGGTTGCAGGCGTAGCCGGAACGGGCATACCCTTCGAGCTTCGGTGTCGAGGTACATCCACCCGCGCCTGGATCAGAACGAACGGTTCCGGGAACGGCGTCGCCAGGCGCTTCGACGGCGCCGCCGGCGCCGACTCGCCGCGGCAGCGGTGCTCCTCGCCCTCGGCGCGGGGATCGGTCTCGGCGCTACCCAGATCAGCGGTGGTCACCACGCCGCTCCCCCGCCCTCGCGGCTGCCGACCATGGTCGACAAGCCGCTCGTCCCCCGGCCATACCCGACCGAGGTGCGCGGCGTCCACGTGACTGCGCCGCTCGCGGGCCTGCCCGGGAAGCTCGAGGCCTACACCGCGCTGAAGGCGTTCGGCCTGAACACGATCGAGGTCGACGTCAAGGACGAGAACGGCCAGGTCGGGTTCGTGAACCGCGACCTGCCTGCGCTCGCCCGGGAGATCGGCGCCGCCCGGCCCTACTACGACGTCGAATCCGTCGTCGCCAGAGTGCACGCGGCCGGGATGTACCTGATCGGCCGCGTGGTCGTCTTCGAGGACCCGACCCTGTCGGCGGAGCGCCCTGCGCTCGCCGTCCTGCGGCCCGACGGCTCGCGCTGGCTGACCAACGGCGGCCTGGGCTGGGTCGATCCGTACGACCGGCGGGTCTGGCGCTATGCGGTCGGGATCGGTGCGGCCGCGGCCAAGGCCGGGTTCGACGAGATCCAGTTCGACTACGTTCGCTTCCCGAGCGACGGTGACCTGTCCCAGATCGTCTACCGCCACGCGCGCGCTGAGCGCAAAGGCACGACGATCGCGAAGTTCCTGCAGTACGCGTCCTCGACACTGCACCCGCTCGGCGTCCGCGTCTCCGCTGACGTCTTCGGGCTGGCCGCCACCCACGATCTCGGGATCGGCCAGGTCCCGAAGCGGATCGCCGGGTACCTCGACGCCGTCTACCCGATGGTCTACCCGTCGCACTTCTCCGCGGGCGAGTACGGCATCACCGATCCCGATGCCTATCCCGGCCGGACGGTGGCGCGGGCGCTGTTCGACTTTCGCCGCCAGGTGAAGGGCCGCGCGGTTCTGATCCCGTGGCTGCAGGACTTCTCGCTCGCGCGCCGCTACGGGCTGATCGAAGTGACCGACCAGATCGCCGCCGCCCGCCGGCAGCACGCCCGCGGCTACATGCTCTGGAATCCCGAAGGCGTCTACACGCGCGACGCGCTCGCTGGTTAGTGCCCCGATGATCGCGGACGCGCCGCCGCCTCCGCCGCTGGCGCTGGTCGCGCCCGCCGAGCGGGAGGTCTCGTTCGGGCGGATCGCCGGCCGACTGCCGCGCGGCACGTGGGCGGTCGTCGTCCGGGCAGGTGAAAGGTCGATCGCAGTCCGACGCGTCACCCGCGGCAGCTTCGACTTCACCGTGGCCCTGCCGCGGAAGGAGGTGACCGTGAAGGTTGCCGCCTACGCAGCCGGGCAAGTGACCGAGCGGTCGACGGTCCCACACGTGTTCGGCCTGCCGCGTTCGGCGGCGCCACGCGCGGTCAGGGCGACGCAGGACGCGCGGCTGGTACGCACCGTCCGTGCGCTCGCCCGCTCCTTTCCTGGAACGAGCGCGCTCTATGTGGAGGACCTCGTCAGTGGGCGCGGCGGCGCCTGGAACGCCCGCGCGCGGTTTCCGGCTGCCTCGACCCTGAAGGTGGCGATCGCCGTCGAGGCGCTGCGTAGTCATGTGGGCAAGCCGGCGCCCGGCTCGTACCTCGACTTGCTCCTCCGCCGGATGCTGATCGAGTCGGACAACGATGCCGCCAACGAGACCGAGTCGACCTTCGGCGGCGGATCCCGGGTCGACGAGCTGCTCCGCGGGCTCGGGATCGGCGAAACCTGGATGGGCGGTGGGTACCTGCACGGCACGCCGGCGCTGCCGCCGATCCGCGTCCGGGTCGAGAGCCAGCCGTCGTTCCCCTGTTGCAAGTACACGACCGCGTACGACCTCGCCCGGCTCTTCACGGACATCCACCTCGCCGCAGACGGGCGAGGGCCGCTGATCGCCCGGTACGGGAGCGCCTTCACGCCGTCGGACGCGCGCTACCTGCTCTACCTGCTCGTCCACGTGCCCGACCGGGGAAAGCTCGGACGCTTCATCGGCGGCGGCCCGGACACGCTCCTGCACAAAGCGGGTTGGATCTCGTACGCGCGCCACGACGCCGGGCTCGTCTACTGGCCCGGCGGCGTCCTCGTCGCGGCCGTCATGACCTACGGGACCGGGGTCGGCACGGCGTCGGACGTCCTCGCGGGACGTGCGGCCAAGCTCGCCCTCGCGCGCCTTCGGGTGGCCGCGTAGCTACTCTGCGCCGCCGTGAACGCCCTACTCGTCGCCCTGACGCTCCTCGCGCCCGCCGCAGCTCCGCCGAGGCCGCCGATCGTCCCCAAGCCGATCCCGTTCGGCGCGCAACGGAAGGCCGAGACTGCCGCGTACGCCCGCCGGCACTACGGGCTCGACACCTGGCGGCTCGAGCGCCCGCGCGTGATCGTGGAGCACTACACGGCGTCGGAGAGCTTCGCCTCGGCGTACTCGACGTTCGCCGCCGACGTGCCCGACGGCGAGCTGCACGAGCTGCCCGGAACGTGTGCCCACTTCGTGATCGACAAGGATGGGACGATCTACCAGCTCGTCTCGCTGACGACGATGTGCCGTCATACGGTCGGGCTGAACTACACGGCGATCGGAATCGAGCACGTGGGAACCAGCGACGCCGAGATTCTCGGCAACCGGCGGCAGCTCGACGCCTCGCTGCGGCTGACAGCATGGCTGATGGGCCGGTTCGGGATCCAGCTACGGAACGTGATCGGGCACAATGAGAGCCTGACGAGCCCGTACCACCACGAGCGGTATACCGCCTGGCGCTGCCAGACGCACGGTGACTGGGCCCGCAAAGACATGACCGTCTACCGCGCCCGCCTCGATGTCGTGCTGCGTCGCCATGAGCTTCCCGCGGGGCCGCCGGCCCGGCCGGTTGCCTCCGGCTGCTGACCGCTCTTACACTCTCTTTACACGGCGATTAGACCGACAACAACTGGGATGGCGATACTGATTCAGGCGATGCGTCGCTTCTTTCCGCTTGTCCTCGTCTTGGCGCTCTTGCTGCCGGCGGCAGCCTGGGCTGCCGTGGCGTTCCCCACCGCTGCCAAGGCGCCCGGGGACGGGACGCTCGTGATCGACAACGGTCGCGGCAGCGTGAGCGTCCGGGCCCGGGGCGGGATCCTGGCGCGGTTCGACACGGGGAACGTCGTGATCGCGGACACCGACCTCACCGACGGACGAGTGCCGGTCGTCTACGGGGCCGAGACGATCACCGTCCTTCCCAATGGGTCGATCCGGTACTCGGGCGACGACGTCCGCTTCAGGATGATCGGCGGCACCTACCGCGTACAGATCAACGCGATCGGCATCGACGTCAGCGCCGTCGGCCGCGGGGTCGCCGTCCTGGACGCGTCGGAGTTCACCGACTTTCCTGGCCGCTACTCGATCGACGGCGGGCCGTTCCGGGCTCTCCCCGGCCACTCGACCACCTTCACGCTCGGTCAGGCGCCCGGTTCGCCGGGAAAGTGACCAGCCGTCCCAACCAGAGCGTTCTGGTCGTCGAGGACGAGAGCTCGATCGCGTCCTTCGTCGCGCTCTATCTCAAGAACGCCGGGTACACGGTCCGGACCGCGGCGACAGGGAACGAGGCGCTCGCGCAGTTCCAGGCATCCGCGCCGGCCCTGATCGTGCTCGACCTGATGCTGCCCGACATCGACGGGATCGAGGTCTGCCGCCGCATCCGCAAGAGCTCCGACGTGCCGATTCTGATGCTGACCGCCCGCGACGAGGACGTCGACAAGATCATCGGGCTCGAGGTCGGTGCCGACGACTACCTGACCAAGCCCTTCAACCCGCGCGAGCTCGTCGCCCGCGTGAAGTCGATCCTGAGGCGCGCCTCTCCCGAGCGGCGCCAGGTCGAGAGCAAGCAACTGCGTCACGGCCAGCTGATGGTGGACGCCGGCAGGCGTGAGGTGCGTGTCGGCGAAGAGGAGATCCAGCTGGCGCCGAAGGAGTTCGACCTGTTGTGGGAGCTCCTCGACCATCGTGGGCTCGTCCTCACGCGTGACCAGCTGCTCGAGCGCGTGTGGGGTTACACGTTCGCGGGCGATACCCGGACCGTCGACGTCCACGTGCGCCAGCTCCGGCGGAAGCTCGGCGACGCGTCGCCGATCGTGACCGTCTGGGGGGTCGGGTACAAGGTGGCGCCCGCGAAGGACGCGGCCGCCTAGGGCAGCCCGTGTTCCGGTCGCTGCGCTTCCGCCTGCCGGCGATCTACCTGGCGGGCGTCGCGCTGGCGGGCGTCGTCACGAGCCTGATCGCGGTCCAGCTGTTCCAGGACCACGTCCGTTCGCAATCGCTCTCGGAGCTGAAGCGCGAGGCGCGGGGGCTGTCCCAGCTCTACGCCAAGCAGGCGATCAGCTCGATCGACGAGGGCCGCTCTGCTCCGCAGTTCGCCGGCCCGCAGCTCGAGCAGGCCACCGGCGCCCGGCTCTACTACGTCGGAGCCCCGGTGTTCTTCCGGCACGGCTCCGGGCTGCGCGAGCTGTCGCGCTCGCAGGTCGGCGACGAATGGCAGACACTGATCGACGGCAAGAAGGTGACCACCTTCGAGTTCACGCCGCCGGGAGAGCACAAGACGTTCCTCGCCGTCGGTCAGCCGCTGGTGCTCGAGGGGCAGAACTTCGGCGCGCTGGTGGTCGCGCGCAAGAAGACCGACCTGACGCAAGGCTGGTTCTCGCTCTTCGAGTTGCTCCTGGTCGCGCTCGGGGTCGGGCTGTTCGTCGCAGCCGGCCTCGCCTGGTACCTCTCGCGCCGGATCGCGACGCCGGTGCTCGCACTGTCCAAGGCGGCCGATGGAATCGCCAAGGGGCGGTACGACGTCGACATCCCGAACGTGCGGGGAACGGACGAGATCAGCCACCTGTCCGAGCGCTTCCGGGACATGGCTGCAAGGCTCAAGGAAGCCGACCAACGCGAGCGCAACTTCCTGATGTCCGTCTCGCACGAGTTGCGGACGCCGCTGACCGCGATTCGCGGCCACGTCGAGGCCCTCCGAGAGGGGCTGATCATCGACCCGGTGATGGAGGCGGAGTCGCTCAGCGTGGTCGCCCTGGAGGCGGAGCGTCTGGAGCGGCTCGTCGGCGACGTCCTCGACCTGGCCAAGCTCGACGCGCACCGCTTCACGGTGCTGCACGAGGAGGTCGACATGGGCCGCCTCGTCGAGCAGGCGTACGCCACGTTCGGCGAGGAGGCGAGGCGCCGCGAGATCGACTACCGCTGCGATAGCGACGGCGCGCCCGTGATCGTCTCGGACGGCGACCGCGTCCTCCAGATCGTCTCCAATCTGCTCTCGAATGCGTTCCGGTGGACCCCGGACGGCGGGCGGGTCGAGCTCGCGCTCCTCGCCTCCAACGGCACCGTTTCCGTCTCGGTCGCGGACTCCGGGCCTGGGATCAAGCCGTCGGACCGCGAGCGCATCTTCCGGCCGTTCTGGTCTCGCGACGGCGGCGGCACGGGGCTGGGCCTGGCAATCGCCCGCGAGCTGGCGGTTGCGCTCGGGGGGCGGATCGAGCTCCAGAGCGAGCTCGGCGAGGGCAGCCGGTTCGACCTGCGGCTGCCGGTGATGCCTCCCTCCTGAGTTTGCCCGCAGCGCCTCCGGGCGCAGCCCGGCGGCGCACGACAGGCTGGCACGCGGCGGGGCGGCGGGCGGGCCGTCTACCATCCCGCCGATGGCCGTGACCGCTGTCGCCGCACCGCGCTCGGCCGGGCGCGCCGCGCTCGTCGCCTTGCGGCCCCGACAGTGGACGAAGAACCTCCTCCTGTTCGCCGGCCTCCTATTCGCGGGCAAGATCGGCGACACGAGTCTGTGGCTCGACGCCTGTGTCGCCTTCGTGGCGTACTGCGCTGCGTCGAGCGCGTCGTATCTCGCGAACGACGTCCGCGACGCTCCCCACGACCGGGCGCATCCGGTGAAGCGACTGCGGCCAATTGCGAGCGGCGAGCTGCCGGCCCGGGTCGCGATTGCCCTCGCGGTCGGGCTCGCCTGTGTCGGCTTCGGCCTGACCGCGTACCTCGGCCCGTGGTCGATCGCGTTCATGGCCGCCTTCCTCGCGCTGCAGGTCGCGTACTCGGCCGGTCTGAAGCACGTCGTCCTGATCGACGTGCTGGTGATCGCGGCGCTGTTCGTGGTGCGCGCAAGCGCCGGCGCCGAGGCGGTGGACGTCCACATCTCGCCATGGCTCCTGATCTGCACCGGGCTGCTGGCGCTCTTCCTCGCGCTCGCGAAGCGCCGCGCCGAGCTCGTCCTCGTCGGCGCCGAAGAGACGCCCGGACGCCCGGTGCTGGAGGGCTACTCGCTGGCGCTGGTCGACCAGCTGGTCTCGGTCGTCGCCGCCTCTACGGTAATCGCCTACTCGCTGTACACGTTCGGTGCCCGCGACTCGAAGGCGATGATGGCGACCCTGCCGTTCGTCGTCTACGGCGTCTTCCGCTACCTGCTCCTGCTGCACCGGCACGATCTCGGCGAGGAGCCCGAGAACGTCCTGCTCACGGACGTGCCGCTGATCGTCACGCTGGTCGCCTGGGCGGCGACGAGCGCGGTGATCCTCGCCCTGACCTAGCCCGTCGCCCACCAGGTTTTCGTCGCCGCGCCCGACATGGGGGCGCGGCTCACCCGGCAACTGAGCTGCGAACGGGAGTACGGAGGGGGCTCCTGGGGAACCGGCCGTTCCCCCAAACGCGGAGCGAGCGTCCCTAGCCGGCTTCGCCGATGCGGTAGACGGTCGCCCCGCTCCGGTCGTGCACGGCCTCCTCGATCCGGCCCAGACGCTCGTCGACCGCCCGCCAGCTCGACTCGATCAGATCGACCAGCAGGCCGAGATCGTCGACGCGCGAGTTGCGCTCGGCAAGGAGCTCGGTCTCGATGCGCTCCAGGCGCCGGATCGTCTGGTTGGCCAGGCCGCGCACCTCGGCAAGCTGGCGTGAGACGGGGCGGGCCTCAAGCCGGATGCCGTCCCGGACGGCTTCACCGACCCGGTCGGGGAGCGTCGACTCGAGCGCCGCCGCGGTCGCGGCGAGCGCCTCGACCTGTGACCGCGCCCGATCGAGCGCCGCTTCGACATCGGCCGGCTGGGCCTTGCCTTCGACCGCTTCGGAGAGACGTTCACGGGCCCGCTCCAGAGCGTCGTTCTCCATGTGAGCGACGATAGCGTGTTCGCCGGATGAAGTCATCCGAGCTCGACTACGACCTTCCGCCCGGGCTGATCGCGCAGCACCCGCCCGAGCGGCGCGACGAGTCCCGGCTGCTGGTCTACGACCGGGTGCTCCACAGTGTCAGGCACCGAACGTTCCGTGACCTGCCGGAGGAGATCGGCGACTCGCTGATCGTCGTCAACGACACGCGCGTGGTTCCCGCTCGGATCCCGATCGAGCGCCCGCGCGGCGAAATCCTCCTGCTCGAGGCGCTCGGCGAGGGTGAGTGGGAGGCGCTTGCCCGCCCGACGCGGCGGCTGCGGGCGGGGAGGAGGTACGGGCCGGTCGAGCTGCTCGAACACCTCGGCGAAGGGCGCTGGCGGGTGAGGCTCGACGGCGAGCCGGCGGGCGAGACTCCGCTGCCGCCCTACATCAGCGAGCCGCTGACCGATCCGGAGCGCTACCAGACGGTGTACGCGCGCGATGCCGGCTCCGCCGCTGCGCCGACCGCGGGGCTCCACTTCACGTCCGGGCTCCTGGGACGACTCGAGGTGGAGCGGGTGACACTCCACGTCGGGCTCGACACCTTTCGTCCGGTCGCCGTCGATGATCTCGCCGACCACCGGCTGCACGGCGAGCGGTATTCGGTCGCGGGCGCGGCCTGGAAGCGGATTGATGATGCGTCGCGCGTCGTCGCCGTCGGCACGACTACCGTGCGCGTGCTCGAGACGCTCGCCCGCGGCGGAGCGCTCGACGGCCGCACCGAGCTGTTCATCACGCCGGGCTTCGAGTTCCGCCGCGTCGATGCTCTCGTGACGAACTTCCACCTGCCGCGCTCGACGCTGCTCGCGCTCGTGATGGCCTTCGCAGGCGTCGAAGAGACGAGAGAGCTGTACCGGCTGGCCGTCGAAGAGGGCTACCGCTTCTACTCCTTCGGCGATGCGATGCTCGTCCTGTGAGCGGCCGCTTCGAGCTTCACGGTTCCGACACGATTCCGTCGCACACCCGTACGGAGTTGCTCGCTAGGCTCGCAGTGGGTGGTGGGCAGGGGTGCCCCAGAAGGGGGCCGGCATGACAACCTTCGAGGTGACCGCGACCGACGGCGCTGCCAGGGCGGGCGTCCTCCACACCGTGCACGGCGACGTGCCGACGCCGGCGTTCATGCCTGTTGGGACGAAGGCGAGCGTCAAGAGCCTGCATCCCGACGAGGTGCGCGAAGCCGGCGCCGCGATCCTGCTCGGGAACACGTACCACTTGCACTTCCGGCCGGGCGAAGAGCTGATCGCGGAGCTCGGCGGGCTCCACGCTTTCATGGGCTGGGACGGGCCGATTCTCACCGATTCGGGCGGTTTCCAGGTCTTTTCGCTCCGTGACACGCTGCTGGCGGTGGACGACGAGGGAGTCACCTTTCGATCGGTGTACGACGGCGATCGAGCACGGTTTACGCCGGAGTTGGCCGCGGCGATCCAGGCGAAGCTGGGGTCGGACATCGCGATGTGCCTGGACGTCTGCCCGCCGGCGGGCGTCCCGCGCGTGGAGCTCGAACGTGCGGTGCGACTGACGACCACATGGGCGGGGCGACAGCGCGAGGCGCCGAGGGCGACGGGCCAGCTCGTGTTCGGGATCACCCAGGGCGGCTCCGACCGGGAGCTCCGCGGCCGCTCGGTGGAGGAGATCACGGCGCTCGGGTTCGACGGCTACGCGCTCGGGGGACTGTCGGTCGGCGAGCCGCGGCCGGAGATGGTCGAGGCGGTGGAGTGGTCGGCGCCCATCCTGCCGGTCGACAAACCGCGTTATTTCATGGGGATCGGCGACCCTGACGGGATCCTCGACGTGATCGCCCGCGGGATCGACATGTTCGACTGCGTCCTGCCGACGCGCCTGGGGCGAACCGGCACCGCACTGACCTCGCACGGGCGTCTCAACCTCCGGAACGCCCGGTTCGCCCGCGACGGCCGCCCCCTCGATGAGCGCTGCTCCTGTCCTGCTTGCGCCCGGTTCTCGCGCGCGTACATCAGGCACCTGGTCAACCAACAGGAGTTGCTCGCGCTGCGCCTGCTGTCTGTCCACAATCTTCGTTTCCTGCTAGACGTCACACTAGGAGCGCGGTCCGCGATCGAACACGGACGGCTGGCAGACTTCACCTTGGAAATGCGGCGACGGATGGCGAGCGAAGCATGACCAGTGGCGGGATCTTCATCCTCGTCCTCCTCGTCCTCTTTCTGGTCTGGCTGATGCTTGTCCGCCCTCAGCGAAGGCGGCAGCTCAACCAGCAGCTGATGATCGACCATCTGCGCGTCGGGGACGAGGTGCTGACCGCCGGCGGGTTCTTCGCGACGGTCGTTCGGATCGACGAGGACGAGGTGACCGTCGAGCTCTCGCCAGGGTCAGAGGCACGGCTGTCCAAGCGCGCGATCGCCCTCGTGATGCCGGACGAGGACGAGGTTGAGCCCGTCGCACCGGAGGCGGAGGCTTCCGAGCCGGTCGGCGAAAACCGGCGCTAAGCTGGTCAGCCCGTGCACACACGCCGTAACCATCTGATCCTCGTCGGCCTGATCATGGCCGCGGTCGTCGGCGTGGCGCTGCTGGGCGTTCCCGGGTCGCCTGCGCACAAGAAGACGCGCCTCGGCCTCGACCTCCAGGGCGGTCTCGAGGTCGTCCTCCAGGCGGTGCCGCCGAAGGGCCAGAAGGTCACCCAGCAGGGGCTCGACAACGCCGTCTCGATCATGCGGCAGCGTGTCGATAAGCTCGGCGTCGCCGAGCCGGAGATCCGCAAGCAGGGCAACGACCAGATCGTGATCGAGCTGCCTGGCGTCAAGAACGCCGGCCAGGCCGCCCAGCTGATCGGAAAGACCGCACAGCTCGAGTTCTACGACCTCCAGGCCGACCTGACCGGCCCCTCGGTGACGACGCAAGGCTTCGCGCGCGTCCCCGTTGCAACCGCCAACCTTTACAACCTCCTCTCCGGCCAGCAGGCGAAGGCGAAGCAAGGGACCCCGACTGCGTACTACCTGTTCGGCAGGAACAAGCAACTGCTCGCCGGGCCGTCGGACACGCGGCAGGGGTTGTTCAGTCCGCGCAATCCGAGGGTGCCGAGGGGCGGCAAGGTCTTCGCCGTTCCGGCCGGCACCGTCGTGATCACGTGCACGGCTACCGAGAACAACCCGTGTCCGCCCGGCGACACCGCGGTCGGGCAGACCGTCTACTACCTGTTCAAGAACGACCCGACGAACCCGAACGAGGAGAAGCGGATCCCGGAGATGACCGGCGCGGAGCTGAAGTCGTCCGGCACCCAGGCCGACTTCGACCCCCAGACCGGCCAGCCGATCGTCCGGCTCGCCTTCACCGGCAAGGGCAACCGGATCTTCCAGCGGATCACGAAGAACCTGTACCAGCGCGGCCGGCTTTGGGGGTCGCCGCAGATGTTCGCGATCGTGCTCGACCGGGACATCAAATCCTGGCCGCAGATCGACCCCAGCGATCCGGGTCTTGCCAACGGCATCTCGGGTGGCGGGCAGATCACCAACATCGGCAAGTACGGAGAGGCGAAGGACCTGGCGATCGTGCTCCAGACTGGCGCCCTCCCGTACGTGTTCAACCAGCTCGAGCAGTCGCAGGTCTCGGCGACGCTCGGCAAGGACTCGCTGAACGAAGCGAAGCTCGCCGCCGCGATCGGCCTGCTGGTCGTCGCGTTATTCCTCCTGCTCGTCTACCGCTTCCTCGGCGTCGTCGCGGTGATCGGCCTCGGCATCTACGCAGCATTCCTGTACGGCGTGATCCTGCTCCTCAACGTGACCCTGACGCTACCGGGCTTCGCCGGGATGATCCTGACGATCGGCGTGGCGGCCGACGCGAACATCGTCGTGTTCGAACGCATCAAGGAAGAGGTGCGCGCCGGGAAATCCGTGCGCGCGGCCATCAACGCCGGCTACTCGAAGGGTTTCCACACGATCGTCGACGCGAACGTGGTCACGGCGATCACCGCGCTCGTGCTGTTCGCGGTCGCGACCGCAGGCGTGAAGGGCTTCGCGCTGATGCTGCTGATCGGCACCGTGCTCTCGCTGGTCACGGCGGTCGCCGCCACGCGCGCGATGCTCGGCCTGCTCGCCGGCTTCCGCTGGTTCGACAACCCGGCCTTCATGGGCGCGGGGGGCCAGCAGAAGGGCCGCTGGCTGCAGATCGACTTCATGAGGCGCCGCTACCTCTGGTTCGCGATCTCCGGCGTCGTGATCGCGCTCGGCATCGGCGCGCTCGCCGTCCGCGGCCTGAACCTGGGCATCGACTTCAAGGGCGGCACGCAGATCCAGTTCAAGACGCCCGACTACGTGTCGCTGACGAACGTTCGCGACCAGGCCGCGGCGATCGGGCAGTCGGACGCGGTCATCCAGGGCCGTGGGGGCTCGCAGGGAGATTCCTACAAGTCGTTCCAGATCCGGACGAAGTCTCTGAAGCCGGCAGCCCAGGAGACGCTCTCGAACGACCTGGAGACGAAGCTCGGCGCGAAGTCCATCGGCATCCAGAACGTCTCCTCGAGCTTCGGCCGACAGATCGCCAGGCTCGCGATCCTCGCCATCATCGTCTCGCTGGCGCTGATCATCGTCTACATCGCGATCCGGTTCGACTTCAAGTTCGCGATTCCAGTGATCATCGCCCTGATCCACGACCTGCTGATCACCGTCGGCATCTACGCGCTCAGCGGAAGCGAGGTGACGACCGCCACGGTCGCCGCTGTGCTGACCGTGCTCGGCTACTCGATCTACGACACGATCATCATTTTCGACCGCATGCGTGAGAACATTCCACTGATGCGCGGCTCGTCGTTCGCGACGATCGCCAACGTCTCGCTGTGGGAGACGATCCGACGCTCGCTGGCGACGACGTTCATCACCTTGCTGCCGGTGCTGTCGCTGTATTTCTTCGGCGGGGACACGCTGAAGACGTTCGCGCTCGCGCTGATCGTCGGCATCGCCTCCGGTGCGTACTCGTCGATCTTCATCGCTGCGCCGCTGCTGACCATGTGGAAGGAGCGCGAGCCGGAGTACAGACGCTTGATCGGCAGCAAGGAGGTCAAGGGCGGCGTCGGACAGCTCGAGGTGGCGATGGAGCAGTCCGAGGCGGCTCTCGCCGCGGAGCCCAGCCCTTCGACCCCGCTCGACATCCTCGCCCCGATCGAGGACGAGCGTGCTCCACAACCGGCTGCGACCGGCGGGGGCGACGGCGCCGTGTCGAAGTCGCAGGCCAAGCGCGAGCGCAGGCGTCAGCGGCGTCGGACGCGGCCGCATGGCAGAGCCCGGTAAGGGCGATCGGGACCTGGCCGAGCGGCTCGCGCTCGCGGCCGTCGGCGTGGTCTCGCTCACGGCCGAGCGGATCGAGGAGCTCGCGGGCGATCTGAGCGAGCGCGGCGGGATACGCCGCGACGAGGCCCGCCAGGTGCTCGAGGAGGCGGTCACGCGCTGGCGCGGCGACGCCGCCCGGTTCGGCGAGCGGGCGGGAGACAGCCTCGCCGGGCTCGCCCGGCAGCTCGGCCTCGTCACCCGCGACGAGATGGAAGAGCTCGAGCTCCGCGTCGCGCAGCTGGAGCACCGGCTGCGGCTGCTGGAGCGTCCGCGCGAAGTCCAGCCGCCGCCGTCCGCCTCGTAGGTCTCGAGTGTGATCAGCAGGCTTTTCGAGGGTTGCGTGCAACACTGAGCGCATGGCGCAGCCTGCGCAGCGCAGCCTCGGCCGCATGTCAGAGATCGCCCAGGTGGCGGTCCGGCACGGCTTCGGCTACTGGCTCGAAACCCACAAGCTGACCGACCTGCTCCCCTGGCCGCGGCCGCCGGCGGCACTCGACACGCAGCCGTCGCCGACCCAGCGCGGGCGGCACCTGCGGGAGATGCTCGACGAACTCGGGCCGACGTTCGTCAAGTTCGGCCAGCTGCTCTCCACCCGGCCGGACATCGTCCCGCCGGACATCATCACCGAGCTGCGCGCCCTGCAGGACGACGTCACGCCCTTCCCGTTCAGGGAGGTCGAGCGCGTCGTCCGCGAAGAGCTCGACCTGCCGATCGAGAAGCTGTTCACCGCGTTCGAGGAAACACCCATGGCCGCCGCCTCGATCGGGCAGGTGCATCGCGCGGTGCTCCCGAACGGCAAGCGCGTCGCGGTCAAGGTGCAGCGGCCGGACGCGCCCCGTCAGATCGAAGCCGACCTGCAGCTTCTCTACCAGGCGGCACGGATCGCGAAGGAACGCGTCCGCGCGCTCGACTTCATCGACGCCCGCGAGCTGGTCGATGAGTTCGCGCGCTCGATCCGGCACGAGCTCGACTACCGGCTGGAGGCGCGCAACGCACAGACCTTCCACCGGCATTTCGCCGGCCACGCCCACGTCCGCATCCCGCACGTCTACTGGAGCTACTCGCGCCAGCGCGTGCTCACGCTGGAGCTGCTCGATGGCGAGCAGGTAGCCGATCTCGAGCTACAGGCGTTCACGATGGACGAGCGGCGGCATCTCGCCTACCTGATCACCGAGGCGTGGATGACGATGATCTTTCGCCACGGGTTCTTCCACGCCGACCCGCATCCGGCGAACATCCTCCTGATCGGCGGCGAGCAGATCGGCCTCGTCGACTTCGGGCTGGCGGGGAAGCTGTCCGACGACGACATGTCGAAGCTGACCGCGCTGTTCATCGACGCAGCCGAGGAGAACGTTGACGCGCTGGCCAAGCGGCTCGGCGACCTGGGGGTGCGCTACGACCGCTCGCGCGAGCAGGACCTCACCCGGGAACTGCGCGAGCTCTACTACAAGTACTACGGCGCGCGGCTCTCCGAGATCGACCCGCTCCAGGTGATCAGGGAGGCGTTCGCGCTGATCTATTCGCAGAACCTACGGCTGCCGACGCGTTTCGTCCTGCTCGACAAGGCGATCGCGACGGTCGGCTCGGTCGGCGTCGAGCTGTACCCGGATTTCAACGTGTTCGAGGTCGCGAAGCCGTATGCACGCGACCTTATGCTCCACCGGTACACGCCGAGGCGGATGATGACGCGCGCCCGCAAGGAGGCGCGCGCACTCGTCGGGATCGTCCGCGAGACGCCATACCAGGTGCACGACATCCTCGAGTCGCTGCGCGACGGGCAGATCGAGGTCGGGTTCGTGCACAAGGGCCTCGACGAGTTCATGCATAAGCTCGACGTCGCCTTCAACCGGCTCGTGATCGCACTCGTCGTCGCCGGCGGGCTGATCGGCTCGAGCCTGATCGGCATTTTCGCGGAGGGCGGGCCGCACGTGCTCGGCCTGCACGTGATCTCGCTGATCGGCTTCGCGCTCTCGACCGTGCTCGGCGTCTGGCTCCTGATCGGCGTGATCAGGTCGGGGCGTCTCTGACCCCGAAGAGCTCGTCGAGCAGCGCAGGCCACTCTTCGTCGTCCACGCGCCGTTCCGTGCGCTCGCCGGACGCCCGCACGATCAGACGGTCGTCCATCAACGTACGGCGGCCGTCGCGGGTCGCGATCGTGCAGAAGCGGTGTCCCGTGAAGAACGGCGACTCGGTCTCCTGCCAGCGGCAGGTCTCCTCGAAGTCCGCCAGCTCGTGGGGCTCGAGGTCGAAGCGGTAGGCGATGCGCCAGCCGGGAGTCGGCTTGAGGTTCGTCTCGAGGCTGTCGTCGTGGCGCTCCACGATCCGCCAGCCGCCGTTGTCCTGGTCGAGGCGGTAGGAGGCGATCCCCGCGTCGACGTGCTCGTTGCCGACCCGGAGCGCGAACGGCCGACGGTAGGCCTCACCCCAACCGACGTCGACGAGCTGCGGCCCGTCCAGGTCGACGAGCAGGACCAGGTGGGCCCGCTCGGGGCCCGGCTCGCCGGTGACGGGATCCATCAGCTGCCCGGCGAGCAGCGTGACCTCGAAGCCGAGCTCGCGGAGGAGCCAGGAGTAGAGCCCGTTCAGCTCGTAGCAGAAGCCGCCGCGGCGCCGGACGACCAGCTTGTCGTAGATCGCCTCGAGGTCGAGCGACAACGGCCGGCGGGCGGCTATGTCGAGGTTCTCGAACGGGACCGAGCACAGGTGCGCCAGGCCGAGGTCCGAAAGCCCGTCGAGCGTCGGTTCGGGACGCGCCGAGAGCCCGATTCGTCGCAGGTAAGCGTGGATGTCCACTGCGGGCGACTGTAGACAGGTCGGCGCACTCTCGCGCGAATGGACAACTAGCCGGGCCACCCGGGCGGCGCTACCGTCGGCCGCATGTCAGCTGCGCTGATCGTCGCCGAGCCGGAGACCGAAACCCGCGGTTTTCTCGAGCGCCAGCTCGCCGACGACGGCTTCGACGTCCTGGGAGCCAGTCATCCCGGGGAGGTCTTCGACCTGGCCGAGCGCGTCCGCCCCGATCTCGTCCTGGTCGCCGAGCTGGAGCTCTGTACGCGTCTTCGCGACGGCGTTCCGGGCCGCTCGTGGGACCGCGACGTCCCCGTGATCCTGCTCGGCCGCGAGGAGGCGAACGCCGTCGACCGCGCCCGCGCCCTCGAGCGCGGCGCCGACGACTACGTCGACCGGCCGTTCGCCTACGAGGAGCTGCGCGCGCGGATCCGGGCTGTGCTTCGCCGGGCGGCGCCGAAGCCGATGGACGTGCTCGAGGCGGGAGAGATCCACATCGACCGGCCGACCCGCTGCGTCCTGGTCGGCGGCCGCCGCCTGCTGCTCCCCGCGAAGGAGTTCGAGCTCCTCGCCAAGCTCGCCGAGCAGCCGACGCGCGTCTACGAGAAGGACGAGCTGCTGCGCGAGGTCTGGGGCTTCAGGTCGATCGGCCGGACACGCACCTTGGATTCGCACGCCTCGCGCGTACGCCGCCGGATCGCTCCGCTGACGGCGACGCCGTACGTGATCAACGTCTGGGGGGTGGGCTATCGCCTGATGCTGCCCGACTAGCTTCCGTCGAACGCGCGCACGAGCGTCTCGCCGGCGAGGGCGACGGAGTCGAGGTCATACGGGTCCGGCATGTTCAGGATCAGGGCCTCGATGCCGGCGTCCCGGAGTGCCCGCACCTGCTCGACGACCTCGTCCGGTGTGCCGACCGTGAGGACGTTGCGCAGGCGGTCGGGATCGAGTGCCAAGCGGTCCGGCCACGAGGCCAGCCGTCGCTCCGCTTCGTCGTGGGCGTCCGCGATCGCGAGCGTCCCGAGACGAGTGCGGGTGATCTCCTTCGGGTCGCGTCCGACATCGGCACAGTGGGCGTCGAGCACGTCCATCAGGTGACGCGACCGTTCGGGATCGCCGAAGATGTTGCAGGCGTCGGCGTGCTCGGCGACCAGCCGCAACGTCTTCCGTTCGCCGCTGCCGCCGACGAGGATCGGGATGTCGCCGCGGAGCGGACGCGGGTTGTTCAGGACACCTTCGACGCGGTAGTGACGTCCCTCGTAGGTCGGCGACTCCTGGGTGAACATGGCCCGCGAGATCCGGAGCGCGTCCTCGAGTCGCTCGAAGCGCTCCCCGAGCGGCGGGAACTCGTAGCCGTACGCACGGTGCTCGTCCTCGAACCATGCGGCGCCGAGCGAATGGATCGCCCGCCCGCCCGAGACGACGTCGAGCGTGGTCGTGATCTTCGCGTGGAGGGCCGGGTTCCGGTACGTGACCGCCCCGACCATCAGGCCGAGGTTCAGCCGCTCTGTGCGCGCGGCGAGCGCCGCAAGGATGGCGTTGCCCTCCAGCATCCAGTTCGTCGGCGGCCCGACTCCTGGGATCTGGTGGAGGTGGTCCATGACGAACAGGGAGTCGAATCCAGAGGTCTCGGCGGTCCCGGCGATCTCGACCAGGCGGGCGAAGAGGTCGGTCGCAGCGACGCCCGGGAAGTTGAAGCTCGGGATCTGAAGCCCGATGCGGACCGGCGCGCGCACGGTCGCACCGTATCCATCGGGTGAGGTGCTACGCGGCGATCAGAACGGCCCGCGGGGCTCGTAGCTGCCCCGGCGGGCGCCGACGGCGACGAACGTCATCCCGTCAGGGCCGGCGACCGGCTGCCGTGTCGTCTCCGGGTCGAAGCGGAGAAAGGTGCCGACCTTGACCGGCACCTCCTCGCCCTCGACCTGCCAGTGGCCGGCGCCGGCGACCACGACGTTCACTTCCTCCTGGCCCGAGTCGGTCTCGTCGTGCTCCAGGCCCGGCGTGCCGGGCGGCAGCTCGAACCAGTTGATCCCGAACGCCTCGAGGCCAAGCTCACGACGGACGAAGCGCACGGCGCCGCCCGGGCCTGCGCCTTCGATGTCGTCGACGTTCTTGACCGAGTAGCCCATCAACCTCCGAGCTGACGAGTGTAGTGGCCGAGGACGTCGCCCCAGCCGGTGTCGTAGCCGGAACGCGCCTCCTGGGCCCTCTCGGCGAGGATCTCCCAACCGCGATGTTCCAGGTCGACACGTGTACCCTCGTCTGCCGGGGCGAAGCGCACCTCCAGCTCGGTCGCCTGCAAGGGGTCGTGCCCCGGATGCCAGGTCATGACAAAGCGGGTCGGCGGCTCCCAGGCCAGCACACGACCCCAGTCGCCTTCGCCGCCGTCGTCGTGCCGCTCGAAGATCCGCCCGCCGACATGCTCCTCGAACACGACCTCGGTGATCTTCTCGCCGCCGATCGAGTGCGAGCCGAGCGGCCACCACGTCCCCAACTCGCGCGTGAAGACCTCGAACGCACGCTCGGGGCTGCAGTCGACCACCATGGTTTTGTGGACCGGCGCGATCACGGCCTGCGTGTTGCTCACGTCTTCCTCCTCTCGCTCTCGGCCGCCGCCTTGAACCCGGCGAGGGCCTGCTCCCAGAAGCTGTCGAAGTACGCACGCAGGTCGGCGATCGCCTGCGGTTCCACGCCGTAGATCCTGCGCGTCCCGTCCTTGCGCTCGGCCACCAGCCCCGCCTCCTTCAGGACGCGTAGATGCTGCGAGACCGCTGGTCGGGAGACCGGCAGTTCTGCGGCCAACTCACCGACCGGGCGAGGCCCGCTTCGCAGTCGCTCCATGATCTCCCGCCGGGTCGCGTCACCGAGCGCGTCCATTGCTGTTGCGTAAGCCATGACTTACCGTAAGCATAGACTTACACTATTGGAACGTCAAGCGACCCATCTGCGCGGTGAAAGGGGTGGGTCGCTTTGGTGACGATTCGGTGACGGCCGTTGTCCGTGCCCAGCGTCCAGGTTAGGGTCGCGACGTGGCTGTCACTGCCGACAGGCTGCGGGTGATCCCGCTCTTCTCGACGCTCTCGGACGACGAGCTCGAAGCCACGGCCCGGCTCTTCGAGGAGCGGAACGTTGCTCCGGGCAAGTGCCTGACAGTGGAAGGAGCGTCCGGCTACTGCTTCTTCGTGATCGAGGACGGAACCGCCGAGGTCGAGCAGGACGGCAGGCTCGTGAACACCCTCGGCGCCGGCGACTTCTTCGGCGAGATGGCGATCATCAGCGGCAAGCGCCGGAGCGCCACCGTCAGGGCGGCCTCGCCGCTCGACCTGCTCGTCCTGTTCGGGACAGACTTCCGCGTGCTCGAGCGCGATCTGCCCTCCGTCGCCCAGAAGCTCGTCGACACGATGAGCGATCGGGGCGCTCCGTCCGCTCAGGCGGGCTAGAGAAGCGCCCCTTCCAGCCGGAGCAGGAGCTCCTTGCGCTCGAGGCCGCCGGCGTAGCCGACGAGCGCGCCGCCGGCACCGACGACACGGTGGCAAGGCAGCACGATCGGGATCGGGTTCCGGTTCATCGCGCCGCCGATCGCGCGGGCGGCCTTGGGCCGGCCAACCTTGGCGGCGAGCGTGCCGTACGTCGTCACCTGGCCGTACGGCACGCGTGCGAGCTCGTCCAGCGCCAACCGGTGGAAGTCGGCCACGGGCGTCAGGTCGAGCTCGAGGTCGAATTCGCGGCGCCGGCCATCGAAGTACTCGTCCAGCTCGCGGCGGACGCCCTCGACCCGGCGGGGGACCCGGAGGACGCGGACGCCGAAATCGTTGGCGATCTCGTCGAGGGCGTCGTCGGGCCGGTATGCGATCCGGCAGAGCCCGCGGTCGGTGACGGCTACGAGCAGCTCGCCGACGGGCGAGTCGGCCAGGTCGTAGGCGACGTCGACCAGCCCCTCACGGGTGGCGGCGTCGCGGAAGCGCTGGTCGAGGTCGGTGGGGACGGTCATGTGGTCTCCTTTCTTCGCAGCCGGCGTACACCGGCGGAGGCCGCCTGGCGGGCGGCGTCCTCGGACGAGCCGAGGGCCGCGCCGATGGCGGCGTAAGGCATGTCGTAGGCGTAGCGGAAGACGACGGCTGCACGCTCGGTAGGCGGCAGGGCGTCGGTCAGATGCTCCAGCTCCGCATAGGCGGGGCGCCGCGGCAGCTCGGCCTGCTCTTCGAGCTCGGCCGTCGGCCGTTCCCGGCGGAAGGCATCGACGGCTACGTTGCGGGCGATCGTCAGCACCCACGCGCGCAGGTACTCGCCGTGCCGCAGGGACGGATACGAGCGCAACGCACGCAGGAACGTCTCCTGGAACGCGTCCTCGGCCCGCTGCCGTCCGAGCCGCCGCGCAAGCAGGCCGTACACCTCGTCACGATGCTCGGCGTAGAAGCGCTCGAACGGTGGAATCGTCACTGTTGCTTCCATCATCGAGGGAAACGCCGGCGGCCGCGCTCGTGTGAGGTCAGTCTTACGCGGCTTCGAGCCAGGCGTCGACGACGGCTCCGACATGCCGGTGATCGGTACCGCAACAGCCGCCGACGACCGTCGCAGCGGGGAGGAGGGAGTGGAGCACGCGATACTGCTCGGCCAGCTCCGCTGGATCGCCCTCGTCCAGTTCCTCGGCCTCGTCGAGCTCCGCGTGGCTCATGCGCGAGGCGTTCGCCCGCACACCGCCGATCCGTTCGATCCAGTCGCCGCCCTGCTCGAGCACGCCGGTGAAGTGGGTCGGATGGGCGCAGTTGATCATGAAGTAGGCGGGGGCACCGTCCGTCTCGGCGTCCACGCGGCGGATCGCTTCCCCGAGCGCTGTTCCGCCGGGCAGGCGGCCGTCGGTCTCGACCGTGAACGAGACCGCGACCGGGATCCCGGTACGACGTGCAGCCCGCACGATCCCGATCGCCTCGTCCGGGTAGGTCAGCGTGAGCCCGGAGATCATGTCCGCGCCCGCGTCGGCCAGGGTCTGGACCTGCGTCGAGTGGTAGCGCTCCGCCTCGTCGGCCGTCATCAGCGCGCGGGGACGATAGGCGTCGTCGCGTGGCCCGACAGTGCCGCAGACCACGACCGGGGTCTGAGAATGGTCGTCGCGAACCTGCTCGATCAGCCCCACCGCCTTCCGGTTCACCTCGGCCAGACGCCCAGGGTCGTAGCCGAGCTGCTCGCCCCAGTCTGCGCTCGCACGCCACGTCGGGGTGTCGAGGACGAGCCCGATTCCGCGCTCCTGGGCGAGCACTGCGTACGGCTCGAGGTACATCCGCAGTTCATCTCTCCCGGCGTCCGTGTCGACCAGCGGAAACGCCGCGAAACACGGGAGGTCGATCCCGCGACGGAAGAGCAACACCGTTTCCATGCCGCCGTCGGTGATGCACGTCCTGCCGCGGGTCTGGGGGAGCGCCTGCCGAGACCCCATGACGCCTGAACCGTACCGAACCCTTCAGGGGGTGTCGGGGTTGAATTGTGGGGAATCGTGGGGTAGAGTGGGGCAGCGTGGACCAATGCTACTGGGCGAACACGAGCACACCCTGGACGAGAAGAACCGCCTCACGCTGCCGGCGCGGTTTCGCACGGCGATGGCAGACGGCGTTGTTCTCACCCGCGGTCTCGACTCCTGCGTCGAGGCCTACCCCACCGGGGACTGGACGCAGCTGGTCGAAGACCGGCTCGCCGGGCTCGACCCGCTCAGCCGCGAGAGCCGCGTCCTCGAGCGCTTCTACTACACGGGCGCAATCGAGGCCAAACCCGACAAGCAGGGCCGCGTGATGCTGCCGCCGGTGCTGATCGAGCACGCGAAGCTCGGTCGCGAGGTGGTCGTCGTCGGCATGCGCGGACGAATCGAGATCTGGGACCGCGCCGCCTGGCGCGCTCAGATCGAGGAGGTCATGGGAAGTGCAGAGCATGTTGCCGAACGTCTTGCAGCCCGACACGACTGACCACGTCCCGGTCCTCGCAGACGAGGTGCGGGCGCTGCTCGCTCTCGAGCCCGGGCACACGCTGGTCGACGCGACCTTCGGGGCCGGCGGCCACGCCGCCCTGCTCGCCCGCGACCTCCACGGCGACGGCAGGGTGATCGCGATCGACCGCGACCCGACTGTGCGTCCATATTTCGAGCACTTCCGTCGTACGGCGGCGGTTTCGGCGAGGCTCCTGCGAGGCGACTTCTCGATCGTGATCGCCCAGCTGGCCGAGAACGGAGTCCGCGCCGACGCGATCCTGCTCGACCTGGGCGTCTCGAGCATGCAGCTCGACCGGCCGGAGCGCGGATTCTCGTACGCGACCGACGCCCCGCTCGACATGCGCATGGATCCCTCGTCGGACTACTCGGCGCGCGAGCTCGTGAACGAAGCCTCCGAGCGCGACCTCGAGCGGATCTTCCGCCGCTACGGCGAGGAGCGCTACGCGCGCCAGATCGCGCGGTCGATCGGCCGCCGGCGGCGCAAGCAGCCGTTCGAGCGTACCGGCGAGCTCGTCGACACGATCAAGGCCGCCATTCCCGCACCCGCCAGGTTCGGCGACGGTCACCCGGCCCGGCGCGTCTTTCAGGCGCTCCGCATCGCCGTGAACGAGGAGCTCGACGCCCTCGAGGACGCGCTGCCCGCCGCGGTCGAGATGCTCCGGCCGGGTGGCCGCGTCGCCGTGATCGCCTTCCACTCGCTCGAGGACCGAATCGTCAAGCATTTCTTCCGGGAGGAAGCCCGCGGTTGCACATGCCCGCCGGACTTCCCAGTCTGCGCCTGTGGTCACGAGCCGGTGCTGCGCGTGCTGACTCCGCGACCCGTACGGCCGACCGCACGCGAGGCTGCGATGAACCCGCGCGCTGCCTCTGCGCGGTTGCGGGTCGCCGAGAAGGTCGGCTAGTGACGGCGGTCGCTTCTCAACCG
>JBKPRA010000013.1:0-17974 GCA_046734335.1 Actinomycetota bacterium | reverse complement strand
ACCGACTGGGCGTACTCGAACACGAACTACGTCCTCCTGGGGCTCGTCGTCGAGGCGGTAGCCGGCAGATCCCTGGAACACGAGCTTCGGAACCGCATCCTCCGTCCACTCGGCCTACATTCGTCCTCGTACCCCTTCCGCACCGCTCTCGACGGGCGGGTCGTCCACGGCTACGTCAGGAGCATCCCTGGTGTCCCGATTCCGCGGGGCGAAACGCTGGATGACACGTCTCGGGTGGCTCCTGATGGGTGGGGCGCGGGTCAGATCGTCTCGTACGCCGACGACCTGACCCGCTTCTACGCCAACCTACTGGGTGGCCGCCTGTTGCCGCCGGCCCAGTTCGCGGCGATGAAGACGACCGTCAGGGGAACGCACACGGTGCTGGGCACCCAGGTTCTCTTCTCGGCACCCTACGGGATCGGTCTGGCGGTCGAGCGGCTCGGTTGTGGGAGGGCCTACGGCCACGACGGCGCCCTTCCCGGATCCCGCAGAAGGGACTTGGCCCGCGCCGACGGACGCCGTGTGGTAGCGGTGCTGGTGAACGTCAGCGCGCCTCGGCCGTCGTGGGCGACGATTCGCGCTGCTGCCGCCCGGGCGTTCTGTTCCGGCTGAGCGCGGGTGTCGGCACTGCGCATTGGCTACGCTCGAGTCATGGAGCCCTCGCACGACTCGATCCTGAAGGCACTCGAGCACGTCATCGACCCCGAGCTCCGCCGGCCGGTGACCGAGCTCGACATGGTCCGCGAGATCGAGATCGACGGCGCCGACGTTTCGGTGACGATCGCACTGACGGTTGCCGGCTGTCCGCTGCGGGAGAGCTTCCAGAGCCAGGTCGTGGAGCATGTCGGCAACGTGCCGGGAGTCGAGAGGGTCCGGCTCGGCTTCGACGTGATGAGCGCCGAGGAGCGCTCCGCCCTGTCGGTGAAGCTGCGCGGCGGCGTCGAGAGCCGCAGCAAGGGGATCTCCGTCGACCGGTCGACGCGCGTGCTGGCGATCGCGAGCGGCAAGGGCGGCGTCGGCAAGTCCTCGCTCACCGTGAACCTCGCCGCAGCCTTCTCGGCGCTCGGTCACCGCACCGGCGTTCTCGACGCCGACGTCTACGGCCACTCGATTCCGCACATGCTCGGCGTCACGCAGCGGCCGGTGGTCGTCGACAAGATGATCGTCCCGCCGGTGAAGGACGACCTGAAGCTGATGTCGATCGGCTTCTTCCTGGACGACAACGCGCCGGTGATGTGGCGCGGTCCGATGCTGCACCGGGCGCTCGAGCAGTTCCTGTCCGACGTTCACTGGGGCGAGCTCGACCTGCTGCTCGTCGACATGCCACCCGGGACTGGTGACGTCTCGATCTCGCTCGGGCAGCTGCTGCCGCGCGCCGAGGCGGTGATCGTGACCACGCCGCAGCCGCTCGCGCAGGAGGTGGCGGCGCGGGCGGCAACGATGGCGCAGAAGACGAACATGCGCCTGATCGGGGTGATCGAGAACATGACCTCCGACGTGTTCGGCACAGGCGGCGGCGAGCGGCTAGCGGCGGAGATCGGCGTGCCGCTCCTCGGCAAGGTCCCGCTCGACGTGCGGCTGCGCGAGTGCGGCGACGGCGGCGAGCCTCTCGTCTGGGCCGAGCCCGACTCGGAGACGTCACGCGAGATCGTCGGCATTGCCGAGGCGATCCACGCCGGCCGGCAGACGTTCAAGCATCTGCCGGTCCTCAGCTGACCCAACCGCTCGACCGGCTCCGGGCGCTCGGGTTTTCCGAGGCCGACGCGGCCACGCTCGCCGATCACTTCCTCGACGCGGAGCGTCGAGGAAAGCGAAGCCACGGACTCGCGCGCATCGACTGGCTGGAGACGCTGCCTGACGTCGATCCGGCCGCGCGCCCGCAGCGGATCGCCGCCGAGCCCGGCTACGAGCGCTGGGACGGTGCCGGCGCGCTTGGGTATCTGACGCTGGCGGCGATCTGCGACGCGGTACTGGCCGATTCGCCCACGCATGCCCGCGTCGTCGTCGCCCTCCGCTGCTTCCCGACCGGCTCGCTCGGATACTGGGTGCGCCGGCTCGCGGAAGGTGGGCTCGCGGCCGTCCTCACCGCGACGTCGCCGAAGCGGCTCGCCTCGCCTGACGGGGGGCCGCCGCTGGCCGGAACGAACCCGATCGCCATCGGCGTGCCGAGCTCGGACGGAGCGCCGCTCGTCGCCGACGTCTCGATGGGCAGGGTCACGCACGGCGATGTTCTGGCAGGGCTCGCTCCTCCGGACGAGCTCGTGCCGTTCGGCGGCGACCGCGCCTTCAAAGCGTTCGCGCTCGCGGTAGGGGTCGAGGCGCTGGTCGGCGCCCTCGCCGGCGACGAGTACGGAGCGCTCCTGCTCGTGGCCCGACCGGAGCACGATTCCGTGGCGTCACTCCGGGCCCTGGCCGGTTCCGTTCGGTTACCCGGAGACGGGCCACGCTGCGGCTGAGGCCGAGCGCAGGTTTTTCGCCGCTTTCGTCTCTCTCCAGGTGGAACCCGACTCACTCCGGAGGTCCACATGCGCACCAGGTTGATCGTCTCGCTCCTCGCTGCGGTCGCGCTCGCGCTGCCGACAGCCGCGATCGCCGACCACGGCGGCGGCAACAGTGGCCCGCGTCACGGCGGCCACGGCCACGGCGTTCGTCTCGACACCTACAACCTGAAGGGCAGGCTGTCCGCCTTCACCGCGGCGGTGGGCACCACGCCGGGCTCGATCACGATCCAGGTGATGAAGGGAAACCGGGCCGGGCGCCCGTTCGTCGGCACGACCCTCACGTTCGTGCTCAGGGCTGCAACGAAGATCGAGCCGCGAGGTGCCTTCATCGTCAACGGTGACCGGGGCTCGGTGCAGTTGAAGGCGAAAGAGGGGCTCGACGCCGCCGGACTGCAGGCGCAGATCCCCAGGAAGGTCGAGGACGAATTCCTCGAGGACGAGTTCGACGACGACTAGCTCTCCCGCACTGGAGAGGCGGCGGGGCCGGAGTGATTCCCCGGCCCGTTCGCTCAACCGCCGGTGATCGCTCCGAAGCGTGGGTCGTCGTGGACGGCGTCGAAGTCGCTGTCCTTCGCCGCCGCTTCTGAGACGCGCTCGGGGTTCAGCTCGTGCGCCCGTTGGAGGTGTCGGATCCCCGCCTCCTTGTCGCCATAGAGGACTTCGAAGCAGGCAGCGTTGTAGTACCCCTGCCACTCGTCCGGACGCCGCTCGATTGCGCCGCCGATCATCTCTCGCGCCCGGTCGATCTCGCCCTTCTCCGCGTACGAGAACGCGGCGAAGATGTCCTCCCAGGGCGAGGGCTCGAAGACCTCGCCCGGCTTGCCGCCGACCGCGAGCACCGCAGTGTCGTCCTCTGCGGCAATTGCGCCGCGCTTCGTTCCCGGCCGCGCGAAGACGATCGTCCCTGCAGGCGCGTCGACCTCGTCGTCGCCGAGCGCAAAGGTCGCACGGCCGCGGAGGACGACGTACATCTCCTCGTGCCCGTCCTGCTCGTAGTGCTCCTCGACGACGCGCTGCCCTGCCTTCGCCGTGTAGGCATTCGTGCCGAACGCGCTGATGCCGAAGCGCCGCCGCACCGGCCGCCAGACGAACTCGCCCTGGTTGATCGGCAGCTCTTCCAGCTCGTCCACGTGTGCAACCTCGTACCCCTGTGTCACTTGGCCCCCCTCAAGGCTCGGAGGACGACCGGATCGATTCGCTCGATCCCGTCGACCCGCTCTTCCAGGTTCTCGCTGCCGGACCAACGCGCGAAGGCCGCCGGCAATTCCTCGTCGTACCCAAGCCGCGCGAGCCGCTCGCGCAGCTCGGTCGCGAGACCCTCGTCGATCTCGATCCATTCCTCGCGTGGCGTGCGACCGAACAGCCCCTGGTGGAGGCCGTACAGGCGCCGCAGCTCCTCGATCGGGCCCGTGTCGTCGTCCACGCGGAGGTCGATGAGGGTATCGCTGAGCCCGGCATAGCCCGCGTTCTTCTCGACCACGAGCAGCGCTGCGGACTGCTGGCCGCGTTTGTCTCCACCCGCGGCCTGGGCGGCGGCGAGACAGTCGAGGAGCCGCTCGGCGAGCGGCCTGCCGGCGGTCGCCTGGAACGTCTCGGCCAGGGCGTCGACTGTCTCTCGCGACACGAGGATGTTCCCCTGCGCGGCGAAGCAGGGGCCAGTTCGCCCGCCGGCCCAGGCGTGGCAGCCGCTGCCGGTGTAGGTGGCGGCGCCTCCTCCGCCGTCGACGATCCCGAGCTGGCGCTGCTTGCGGCCCTGGTCCGCGTCGGTCAGCCGTGTAACCGCGTCCTCGGCTGAGAGCCCGTCGCGGAGCAGCCGCAGTCCGTCCGGTCCGTAGCTCGGATTGGCGTACGACTGGGTCGCGACGGCGCCGACGTTCGCCTCGGCCCAGGGAACGACGGAGCCGACCGCGAGGAACTTCGACTGCGTGGCGACGCCCCACTGCCCCGCCTCCAGGTCGCATGCGACGATCGAGTACGTCGCAACGACCTCAGTCATATGTCAGCGCCGTCAGGTCGAGCTCGAGCAGTTCGCGGCGCTCGGGCGGGACAAGCACGCACGCGACTTCGGGGTGAGCCAGCGCCTGCTTCACCCCGTCCGCCGTGTTCGCGTGGGCGGCGACGGGTCGGCCGGCCTCGTGCGCGTCGCGGACGGCGTCGGCGCCGGCCTGCTCGAGCCAGAGTACGTCGTCGGGCAGATCGACCTCGCCCTCGACGCCGATCTCGGGAACGCGGCGGCCCGTCGCCCCGAGCCAGCGCTCTCTCACAGTTCGACGGTCTCGCCGGGCTCGGGCGTGATCACTTCGACGTCGGGCGCCAGCTGTCTAAGCTCCTCCGGCGTCCCAGTCAGCAGCGGAAACGTGCCGTAATGGCACGGGACGCAGCGTTTCGTCCCCAGCAGCTCGAGCGCCACGGCCGCCTCGCGCGGGCCCATCGTGAAGTGGTCGCCGATCGGCAGGACGGCCACGTCCGGCTCGTAGATCCGCCGGATCAGAGCCATGTCGCCGAAGACGTTCGTGTCGCCGGCGAAGTAGATCTTGAAGCCGTCCTCGAGCTCGAGCACGAGGCCGGCGGGCTCCCCGGTGTACGTGCCGTCCTCCGCGCTGGACGAATGGTTGGCGTCGGTCAGGGTGATCCTGATCCCGTCGACGTCGGCGGTGCCGCCCTTGTTGGGCCCGTGTGCCATCTCGCCGGTTACGCCCTGCGCGTCGAGCCACCGCCGCAGCTCGACGAGCGCGACCACCGGCGGCCGGAACTGCTTCCAGAGCTCGACCGTGTCGCCGACGTGGTCGCCGTGGCCGTGGGTGACGGCGATCAGGTCGATGCGCTCGGGCTTCTGCTCTGCTTCCGGGCACTTGGGGTTTCCGGTCAGCCACGGGTCGACGTAGATGCGCTTGCCGCCCGGGCTGTCGAGCCGAAAGCTCGCGTGCCCGAGCCAGGTGAGTGGAGTGGTCATGGGGCGGGAATCTAACGGAGGAACGTCCGGTTGGACGGCGAAGCTACAGGCCGTGACGCGTCGTGAGCTGCTTCCGGTGGCGCTCGTCCTGCTCTCGATCGTCACGGACGCCCTCGGCTCGCCGACGCTCTCCTTCTACCTCCTGCTCGCGACGGTACCCGCGATCGTGGTCGCCGGGCTGGCCGCCGTCGAAGAGCAGCTCCAGCCGGGCGCGCTGCCCCACCGGCGCCTGGTGGCGATGCTCCACGTCGTCACCCTGCTGCTCGTGCTCACTGCGGCGACGCTGCGCGCACCCTTGCGCGCCGAAGGAACCGTGCCGCAGGCGGCCATCTCTGCGCTGATTGCGTGCCTGGTCGTGTTCGGGATCCAGGCGCTGATCGGGTCGCTGCCGGCGATCAGGCGCCTGCTGGCGCGGCCGGCGCCGGGTCAGCTCACCTCGTCAGGCTAGAGCGAGCCGACGGCCTTTTCGGCCAGGTCGATCAGCGGCTGCACCGCGAAGAACGAGCCGACCACGACCACGACACACGCGACTGTTCCCGCCTGCAGCAGCCCGTCGCGCGGCGGCTGGCCTCCTGCGGCGAACTGGAGCTCGGCGCTCGGGCGCAGGTAGAGCGCGCGGATCACGTTGAGGTAGTAGTAGAGACTGACCGCGGTGGCGAGCACGCCGACGATCACGAGCCAGAGCCAGCCGCGGTCGTATGCCGCCGAGAAGACGTAGAACTTGCCGAGGAAGCCGCCCGTCGGCGGTAGGCCGGCGAAGCTCAGCATGAACGTCCACATCGCGGCGCCGAGCAGCGGCCGTTCCCAGCCCATACCGGCCAGGTCGTCGACGGTCACGTCGTGCCCGAGCTCGCGCTCGCGGGCGGCGATCACGGCGAAGGCGCCGAGCGAGGCCGCGGCGTACGGGATCAGGTAGTAGAAGAGCGCGCGGCCGCCGAGCGCGCTGTTCGCGGAGACGGCGATCAGCATGAAGCCGGCGTTCGAGATCGACGAGTACGCGAGCAGCCGCTTCAGGTTCTTCTGGACGAGCGCGGCGAAGTTGCCGAGCACGAGCGAGCAGACGGCGATCACCGCGATCGCGATCGTCCAGAGGCCGTCCTCCTGCGGGAAGGCGGTGACCAGGATCCGGAAAGTGAGGAGCAGCGCGGCCACTTTGGTCGCCGCGGCCATGAACGCCGTCACCGACGTCGGCGCTCCCTCGTAGACGTCCGGCGTCCACATGTGGAACGGCGCCGCCGACGCCTTGAAGGCGAGCCCGACGATGATCATCGCCAGCCCGGTGAGCAGTAGCGCGTCGCCGCTGAGCCCGCCGGCGTCAACCGCGTCGGCGATCCCGTCGAAGGTCAGCTTCCCGGTTGCGCCGTAGACGAGCGCCGAGCCGAACAGGAGCACGGCGGAGCCGAACCCGCCGATCACGAGGTACTTGAGCCCGGCTTCGAGCGAGGGCTCCCTCCGGTAGTCGATCGCGCAGAGGATGTACAGCGAGATCGAGAACCACTCCAGGCCGAGGAACAGCGTCAGCAGCGAGTTCGCCTGGGTGAGGAACATCATTCCGGCGCCGGCGGTGGCGAGGAGCGCGTAGTACTCGGCGACAAGGCCGTGGCGGTGCTCGGTGTACGAGACGAGCACGGCGACCAGGCCGACGAGGGTCAGAATGATCGCCGCGAGCGCGAAGAAGCGGTCGCGTCGGACGGTGTCCTCGTACACCGAAAGGCCGACCGGCGTGCGGTCGTACAGCAGGATCGCGGCGACGAGGGCTCCGACGAAGCCGCCGGCGGTGACGGCGGCTGCGGTGACGCGGCGGGCCGCCTGCGGCACGAGCACCGCCACCATCAGGCAAGCCCCGGCGGCGACCAGCAGGATCAGCGACGGCGAGATCGAGAACCAGTCGACCGGTGGACGGGTGACGGCGGCGATCATCCCAGCACCCGGTCGGTGATCGCCGCCGGCCACGCCGACAGGAACAGCAGAATTGCGATCAGCGGTACGAGGATCGCCAGCTCGGCGGGGCGGAGGTCGAGCGCGGCGTCGTGCACGGCCGGGCCTTTCCGGGCATGGAGCACGCCGGAGATCATCCGCAGCACGTACATCGCCGCCAGCACGATCGCGATCGCGCCGATCACGGCATAGAGCCAGCCCTGCTGGAACACGCCGGCGAGGATCGCGAACTCGCCTGCGAAGGCGCCCGACCCGGGTACGGCGAGCGCGATGATCCCGGTGGCCATCAGCACCGTCGCAAGTGCCGGCCGGCCTTTCGCCATCCCGCCGAGCGACTCGAACCGGCCGGTCGCGGCCCGACGCTCGACTGCGCCGGCGAGCATGAACAGCACTGCGGAGATCAGCCCGTGGTTGACCATCTGCAGCACGGCTCCGTTGATTCCGAGCGAGTTCGTGGCGAAGAGGCCGAGCATGATCAGCCCGAGCTGCGCCAGCGACGAGTACGCGACCACGCCGCGGATGTCCGGCGCGCGGAAGGCGAGCAGCGAGCCGTAGATCAGCCCGATCGCAGCCAGCACGAGGATCGGCGTGCGGAAGTCCTGGACCCCCGCCGGGAAGAGCGAGAAGCAGATGCGCAGGAAGCCGAACGCGGCGGCTTTCGAGATCACGCCCGAGAGCACGGCCGACACCTCGGCCGGCGACTCGCGGTAGGCGTCCGGGAGCCAGCCGTGGAACGGAAAGAGCGGCGCCTTGACGATGAACGCGGCTGCGAAGCCGAGAAAGATCCAGCTGCTCGCGTTCGTCCCGCCGTCGATCATCGAGAACGTCCCGGCCTGCAGTCCGTAGACGATCACCGCCGCCAGCATCAGCAGCGAGCCGACCATCGTGTAGATGACGAACTTGATCGTCGCGTTCAGCCGGCCGGGCCCGCCCCACGCCCCGATCAGGACGTACAGCGGGATCAGCATCGCCTCCCAGAAGACGTAGAAGAGGAGGAGATCTTGCGCGGTGAAGACGCCGATGATCGCGCCCGTCAGGAAGAGCATCAGCCCGTAGTAGGCGCGCGGCCGGTCGCGTCCCATCCAGGCGCCGTAGGCGATCGACGCTGCCATCACCACGGACGTCAGCCCGACCAGCCAGACGGTGAAGCCCTGGTAGAAGCCGACCGAGTAGGAGACCCCGAGGTCCTTGAGCCAGCTGGCGTGGTTCCACTCCTGGAGCCCTCCGCGGTCGAAGTCGTAGCGGACGAGCGCCTCGATCCAGAAGCCGATCTCGAACAGCGAGACGAGCAGCGCCGCCGGCGCCGCCCACACACGCGGCATCGGCACCACCCAGAGCACGACCGCTGCGATCAGCGGCAGGAGGATCAGCGTCGTCGTGATCCAGCCGTGGCTCGTCATCTGACCGTGATGAAGACGAGGACGAGGACGGCGAGCCCCGCGGCCACTGCGAACGCGTACACGCGAACGAGGCCGGTCTGGAGCTCGCGGAACCAGCCGCCGGTCCGGCGGGTCAGGCCCGCGATGCCGGCGATCGAGCCGTTCACGATCGGGCCCTCGACGGTCCAGTCGAGGATCCGCGCGAAGGCGACCGCCGGCCAGTAGAAGAGGCCGTTGTACAGTTCGTCGAAGTAGAACTTGTGCTCGAGCACGGCCCACGACCGTGGCGCGGTCGCCCGCCGGGCCGAGTAGATCCACCACGCGACGCCGATCCCGGCGAGGCCGACCGCGACAGCGCAGACGCTCGCGATCGCCTCCTGCGCGCCGGTCGCCTCGACCAGCGGCTCCGCGACCGGTGCGAGCCAGGTCGTGATCGGCGTCCACACGTCGGCGAACTGGATCCAGCCCCCGAAGGCTGCCAGCACTGCGAGCACGCCGACTGTCAGCCCCATCGACCAGTCGACCAGCCGATCGTGCGCCGCGTGCGGCGGATGCTCGCGTACGTACGCCGACTGCTCGCCGCCGAAGACGATGAACAGCATCCGGAACGTGTAGAGGCCGGTGAGGAACGTGCCGGCGATGGCGGCCGCGAACAGCACGTAGCCGAACCAGTCCTCACGGCCGAGCGTCGCCGCGATGATCGAGTCCTTGGCGAAGAACCCGGAGAGCGGTGGCATCCCCGCCAGGGCGAGCCCGCCGATCAGCATCGCCCACCACGTCTTCGGCATCAGCTTCCGCAGGCCGCCCATCTTGCGGATGTCCTGCTCGCCGGCGAGCGCGTGGATGACGATGCCGGCGCCGAGGAAGAGCAGCGCCTTGAAGAACGCATGCGCCATCAGCAGGAACATCGCGTTCGCGTACGCGCCGATCCCCGCGCCCAGGAACATGTAGCCGATCTGGGACATCGTCGAGTAGGCGATCACGCGCTTGATGTCGGTCTGGACGAGTGCGATCAGCCCGGCCATCAGCAGCGTCAGCGTGCCGAGCACGGCCGCGGTGTCCTGGACGTTCGGCGCCAGCTCGAACAGCGGGTGCGTTCGGACGATCAGGTAGACGCCGGCGGTGACCATGGTCGCCGCGTGGATCAACGCCGACACCGGAGTCGGGCCTTCCATCGCGTCCGGGAGCCACGTCTGCAGCGGCAATTGAGCCGACTTCGCCACGGCGCCGCCGAGCAGGCCGAGCGCGACCAGCACGAGCACGGTCTGGCTGAGGCCGTCCGCCTTCGCGAAGACGACGTCGAAGTCGAGCGAGCCGGTCTTCTGGATCAGCAGGAAGAAGGCGAGCGCCATCGTCGCGTCGCCGAAGGCGTTCATGATGAACGCCTTCTTGGCGGCGGCGACCGCGCTCGGTCGCTCGTGGTGGAAGCCGATCAGCAGATACGACGACAGCCCGACGAGGCCCCAGCCGATCAGGAGGAACAGCAGGTTCCCGCCCTGGACGAGCATCAGCATCGAGAAGACGAACAGCGACATGTACGCGAAGTAGCGCCGCTCCTCATCGTCGCCGTCCATGTAGCCGAGCGAGTACGCGACGATCAGCGACCCGACCCCGGTCACGATCAGCATCATGAACACCGACAGGGGGTCGGTTAGGATCGAGAAGCCGACCCTGAAGTTGCCTGCAACGAGCCAGTCGTAGGCGGTCGACGTCTCCGAGCGGTCGTGCGGAGACCTGCTCAGCATCTCGACGAAGACGACCACGGCGGCCGCGAACGCAGCGCCCGACGTGAGCGTGGAGATCCACCCCGCGGTCCGTCGCGAGATCGATCCGCCGAGCAGCGTGATCAGCACGGTCGCGCCGAGCGGCAGCAGCAGGCAGGTCCAGGCGGCCTGAGTCATCCGCGCAACGTCGACAGCTTGTCGACGTCGAGGTCGAGCCGCTTGCGCGCCATCGCCACGATCAGGCCAAGCCCGACGACGACCTCGGAGGCGGCGACCGCCATCACCGCTAGGGCGAAGATCTGGCCGTCGCCGTTCGCGAAATGCCGGGAGAAGGCGATCAGCGCCAGGTTTGCCCCGTTGAGCATGATCTCCAGCGAGAGCAGCACGATCAGCGGGCTGCGCCGGATCAGCACGCCCAGTGCGCCCGTCGTGAACAGGAACGCCGCGACGATCAGGTACGCGGCGGTGTCAGGCCCGAGCATCGTCGCCCTTCGCCGACGACCCTTCGCGTGAGTGGCTGCCCAGGATCACGCCGCCGACCGCGGCGACGAGCAGGACAACCGAGATCAGCTCGAAGGCGAGCAGCTGGTCGGTCAGGAACAGTTGACCGATCTGGCTCGGGCTGCCGAAGGCGTCGGTGATGTCCGCCGCCTTCGACAGATGCCCGTCCGCCTGGCCGGCGATCACGACCACGATCTCGACCAGTAGCGCGCCGGAGGCGACGATCGCCGCGATCGTCTGAACGGGCAGCTGTCCGGTCCAGGGCGCGTCCGCCTTCCCGCCCAGGTAGGCGATCACGAACAGGAACATGACCATCACCGCGCCGGCGTAGACGAGCACCTGTGCGGCGGCGACGAACTCGGCAGAGAGCAGCAGGTAGAGCACGGCGAGCGAGCCGAGGTTCCCGATCAGCGCCAGCGCCGAGTAGAACGGGTTCGAGAACGAGATCACGGCCACGCCCGATCCCAGACAGGCGAAGGCAGCGGCGACCCAAACGATCCAGACGAGGACGTTGCCTGCCGAGGCGAGGATCATGTTCTTCCTACCCGAAAAATCCAGAGCATCTTCCGGGTCCTCACGACGCCGTCTCGTAGTAGGGGATCGGCGTGTCGAACTCGGCGGGGTCGGCGACCGGCACGCGCTTGATCGGCTCTGCGAGCAGCATGTCCTTCGTGTAGATCAGGTCGTCGCGCGAGTACTCCGAGATCTCGAAGTCGTTGCCGAGCGTGATCGCGTCGAATGGGCAGGCGAGCTCGCAGTAGCCGCAAAAGATGCAGCGGCTCATGTTGATCTCGTAGATCCGCGCATACCGCTCGCCCGCGGACACGCGGTTCTCGGCGGTGTTCTCGGCGGCGACGACGCGAATGCAGTCGGCGGGACAGGCGGCGGCGCAGAGCGAGCAGCCGACACACTTTTCAAGGCCGTTCTCGTGCCGATGCAGGAGGTGGCGACCGCGGAAGCGCGGGTACACCGGCCGCTTGTACTCCGGGTACTGCTGCGTGATCGGCTTCTTGAACAGCTGACCGAAGGTGACGGCGAAGCCCTTGAGGCTGTCGATCGGCTGCGGCATCTAGAAGATCACCACGAAGAGGGCCGTGATCACGGCGTTGATCGTCGCGACCGGGAGCAGGACCTTCCAGCCGAAGCGCATCAGCTGGTCGTAGCGGAGCCGCGGCAGCGTCGCCCGCAGCCAGATGAACACCGAGATGGCGAGGACGAGCTTGATGAAGAACCAGAGCGGCCCGAGAGGCGCCCACGGGCCTTCCCAGCCGCCGAAGAACAGCGTGACCGCCAGCGCCGACAGCACGATCACGTTCACGTACTCGGCCATCTGGAACAGTCCCCAGCGCATGCCGGAGTACTCGGTCGAGTAGCCGCCGACGAGCTCGGTGTCCGCTTCGGGGAGGTCGAACGGCGGCCGGTTCGTCTCGGCGACGCCGGCGATGAAGAAGCAGATAAGCCCGACGAACTGCGGCGCCGCGTACCACCAGTCCTTGACCTGGGCGTCGACGATCCCGGAGAGCGAGAGTGTGTGCGCCATCAGCACGACTCCGAGCACGGACAGTGCGAGCGAGACCTCGTACGAGACCATCTGCGCGCACGTCCGCATCGACCCGAGCAGCGAGTACTTCGACTCGGACGCCCAGCCGCCGATGATGAACCCGTAGATGCCCAGTGAGCCGAGGGCGAAGATCAAGATCAGCGAGATCGGCACGTCGGCGATCTCGCCGTTCACGTGGTAGTGCCAGATCTGCCAGCCCTCACCCCACGGGATCACGCTGAACGCGCAGAGCGCGGTGAAGGCCGCGAACGCCGGCGCCAGCAGGTAGAGCGTGTCGATCGCGGCGACCGGCGCGAAGGCTTCCTTGCGCACCATCTTGATCAGGTCGGCGAACGGCTGGAGGAGCCCCTTCGGCCCGGCGCGGTTCGGCCCCAGGCGCCGTTGCATGCGGGCGAGCAGCTTCCGCTCGTAAAGCGTCAGGAAGGCCATCGCGATCAGCAGGACGTTGATGAAGATCAGCGCCTTGATCAGCCCGATCCACCAGGGCTCGCCGTTGTTCAAGCCGGATCACCTCCTTCGGAGCTGATCCGGGGAGCCTGCGAGACCTCCACCGCTCCTTCGAGCGTGCGAACGTGCTCCTCCGCAACGCGCACCGTTCCCTGGACGAGCTGCCTGTTGATCCTCGCCCGCAGCGTGACCGAGGTGCCGTTCGAGCGGACAACGACCTCCGCGCCGCTCGCGATGTGGCGCGTGCTCGCGTCGCGTGCGGAAAGCTCGACCACGGGCTCCGGACGCTGGAACTGGAGCTCGGGCACGCGCTCGACCGCCGGCCCCGAGAACAGGGAGCGGTAGCGGACGAGCTTGAGCGGACCGCCCTTGGCGGTCTGTGCCCTGGGCGCCTTCGGCAGCTTCACGGGCGCCGGGTCGGCGCGCTCGGGCAGTGTCGCCAGCTCCTCGGCTGCGACTGCGCGCGCATGCGGGTCGATTACGACGCCGAAGCGCTCGCCCAGCTTGGCGATCCAGGCCACCTCGTCCGGCGCCGGTGGAATCACTGCCCGGCGAAGGCGCTGCGGGCGGCCCTCGAGGTTGACGATCGTTCCGTCGCGCTCCAGGTAGCTCGTCCCCGGCAGCACCAGATCGGCCGCTCCTCGCACTGGGTCGGCGAACATGGCGATCGCAATCACCGCGTCGGCCCGTTCCGCGAGTGAGCGTACAACCGGGTCGGCGGCTGCGTCGTCCCCCGAGATCAGCAGGACGCCGATCTTCTCGGGCGCGACAGGCTCGCCCTCGCCGGCCGCGTGCCACGCCTCGACCACCGCCCGGCCGTTCGGGGTCGAGGGCAGATAGAAAGCGGCGGCCGCGCCGAGCTCCTCGGCGAGCGCAGCGACGGAGGCACCCCCGGCCCCGCCGTGTCCCGACCAGATCAGCACCGATCCGCGTACCTGCTCGCCGAGCGCTCGCACAGCGTCGGCCGCCTTGCCCGGGGCGGTCGGATTCGTGCCCGCTGCGCCGACGGTGACGATCTCCGCGCCCGTGCGCCTCGCCGCCTTGATCCAGAGCGCGACGACCGGGGCGCGCTCCTCGACCGGCTCGTCGCCGACCACGATCACCCGTTCGGCGTCGCGGATCGAGGACAGTGGGGCCCGGAACGCGTCGACTGCGGTTGAGGCCTGCTCGGGCAGCACGACGGCATCCGAGCCGAGCCCCTTGCGCACCAGCCGGGCCAGGGCTTCCGCCTGCTCGACCGTCTCCGATCCGGACAGCGCCAGCAGCACCGGCCCGCGGCGCAGGAGTGCTTCCGCCTGGTCGAGTGCGTCGTCCCAGGAGATCTCCTCGAAGCGCCGCTGGCCGATCTTGCGGAGCGGGTCCTTCACCCGGTCGCGCGCGTACAGGTGCGAATATGCGAAACGGCCCTTGTCGCAGAGCCAGCCCTCGTCGATCTCCGGGTGGTTCCGCGAGAGGATCCGCTTGACCTTGCCCTCGCGTATGGTCGCGCTGATGTTGCAGCCGACCGGGCAGAGGCCGCAGACGGTCGGGATGTTCTGGATCTCCCACGGCCGTGCCTCGAAGCGGTACTGCGTCGAGGTGAGCGCGCCGACGGGACAGAGCTCGATCACGTTCCCGGAGAAGGGCGCGCGGTACGGCTCGTCCTCGAATGTGGCGATGATCGAGCTCGCCCCTCGGTCGCGGGCGACCAGCTGGCCGTCCTCGGCGACCGCCTCCGAGAAACGCGTGCAGCGGTAGCAGAGGATGCAGCGCTCGCGGTCGAGCGCGATCGTCGGCGAGATCGGAATCGGCTTCTCGAACGTTCGCTTCGCGAACGTCATGCGTGTGTTCCCAGGTCCATACCGGAAGGTCAGGTCCTGGAGCGGGCACTCGCCGCCCTTGTCACAGACCGGGCAGTCGAGCGGATGGTTGACCAGGATGAACTCGAGCGTCGCGTCCTGTGCCTCGGCGGCCATCGGCGAGGTTGCGGCTGTCTTGACCACCATCCCGTCGGCGGCTGTCAGCGTGCAGGCGGCCTGGGGCTTCGGCGGGCCGGGCGCGACCTCGCAGAGGCACATGCGGCAGGCGCCGACCGGCGGGCCGAGCCTCGGCTCGTAGCAGAACACCGGGATCTCGATTCCGGCTTGGAGCGCGGCTTCCACCAGCCCGATGCCCTTGGGCACCTGGATCTCGACGTCGTCCACGGTGATCGTGACCAGCTCGGGTGAGCTCACGCGATCACCGCCAGCGGCTTCTCGACGTGTGCCGGGCCGTGGTGCTGCTCGGACGGCGCCAGGATCCCCTCGATCGACGAGCGGCCGTCATAGGGGCACCGGCCATGCTGGATGTGGGCGACGAACTCGTCGCGCCAGTGCGCGATGTAGCTGGAGACCGGGTAGACGGCGAACTCGCCCAGCGCGCACAGCACCTTGCCCAGGATCCGCCCGTTGATCGAGTCGAGCAGCTCGAGATCGGACAGCTCCCCGTCGCCGCGCTCGATCTTCTCGAGGATCTGCACCATCCAGCGGGTGCCCTCACGGCAGGGCGTGCACTTGCCGCACGACTCGTGCATGTAGAACTGCGTCGAGCGCAGGGCGAGCTGCACCATGCAGCAGCGCTCGTCGACCACGATCAGCGACGCGGCGCCGAAGAACGTCTTCAGCTCGGCGAGCGAATCGTAGTCGAGGGGAACGTCGATCTGGTCGGGGGTCAGCGCCGGCACGGACGAGCCGCCCGGGATGACCGCCTTCAGCTTCCGGCCGCCGGCGATGCCGCCAGCGTGCTCGTAGATCAGCTCCCGCATGGGCGTCCCCAGCTCGAGCTCGTAGTTGCCGGGCCGCTCGACGTTGCCCGAGATCGAGAAGATCGCGGTACCCGGCGCGCTCTCCGCGCCGATCTTCGCGAACTTCTCGGCACCCATCGCGATCACGATCGGCAGGGTGGCGATCGTGCAGACATTGTTCACCTGGGTCGGCGCGTTGTAGAGGCCCTGCACGGGCGGGAACGGCGGGCGCGGGCGCGGCTGGCCGCGTCGGCCCTCGAGCGAGTCGAGCAGCGCGGTCTCCTCGCCGCAGATGTAGGCGCCCGCGCCGCGATGGACGACGACGCGCACGTCGTCGAAGAGCCCGGCCGCATCGGCCTCGTCGACCGCCTCCTGCAGTGTCTCGTACTCGGCCAGGTACTCGCCGCGGATGTAGATGAAGACGTCCTTCGACTCGATCGCGTGGGCGGCGATCAGGGCACCCTCGATCAGCCGGTGCGGCACGGTGGCCATCACCTGCCGGTCCTTGAAGGCGCCCGGCTCCGACTCGTCGGCGTTGACGACCACGTACTTCGGCTTCGGCGAGTCGCGCGCGATCAGCGACGCCTTGCGGCCGATCGGGAACCCTGCTCCGCCGCGGCCACGCAGGTTCGCCTTGCTCATCTCCTCGATCAGGGCCTCGGGCGTCAGCTTCCGTGCCTTGGCGAGCGGTTTGTAACCGCCGATCGCGCGGTACTCGTCCAGCTTCGTCAGGTCGCGCTCGTCGGCGCCCTCGAGCAGAGAGCTAAGCAGCCCCACGGAGCTCCTCTACGATCGCGGCTGCGTCCTCCGGCATGACGTTGTGGCGGTAACGATTGTCCACGGCGACCACGGGCGCGTACCCGCAGCCACCCAGGCACTCGGCCGCCCTGAAGGTGATCTGGCCGTCCTCGGTCGTCTCACCCGCCTTCACGCCGAGCGTCGACTCGAACGCCTCGACCACCCGCTGCGCGCCGACCAGCGCGCAGGAGAGGTTCGTGCAGATCTCGACCATGTGCCGGCCCACCGGTTCCAGGTGGAACATGTCGTAGAAGGACGCGACCGCCTGGCAGTACGCCGGTGTGAGGTCGAGCACCTCTGCCACCTCGCGCAGCGCCTCGGGCGGGAGCCAGCCGTGCTCCTCCTGCGCGAAGCGCAGTGCCGGCAGCGTCAGCGACCGTCGGTCCGGGTAGCGGTGGGCGATCGCCTCCACCTTCGTCGCGAGGTCGCGCGGCGCCGCGGGCACTAGCGATCCACCTCTCCCATGACGGTGTCGAGCGAGCCGACGATCGCGATCATGTCGGCGACCAGCGAATCGTGGACGCAGGTCGCGGTCGCCTCGAGCGCTACGAACGACGGGGCGCGAAACTTGACGCGCCACGGCTTCGGCCCGCCGTCCGAGACGAGGTAGCAGCCGAACTCGCCGCGCGGCGACTCGACAGCGACGTAGACCTCGCCCTCGGGCACGCGGTAGCCCTCGGTGACGATCTTGAAGTGGTGGATCAGCGACTCCATCGAGGTGTGCAGCTCATGCCGTGGCGGCAGCACCACCTTCCGGTCGTCGGCGACCCAGTCGCCGCCCGGCATGCCCTCGAGGCACTGCGAGACGATCTTCACCGACTCGCGCATCTCGTCGACGCGCAGCCGGTAGCGGTCGTAGACGTCCCCGTGGTCGTAGACGGGAACGTCGAAGTCGAGCTCGGGGTAGGCGAGGTACGGCTCGTCGCGGCGCAGGTCCCAGTCGACCCCCGACGCCCGCAACACCGGCCCCGACTGGCCGAGCGCGATCGCATCGTCGGCGGAGAGCAGGCCCAGGTTGCGCGTCCGCTCCAGCCAGATCTTCTGCTTCGTGAGCAGCTGCTCGTACATGTCGATCGTGTCCGGGAACTCGTCGACAAACTTCTTGCAGGCCGTGAAGAACCCGGGTGGGATGTCCTCCGCGAGCCCGCCCGCCTGGAAGTAGCGGGTGTGCATGCGCACGCCGCCGACCAGCTCGAACAGGTCGAGCACGTCGTCGCGGGCGTTGAAGCAGTACCAGAGCAGGCCGATCGCGCCGATCTCCAGCGCGCCGGTGCCGAGCCAGATCAGGTGCGAGTGGATCCTGTTCAGCTCGAGCAGCAGCGTCCGCATCCAGGTCGCCTTCGGCGGCACCTCGATCGCCAGCAGCTTCTCGACTGCAGCGACATAGGCGTACTCGTTCGCCTGGAAGGCG
>JBKPRA010000012.1:0-8505 GCA_046734335.1 Actinomycetota bacterium | reverse complement strand
GAGAACGGCACCCAGACCAATTCGTCACCGAACGCGATTGGCCCGTGGCGCCAGAGCAGGAGATCTGTGGTCTCGCGCGCGAGGAGCCGCGGGGAATCGACGTGGGCGATCACGACGACGAAGCCGGCGACGAGCGCAACGGCGGCTCCGGCCCCGGCGAGCGCGCGCACGAGGACTCGCGTGCTCGGGCGGCCATGTCTGACGTAGAACGCGCCGCGCCCCGCCCAGAACATCCCGGCAGCGCCCAGTGAGAGCAGCGCCTCTTCGAAGTCGAACCCCTTCAGCAGGTCGAGAAAGGCCAGTCCGAGGAGCAGCGCGAGCGCGGCGTGGAAGGCGCGGCGGCGTCGGCGACCGAGGTAGAAGGCGCAGACGATCAGCGCGACGCTGGCGGGGACAGCAAGGGTGTGGAAGAGCGGAACGAGTTCGACCGGCTCCACCTGGAGGAGCAGGTGCCCGCGCCACGCGACGTTCGGGGTCAGCGCGGAGGCGAGGTTGACAGCGCCGACAGCGAGCGCCGTCGCCGCCGCGAGCTGCGGAAGGCGCTCGAAGCGGCGGCGTTCCCGCAGCGGCGCGGGGATGCGGTGGATCCCGAGCCGCCAGCAGGCCGTGTCGCGCAGCGCAGGGAAAAGGTCGCGCCAGTCCTTGATCACAAGCCAGGCGCCAGCCACTGCGAGGCCGATCCCGAACCGGTCGTGCTCGAGCGCGCCGACAACGGCCGCTGCGACACCGAAGGCAAAGCCGAGGTGGAAGTCGTGAATCCGGTGGCCGAAGACGTACACGCGCGGCCCGCTCGGATGTCGCTCGAGACGGACCATCCAGCTCACCCTAGTCCTGTTGCCGGACCAGCGCGTTAAATGCGAGTTAAGCCCGCGATGCTCAGGCGGTCGCGGCCCGCGGTAGCACCACGAGCTTGCCGGTCGCCTCGTTGGCCTCCATCCGGCGCGACGAGCACGACCTCGGCCGAGGTGACGCCGATCCGAGCCCCATCGGGAGAACGTGCTGTGGCTGCCCGTCATTGCCTAGCCGAACAGGTCGGGTGAAGCTGGCCCTTTGGGCGGCGAGCTTGTCGGGGCCGAGCGCGAGAATCACCCAATCTCCGCTTGCAGAGATCGAAGGCTCGTCCTGCACGCAGCTGCGGCAGCCGTCGTGCTGCTCGTCTGCGTCGTCGCCCCGACCAGAGCTGGGGCGGACAACGGCCCCTCGACGCAGGCACCGGCGGCATACGACGCACGTGGTGGTTCCACGGGATCCGGGACGGCGACCGGCCCGGTCAACGGTATGACGCCCCTAGGGCCTTCCGTCCGCCGAGGGCCGGTGGATTCGGGTGAGAGCGATCAGATGAGCCGGCTGCTGCTGTATGCGCTCGGCATCGTGCTGCTGGGCTTCGTCCTGCCCGCTCAGATCGTGAAGGCCGAGGTCGGCCGCCGAAGGCGGCGGCCGCTTGCTCCCCCGACGATCGCTAGACCACGCCCGAGGAGGCGCGGGCCGTGGCCGAGGTCGGCTCCACCACCGCCCTCAGACGGGCGGACGACTGCAGAATGAGCTCGACCAGCTCGTCGATGAGCTGCGGATTGCTGCGCATCGGGTCGAGACGCCCTCGCCTGATCGGTGCGATTTTCCCCAGCTCGGCGACGTCGCGGACGAGCACGACCCGGCCGATGTCCGCAAGCCACTGGTCGACCCCGCCGAGCCTGCTCTGGAAGATGCTGTAGGACGGAACTCCCAGATACGCCGCTTCTCGCAGCATCGTCCCGCCCGAACAGACGACGGCGTCGACCGACTTCAGCAGCGGAACGAAAGGAACAGATTGCTCGAGCACAATCGGCGGATGGCGCCAGTCGATGCCGTCGACGTATGACGCCTGAGCCGGATGCCGCCGCGAGAGCACGACCTGCACGTCGAGGTCGGCCAAGTGCCGTAGCGTGGCTCTTGCCATGTCGCCTGATGCGGGTCGGTAGTAGTGGCTCGTCTCCAGCGGGGGCCGGAACAGCACACGTGGTACCGGCTCCGCTCCGAGCCCGAGGTCGTATGCAGAGATCTTCTCGACGTCGATCCCGGAGAAGCTGATGTCCTCCTTTAGGCCGCGAAACGCCTGAAGCTGGCGGCGGCGGAGTCCACGTCGCCGGAACGCCGCCGGGTCGATCACGTCCGGGTACAGGATCGTCGACCCGGTCAGGACGTAGACGCTGACATTCGCCCATTCGTAGTCGCCGACGATGAAGCTGGGGATCCGCAGCCGGCGGGCGACCATGGCCGCCGAGCGCGACGCAGCCAACAGCGCGTCGGGTTCCCGGTCGCCGGTGAGGAAGCGACGCAGTTCCCGCGCCCGGCGGGCGAGGCCGGACGCCTTGCTCAGCTTGCTGCCGCCGAACGATTGGCCGAACGTTGCCGCCTCGACTTTCGCCTGTGCCAGCAGCTCTACGACCGCGCCGTTGTCGCGTGCGGTGACGATCGTCTCTGCCCCGGCCGCCTCGAACGCCGCGCGGAACGGGACCAGGTACTGAACCTGAGCCGGGTTGTCGATGTCGATCCAGACCCTCATCTGCGGCCTAGCCCACGTACCGGTAAAGGGACTCGCCGATCCGGCGGCAGACAAACGTCGGCGTGTTTCGGATGACGAAGCCGATGGCTCGGCGAGGAAGTCCTTCCTTGCCGGACGATGCGCCTGGCTCGAGCGTCGAGTAGAAAAGCGGTTGCTCCGTCGCCAGCCAACCCGCCTTAAACGCGCGTAGACCGTGGTTGTCGAGATCGGTGCGGCCGAGGTCAAAGCGTCGGTCTCCTCGCAGGCAGCTTTCCCTGATCGCGGTCCAAAAGAGAGCGTGGTTCGGGCGTCTCGGCCACGCCGCCGGATCGGAGGCGCCGAACTTGTAGACCGTCACTCCGTTCCAGGTGAGAAACAGGGCCGCCGCGACCGCCCGTCCTTCGACCTCGGCCAGAAGGATGGAGGCGAGGCCCTGGTCGATCAACGAGTTGCGGATCTGAGTGAAGAACTTACGCGGCTGGACAGGCGTTCCTTGCCGGCGGCGGGTGGCCAGATGGAGGTCGTAGAACGTCTGGATGTCTGCGTCGCTCTCCGCAGGCCGCACCAGGACGCCCTCGCGCTCGGAACGCGCGATGTTCCGCCCCGCCTGCGTCTTCCTCAGCCGGGCGCGGAGAGCGTCCGGGTCTGCGTCGAGCTCCAGCTGGTGGACGACGAACAGCGCGGCCGTCTGCCAGCCAACGGCGTCGATCCGCGCGCGGACCTCCAGGCGCCGTCCCGCATCGTTTGCGAGACGATCCAGTCCGCCGAACAAAGCGTCCGAAGCGGCCGGCGTGACCGCAAGCGGTTCACAGGCGTCCGTGAAGGGGAGCGACACCCAGCGCCGCGTGCGCAGGAGCGAGCGGGTCTCGATCGCCGGTAGACCGGCGAGCACCTTCTCGCCGGCGGTCAGGACGACGGCGAATGGGCGCAGCCCGTACGTTGCCGAGATCGTCCGCGCCCAGGCCGGGTGATGGAAGGGCGTCGTGCCGGACGACGCGGACAGGAACGCCAGCCACCGAGGGTCGTCGGGCGACACGACTGATACCGAGGCGACGTCCACTGCCTTGCCCTTGACGGTGTCGGGTATGGGAGCTTGCGCGACGGCGGTGGTCATCGTTCAGACTCCCGCACCGCTCAGGACGCGACGGGCGAGCACGTACCCGAGCAGGGGGAGCTCGACGAGCCCGGGAAGCGGATCGTCACGTGCGAAGATCGCCGACTCCCTCGGGCCGCGGAGCGTGCGGAGGTACTCGCGGACGGAGAGCCGGCCGCCGAGCATCTCGCGGACGGCGGTCGGCGTGTCCGTCGACAGGCGGAGCCACGACACGCCGTCTTTCTGGACTGTCCTCGGTAGCGAGGCGCCGCAGGCGTGAAGCCACAGGAGGTACGGAAAATCGACGCCCGCTCGTCCGCAGAGGGTATGCCAGCCCCACACGCGCGGATTCATGTCGAGCAGCTTGAACCGGTGGTCGCGGGGATCGAGCTTGTACTCGAGCTCGATCAGCCCAGTGAAGGCGAGCTCGCGGAGCAGCCGTTCGCTGGGCCGCACGATCTCGGGACACGGCGTCGTCTCGACGTAGGTGCTGGCGCGACCGAAGTCGGCAGGGTATTGTCTCGTCCGTCTTGCCGTCACGGCCGCGACCGGCTCGCCTTCCACGCAGAAGGCCGCGTAGGAGTACTGGCGCGCGCCGCCTCCGGGAACGAGCTCCTGGACCATCAGGACGGAGGGCTCGACGAGCGTGCACGCTTCGGCATAGCGGGCGCGCAGTTCGTCTGCGTCCCGTACGAGCCACGCCTTCGCCGCCGTCAGCCGGTTGAAGGTCTCCTTCACCGCGGGCTTGAGCACTGCTGGAAAGGGCACGTCGACCAAGCCGTGTTCGACCGCGAATGCGGAGCCCGGGGTCGCGGTGCGCGGGTAGTCGACGTCGAACTGGTCGGCGAGCGCATAGGTCAGCCTCTTGTCGTACGCCCAGCGCAGGACCTCCCAGTCCGGCGTCGTGTGAGTGAAGCGCGCGCCGAGGCGGTCGAAATGACGAGCGGTGAACGCGGCGGCCTCGTCCGAGGTCGGGACGAGCGCCCAGCCGCCGATGCCTGCCGCGTCGGCCAGGTTCTCGAGGAATCGCAGGCGCTCCTCCTCACCTCCCTCCGGCCAGCGCAGGGCGCGCTTTGCGTATCGGGACGAGGCCGCGAGCGGCTCCTCGGGCTCGCGCAGAACCCACACGTTCACACCGCGACGCCCGAGACTCCGGACGACGCCGAGCGCTCGGTAATCGGCCCCCAGAACGAGCGCGCCCGCTGGAGGAGTCACCGTACTGCTGACGAGAAGGTCGCTGGACGCCGTCTCGGCGACCGTCATCTCATCCCGCCCCGGTCTTCCGCCTCTGGGGAAGGACGGCGCGGGCGAGAGACGACGCAGTGAACCCCGTTCCGGCGACGAATCGCATCAGCGGCCCGAAGCTCCAGGCGGCCGGGGCGCCGACGATGTGGAGCCGCGGAACGGACGTCTCGAAGCCGGCGGAGAGTCGCGGATACCCGCCGACGCGGTCGATCGACTGCAGGAGGGACGGGGCGAGAAAGTCGTAGCCGGCGATGTCCACCTCGTAGCCGGTGGCGAGCAGGATGTGGTCGACGAGCTGGACGCCGCCGTCGTTGAGCGTCACGCGGACACGCTCTCCTTCGATCTGGGCCTGGTCCACGCACGTGCCGGTCAGGATCGGAACGTCGGTGAGCCGGGGCTCGAGCCACGCTGCGCCGGCCGGCCGAAGCGAACGGACCGCCCACCGGTTCTGCAGCCGGCGTGGGAGACGCCGGTAGAGATCCGGCTTCGAGACGCACTGGCTGATACCGGCGGGGCCGACCTCGGCGGGTGCGAAGAGCAGCCGCGTGATCGGGCCCAGTTTGTGCAGCCAGGGGACTCGGCGCAAGTAGAAGATCCGCGACTCGCGAACGACCACCACTACGTGGGCGCCTTCCTCGTGGAGGAGCGCGGCAGACTCGAGCGCGCTCTGTCCGCCTCCGACGACGAGGACGGCCTTGCCGGCGAACGGCGACAGGTCGCGGTGGGCGGACGAGTGTGACACCGCCCAGTTCGGTAGATGCCGGAACGGCTCGGGGATCCGCGCAAAGGGTGCGATCCCGGCAGCGACCACGACGCGCCCTGCGATGAGTGACGCTCCGTCCGAGAGCGTCAGCTGAAAGTGCCCGTTCTGACGGTCGACGCGTGCAACGGCACGGGGATCGTTCTCAGGAGCGACCTGCTGCTGGAACCAGCGCCCGTAGCTCACGAACGAGGTGAGCGGCACCGGCGGGTCCACGGCGGCGCCGTTCACCTGTTGGTAGGCATCGAGTGTCAGCGCGCGATCGGGATCTGCAATGTGAGACGCGACGTACGGAGAACGCAGCAGCATCCCGTACGGCATGTGGTTCGACCAGAACGACATCGGATCGCCGAATAGGCGCACGTCGAGGCCGTCTCGGAGATGGGCCGCGCAGGCAAGCCCGTAGGGGCCTGCGCCTACAACTGCCACGTCACAGTCGTGGTTCACCATCGCCGCAATCTCCTCGTCGGTTTGTGCCGCATGTCCCCTGGGCTCTCCCACGCTCAGTCCAAGGGATGCCTAGCGTTGCACCAGGCGCGGGGCCTTCCAACTGGCCGATCGGCTAGTCCGCCTCCGGAAGCCCGACCGATCGGCGCGTAGGCGTGCGACCACGCTCGCCATACGATCGGAGCGTGGTCGGCAACGCTAGCGGGCGCCGCGAGAAGGCGCCGTGGGCGCCGCTCTCAGCGCGAGAGCGCGAGGTGCTCCGCGTCGCGTCCTCCGGCCTCACCAACGCTCAGATCGCCGGCGTCCTCGGCGTGACCGTCCACACCGTGAAGTTCCATCTCGCCTCGATCTATCGCAAGCTCGGCGCCGCCAACCGGACGGACGCGATCGTGTGGGCGGTGCGCGAGGGTGTGGACCGCGAGGACGTCGAGGCCGGGACCAGGAGCGAGAAGAGCAGCTAGCCGATGGATCTCTCGCTGCATCTTCAGGTCATCTGGCGCTTCAGGATCGTGCTCTTCGTCGGTCTCGTCGTCGCCGTGTTCCTGACGCTCCTCGCGGGCACGAAGGCGGGCGCGAAGACGTGGAAGAGCGAGGCGACGCTGTTCGTGACCCAGCCGGGATTCCCCTGGGGACGCACGGTCATCCAGTACCTGCCCGGAAACGCCGCGACGGGGAAGCCCTCAATCCCGACGGCCGATCCGCAGCGGCTCTCGAGCCTCACCGCGCTTTACGCACAACTCGCGACGAGTGAACCGGTGGCCCCCTGGCTGAAAGGGGTCGAGCTCCGTCACGAGCAGCTGACGGTGACCGCGGTCCCGGCGCCGCAGTACTCGACGCCGACGCTCCTGCCGCTCCTTCAGATCGATGCGACCGCGCCGAGCAAAGCCCGCGCGATCGCTCTGGCCAACCGGGCGTCTACCTCGTTCAGGACGTGGCTTGCGCAGCAACAGGCGACGGCCGAGATCCCCGATACCGAGCGTGTCGTCGTCGAGCCGATCAGTCACGCGGACAACGCGAAACGCGTCGGCGGCTCCGGAAAGACGCTGCCGGTGATCGTCTTCCTCGCAGTCCTCGCCGCGACGATCGGGGTGATCTTCGTGCTCGAGAACATGCGGACCGGGAATGCGGCCGAGCCTGCGGAGGCGGAAGAGGATGGCGGCCGGCCGGACTGGGCCAGACGGCTGAGCGGCGCATAGCCGATGCGCGGCTTGGACTGGCGCCTCCATCGAGGCCCGATCCTCGCCTGCGCACTGGCGACGGCCGCGGTGGCAACGCTCGCGTTCGACCTGGTGGTCGACGCGCGTCCGACCGTGGTGGCGCCGCTCGTGCTGGTGCTCCTGCTCCTCGGCCTCACCTACAAGGTTCTGCTGCCGTGGCAGGGTCTCTTGACCGCGGTCGTCGCGGTGATCTTCTTCATCCCGGTCAAGCGCTACAGCCTTTTGCCGTCTGCACTGCCGTTCAGTCTCGAGCCGTACCGCCTCCTCATCGCGCTCGTCGCGGCCGTCTGGCTGACGTCGCTCCTGGTCGACCCCCGGGTCCGCCTCCGCGGGAGCGGCCTCGAGCCGCCGATGATCCTGTTCGGAATTGCTGCGCTGGCCTCCGTGGGGATCAACGGCGGAAGGATCGCGGAACTGGGCGTCTCCAGCGCTGTGGTCAAGACGCTGACGTTCTGGCTGAGCTTCTTCCTGCTCTTCTACGTCGTCGTCAGCGTCGTGCACAGCCGCTCGGAATTGGACGCCCTGATCCGTGCGCTGGTGTTTTGCGGCACGGTCGTCGCGGCGTTCGCGATGGTCGAGTCGCGGACGGGATTCAACATCTTCAACTACCTCGGCCGCCTGACGCCGGCGCTGCACTTCAACGATCCGGCCGTGACCGCCGGGTTGACCGCCACCTATCTCGACCGCTCGGGCCTGCGCCGGGTGTACTCGTCGGCTGCACATCCGATCGAGCTCGCCGCGATCCTGACCATGCTGGCCCCGCTCGCTCTCTACCTGCTCAAGAGAACGAAGCGGAAGCGGTGGCTCGTCGCCTTCGTGCTCCTGACGATGGGCTCGCTCACGACGCTCTCCCGCACAGGCGTGATCATGCTCGTCGTCATCGCGCTGGTGTTCCTGTGGCTACGGCCCGAGCAGACCCGGCGGCTGTGGCCGGCGCTCGTCCCCGCAATCTGCGTCATCTACTTCGTGCTGCCAAACACACTTGGCAGCATCTACTCCGCGTTCTTCCCCAAGCAGGGCCTCGTCGCGCAGCAGACGCAGCGCGCAGGCCTCGGCGAAGGCGAGGCGGCTGACGGACGGCTGGCGAGAGTCGGCCCGTCGATCGCCGAGTGGTCGAAACGGCCTCTGCTGGGGGAGGGCTTCGGAAGCCGGGTGACGGCGGTCAACGAGGCGATCGTGCCGCGTGGCGTGACCCTGTCGAAAATCCTCGACGACCAGTGGC
>JBKPRA010000011.1:0-23972 GCA_046734335.1 Actinomycetota bacterium | reverse complement strand
GAGCGCCGCCGAGCCGGCCGTCCTCTGCGCCGGGTCCGGACGGACGAGCGCGAGCCGCTCGAGCTCGCGCGCGAGGATCGGCGCCGCCGGCCGGTCGAGACCGTGTGGCCGGAGAAACGATGCGACGAACCGCTGCGTCTGCTCCGCGTGGTCGTCGCCGTGCTCGACCGCGTCGGCGAGCTGGTCGGCGTGCTGGTCCAGCGTGGAGGCGACGTGCAGGAAGCCCCCGTTCTCGTGGAGCAGGTAGCGAAAGTGCAGCGTCCCTTGCTGGGTGCCGGCGAACTGGGGGGCGAGCGGGACGAGGACGCTCTTGCCGAGGATCGCCGCCTCCAGCAGCGCGCTGGTGTTGATCCCGACCACGGCCGCGCTGTGGGCGAGCGACTCGAAGAACTCCGCGCGCGCCTCGCCGGCGTCGGGTTGGGCACCGCCCCGTGGCCAGACCGCGACGTCGCCGAACGCCGAGAGGTCGGCGTCGCTCCACTGGCCGGCGTTCTGGGGATGTGGTCGCACGAGCACGCCCAGCTCTCGGAGCGCCGGCCGCCCGTCCGCGCGTAGCCGCTCGATCCAGCTGCGCACGAACCCGACCTCGTCGGGTGCGATGAACCCCGACGAGCAGACATAGAGAACGTAGGTACGGCCCGGGTCGAGCCCGGCGCGCTCCGCGAGCTCCGCTCGCGACCAGCGGGGACGGCGCTCGAACCACTCGTCGAACTTGGCGGCCCCGGTGGCGATCACCCGGTCGCGGGGGACGTCGTGCAGCTCCACGGCCTCCCGCACCTGCACGTCGTTCCAGACGTACACGCGGTCCGGCAGCACGCGGATGAGCCCCTTTCCCGTGAGGTTGTCCCAGCTGGCGATCGCCACCCCGCTCGGGATCCGGGCCCGACGCGCGCTCTTCACGTACTCGACCTGGGTGCTCGCAAACTCGATTACGGGTGTCACGAGCACGGCGTCCGGGTGGCGCTCGCGCAGGTAGCCGTCAATGTCAGCGCAGGTGGGGATCGCGCGTTCCATCGCGCCGAGCGCGCCGAGGATGCGCCGCGAAGTTCGCTCGCTCGTATGCGATTCCATGAATCGGATCAGGCGAAGCGTCAGGCGGGAGGTGACGGGGTCGATCGCGCGGGCAGTGCGGACGTGCTCGGAGAGCTTTCGGGCCATTCGCGCCCGCAGCGCGGGCGAGTCCGCGTAGCGCGGGTGGACGTAGCGGCCGAGGTCGGTGAGGCCTCGGACCAGCCCGGCCAGCGGCCGCCAGCCGTCGCCGCGCCGTCGGACGGGTGCCTGGCCGAACGTGACGTTCGGGTGGGCATCGGCGAGCTCGTGCGCGAGACGGGCGTCGCCGGGATCCTTCTCGATCCGCGTGAAGGCGAGATGGACGGCGTGGCCGCGTTCGGCCAGCAACCCTATGGTCTTGCCGAAGTAGCGGATATAGCCGCTGTGCAGCATGAACCACTCGATGCGCAGCGGCAGGCCGTCGCTCTCCATCCCGCGCGGAGCCTAGCGTGGCCTGTCGGGGCCGCGGCTAGCATGCGGCTCGCGCGCGATGAAGACCGCTTTGCCGCCCTGGGAACGCCGCGACGACGCCGGAGAGCTCTCGCAGCTCCTCGCCGTTCGCCTCGCCCATCTCGTGCCGGTTCGCGAACCACTCGTGCTGATCTCGCAGATCCAGCGCTCGGGCGGGACGCTGCTCAGCCAGCTGCTGGACGGCCACCCGGAGGTGCACGCCCACCCGGGCGAGCTCTGCATCGGCAAGCCGAAAAAGTGGGACTGGCCTCCGCTCGACCTCGACCGGCCGGAGACGTGGTTCGAGGTGCTCTTCGAGCCGCAGGTCGACCTGTACCTGCGCGAGGGATTCCTGAAGGAGAAGCCGCTGCTCGGGCAGCTCGAGCCCGACGTGTTCCCGTTCGTCTTCTCGCCGCGCGTGCAACGGGCCGTGTTCGAGCAGTGTGTGGCCGAGTCTCGGCCCGAGACCGAGCGGAGCGTGCTCGACTGCTACTTCACCTCGTACTTCAACGCCTGGCTCGACGACCAGAACCTCTACGGCCCCAAGAAGGCCGTGACCGCGTTCACGCCGCGGCTCGCGATGGAGGCCGAACGGCTCGAGCGCTACCTGGCCGCGTACCCCGACGGCATCTTCGTCAACGTCGTCCGCGACCCGCGCGCGTGGTACGCGTCCGCGAGCAAGCACCGCTCGCACTACGAGGACGTCGAGGAGTCGATCGGACTCTGGCGGCAGTCCGCGGAGACGGCGCTGGACGCCGGTGAGCGGCACGCGGACCGGGTACTCGTCCTCACCTACGAGCGGCTGGTCGCCGAAACCGAGGCGACCATGCGCAGGGTCGCCGGGCGAATCGGCCTCTCCTGGTCGCCCGTGCTCCTGGTTCCGACGTTCAACGGCCGGCCGACGCTTGCGAACTCCACTGAACCGGTCGACCGGCGCGGTGTGCTGCCCGAGCGGGCGACCGCCTATCGCGACTCGCTCGACCAGCGGACGATCGAGGCGATCGACCGCGCCGCCGGCGATGTCTACGAGCGGGCCGGCGCCGCCGCCGGCGCGCACGCGTCCCGGTGACGGACGTCCTGATCCACATCGGGTACCACAAGAGCGGGTCGAGCTGGCTCCAGCAGCACCTGTTCAGCCGGGAGAGCGCCGGCTTCGGCTGGCTGGGGAAGACCGCGGGCAGCCCGGTTCGCCGGTTCGTCGACGACGACCCGCTCGACTTCGACGCGAGCTCTCTACGGCAGGCGCTCGAGCCGCTGCTCGAGGGCCCGCGCGGGCGCGGCCTGCTGCCGGTGCTGTCGATGGAGCGCCTGTCCGGCCACCCCTTCTCGGGTGGCTACGACTGCAAGGAGATCGCCGATCGGCTGGCCGCCGTCCTCCCCGAGGGCAGCGTGCTCGTCGTCGTGCGCGAGCAACGGAGCATGATCGCCTCCACCTACAAGCAGTACGTCCGCGCCGGCGGCGCAGGGACCGTGGAGCAGTTCCTCGATCCGCCGCGCTCGAAGAGCCGGCGGGTGCCTTGGTTCGACCCGCGCTACTTCGAGTACGACCGACTGCTCCGCCACTACGTTTCGCTGTTCGGAGCCGATCGGGTGCTCTGCCTGCCCTTCGAGCAGCTCGCCTCCGACGGTCCCGCGTTCGCGGGCGCGATTGCACGCTTCGCCGGACGACCGTTCGGGCAGGAGGAGCTCGGCGCGCTCCCCTACGACGATCGCTCGAACCAGGCACCGTCGGCGGCCGGGACCGAGCGGCAGCGCCGCCGGAACAAGCTCGGCGTCCGCAGCGAGCTCAATCCGACCCCGGTGTTCGGCGCCGCCGCCTTTGAGCGGCTCTCGCCGGAGCTGGTCGCCCGCGCTCTGCAGCCGCGCCTCGACGCGGCCGAGCTGGAACGGAGGCTGACCGAGACGGTGGACGCGTTCGTCGGCGACCGCTATCTGGAGAGCAACCGGCGGACCGCCCGGCTCGCCGGCGCCGATCTGGCCGGCTTCGGCTGGCGGCTCTGAACGTCAGGCTGCGCCGAGGACAAGCCGCTCGAGTGGGGTCGACTCGGCGGTCGCGAGATGCCGGAAGCCGGCCTGGTTCCGGTGGTCGGCGAACTTGAACGAGTAGGGCGTCAGGTACTGGAACACGGCGATGCGACGGGGGTCGCCTCCAGGGGAGACGCGACTGCCGAAGTGGAAGCAGCGGCTGGTGTCCACGAAGTCGACCGTGCCGGCAGGCCCTGTGAGCGCCACGCACTCTTCGGCAGGCACGGCGTCGTCGGCCAGCCGGTACGAGTCGCCGAAGTCGTAGTCGTGTGTCTCCGCGAGCCGCGTGGAGCCGGCGGCGTCGAGCACGGTCAGGGGGCCACCGACCGCGTCGATCTCGCCGATATGGACCCAGACCTTGATCTGCGTCGTGTCTGCATGGTCGAGGTGCCACAGTTGAGAGCTCTTCGGCGCCTTGGGATGGTGCGCCGAATACCAGACGTCGATGTCAGTGAGGACCGGAACGACGCCGAGGTAGGCCGCCACGGGCCCGACCACGCGCTCGTCGAGAGCGAAGTCGAGGTACGGCGAGCCGAGCTCGAGCGACTCGTGGGGCAGGAAGCCGCGCGCGATGAATCCGCCCTTCGAGCCGCGTTCGAAAAGGGCGTCGTGGCCGATCGAGTCGATCAGGGTTCCGGCGTGCTCGACGATTGCCGCGACTGCAGGGTCGAGCGTCCCCGGGGGGACGCTCAGATAGCCCTGCTCGTGCCGGATCGTCAGCTTGGAACGCCGTGCCAGCTCGGCGGCCAGTCGAACACGGTCGGCGTCGCGGGCGGCGTTCGCCTCGCGGCGCCGGACCGCGTAGGCATCGCGCTCGGCGACCGTTCCGTTACGGGCCGCCTTGCGCTCGGCCGTCTCTTGCGGCGTCTCGGCGACGGTCTGCTCGACCACGACGGCAACCATACCTACCGCGGTTTTCCCAGCCCGGCGGGGCCTCCTGCGTGTCCGGCGAGGATACGACAGGCCCATCGAGCTCGTGTGTGGCGCTACTCGACTTCCAGGAGCCGACGGAACGTCTGAGGATCGGGAATCCGTTCCAGCACGAGCCACGGCTCGGTCGCGGTCAGCTCCTCGAGCGAGTGCCAGCCGGAGGCGACTGCGATCGTCCTCGCGCCGATTGCCTTGCCGCACTCGACGTCGGCGGGCGTGTCGCCGATCACGTAAGCGGCTCTGGCGCCCGCGGCGAGCGGCAAGGCCCGCTGCGCGATCTCGACCCGGGAGCCGTGATCGACGCAGAACGCCCCTTCACCGTCCGGGAAGAAGCGGTCGAGGCTGTAGTGGCGAAGCTTCGCCCGAGCACCTGCAGGCGTGTTGCCGGTGAGCAGGTACGACCGGACGTCCTTCCGCCCCTCGAGGTCCTCGAGCACCTCGCGGATGCCGCTGAGGACGCGACCCTTCCGCCGCGGGAGGCTGTCCGGCAGTCGGCGCTCGTACGAGCGGATCACCGCGTCGATCGTCTCTGCGTCGGTCGGCTGCCCCGCGTGCTCGAGCACGAGCCTGGCGACGCCCGCGTCTGTGAAGCCGGGGGTCGAGAGCTCAGCCAGGTCGCTGGTGGCGCCGGTCACCTCCTCGAGCGCCTCCTCGAACGCGTACAGCCCGGCGCGCCCCGTCAGGAGGAGCGTGCCGTCGAGATCCCAGAAGAGGACGACCTCAGGTGCCGGCACTACTGTTGCGCGGCCTGCGCCTTCTCTGCGGCGCTGGCGCGGCGACCCTCGACGTACCGCTGCCGGCGGGTCTGGGTGACCGGATGCGGGAACGGGTCGGACCGAACCTCCGCGCGCTCGACCTGCCGGCGGACGGCGGTGTTGGCAGCCTCGCCCACGGCGTGACTATACCGAGGTCGTCATCCGACTCTCAGCCGCCTGAACAGCGGCCCGTTCGATGCTCCGGGCGAGCACGATCGCATTCTCCTCCGTGCGGTCGACCAGCACCGGCGCGCCGGGATAGCAGTTGCGCATCGCGGCGTGCAGGAAGCGGCGGATCCGCTCGGGATCGGGTCGGAACCGGAGCAGTTCGGGCACGCGATCGGCGATCTCAGCGAACGAGTGGACGTCGAGGGTGACGCCAAACCCGGCGTAGAACGGGTCGCCGAGCGTCAGCACCGGCTTGTCGTACAACAGCGCCTCCAGGCCCACCGTCGATGAGATGACCACGATGGCGGCCGACCTCCGGATCAACTCGTGCGAGCTGGTATAGGGCTGCACGAGGCGCACGTTCGGTCTCCGGCGAAGGCGGCGCAGCAGGCCGATGCTGTTGCGGCCGAGCGACATCGGATGCTCTTTGAGGACGAGGTCATAGCCGACGGGCAGCGAGTCGGCGACCTGCTCGACCAGCGAGACCTGGTCGCGGCAGTGCGGGATGATCCGCGTGATCTTGTAGTCGTCCGTGACGTGCAGCGGGAAGTAGACGAACGGCCGTGAGCGATCGACATCGTCGTAGAAGGGCCGTGCTGCCCGCGCGCGCGCCCACTCGGAGGCATTCGTGTGCAGCAGCCGCCATGGCCGGAGGTAGTCGTTGTCCCGGTCGACGGTCGCCTTGCGACGGACGTGGCCCACGAAGACCTTCGCGCGGCGGGTTTCGATCGGCACTCGGCGGTGCTCGCGGATTGGTTTCGCGGCAGCGATGAACGAGCGGCGGAAAGACTCGACCTCCTGACGCTCCTCGTCGCTCAGTTCGCGCACCTCGTCCTCGCCCGCGATCGGCGCGTGGAGCGTGTCCACGTAGAGGCGCAATGGATCGGGGAAGATCGTGTAGAGCAGGAAGAGCACGGGAATGCCGCGACGCAGGCCGATCAGGTGCGCGGCGACGCGAATGGTCTCGTTGCCGACCTCGGGCACGAGCACCTCGGGGCGCACGTCGTCGAAGACCCGCTCGAGCGCCCGGAAGGTTCGAACCGTTCGGGCGACGCTCCACGCCTCGGAGCGGCCGGCGCAGGCCCAGTCCGCCCGGTAGACGTCTCGGATGTGCGGCAGGTCGTAGCTCTGCTCGATCCGGCGGACCTCCGCGTGCAGGTCGTCCGGCTCGCCGACCGCCGCGGCGACGTCGGCCAGGCACCGGGCGTCGACCCCGCCTGCCCGCAGTTCCCGTGCCGAGGCCCTGGAGACGGTCACGTGGGAGACCTGGTGCCCGTGGGCACGCAGCTCCTCGCCGACGCGCGCATAGAACTCGCTCTCGTAGGTCTGCAGCGTGGTGAAGAGGAAACGCATGTTCAGCCGGTGCCGTCGTCGCCGGCCAGCTCACGGTACACGGCGTCGTGGCGGTGGGCGAACGCTTCCCGGGTGAAGAGCGCCGCTCGCTCGGTGCCGCCCGCGGGCGGCCGGTCGAGCACCTCTGCGATGCCCTGTGCGATGCCCTCGGCAGACGTGGGATCGAAGTAGACCGCGGCGTCGCCGCAGACCTCGGGAAGTGCACCCACCTGCGAGACCGCGACCGGGCATCCGCAGGCCATGGCCTCCAGCGGCGGGAGCCCGAAGCCCTCATAGAGACTCGGGAAGACGAGTGCCACTGTGGTCCGGTAAAGCTCGACGAGCCGCTCATCGGACACCCGTCCCAGCGACGTGACGCCGTCGGGCAGGCCGGGTGGGTGATCCGAGCCCGTGAGCACGAGCCGCAGCTCCGGCCGCTCCCGCCGCACCAGGGCGAACGCCTCGAGGAGCAGCTCGTGGTTCTTGTGCGGCCACCAGTTCGCCGGATAGAGCAGGAACGGCTCACGCGTGCGGCCGTCCGGCGTGAACCGGGCGTGGTCGACTCCGTGGTGGATCACCCGCACCCGTTCCACGGGGTAGCCGAGGCGCTCGACCAGATCGTCGCGGACGTGTTCGCTGACCGTGATCACGAGCCGGCTCGACCGGACCGAGCGGCCGTAGAGGTGACGGCGATAGGTGAGCTGCGGCCGCGAAAAGAACTGGGGATAGGCCTCGTGCTGGAGATCGTGGATGGTCGTGGTCGCCGGCGCGCCGACCCGAGGCAGCATCACGGTCAGCGGGAAGTGGAAGGCGTCGGCATGCTCGCGGTCGAGCACCCGACGCAGTCGTCCGTGCGCGATCGTGGCCCGCGTCAGGCCCGCTACGCGCCCGAGGCGGCTCCGGCCGGCGGGGAACTCCGGCACGACCACTGTGCGGAGGTCGCCGCCGGCGTCCGGGGCGATGTCCGAGACGTAGACGCGGTAGTCGAGCGTCCCGTGATCGGTGAGAGCCTGGACGAGCTCGCGGGCATGGGTCTGGGTGCCCCCGATCGTCCACGGGTCGAGGGTGAGCAGAGAGATGCCGATCATGAGAACGCCTCGGCGAGGAGCGTCCGGAGCCGCTCGGGCGAATGCTCGCGGGCCACGTACTCGCGGCCCTTGCGGCGCATGTACGCGAGCCGCGCGGGGTCATCGAGCAACTCCCGCACTCGCTGGGCGAGCTCCTCTGCCGAGAACCCCGAGAGCACTACGCCCCCTCTCGAGTTGCGGACGAGCGCCTCGGGGCCGCCGCAGGGGGTGGTCACCACCGGCAGCCCGGCCGCCATCGCCTCGGCGGCGGCAATCCCGAAACCCTCCTGGAGCGAGGGCACGACGAGCAGCGTCCCGCGGCGCAGAGACGGTGCGATCGACGGAACGACGCCCGTGGCCTCGACCCGCTCGGGGAGCGTCGTGTCAGGCGGCTCGCCCACGAGGAGCCCACGCACCCCCGGCAGCAGCTTCAGCGCGTCCAGCAGGAGGCCGACGTTCTTGCGCGGGTCGTTCGCCCGCCCCACGAAGGCGAGCACCGGGTCGTCCAGGGTCGCCTGCCAGACGTCGTCCGGCGCCGGCCCGAAGAGCTGGAGGTCGACCGGCAGCGGCAGGATGCGGACCTCGCTCACGTCGAGGCCACCCGCGTGGGCGACACTTGCGCGGCTGTACGGTGAGGTCGCATACACCCGCCGGGCGCCGGCCAGTACGCGCCGCTCGAGCTTTCGCAGCACCGGCCCATTGATCATGATCGCCAGGCGTCGCGAGGTTCGCAGGCCAGGACGCCTCCCGGCCCATTCCTCCTCGAGCCCGGTGCCGATCCACGCTGAGTAGGGGCGGCCGCTGACCGCCGCGGCGTACCCGTTCGACGCCGACGTCGCGACCACCCAGACGTCGCGCGCGTCCCGCAGTCGCGGGGCCACCTGCCGCCCGAGGGCCACCTGGTTGGCGGCGTCGATCGGCCTGCGGCGGGACGGCATGTGCGCGTAGTGGACCTCTGTCTCCCGCCCGAGGGCGGCGGCCGCCGCCACGAAGGCCTCGAGCTGCGCGGCCCCGCCGCCGCCGAAGCCGGGATCCGGGCCGAGAACGGCGATATCGGTCACGGCCGTGGACGTTAGCGTCACGTCTTCCGTGGGGAGGCCGGGATACCTTTCTTCCGTGCGCCGGCAACGCGTTCTTGTGCTGAACCAGTACTACTGGCCTGGTGTCGAGGCAACCGCGAACCTCCTGACCGACCTCTGCGAGGCACTTGCCGTCGATTACGACGTGACCGTGATCGCGGGTGCGTCGCCCGAGGCTCGATTGCAGCAGGAGCGGAACGGTGTCCAGATCGTTCGAGTCCGATCGACCGCGTACGAGCGCTCGCGGATCTCGCGGCGCGCCATGAACTACCTGACCTATGTGTTCGGGGTGATGTGGAAGGGCGTGTTCACGCGACGGCCCGACCTCGTCCTCTGCATGACCGATCCCCCGTTCATCGGCGCGATGGCGCGCGTGATCGCGGCCCGCTTCCGGGCACCGCTGCTCGTGATCGCGCAGGACGTCTTCCCGGAGATCGCGGTGAAGCTCGGGCGGCTGCACAACCCGGTCGTCGTCCGGTCGCTGCGGCTGCTGGTCGACTCGTCGCTCCGCTCGGCCGACCGCGTGGTCGCGATCGGCGACACGATGAAGCGCAGGCTGGAGGAGAAGGGCGTGCAGGAGGAGCGGATCCGGGTGATCCCCAACTGGGTCGACGTCACCCGAGTACGTCCGCAGCCACGGGACAATCCGTGGGCGCGTGAGCACCGCCTCACCGAGCGCTTCGTGGTCATGCACTCCGGCAACGTTGGGCATGCCCAGGACCTCGATTCCCTCATCCGCGCCTGCACGTTCCTGCGCGATCTCGACAACCTCGCTGTGCGGATCATCGGAGGCGGCGCACGCCGCGAGGAGCTCGTTCAGCTCGCGCGGCGCCTCCAGGTCGAGAAGGTGCGCTTCATGGCCTGGCAGCCCTACGAGCTGCGCTCGCTGTCAATCTCGACGGCGGACATCCATGTGGTCGGCCTTGCCCGCGGGCTCGCCGGCTACGTCGTCCCCAGCCGACTCTACGGCGTGCTGGCGACCGGCCGGCCGGTGATCGCCGCGGCCGAGGCCGAGAGCGAGACCGCGCAGCTGGTGGCGAGCGTCGGCTGCGGCGTCGTCGTGCCGCCGGGTGATCCCTTCGCCCTCGCGCGCGCGATCCGGGCGGCGCACGACGGTGAGTTCGACCTCGCCCAGATGGGGAAGCGAGCCCGCGAGTACGCCGAATCCGAGGCCGACCGGGCGATCGCAATCGGGCGGTACGAGGCAGTGCTTTCGGAACTCGGCCGGGCCGCGTGATCGTCCTGGAGGCCGTCTTCTGGGTCGCCCTCGGCGCGCTCGTGTGGACGCACGCGGCGTACCCGCTCGCGGCGGCGCTCGTCGCGCGCGTCAGGCGGCGGCCGGTGCGCGCGGCCGATGCGACGCCGACCGTGGACGTGATCGTCGCCGCCTTCAACGAGGAGACGGTGATCGAGCGGCGGCTGGAGAACCTGCTCGCGCTCGACTACCCCCCCGACCGGCTCGAGATCGTCGTCACCTCGGATGCGTCGGAGGACCGCACTGACGAGCTGGTCGAGTCGTTCGCGGCGCGCGACCCCCGGGTGCGGCTGATCCGCTGTCGGCGCGGCGGCAAGGTCGCGGCCCAGGACAGGGCCGTGCGGGAGACGTCCGGCGAGATCGTCGCCTTCTCCGACGCAAACGCCACCTGGGCGCCGGACACACTGGCCAAGCTCGTCCGTGCGTTCGCGGATCCCGAGGTGGCGTACGTCTGCGGCCGGCTAGAGCTGACGGACGCGGCCGGCTCGAACCGCGAAGGCGTGTACTGGCGCTTCGAGACCTGGCTGCGCGCGCAGGAGTCCGCGCTTGGCTCGGTCACCGGCGGCAACGGCTCGGTCTACGCCGTGCGGCGCTCGGACTACGTCGAGGTCGACCCCCGGTTCGGGCACGACCTGTCGCTGCCCTACCTGATGGTGCAGCGCGGCAGGCGGGCGGTGTACGACCCCGAGGCGCTGGCGTTCGAGGCGCCGACGCCGGAGATCGAAACCGAGTACCGGCGCAAGGTGCGCATGTTCGAGCATTGCTGGCTGATTGTCCTGCGCGGGAAGATGCTCCGCCGCCTACCGGCCGGGTACTTCGTCGAGATCGTCTCCCACCGCCACCTCCGCTACGGGAGCGGCCTGCTCCATCTGGTCGTGTTGGGGACGAACGTCGCGCTGGTCGCCATGCGTGCCGGTGTCGTCTACGACGCGCTGCTCGGCTGCCAGCTCGCCTTCCTCGTGCTCGCGGCGGTGTGGCGCGGGCTGCCGCGTTACTACGCGCTCGTCACCTGGGCGACGGTCGTCTCGCTGTGCAACTACCTGCGCCGTGGCGTGCCCGCGACGTGGGATCCCGCAGAGGGGACGCGGTGACGGAGGTCGACGAGCACGTCCGCGCCTCGCTGATCAAGACGCACGGCAACCTCTACCGCGGCGCGCGGCTCACGCGCTATCCGATCCCCCCGTTCCCGCTGCCCGCCGGCGAGGGCCGGCAGCTGCTCGACGTCGGCTGCAACTGGGGACGCTGGTCGATCGCCGCCGCGCGCGCCGGCTGGCGTCCGACCGGGGTCGACCTGGCCAAGAAGTCGGTCGGGGCGGCGCGGCGCGTGGCCGGTCAGCTCGGGGTCGAGGCCGAGTACGTGGTGGGGGACGCCCGCGAGCTCCCGTTCGCCGACGGATCCTTCGACGCGGTTTTCTCGTACAGCGTGCTCCAGCATCTTGCGAAGGAGGACGTGCCGCAGGTGGTCTCGGAGCTCGACCGCGTGCTGCGACCGGGCGGCCTCGTCTGGATCGAGATGCCGAACGCGTACGGGCCGCTCAACCTCGTCCGGCAGCTGCTTCGGGGCTTCTCGGCGGGCACGAACCAGGACGTGCGCTACTGGACGCTCGTGGAGTTGCGCCGGACGTTCGGCGCCATCGGCCCGATCTCGATCTCGGCCGACGGCTTCCTGACCATCAACCCGCAGACGTCCGATCTCGACCTGCTGCCGCCGCGCTCGCGCGCGGTCGTCCGCGTCTCCGAGGGACTGAGGCGGGCGTCCGAGCGACTGCCGCTGCTCGTGCACGTGGCTGACAGCGTCGTCGTCCACGTCAGGAAGCCGCAGCCCTCGTGAACCGGGCTGCGGACGTCGCGCTGGGAGCTGTCGGGCTGGCCCTGACAAGCCCGCTGCTCGCGGCCGGTGCCCTCGCCGTCAAGCTCCAGGACGGTGGGCCGGTCCTCTACCGCCAGCGCCGCGTGGGCAAGGACGGCGAGGAGTTCGAGCTGCTGAAGCTGCGGACGATGGTGGTCGGCGCCGAGAAGCTCGGGGCCGGGTACGCAATCGACAGAGGCGACCCGCGGATCACGCCCACGGGCCGGATCCTGCGGCGTCTGTCCATCGACGAGCTGCCCCAGCTCTGGAACGTCGTTCGCGGCGACATGAGCGTGATCGGGCCTCGCCCGACGCTGCGCTACCAGGTGGAGCGCTACGACGAGCGCCAGCGCCGACGGCTGGAGGTCAAGCCCGGGATCACCGGCTGGGCGCAGATCCACGGCCGCGCCGCCCTGCCCTGGGAGGACCGGATCGAGCTGGACGTCTGGTACGTCGAGCACCGCTCGCCGAGGATCGACCTGAAGATCCTGGCGCGCACGCCGCTCGCCCTCTTCAGCGGCACCTACAAGGGCGAGACCGGCGGGTGGAGTCCCAGCGGCTGAGACCCCCAGGTCAGCCCCCACGCCGTGCGTGACCACATCGACGAGTCCTGCCCGCAGTGGACGGCTACCCTCTGCGCTCGTGACCGCCGTCCTCTTCACCTGCGCGGGGCAGCGCGTCGACATCGTCGCCGCGTTCCGCCGGGCCGGCGCCCACACGGTGGCGGTCGACGCCGACCCGCTCGCGCCGGCGCTCTACCACGCGCACGAGCGCGCGATCGTGCCGCTGGTCGACGATCCGGCCTATCTGCCGGCCCTGCAGGACCTCGTCCGCGGCCACGGGGTCCGCCTCGTCATCCCGCTCGCCGACCTCGACCACCTGCTGCTCGCCGAGCGCCGCACCGAGCTCGACGGCGCGCTGGTCCTGCTGCCTGCGCCCGAGGTTGTCCGCCGGACCGAGGACAAGTATGAGGCGCACGTGTTCTTCGAGGCCAACCGGATCCCCTCGCCCGCGAGCTGGCTGCCGGACGAGCTCCCCGACGACCTCCCCTACCCCGTGCTGGTCAAGCCGCGCCGTGGCTTTGGCTCGCGGCACATCTACCGCGCGGACGACCGCGAGGCGCTCGACTTCCACCTACGCCACACGCCTGCCGACTCGTTCGTGCAGCAAGTCTGCACCGGCGAGGAGTTCTCGATCGACGTGTTCTGCGACTTCGAGGGCCGCTGCCTCGGCGCGATCCCGAGGACGATGATCGAGTCGAAGGGTGGCGAGTCGATCAAGGGCATGTCGATCAAGGACACTGCGCTGATCGAGTTCGGGCGCCTGGTGGCGGAGGCGCTACCGATCTGGGGCCCTGCCAACATCCAGTGCTTCCGGGTCGCGGAGGACCGGCACGAAGTCACCGACGTCAACCCGCGCTTCGGCGGCGGCTTCCCGCTGCCGCTCGCCGCCGGCGGACGCTACCCGGAGGTCGCGCTGGCGCTCGCGCGCGGCGAGCGGCCGGAGCCGCGGCTCGGCGACTTCCGCGAGGGCGTGACCATGACGCGCTTCTTCTCGGACCTCTGCCTTGCGCCCGGGGCCGAGGGAGCCCTGGAGCCGTTCGCGGAGGAGCCGGTCGCGAGCGAGCCCGGTGCGACCGCCGACCGGCGCCGTTGAGCGTCCTGCTCCATATCGGCTACCACAAGACCGCGACCAGCTGGCTCCAGAGGAACCTTTTCAGGCACCCCGAGTCGCCGATGCGGGCACTCGGGAAGAGCAGGCCCGAGGCGCCCTCGAGGGAGATCGTCCGCATCCGGCCGCTCGAGTTCGACCCACCGACCGTCCGTGCGACGTTCGAGCCGGCCCTCCGGAGGATCCGCGACCGGGGGCTGCTCCCGGTCGTCTCCAACGAGCGTCTCTCGGGCCACCCGAGCTCCGGCGGCTACGACAGCAAGGAGATCGCCGACCGGCTCGCGGCGGTGTTTCCGGAGGGGAAGGTGCTGATCGTCATCCGTGAGCAGCGGAGCGTCATCCAGTCGGTCTACAAGCAGTACGTCCTGGCGGGCGGCCCGAGCCCGTTCGGGCGGTTCGTCGACGCGCCGGCTGATCCGGCCGACCGCGTGCCAGCCTTCGACTTCCGCTTCTACGAGTATCACCACCTGATCCGTCACTACCAGGATCGCTTCGGTGGCGGGTCCGTCCGCGTGCTTGCCTACGAGACCTTCGTCCAGGATCCCGCAGAGTTCGTCCGGGCGATCGGAGACTTCGCCGGCCGGCCGGTCGGCGACAGCCTGATCCAGTCGCTGCCGTTCGGGTCGAAGCTCAAGCGGACTCCGCCGGCGACTGTGATCGAGATGACCCGCTGGTCGAACCGGCTCACGCGCCGTACGCAGTACAACCCCTCGCCTTTCGTCGACTCGCCCTGGCTGTCCGATCACTTCCGGGCATTCGCTCGCAGGCGCGTGAAGAGGATCGTCCCCGTTCGGCTGGTCGAACGGAGCGACGACGCGCTTCGACGTGCGGTGGTGGAGGCGGTCGGCGATCGCTATGCACGGAGCAACCAGATCACCGCCGAGCTCACCGGGATCGACCTCGGCGGCTTCGGTTGGGATCTCTGAGCCCGCCGGGAGCCGCGCTACCCTCGACGCGTGCGGCAGCTAGGGGTCTTGCTGCTCTTCACGGCCGTGGCTGCCGGATGTGGGTCGCGTGCGGCCGTGGAAGGGCAGCCCGCCGGTGTCGTCCATCCGAGCCGATCGGCCGCCGACCCACGTCCGCAACCGGCGCGCTTTCACGTTGTGGTCACGGTCGTGGACGGCGACACCGGGCGCCGAGTGCACGGTGCCCTCGTCCGCGTCGGGCGCCACGCGGGCCGGGCGAACCGCAAGGGCAACGCTGCATTCCGGCTTCGTCGCGGCGCGCCGCTGGTCGTCTCGGTCGCTGCGCGTGGCTACGAGGAGCGCTCGGTGCGCATGCCCTTCCAGCGCCGCCGCCGGGTGGTCGTCCGCGTCTACCAGCCGGCGCTGCAGTGGCGGATGTACGGAGCGGGCCCCACGCGGAGCCAGGTGCAGCCGGCAATCGGGCTGCGCCCGCCGTTCCGGGTCGTGTGGAGCCGCGGCCTCGGCTCGCTCGTCGAGTTCCCCGCAGTCGTGTCGGACGGCATCGCCTACATCGGCAACAACCACGGAACCGTGTACGCGCTGTCGATGCGGAACGGCCGCGTGCTCTGGCGGCACGCCGTGCGCGGCGGGAAGATGGCCTCCTCGCCCGCGGTGGTCGGCGACGAGCTGGTCGTCCACGGCATGGACGGTGTCGTCCGTGTGCTCGACCGCCACACCGGGAGGCTGCGCTTCGGCCTCCGGGTCGGCTCGCCCATCGAGTCCTCGCCGATCGTGCGCGACCGGATCGACTACTTCGGCGCCTGGAACGGCAACGTCTACGCGCTGGACCTGCGGACACGTCGCTTCCGGTGGGTTCACCACGGCGGCTCGAAGATCACCTCGAGCGCCGCGCTCGCCGGCCGCACCCTCTACATCGGCGACTACGGCGGCCGACTGCTCGCGCTTGCGCCGGGCAACGGGGGTCTGCGCTGGTCGGCCGGGGTGAACGGCCGTATCTACGGCACGCCTGCGGTCTGGGGCGGGCGCGTCTTCGTGCCCTCTTCCGACGGCGGGTCGCTGACCGCGTTCACGACCGGCGGCCGCTATCTCTGGCGCGTCCACACCGGGAGCTACGTCTACTCGTCGCCCGCAGTCTGGGCAGGCCGCGTCTTTTTCGGCTCCTACAACGGGCTGCTCTACTGCGTTTCGGCCTGGAGCGGCCGGGTGGGCTGGACGGTTTGGACCGGCGGCCCGGTCTCCGGCGCCCCGGCGGTGGTGGACGGCGTCGTCTACGCAGGGAGCTTTGCGCACCGGATCGTCGGCGCCGATGCGCGCACCGGCCGTGTCCTGCTGCGCTTCCCGCACGGCGAATACGTTCCGGTGTCGGGCAGCGGCGGCCGGCTGCTCCTGCACGGCTACTCGCGCATCTACGCCGTGGAACCGGCATAGGGCGTCCGAGTCGCCGCTACCCTGGAAACGCCTCGGTCGTCATGCGTCCCCTGCTTGCCGCCTCCGTCGCAGCCGTCGTCGCGCTCCTCGCCGTTCCCGTTGCCGGTTCGGCCGCGCGCCCGTCGCCGGCTGCGCTGATCCAGAAGGGCCTGACCGCTGCCGTCGAGCGCGGCGCCCTGAGCCCGACAGAGGCGGCCGGGTACCGAGCGACGCTTGCGAACGTCCTGGCCCGGTCGAAGCGCCTGCCGCCGCTCCGCACCGAACTGCTGGAGGCTGTCGTCGGCGACGTCGCCGCGCAGTGGCGCTCGTACACGGCGCCCAGGGCGCTGACGCTCTTCTCGACCCTGACCGTGAACGCCGAGTGGCTCGGCTCGCACGCGCTCACCGGGCCGCATCCGGATATCGAGGGCGATGACGGCGCCGTCTACCGCTTCTTCGCGGGTCACGGCTACGTCTTCCACCCGCTCGCCAACTTCGCGAAGCTGAACGCGGAGGTTGCGGCGAAGGACGACGCGGCGACGGCCCATCTCGCCTCGGCGCTCGTCGCCCGGGCCGCCGCGGTGGGCCGGTCGATGGTCTGGGAGTACGACTTTCCGTTTGCGTCCGGCCGTGCGCCGTGGACCTCGGGCATGGCCCAGGCCGTCGCCGCGCAGGCCTTCGCCCGCGCCGGCGCGCTGCTCTCCGACCAGAACCTGCTCGACACGGCCGACGCCGCCTACGCCGCGGTTCCGAGGCTGCTCTCCTCCTCGGCGCCGGCGAAGCCCTGGGTCGCGCTCTACAGCTTCGACCGCGTGCCGGTGCTGAACGCCCAGCTCCAGGCGGCACTCTCGGTCGGCGACTACGCCGCCATCGCCGGGAACACCGCTGCCACGGCGATGGCGGCGCGTCTGACGGCGGCCGCACGGGCCATGTTGCCGAAGTTCGACACCGGCTACTGGTCGCTCTACTCGCTGCGGGGCGACGAATCGCCGCTCGACTACCACGACTACGTCATCGGCCTCCTCCGCAAGCTCGGAACCCGAACCGGCGACGCCGTCTGGCAGGAAGTTGCCGGCCGGTTCCAGGGCTACGAGACCGAGCCGCCGGTGATCCGGCTGCGGGGTGTTCCGCCGACGGTCTACCCGCGGCCCGCCGACGGGTACCTGGATGAGGCGCCGATCCGTTTCTGGCTGTCCAAGGCCTCCACGGTGACGCTGCTCGTGGGCGGGAAGCGCGTCACCCAGTCGTTTTCCCACGGCGAGAACACCTTCCGCTGGTCACCGGGCTCCGCCGATCCGGGCACCTACCATCCGTTTCTGACCGCGGTCGGCCCGGTCGGAATGCGTGCCACGCAGGCCGTGCCGGCCGTCACCGTTGCCCCCGCCCCGGGCCCGCCGCCTGTGGCAGTGACCGTGACGGCGCCGGCCACCGTTTCGTGGAGCTCCGATGCGGAGGGAACGCCGTGGCTGCACCTTCGCCTGCGGTTGAGCCGGGGGGGAGTCACGCGGGCGGTCGACCTCGGTCACCGCGGCCTCGCGGGCACGCGGCAGCTGAAGCTTCCGGCGGGCCGCTGGCATGTGACCATGCTCGCGTCGAACTCGGGCGGACGCACCCGGGCCCTCTCGCTCGGGTTCCTGCCTCGATGAAGGCCGCCATTGCGCTGACGGCGGTCGCTGCCGTCCTTGCGCTTCCCGCGCAGGCCGGCAACCGGCTGAGGCCCGTGCCCATCCTCATGTACCACGTGCTCAGTTCGCCACCGGCGAACGCCCCCTACCCGGATCTGTACGTTGCCCCGGCCGCCTTCCGCGGGCAGGTGGCGTGGCTCGCCGCGCACGGCTATCGCGCGGTCACGCTCCAACGTGTCTTCGACGCCTGGCGTGGCGCGGCCACGCTGCCCGCCAAGCCGGTCGTGCTCACGTTCGACGACGGGTACCTCAGCGACGTGCGGACGGCTCTGCCGGTACTGAAGGCGCGGCACTGGCCGGGGGTGCTCAACCTCGAGGTCGCGAACCTGAAGCCGGTGTGGGGGATCCGACCGCCGGGCGTCCGCAAGCTGCTGGCGGCGGGCTGGGAGCTCGACGCGCACACGCTTACCCACCCCGATCTGACCACCGTCGACACGGCCAGGCTGCGCGAAGAGGTCACCGGGTCACGCGCGGCCATCCGCAAGATGTTCCACGTGCCCGTCAACTTCTTCTGTTATCCGGCCGGCCGCTACGACGACGCCGTGATCGCAGCCGTCCAGGGCGCCGGCTACCTTGGCGCGACGACGACGAACTACGGGCTGGCCCGGCCGGACGACCTGTACACCCTTGCCCGCGTGCGCGTGAGCGGGTCCGACGGGGTCAAGGGCTTCGCGGCCAAGCTGGCGGCGCTCTCGTCTTGAGCCGCAGGCGGTGGATCATCGCCGGCGCGGGTGCCGTCGCGGTCGTGCTCCTGCTCGTCGGCGCGGGGCTCGGCTACTACTTCTACGAGCAACACCAGGCCCGAGACATCCGCGGCAGCTCGACGATCGAGTTCGTACCGACGGAGACCGCGCCGCCTCCGCCTCCCAAGCCGAAGCCGCGCCCGAAGCCGGGCAAGCCGGCTGCGCTCACCAGGGTCGACTGGCCGATGTACGGCTACGACGAGCAGCGCGTGCGCTACCTGCCGAGCCGGTTGCGGCCGCCGTTCAGGGCGCAGTGGACCTTCCGTGCCCGCCACCTGCTCGAATTCCCGCCCGCCGTCGCCTACGGCCGAGCCTACATCGCGAACAACCCGGGCGTGCTGACGGCAGTGCAGGCGGCGACCGGCCGGGCGAGCTGGCGCTACGCGTCCGGCCGCTGCACGGCCGCGTCGCCCGCGGTCGCCGACGGGATCGTCTACATGGCCTTCCTCAACCTCCGGCGGAAGGGGAAGGACGCCTGCAACGCCTCGCCGGGGACGCCGGGCCTGAACGGTCAGGTGGTCGCCCTCGACGCGCGCACCGGAAGGTTGCGCTGGCGGCGCGTGATCGGGCCGAGCGAGACCTCACCGCTCGTCGCGGGCCGGTTCGTGTACGCCGGCGACTGGACGGGCGCCGTCTACGCCTTGGACCGCAGAACGGGCCGCACCGTCTGGACCTACCGAACGGGTGGCGAGGTGAAGGGCGCGTTCGCCCGCGCCGGCATCCGCCTGTTCGTCGGCTCCTACGACCATCACCTGTACGCGCTGAACGCCCGTACGGGAGCGCTGATCTGGCGTTCGTCCTCGCAGGACCGGCTCGGTGGCCGCGGGACGTTCTACTCGACGCCGGCCGCGGCGTACGGCCGCGTGTACATCGGCTCGACCGACGGCAAGGTCTACTCGTTCGGAGCGGCGAGCGGCGAGCTGCGCTGGTCGCAGTCGACTGGCGGCTACGTCTACGCCTCGCCGGCGGTCTGGGATGAGCGCATCTTCGTCGGCTCGTACAGCGGCTCGTTCTACGCAATCGACGCGGCCACCGGCGACATCCGCTGGAAGTTCGAGGCGGACGGCCCGATCTCCGGGTCGGCCAGTGTGGTCGGCGATGTCGTCTACTTCTCGACCCTGAAGGGCCGTACGTACGGGCTCGCCGCGGCCACCGGCCGCCGCATCTGGAGCTTCCCGGACGGCAAGTACTCGCCTGTCGTCGCCGGGCCCGACCGGCTGTATCTGACGGGCTACACGCGGCTCTACGGGATGGTGCCCTCATGAGGACGCGGTCGCGGGTCTCCGGTAGGGTTGCCGCGCCATGAGCTCGGACCCCCAGCGCGGGCCCGCGGCCGACGTCGACGCCGAGCAGGAGGTCGATTTCGGCCGCTACTGGCGCTCGATCGCGGCCCGCTGGTGGCTGCCGGTCGGGGGCCTCGTCGCCGGCCTGGTGATCGGCTATCTGGTCTCCATGGGCACGCACTCGTCCGCCTACAAGGCGACCGCCCAGGTCTACCTCGGTCAGCCACTCGCGCCCGGCGGCGCCGCTCCGGTCGGCTCCGCTCCGACCTCGCTTGGCCTGGTCTCCAACTTCGTGACGGCAGAGTCGACGATCAAGAGAGTGGCCAGGCAGGTCGGGCTGAAGCCCGGCCGGCTCCGCGGACGGGTGAGCACGAAGCCGATCACCGGGATCACCGGGGCGAAGGTAGGGACACCGGCGCCGCTGCTCGCGATCACCGTCACCGGCTCGGCGCCGGCGAAGGTCGCCGCCGCCGCGAACGCCCTCGGCGCCCTCGTGATCAAGCAGGTCGCCCCGTACCAGGCGTCAAAGGTCCAGTCGCTGCGAGAGCAGCTCGCCTACGACGATGCACAGCTGGAGGCGATCGCCAATCGCCTGAAGGCGGCGCAGACGTTGCAGGCCCAGATCCTGAAAGACACGACCATCAGCGCGACGGACAAGCTGGTCGCGCTCGCGAACCAGAACTCCGTGATCACACAGGCGCTCCAGCAGCAGAACACGATCTCGCTCGACCGCTTCACGGTCCGCCAGCAGCTCTCGCTGGCCCAGGACGTCGAGTCGGGTCGGATCGTGTCCCAGGCGTCCGCGACGAGGACGGCCGGCGCGAACAGCCGCACCGGCGCCGCGATCGGGGGCCTGATCGGCCTGATCGTCGGGATCCTCGCGGCGCTGCTATGGGACCCGCTGACCGGCCGCCGCACCGAGACGGGCTAGTGCTCGAAGGCAAGAGCATCGCGGTCGTCGTCCCGGCCCACGACGAGGAGGCGCTGCTCGAGGAAACGCTTGCCGGGATCCCCGGGTTCGTCGACCGGATCTACGTCGTCGACGACGCCTCCCGCGACGCGACGGCCGAGCGTGCGCGTACAGCGGCGCAGAAGGACCCCCGGATCGAGGTGATCGAGCACGCACGCAACGGCGGCGTCGGCGCCGCGATCGTCACCGGCTACAAGCGCGCGATCGAGGACCACATGGGCCTCGCCTGCGTGATGGCTGCCGATAACCAGATGGACCCGGCCGATCTGGAGGCGATCGCCTTGCCGGTCGCGCGCGGAGAGGTCGAGTACGCGAAGGCGAACCGGCTCTTCACCGGCCAGGCGTGGGAGCTGATCCCGCACCACCGCTACCTCGGGAACGCGGTGCTCTCGCTGCTGACCAAGATCGCCTCCGGCTACTGGCACGTCGCCGACTCACAGTCGGGCTACACCGCGGCCGCGCACGACACGCTCGCCGCGCTCGACCTCGACCGGCTCTATCCCCGTTACGGTTTTCCCAACGACATGCTCGTCCACCTGAACGTCGTCAACGCGCGCGTGCGGGACGTACCCTCGCGACCGGTGTACGGGGTCGGCGAGCGGTCGGGGATCAAGCTGCATGCGGTAGTCCCTCGCATCTCCTGGCTGCTCCTGAAGGCGTTCTTCTGGCGCCTGCGCGAGAAGTACGTGATCCGCGATTTCCACCCGCTGGTCTTCTTCTACGTCTTCGGGATCCTCATGGGCCTCGCGGGGCTCGCCCTCGGGATCGCGCTGATCGTCCTGCGCATCCTGGGCCACTCGATCACGGCCGCGACGGGAGTCCTGGTCGCGTTGCTGCTGATCTTCGGCTCGCAGTTCACCCTGTTCGCCATGTGGTTCGACATGGAGTCGAACAAGGAACTGAAGTAGGCGGCTCCGGAGCGGTTTGGCGGGAGGCGATCTTGCCGTGCAACTCGCCGCCGTTAGCGATGTGTCAGTCGGCTGTCAGTGCCGCCCTGTTCATTCGTGAGAGAACGCTCTATGGTCGGTCGTCGGAGGAGGTACATGCCAGCTCTCGTGGACCCGCGTGTCGGCACCGAGCTCGCCGGCTATCGAGTCGAGGCGTTGATCGGTCGCGGCGGGATGGGCGTCGTCTACCGTGCTCGCGATCTTGCGCTCGATCGTGACGTTGCGCTGAAGCTGCTGGCGCCGCATCTGGCGGGCGACGTGTCGTTTCGCGAGCGGTTTCTCACCGAGTCGCGGGTGGCAGCCTCGCTGGAGCATCCGAACGTGGTGCCGATCCACGACGCGGGCGAGATCGACGGGCAGCTGTACATCGTCATGCGCCTGGTCGAGGGCAGCGACCTGAAGGCCGTTCTACGACAGGGGCCGCTCGAGCCGGCGCAGGCCGTCCGCATCCTCGCGCAGATCGCCGGCGCGCTCGACGCCGCCCATGCGCGTGGGCTCGTGCACCGCGACGTCAAGCCGTCGAATGCGCTGCTCGACGAGCGCGAGCACGCGTACCTGGCCGACTTCGGTCTGAGCCGGTACCTCGGCGACGCGGTGATCCCGTTCGGCCCGGCCAAGTCGCTGGGGACCGCCGACTACGTCGCCCCCGAGCAGATCCGCGGCGAGGAGGTCGACGGCCGGGCTGACGTCTACGCGCTCGGCTGCATGCTCTACGAGTGCCTGGCGGGCGCGCCCCCGTTCCGGCGCGGCACCGACGCGGCCACGCTCTACGCTCAGTTGGAGGAAGCGCCCCCCACCCTGCCAGGGCTCGACGAGGTGCTGCCCAAGGCGCTCGCCAAGGAGCCCGACGGGCGTTACGCGACCTGCGGCGACCTGGTCGAGGCCGCCCGGCAGGCACTCGGGATCGCCGAGCCGAAGCGCAGCCGCTGGCCACTCGCCGTCGCCGTCGTCGGAGTCGCGCTGATCGGCGCCGCTCTCGCCGCCTTCTTCCTCACCCGCAACGTCGGCTCCGGCTCGAAAGCAGAGCCGGGCGCCGACTCGCTCGTCCGCATCGACCCGAGCACGAACAGCGTGACCGAGACGATGCCGGTCGGCAGGCTCGCGGGCGGGGTTGCGGCTGATGCCCGCTATGTCTGGGTAACGAGCGCCGGCGGCGGCACCGTCTGGCGCATCGACCCGAAGACAAAGAGTGTGCTCAAACTCCCGGCGCAGGGCACGCCGACGGGGATCGCGGTGAGCGGGGGGACGGCGATCCTGGCCGATGCGCCCGAGCACAAGATCGTCTCGCTCGACGAGGCGACGGGGGCGGTCGGGTTCGTCACCCCGCTCACCGGCTTCCTTTGGAGCAACCTCCAAGTCGCCGCGGGCCAAGAGGGCGTCTGGTTCGCCGACCCGCTGAGCGGAGGGAGCACCGGACTCGTCGAGAAGATCGACGACGTCCTTGCGAGCGGCTCCCCGAGCGCTCAAATCGCGATCCGCGGCGACGAGACGGCCCTCGTCTCGTCGTACTTCTTCTTCGACGGCCTTGCTGTCGGGGACGGTGCGCTCTGGCTGGCCGGAGACGCTCAGGAGGGGGTCGTCTGGCACCTCGATCCGAAGACGCACCGGGTCGCCGCACGGATCCGCCTGCCTTTCATCCCGAAGGCGATCGCGGCCGGCAGTGGTGCCGTCTGGGTGACGTCGCTTCTCGGCGACGCCGTCTCGCGGATCGACCCACGGACGAACCGCATTGTCGCGACGATCCCGGTCGGCCGCGGCCCCAACTCGATCGCCGCCGGCAACGACGCGGTCTGGGTGACGAGCGCCATCGACGACGCCCTCTGGCGGATCGACCCGCAAACGAACCGGGTGGTTGCGCGGATCCCGCTCGCCGGGGTGCCGCGCGCCGTCGCGGTCGGTGCCGGCGGCGTCTGGGTGACGACCGCGAAGCCCGCCCCGGCCGCCGCCCCGAAGGGAGCGATCAAGATCGGTGCCTACGCCGACTGCCAGGGCATATGGGGTTTCGCGCACGACGACAGCCTGGACGGCGCGGAGCTTGCGCTCGTCGAGCGCGGCGGCAGGCTCGGTGTCGAACCGTCCGAGGGGGTGAGCGGTGTCTCGGTCGGTGGTCGCCCGATCCGCCTCTACTTCGGCTGCGACGAGACGGACGGGGGCAGCTCGACGGCGCAGACGCTCGCCGAGGCACGGCGACTCGTGGAGCAGGCCGGGGTCGACATTCTGCTCGCGCCGACTAACACGCTCGATGAGCTGGCGCTCCAGCAGTACGCCCGGATGCACCCGCAGACGACCTTCGTCGACGGCGCGGGCGCGGCCCCCGACCCGAACCCGGCCCCGAACTTCTTCAAGTTCAACACGAACGGCGCCCAGTGGATGGCCGGCC
>JBKPRA010000010.1:0-67689 GCA_046734335.1 Actinomycetota bacterium | reverse complement strand
GCAGACGGCAGAACGCGAGCGCCGCCACCTCGCAGGCAACGAGCTGCGAGATCAGCCGCCGGCCGGTCTCGTCTTCCGCCGCGTTGTCGGCGAGCACGCCGGCCCAGCCGTCGAGAACGGAGCTCACACCTCCACCACCACAGGCAGGATCATCGGGCGCCGACGGGTCCGGTCGTAGACGAGCTGGCCGATGCCGTCGTGCAGGTGCTCCTGGAGCAGCTTGATCTCGACGACCTCGTCGGCGATGCAGCCGCGGAGGACGCTCTCCGCCTCGGCGCGCATCTCGTCCAGCAGTGGCTCCGTCTCGGCGAAGCCGCGCGCGATCACCTCGGCCGCGGCGGAGCGGACGCCGTTCGTGCCAGCGAGGGTGGCGACGACGATCAAGACGCCGTCCTCGGCCATGTGCCGCCGGTCGCGGAGGGCGACGTCGCCGATGTCCCCGACGCCGAGCCCGTCGACGAAGGTCACACCCGGCTCGATCCGGTCGACGATCGAGACGCCGTGCGGCCCCAGCTCGACCACCGAGCCGTTCTCGGCCATGACGATCCCGTTCGCCGGTACGCCGGCCTCCTGCGCCATTCGCGCGTTTGCCGCCTGCATCCGGTACTCGCCATGGATCGGCATGACCGCCTTCGGCCGCACCAGTCCGTACAGGGTGCGGATCTCCTCCTGATTCGCGTGCCCGGACACGTGCACGGCCGCGTTCTCCTCGTGCAGCACCTCCGCGCCCGCCTTGGAGAGCTGATTGATCGTGTCGTGGACGCGCAGCTCGTTCCCGGGCACGGGGCGCGCCGAGATGATCACGGTGTCGCCGCGCTCGACCGCGACCGCCGAGTGGTCGCGATAGGCGATGCGGGTCAGCGCCGACATCGGTTCGCCCTGGCTGCCGGTACAGAGGATCAGAACCTCGTGCGGGTCGTATTCCTCCAGCTCCTGGGGGCGAATGAGCGTGCCCTCCGGCACCTCCAGGTAGCCGAGGTTCCCGGCGATGTTCAGGTTCTTGCGCATCGAGCGGCCGACGACTGCGACTTTGCGGCCGGTCTGGACGGCGACGTCGATCGCCTGCTGCATGCGGTGGACGTTCGAGGCGAACGAGGCGACCAGGACGCGGCCCTGACGCTGCGGAATGATCTGCCGGAACGCCTCGCCCACGAGCCGTTCCGAGCCTGTGAACCCGCGCCGCTCGGCATTGGTCGAGTCGCAGAGCAAGAGGTCGACGCCGCGGTTCCCGAGCTCGGCGAGCCGGCCTACATCGGTGCGGAAACCGTCGACGGGCGTGTGATCGAGCTTCCAGTCGCTGGTGTGCAGCACCCGCCCGGCGTCAGTCTCGATCACGACCGCGACGTTGTCCGGCACCGAGTGCGCCATGCGCACGAACTCCAGGCGGAAGGGCCCGATTTGCACGCCCTGGCCCTCTGGATCGATCTCGCGGAGCTCGGCCGAGTTCAGCAGGCCGTGTTCGTCGAGCTTCGACTTGACCAGTCCGAGCGTCAGGCGGGTTGCCCAGACCTCGGGAACACGCACCTCGCGCATGAGGTACGGCAGCGCGCCGACGTGGTCCTCGTGCGCGTGGGTGAGCACGACCGCCCGGACGTCGGCCTGTCGATCGACGAGGTACGAGAAGTCCGGTAGGACGAGGTCGACGCCGAGGTGCTCGTCGCGCGGGAACGCGAGGCCGGCGTCCACGACCAGCGTGCCCTGCTCATGCTCGAACACGGTCATGTTCTTCCCGACCTCGCCGAGACCGCCCAGCGGGATCACGCGCAGACGCTCTGTCACCGGCAGAGTGTATCCCTGGGCCTGTCGCGGCCTACGCCGCGGCGGGAATGCTCAGACCCGCGCGCGCGAGGCAGTCGCGCACCTGTTCGAGCTCGTCGTCGGTCGCCGGCACCATCGGCAGGCGGAACCCGCCGACGTCCTGGCCGACGAGCGCGAGCGCGGTCTTGATCGGGATCGGGTTCACCGCGACGCCGTCCAGCTCCCACAGCGGTGACAGCGACTCGTCGATGCCGCGTGCCCCGTCGACGTCGCCGGCGCGGTACCGGCGGACCATCTCCTTCATCTCCGGACCGGCGATGTGCGACCGCACACAGATGCCGCCGGTGCCGCCGAGGCCGAGGAACGGAAACAGGAGCGGATCGTCGCCGGCGTACAGGTCGAGGCCGAGCTCGACGATCCGGCGGGCCTGGTCGAGGTCGTCGTTGGCCTGCTTGACGGCCTTCACCGTCGGGATCTCGGCCAGCTCGGCGATGGTTTCGGGCTCGATGTTCACCACCACCCGTCCCGGGATGTTGTAGGCGACGATCGGCCGGTTGCTGACCTCGGCGATCGCACGGAAGTGCTCGACGATGCCGCGCTGCGGCGGCTTGTTGTAGTAGGGCGTAACCACGAGGAAGCCGTGCACGCCGAGTTCGTGGGCGCGCGCGGTCAGGTGCATGGAGTGGGCCGTCGAGTACGTGCCGGTGCCGGCGATCACGGTGGCGCGGTCGCCGACGGCGTCGACCGCCGCGGCGTACAGCTCGAAACGCTCGTCGTCGGACAGGGTCGGCGACTCGCCCGTCGTGCCCGTGACGACCAACCCGTCGGAGCCGTTGTCGACGAGGTGACGTGCCAGTTCGCGGAACCTGTCGTAGTCGACCGAGCCGTCCTCCCGGAACGGCGTCACGATCGCCGTCAGGATCTCGCCCAGCACGCCGTCGATGGTACTCACAGAAGCGCGTCGAGGCCAACCGTCAGCCCCGGCGGGAGCGACGGCAGGCGCTCGAGCGCGAGCAGGACACCCGGGACGAACGCCTCGCGTGAGAGGGTGTCGTGGCGGATCGTCAGAAGCTCGCCGGGGCCGCCGAGGAGCACCTCCTGGTGCGCGACCAGCCCCGGCAGCCGGACCGAGTGGATCGGCGGATCGCCGCCCATCGCCGCCGCCGTCGCCTTCGCGGTCCCCGACGGCGCGTCGACCTTCGCTTCGTGGTGGAGCTCGACGATCTCCGCGCGCGGGAAATGGGCGGCTGCCTCCGTTGCGAAGCGCATCATCAACACCGCCCCGAGGGCGAAATTTGGCGCGTAGAAGACAGCCGCGCCCGCTGCGCGCGCCTGCTCGTCCACGTCGCCGAGGTCGGCGCCGCTCGTCCCGACGACCGACGGCACACCGGCGGCGATCGCCGCCTCGACGTTCGCGACCACCGAATCGGGCCGGGTGAAGTCGACCATCGCGTCCGCTTCTCCGAGCCGCTCGACCAGCGTGTGCCCGGCCGCCTCCAGCGCTGGGCCAAGCACGGAGCCGACCTTGCCGCGGGCGCCGTTGAGGACGATGCGCACGAGACTCAGGCCGCGGCGGCCAGCCCCGGATGGATGCGCTCGACCGCCTCGGCGAACCGCTCGTCGCTCGGCCCGATCCCGGCGGCCGACACCCGGGACGGCTCGAGCAAGACGCCGGCCAGCTCGGCCAGCGCCGCCGGCTCGACGGCGTCGATCTCGGCAATCACACGGTCGAGCGAAAGCAGTTCCGTGTCGGTGATCAACGAGCGGCCGAGCCTGCTCATCCGGTTCGAGGTCGACTCCATGGAGAGTGCGATTCGGCCCTTCAGGTTCTCCTTCGCCCGTTCGAGCTCCCGCTCGCGCAGGTTGCCGGCGGCGATGTCGGCGATCTGCTCGGCGACGATCTCGAGACACGAGACGAGGTTCTCCTCGCGCGTGCCGACGTAGATCCCGATCAGGCCCGAATCCGTGTACTGCGAGCCGAAGCTGTAGACCGTGTAGGCCATCCCCCGCTTCTCACGGATCTCCTGGAAGAGGCGCGAGGATGCCGACCCGCCCAGGATCGCGTCGAGCAGCGACGCCGCGAACCGCCGCCGGTCGGAGCGGGCGATGCCTGGGGCCCCGACACAGACGTGGAACTGCTCCGTGTCCTTCTGCTGGAAGCGCAGGCTCGGTGACGGCTCACGGACGAGCGGCGAACGCACGCGTGTGTGCTGCGCGGGCGGCTCGGCGCGCTCGCGCGCCGCGCGCTCGAGCAAGCGCAGCAGTGGATCGTGCTCGAGGTTGCCGGCTGCGGCGAGGACGACGTTCCCGGCGACGTAGGCGCGTCTGTGGTACGCGGAGATCGATCGGCGGCTGATCGAGGAGATCACCTCGGCGCGGCCGATCACGGGACGGCCGAGTGGGTGGCTCGAGAAAACGGCCTCGGAAAGCAGGTCGTGGACGAGATCCTGCGGCGCGTCCTCGACCATCGCAATCTCCTCCAGGACGACCTCCCGCTCCGAGTCGATGTCGGCGAAGGCCGGCGAGAAGACCATGTCGGCCATCACGTCCAGTGCGTCCTCGAGATGGCGGTCGGGAACGCGTGCGTACACGACCGTGTGCTCGCGGGACGTTGCCGCGTTCAGCTCGCCGCCCATCTCGTCGAAGATCTCCGCGATCTGCTGCGCCTCGTACGAGCGCGTGCCCTTGAACAGCAGGTGCTCGATGAAGTGGGAGACCCCCGCCTTTGCGTCGGGCTCGTCGCGCGCGCCGGCGCCGATCCAGAACCCGAGCGACACTGAGCGGACGCTGTCGACCCGCTCGGTGATCAGCCGTTCGCCCGAGTCGAGCTCGGAGAGGACGTATTCCTGCACCGGCGGATGGTACAGCTGCGGAATACTTCGCCCGCAGCTCCCGTTTAGGGGCCAGGAACGACGGGAAGGAGGCGCAGCTCGTGGAAGCCACGGCAGATCTCGCACGCACGGGACCCGACCCGCGGCGCTGGTGGGCGCTGGCCCTTCTGTGCTCGGCCTACTTCATGGTGATACTCGACGTCTCGATCGTGAACGTCGCTCTGCCGTCGATCCAGGAAGACCTGCATTTCTCGCCGGACGACCTGCAGTGGGTGCTGAGCGCGTACGCGCTGACCTTCGGCGGCTTCCTGCTTCTCGGTGGGCGCGTGGCCGACGTGCTCGGGCGTCGCGTGGTCTTCATGAGCGGCGTCGCCCTGTTCACCCTCGCCTCCCTCGCGTGCGGCCTCTCCGGCTCCGAGGGCATGCTGATCGGCGCCCGCGCCGTCCAGGGCCTGGGCGCCGCCATCCTCTCCCCTGCGGCGCTCTCGATTATCACGACCACGTTCGACGAGGGGGCGGAGCGCAACAAGGCGCTCGGGATCTGGGGTGCGATGGGAGGCAGCGGCGCCGCGGTCGGCGTGCTGCTCGGCGGGATCCTGACCAAGGCGCTCGGCTGGGAGTGGATCTTCTTCGTGAACGTGCCGGTCGGCGCCGCCGTGCTCTTGACCACCCGCTCGATCGTCAAGGAGAGCCGCGCCGGCTCCGCAACTCGCCATTTCGACGCGCTCGGCGCCGTTCTCATCACGAGCGCACTCTCACTGCTCGTCTTCGCCCTCACCCAGGCGAATCGCGTCGGCTGGGGATCGGCCCAGACCATCGGGATCCTGATCGCCTCGGCAGCGCTCCACGTCGCCTTCATCGCGGTGGAGCACCGCTCGCAGGCCCCACTCGTCCCACTCGGCATCTTCACCAGGTTGCGGACGCTGACCGGCGCCAACGTCGTCAGTTTCCTCGTCGGCGGGCTGACGTTCGCGATGTTCTTCATGCTCTCGCTCTATATGCAGCAGGTTCTCGGGCTCTCGGCGCTCCAGACCGGAGCTGGGTACCTCGCCGTCGCCCTGACTGCGATCGTGTCGGCCGGCGTCGCCCAGGCGCTCGTGACGAAGGTAGGCGTGAAGCCGGTGATGATTGCCGGCGTCACGCTGATGGGGCTCGGCAATGTGTGGTTCACACAGGTCTCGGCCGACGGCTCCTATGCGGTCGACCTCCTCCCCGGCTTCCTCGCGATCGGCGTCGGGCTCGGATTCTCGTTCGTACCGATGTCGATCGCCGCCCTGGCGGGTGTCGCGCCGCAGGAGGCCGGCCTGGCCTCCGGTCTCTTCAACACCTCGCAGCAGATCGGTGGCGCGCTCGGCGTCGCCCTCTTCTCGACGGTCGCGACCAACCGGACGTCCGATCTGCTCGCCGAGGGCGAGTCGCGTGCTGCGGCGCTGACGAGCGGGTTCACGCTCGCCTTCTGGGTCGCTGTCGGCTTCGCAGTGCTGGCGCTGATCGCGACGCTGACCATGATCCACCGCGAGGAACTCGGCACGGTCGCGGTGGAGCCGACCTCCTAGTTCACGAAGACGCGCGGGCTCGGGCCGCGCTCAATCCAGTAGCGGCGCCGCTCTCCGCGCTCCCGGGCCGAGAGCTGTGCCCAGGCGACGGAAGCCAGGCCGCCCAGCGCGAGCAGGACGCCGCCGAGCAGGGACGCGAGCGCCGTGGAGAAGATCAGGCCGACGCCGGCCATCGCAGCCACGCCGACGGTGCTGGGGACGCACGCCTGCAGGACGCCGAGCCAGGCCGGGTCGAATCGGGCCCCCGCCGGCACGGGCAGCGCGCCACCGAGGTCGTCCCGCCGGTCCCGGCCACGCGGGCCGAGGGCGATTATCACCAGCACGACCGCGCCGACGACCGCGGCCAGCAGAGCCGGGCCACGGTCGAGGCCGCGAACCAGGGCGCCTGCCACGAAGCCGACGCCGAGGGCGAGCCGGATCACGGCCACGCCGGCGGCTCGGGCCGAGGCGCTCGACAATGTCGGCGCCCCGGTCCGTGCCGGCACTCCTGCTCCTATCTGCGCGGGCCGCGGTCCCGGCCGCCGCGGCGGTCGCCGCCGCGTGGGCGCTCCTCCTCGCGCGGGCGAGGAGGCGCGTCCTTGGCGCGTTCGATCAGCTCCTCGGGCTGGACGAGCGAGCCGTTCTCGTGCTTGGCGACCAGCTTCAGGCCGATCCGGCCGCGCGCCTTGTCGACCTCCTGGACGGTCACGTCGAGCACGTCCCCGCGCTCGATCACGTCCTCGATGTGGCCGACGCGGCCGGGGCCGACGTTCGAGACGTGCAGCAGGCCGTCGGTGCCCTTCTTCAGCTCGACGAAGGCGCCGAACTGGGTGGTCTTGACAACCTTGCCGGTGTACGTGTCGCCGACCTCGGGCTCCTTCGTGATCGACTCGATCGCGGCGATCGCCGTGCTGGACTTCGTACCGTCGGTCGCGTAGATCAGGATCGTCCCGTCCTCCTCGATGTCGATCTGCACGTCGTTCTCGGACTCGAGCGCCCGGATCGTCTCGCCGCCCTTGCCGATCACCATGCCGATCTTCTCGGGGTCGATCTTGACGGTCGAGATCCGCGGAGCGTTCTCGGACAGCTCGGTGCGGGTCTCCGAGATCGTCCCGGCCATCCGGTCGAGGATGAACTCACGCGCCTGCTTGGCCTGCGTGAGCGCCTGACGCATGATCTCCTGCGTGACACCGGTGATCTTGATGTCCATCTGGAGCGCGGTCACGCCGTCGCGCGTGCCGGCGACCTTGAAGTCCATGTCGCCGAGGTGGTCCTCCGCACCCTGGATGTCGGTCAGGATCACGTAGTCGTCGCCCTCCTTGACGAGGCCCATCGCGATGCCGGAGACGGGCGCCTTGATCGGCACGCCGGCGTCCATCAGGGCGAGGGTCGAGCCACAGACGGAGCCCATCGAGGACGATCCGTTGGACTCCAGCGTCTCGGAGACGATGCGGATCGTGTACGGGAAGTCCTCCGCCGCCGGGATCATCGGCTCGAGCGAGCGCTGCGCGAGCGCGCCGTGACCGATGTCGCGACGCTTCGGCCCGCGCATGAAGCCGGTCTCGCCGACCGAGTACGGCGGGAAGTTGTAGTGGTGCATGTAGCGGCGGTCGGTCTCCAGGGAGAGGTCGTCGATCCGTTGCCCCTCCTTGGCGGTACCGAGCGTCAGCAGGCTCATGATCTGTGTCTGCCCGCGGGTGAAAAGAGCTGACCCGTGGGTGCGCGGGGAGACGCCGACCTCGCACTCGATCGGGCGGATCTCCTCGGTGCCGCGGCCGTCGGGCCGCCGCTTGTCGACCGCGATCTTCTTGCGGACGAGGTCCTTGTAGATCGCCTCGGCCGCGCGCTTGACGAACTGCTTCGTCATGGTGTCCTTGACCGCGGTCTCGCCCTCGGCCGTCGCCGCCCCGACCGGGAACGGCAGGTCGACGCCCTCAATGATCCTGTCGAAAAGCAGGCTCCGTTTTGCGGACTTGAGCTCCTTCGAGTCCTGCTCGGCGTCGGTCAGCGCGCGGAGGTCGGACTCGAACTGGTCGCGGACCGCCTTCTCGACCGCCTCCAGCCGCAGGGTCTCGAGCAGCGTATTCAGGCTCTGGCGGACCTGCACCTGCCGGGTGATGTCCTCCTCGGTGGAATCCATGCTGATCTCGGGACAGAGCTCAGCGAAGATCTCCTCGGTTGCAGCAGCCGCTTCGCGAAGACCCTCGGCGGCGATCCGTTGACGGACGCGGTCGCCGTGCGAGCTCTTCAGCTCGTCGGTCAGCGACGGGTCCAGCCACTTCGGCTTGCCGGCCTGCTGTGCGAGCTCGATCTGCGCCTCGCAGAGCCGCTTGATCTCCGCATGCGCCGTCTCGAGCGCCTCGAGCAGCTCGTCCTCGGGGATCTCGTCGGCGCCGGCCTCGACCATCGTCAGGCCGTCGAGCGTGCCGACGACGATCAGGTCGAGGGTCGACTGCTCCTCGGACTCCTGCAGCGTCGGGTTGACGACGAGCTTGCCGTCGATCCTGCCCATCCGCACCGCGCCGACAGGCCCGGCGAAGGGCAGCGGCGAGATCATCAGCGCCGCGGACGCCCCGTTGATGCAGAGGATGTCATGCGGAGTGACGAGATCGGCGGACAGAACCGTGCAGATCACCTGCACCTCGTTCCGGAAGCCCTTCGGCCAGAGCGGGCGGATCGGGCGGTCGATCATGCGCGCGGTCAGGATCGCCCGCTCGGTGGGGCGGCCCTCCCGCTTGAAAAAACCGCCGGGGATCTTCCCGGCGGCGTACATCCGCTCCTCGACGTCGACCGTCAGCGGGAAGAAGTCCGCGCCCTCGCGCGTCTCCATCCGCCCCTGGGCGGTCGCGAGCACCATTGTCTCGCCGGAGCGGATGACGACCGCGCCGTCGGCCTGCTTGGCGAGCTTGCCCGTCTCGAAGCTGATCTCCTGGTTGCCGACGGTCAGCGAGACCGCGGACAGGCGGTAGTCGATGGAGGCAGGGCCGACCCTGTCCTCCACTCCGCTTGCAACACTCATTCGTATTCCTCCACTCTTCGTGGAGAGTGGGAGTTTGAGTGAGGGCCCGACGATCGAGGCCGGCGCTCGCTCAAACTTCCACTCCCCTTTTGTCCTGTCGAAAGCCTATCTCCGCAGGCCGAGCTCCTTGATCAGGGCGCGGTAGCTCTCGAGGTTCGTGCGCTGGAGGTAGTCGAGCAGCCGGCGGCGGCGCCCGACGAGCTTGAGCAGGCCGCGGCGCGAGTAGTGATCCTTCGCGTGCGTGCGCAGATGCTCGGTGAGCTCGTTGATCCGGGTGGTTAGGAGGGCGATCTGCACCTCCGGCGAACCGGTGTCACCCTCGTGCCGGCCGTGCTTACCGACGATCTCCAGCTTGGCTTCCTTGGTCAGAGTCATACAACCTCCAGGTAGACGTCTCCGCGATCCCAGCGCGCCGTCGGAAGCGGACGCACGGCCGAGGTCGCGGTCTGCGCCATAGGCTAGCAGGGTGCTGCCGGCAGCCGTCGCCGCGGGCCATTCGGCCACGACCGCCGCCGGGATCGAGATCCTCGAGGCCCGCGGCACGGCGGCGGACGCTGCGGTCGCGGCCTGCCTCGCCTCGTGCGTCGCCGAGACGGTGATGACCGGGCTGCTCGGCGGCGGACATGCGATCTACCTCGACGCGACAGCTGGCGTCGTCCGAAACCTCGACTGCTTCTGCGCGGTCCCGAGCGGGACGGGCGCTCCGCTCGTCGAGCTGGATGTGCCCTTCGGCGAGGAGCTCGTCCACTACGCCGTGGGTGCCGCGTCCTTTGCCGTTCCGGGTGTCCCCGCGGGGCTCGAGGCGCTCTGGCGTGCTCACGGCCGGTTGCCATGGGCTGAGCTGTGCGCGCCTGCACTGCGATTGGCCCGGGAGGGCGTGCCGATGCCGCCCGCTCATGTCGCCTGCCTCGCGATGCTCGAGCCGGTGATGACGATGCGCGAGGGCGGACGGATCTACGCGCCGGGAGGAAGGCTGCTGCGGCCGGGCGAGCGGATCGACCAACCGGGGCTTGTCCGGGCGCTGGAGTTGGTCGCGGAAGAGGGCGCCGCAAGCGTCTACCGCGGCTCGATCGCGCAGTCGCTGCTCGCGCTCGTGTCCGAGCGTGACGGTGCGGTCACACCCGAGGATCTGTCGGCGTACGAGGCAATCTGGGCCGAGCCCGTCGAGGTCGCGTACGCCGGGACGCGGTTCCTGACCCGCGGCGGGCTGGCGGGCATCGCTCGGGCGCTCGAGCGCCTTCCGCGTCTCGCCGGGCTCGACGAGACCGGACGCACGCTGGCGCTGCTCGACGCACTGATCCACAGCGGGCCCGACGGGCACACGACCAACCTGGTGACGGTCGACGGCGAGGGCAACGCGTGCGTCCTGACCACGAGTCTTGGCCTCGGCTCCGGCGACTGGGTCCCCGGCCTCGACCTGCACCTGAACAGCATGCTCGGCGAGGTCGACCTGCTCGTCGGGCCCCTCGAGCCCGGTACACGGATGCAGAGCATGATGGCGCCGAGCATCGCCCTGGACGGCGACCGACCGGCACTGGCGATCGGCGCGGCCGGGGGCACGCGGCTGCGAACGGCGCTCGTGGGGGTCGCCTCCGCCATCCTCGACGAGGGCCTGCCGCCTCAGAACGCCGTCGACCGCCCTCGCGTCCATCGCGTCGGGACGACGGTGAACGCCGAGCCCGGTGCCGACACGGCAGCGCTCGCCGAGCTGGAGCGCCGCGGCCTGACGGTTCGTCGCTGGCCCACGCGCCACCACTACTTCGGCGGGGTCAGTGTGGTCGGTCGCGCCGGACCGGCGGCGGATCCACGACGGAGCGGTTCCGAGAGGACAGTCCCCGTCGGAGACAGTCCCTAAGCTAGGCCCGTGTCCTCCCCGTCGCGGCCGGCCTACGTCGTCCTCCGCCGCGTCGGCGATGACCGCTGGGAGCTGCTCGGCGAGTTCGAGCGGAAGCGCGGCCTGACCGCACAAGCCGCTCGGTCGCAGGCCATCCTGGATGCAACCCAAGGCCGGGCCAAGGCAGACGAGGTCTATGCGGCGGTGCTGCGCAGCGAGTGGCGAGTTGCCCTCGACTGGCAGCCGCGCAGGAGCTAGCTGGGGCGCTCGGCCCGCTTCGTCGCGTCCACGTCGTGGGCGATCTGGTCGATCAGCGCCTGTTCGCTGTCGAACACCTGCTCGTCGCGGAGGCGCTGCCACAGCTGGAGGACCAGGCGCCTGCCGTACAGGTCGCCGGCGAAGCCGAGCAGGAACGCCTCGATGCGCAGCTCCTCGCCGCCGTAGTGTGGGTTCGTCCCGATCGAGATTGCCGCCTTGTGACCGGCGGCGAAGCCGGCGTAGATGCCGTGCAGGGGCATGAGTAGCACGGGATCGGCCGAAATGTTCGCGGTCGGGAAGCCGAGAGTTCCCCCGCGGGCATCGCCCTCGACCACGGTGCCGTCGACCTCGGGTGGCCGTCCGAGCAGCGCTGCCGCTTCGGCGACGCGTCCCTCGTGGAGCAGATGGCGGATGGCCGACGAGGACACGCCCTCGAGGAGCGGCACCGGGCGGACGTCGAAGCCGAGGCTCCGCAGCAGATCGAGATTGCCGAGGCGCTTGTGCCCGAACCTGAAGTCCTCGCCGGCGACCACGATCTCGGCCCCCATCCCACGGAGATACGCCTCGGCGAAATCCTCCGCCTCGACCCGCTGCGTGTCGAGCGTGAACTCGACGACGAGCGTCTCCTCCACGCCCAGCTCGTCGAGCAGCTCGAGGCGGCGATCGAGCGTGGCCAGCTGCTCGACCACGTAGCCGAGCACGCGTCTCGGATGAGGATCGAACGTCACGACCGTAGGCGTCTGCCCCGCGGCCAGCACGGCCTCGATCACCCGGCGGTGGCCGAGGTGGATGCCGTCGAACGTGCCGAGCGCGACGGCGCGCGGCTTCCGCTCGAGCTCCGAGACGGAGCGGACGACCTTCATGCGGGCATCACGACTCGTCCGACCGCGACCAACTCCCCGTCGCACAGCGTGCGAACGTCCGGCAGGGCCCGGCTCCGGCCCGTTCGAATCGTCGCTGCCTCGTTTGCGTCGACTTGGACCGCGGGCAGGAACGGCAGGGCGTCGGCGGGCGGAACGAGCCGTTGATCGTCGGCGGCTTCGACGGAGAACGGCCCCACCTCGAGCCGTCGCAACGCCCGGCAGTGCCCGCCGAGGGCGTCGGCGATCGACCGGACGTACGTGCCCGACCCGACTCGCAGGTCGAGGTGGGCGACGCCGTCGGCGTACTCCAGCAGCTCCAGGGATGACACGTGCGAGCGCCGCACCGGCATCTCGACCGTCTGGCCACGCCGATGCAGCCGGTAGGCCCGCTCGCCGGCGACTTTGATCGCCGACGCGGCAGGAACCACCAGCTGGACCTCCCCGCGCAGGCCGACGAGGCGCTCCTCCAGGAGGCGCCGTCCAGGCGCAGGCGATTGCTCGACCACCTCGCCCTCCGGGTCTCCGGTCGACGTCCGCGCGGTCAGGTCGACCTCGGTGACGTAGCGCTTGTCCAGGCCGACGAGCCACGGGACAAGCCTGGTCGCGGCACCCGAGAGCACGAGCAGGAGGCCTGTTGCGAACGGGTCGAGCGTGCCCGCATGGCCGGTACGAGCCCCGGTCCGGCGACGGATTCCCGCGACCACCTGAAAGGACGACGGGCCTGCCGGCTTGTCGACGAGGAAGAGACCTGCCGGCTCAAGCGCGCGCGGCGGCATCTGCGAACTGGCTCCGCACGAACTCGATGATCTCCGCCACCGACTCATCGCTCGAGAAGCCGGCAGCGCGTCGGTGCCCTCCGCCGCCGCGCTGCCGGGCGATCGCGGAGACGTCGAGCGTGTCGGAGGCCGAGCGCATCGAGATCCGACGTGGCGCGCCCGGAGGCTCGGGCGGCTCGCGAACCGTCATCGCCAGCTCGACGCCCTCGACGCAGCGCAGCTCCTCGATGACGCCCTCTGCGTACTCCTCCCCCACACCGAGCTCCTCGAAGTCGCCGCGCAGCAGGTAGCTGGCGATCATCCGGCCGTCCTCGTACAGCTCGGCGCGGTCGAGCGCGAGACCCTTGAGCCGCTGGCGGGCGAACGGCACCGACTCGTAGATCTGGCGGTAGACCTCGTGCGGCGCCACGCCGTGCCCGATCAGCTCGGCGGCGAGCAGATGCGCCTTCGGCGTGGTGTTCGTGTACTGGAACTTGCCGGTATCGGTGTCGACAGCGATGTAGATGGCCTCCGCCATGGCGGGGGACAGCTCGACGCCGAGCTCGGCAAGAAGGTCGCGGACGATCTCGCCGGTGGACGACGCCTCGGGGACGATCAGGTTGATGTGCCCGTATTGCGTGTTGTCGTGGTGATGGTCGACGTCGATCGTCAGCGGGGCTGCAGCGAGCACCTCGGGAGATAGCTGCGTCCGCGGTGCGGTCGCGCTGTCCAGAGCGAGGATCACGCGCTCGCCCACATCGCTCGGTAGCGTTCTCGACAGACCGTCGAGCGCCATGAAGTCGTACTCGGGCGGCAGCGCCAGGTCGCCCCCGACGTACATCACGCTGTCCTTGCCGAGGGTGTCGAGCGCCAGCTTCATCGCCAGGATCGATCCGAGTGCGTCCCCGTCGGGGTTTTCGTGGGTGACGAGGAGGAAGCGGTCGTTGGCGCGGATCGCGTCGGCGACCGCGCTCAGGTCACTCCCCATCAGGGTCGAGCTCGTCGATCAGCTTGCTCATCCGGACTCCCTCCTCCACCGAACGATCGTATTCGAAGGCCAGTTGTGGGGTCCGCTTCATTCTCAGCTCGTGGGCGAGGCGCGACTGGAGCACTCCGTGGGCGGCGGCGAGCCCGTCGAGGGTCGCCCGCCGTGCCTTCTCCGAGCCCAGCACGCTGATGAAGACTCGCGCGTACCTGAGATCCGGCGACGTCTCGACGCCGGTGACCGTGACGAACCCGATTCGCGGGTCCTTGAGCTCGGGCACCGCCTCGGAGAGCACCTGCCGCACCGACTCGTTGACGCGCCGCATGCGGTCGCTCATGGGGAAACGGTAGCGATCAGTCCTCGAGCGAGACGATGCGCCGGTCGACGCGGGTGACCACCCAGTCCTGCCCGTGCAGCCAGCGCTCGGCGCCGTCCAGGAGCTCGTGCAGCTCGCCGACCTCGCGCGCAGAGCAGGCCATCGCGAGCGCCGAACGTTGCCAGAGCTCGTGATGGTCGACCTCGGCGACCGATGCACCGAAGCGGTTCTGAAGCTGTGACTTGGCCGAGAGCACGTGTTTCCGCTTGCCTTTCAGCGAGCCGGCCTCGGGGAAGTGCAGCTCGATCGACAGGATGCCGACGTAGCCGCCGGTCACCTAAGCGGTTGCGCGCAGGCGGACCGGTGCCAGCCGACGGCTCTGGGCGGTCGCCTGGCGGAGGCGAGCGGCGAGATCGGAGGTGAGCTGGCCCGGCTCGAGCCGCCAGCACCAGTTGGGGTGCCCGACCGTCCCGGGGTGGTTCATCTGCGCCTCGGCACCGAGCCCGAGGACGTCCTGCATCGGCAGGATCGCGAGGCGCGCCGCTGACGAGAGCGCCAGCCGGACGAGGGCCCATTCGGGGTCGTCGTCCTCGATCCCGGCCTCCGCGAGATCGTGCGCGACGAGCGCGAGGTCTCCTGTCGAGGCGGCTGCGAGCCAGCCTGACAGGGTCGGATGGTCGTGGGTGCCCGTGTAGACGACGGCGTCCTCGACGTGCGCGGCGACCGCGTGCCGGTGCCGGTGCCGCTTGACGAAGCCGCGGCCGACGATCCGCATCCCCAGCAGGCCGAGCCCGCTGCGGAGCCGGTCCACCGCCGGGGTGATGATCCCCAGGTCCTCGGCGATCAGCGGGAGCCGACCGAGCTCGTTCTCGACTGCCTCGAACAGCGCCGCCCCGGGCCCGCGGTGCCAGCTGCCCTCCAGGGGGCTCTTCGCACCGCGCGGCACCGCCCAGTAGGCCACGAAGCCGCGGAAGTGGTCGACCCGTCCGACGTCTACGAGTTCCAGCGTCCGGCGGAAGCGCTCGATCCACCAGCGGTAGCCCTCGCGGCGCATTTCCCGCCAGTCGTATACCGGCTGGCCCCAGAGCTGGCCCTCGGGGTGCGAGACGTCGGGGGCGGCACCCGCGACGAGGTCGTCGCTGAAGAGCTCGCGGTGGAACTCGGTCTCGGCGCTGTCGGCCGCCACGTAGATCGGGATGTCCCCGATCAGCCGGATGCCGTGCTCGGTCGCGTAGCGGCGCAGTGCCTGCCACTCCCGCTCGAACCGCACCTGGTCGTCGAGCGCGCCGGCGCCGGCATAGCGCTCCCAGTCGCGGGCCCAGTAGCCCTGCCGGAGCCGGAAGTCCCGGACCTCCGCCGCCGTCACGGAGGCATCGGGCTTGGCCAGGAGTCCGCTCCAGCCGGCGAACGCCGAGCACGACGTGTACGGAGAGCCGAACGGGTCGGGCGGGTTCAGTGGGAGCACCTGCCACCACGACTGGCCGGCCTCCCCCAGCCAGTCGACGAACCGGTACGCCTCCGGGCCGAGCCGCCCGTCGGGCAGGGAGGTGACGTGGAGCAGCACGCCGCTCGAGCGGCGCGACAGCGGTGCCTCTCCGCGGCGCATCGACCCGTGAACTCTACGGATTGGGCTTGACGGTCAGCACCTTCGAGACCGAGGTCGCCCCGTCGAAGCCGCGCGCAATCGCGACCACCTGGATGCGTGCGCCCTTTCGGTAGCTCCGCGGATCGAGAAACGCCCGATACGGCGCGGAGTCGTCGACGGCGAGCCGTCGCCAGTTCCCGTTTGCCAACCGGAGGGCGAACGCGACGGAAACCGGCCGGCCGACGCCGGCGGTCAGCGCGTAGTAGGACGAGATCGAGTCAGGGCCGGCCTTCAGCGTCGGGACGGGCGGCGTCGAGGCCGGGACCGTCCCCGCCGGCCGCGCGAGGACCGTCGAGACCGGCGGAATCGTCAGCGTCAGGCTCGTGCCCGAGCCCGCGGTCGCCGTGCCGCTGCCGAAGGTGACGCTCCACGTCGACCCGGGGGTCCCCGTGGAGACCGTCACCCGCGCCGCGGTGTCGCCGTTGTTGAACGCAGTGACCAGCTCGGCGCCCGTGGCCGTATCGATCCGCGAGACGACCAGTACGGGCCCGCTCGCGTACCGGACGACGGAGCCGCCCGTGGCGAGAGCCGGGTAACGGTCGCGCAGGGCCGAGAGCGTCCTCAGCTGCGTCTCGATCGGGGTGTCGGTTACGTCGAAGGACGAGGCCGTGCCGATCGGCGCCGAGCCCACGCGCCTTTCGGTCTGCCAGTCGGTCACCGTGGTCGGAAACATGTCCTGGCGGGCCGCTTTGTCTCCGCCGGACCCGATCATCCCGACTTCGTCGCCGTACATGACCACCGGCGCCCCCCGGAGCAGGTACAGGAGGTCGTAGCCCAGCAGGACGTGCTGGAGGAGCGCGGCGGGCGAGAGCCCTGGGCTCTGGGCGAGGATCTGCTGCGCTGCCCGCCCCAGGTCGTGGTTGCCGAGAAAAGTCGCGAACGCGGGATCCGCACCGTCCGGCAGCCGGAAGTAGTCGTCGTCGACCAGCCGCTGTGCAATCCCCTTCGCCCCGGAGAAGCCGGCCGCATACGCCGACGCGACGGCCTGGAACGGGAAGTCGAGCAGCTGTGGTACGCCTCGGTTGCGGACGTAGTCGGAGAGGTCGACCGCGTCGTTCACGGTCACCTCCCCGAAGATCGGGAAGTCGGCGCTGCCCCGCTCGCGCGCCTCAGCTCGGATCCTGGGTACCCAGAGCTTGAAGAAGGCGGCGTTGACGTGCTTGGCGGTGTCCACGCGGAACCCGTCGACGTGGAAGCGCTCGATCCAGGAGGCGTAGACCTGCGCCAGCCCCTTCATCACCTTCGGCTTCTCGGTGAAGAGGTCGTCGAGGCCGAAGAAGTCGCCCTGCTCGAAGCACTGGGCGCTGCACGACCCGAAGTCGATGTTGCCGCGGTCGTGGTAGTTGAGCGGGTCGTTCAGCCACGCGGGCTTCTTCAGCTGCCGGTCCTGCGGCGCCACGTAGGGCACCTCCGGCATGTACCGCGCCGAAAGGCACGGGAACCGCTTCGCGGTCACGTAGTTCGCGGCCTTGAAGAAGCGCCCGCGGCAGTTGCGGAACGGGATGTCCGAGTACGTCGATCCGTTCGAGAGCGTGATCACGTCGCCGGTGTGGTTGACGACGACGTCGAGGTAGACCTTCAGCCCGAGCGTGTGCGCGCGGGCCACCAGCGCGGCGAAATCCTGGTCGGTGCCGAGATGCGGGTCGACGGTCGTGAAGTCGAGCCCCCAGTAGCCGTGGTAGCCGGCGCTCCCCGAGTTGACGGTCTGCTGCTTCAGGACCGGCGTGATCCAGAGCGCAGTGAACCCGAGGTCGTGGATCCGCTGCAGCCGGTCGGCCAGCCCTTTCAGGTCGCCGCCGTGGAAGTAGCCGGTGTCGGCCGGGTCGTACCCGGTGACGTTGGCGCTGCCGGTCAGCCCGCCCCGGTCGTTCGCCGGGTCGCCGTTCGCGTACCGGTCGGGCATGACGAAGTAGATCCGCTGGGACGCGAGCGAGCTCGGGGTCCCAGGCTTTGCCAAAGCAGCGGTTTCCGTCGGGGACGGAGGTGCGACCGAGGCCGAGTTGCCGCTTCCCGTGAGGATGACCCCGAGCGCGACTGCGGCAACGAGCGCGCTACCGCAACGGCGCACCGGTCGCCTCGTCGAAGAAGTGCAGATTCCTGGTGTCGACTGCGATCGGGACGTCGGCGCCGAGCTGGAGCTGGATGTGGGGCGGGAACGACGCGACCAGGTTCGGGCGAGCGCCGACAACCGTCTCCTCCGAGTCCGACTCGAGTGCTTCCTCCTCCTCGCCTGCCTCGCTCTTCAGGCTCCGGGCGTCGACCTTGAAGTACGCCATCGACTCGCCGCCCAGCGACTCGACGAGCTGGACCCGCGCGGTGATCGTCGGGAGCTCTCCCTGGCCGTGCGGATGGAGGTCCCCGGCGCGTAGCCCGACGATCACCTTCCGGCCGTCGGAGCCGCGTAGGCCCGGGTAGTTGTCGAGCGTTTGCTCGGTGATCGGAACCCGGTCGCCGCCGAGTTCGATGGACACGCCGCCGTTGACCGACACCTTGGCCTCGAGCAGGTTCATCGGCGGTGTACCGATGAACCCGGCCACGAACAGGTTCTGCGGGCGGTCGTACAGCCGCTGCGGCGCGTCCACCTGCTGGAGGATGCCCTTGCTCATCACGGCGACGCGGTCGCCCATCGTCATCGCCTCGACCTGGTCGTGGGTGACGTAGATCGTCGTCGTCCCGAGGTCCTTCTGGAGATGCGCGATGTCGGCTCGCATCTGGACGCGCAGCTTGGCGTCGAGGTTCGAGAGCGGCTCGTCCATGAGGAACACCTGCGGCTGGCGGACGATCGCGCGGCCCATCGCCACGCGCTGGCGCTGCCCCCCGGAGAGCTCCTTCGGCTTCCGGTCGAGGTACGGCGTCAGGTCGAGCAGCTTCGCCGCCCAGGCGACCCGGTCGTTGATCACGCTCTTCGACTCCCTACGGAGCCGGAGGCCGAAGGCGATGTTCTCAGCGACCGAGAGGTGGGGGTAGAGCGCGTAGTTCTGGAAGACCATCGCGATGTCGCGCTCCTTCGGCGTGAGGTTGTTGACGACACGCTCGCCGATCGAGAGCGTGCCCGCGGAGATGTCCTCGAGGCCGGCGACCATCCGCAGCGCCGTGGTCTTGCCGCAGCCGGAGGGGCCGACCAAGACGAGGAACTCGCCGTCGTTGATCCCCAGCGACAGGTCGAAGACGGCCTGGACGCCGTTCGCGTAGATCTTGTCGACGTGCTCGAAGGTGACGCCGGCCATCAGTGCTCCTCCCTAGTCCTCGAGTCTCCAGACGTGGAACGCGGGCCCGTCACCCGGTAGGACGGCGTCGCCGCCCGCCACGATCGCCTCGCCGCCGTACAGGGTTTCCAGGCCGCCGCCGCCGAGCGCCGCGAGCGGCAGCCGGACCGGCTCGTGACCGGACCGCGCCGCGAGGCAGAGCAGGCGCTCGTCGGCGGTCTCGCGCAGCCAGGCGACCGCCTCGTCGCCGACCGCGGCGAACCGCAGGCCACCACGCCCGAGGGCGGCCGAGCCGCGACGCAAGGCGATCAGCTCCCGGTAGCCATCGAGCAACGCCCCGTCCCAGGTCTCCGGCCGGTCCCACGGCATCGTCCGCCGCGCATCCTCCCCCCACTCGCCCTTCAGGCCGAGCTCGTCACCGGCGAAGACCATCGGCACACCGGGCAAGGCCATCTGCATGCCGACGCCGGCCAGCTGGCGGTCGCGGGAGCCGGCCACGGTGGCGAACCGAGCGCTGTCGTGGCTGTCGACGAGCGTCCAGGAGTGCAGGACGGACGCCCACGGTGTCCCGGACGCGAAGGCGCGCATCGCCGCGACCGCGGCTGGGCCGTCCAGCGTCGCCATCCCGACCGGGAAGCCCCAGAAGGAGCGGCGCAGCTCCTCCGGCAGGTCGCCGTGGAGCCAGTACCAGACCGGTCGCATGAACCCGGCGTAGTTCATGGCCCCGTGCCAGCCGTCGCCGCGCAGGTCGTCGCGGTAGTCGTAGCCGTGCTCGGCGACGAGCAGCGCATCCAGCCTCGCCTGCTCGGCCGCAGCACGTGTCATGCGGGCGAGCTCGTGCGCGTGGTCGGCGCCGCGGTAGCGACCGGCCATGTTGGCCACGTCGATGCGCCACCCGTCGAGCTCGAAGGGCGGCTCGAGCCAGCGCCGCGTGACGCCGGCCAGCCGCCGCTCGAGCTCCGGCGAACCGTGGTTCAGCTTCGGCAGCGACGGGATCCCCCACCACGCCGCGTAGCCGAAAGGCGTAGAGCCGTCGAAGTAGTAGAAGCCGTGCTCGGCCGACGACGGATCGGCCTGGGCCGCCTGGAACCACTCATGGCGGTCACCCGTGTGGTTGAGAGTCAGGTCGCCGATCACCCGTATCCCGCGGCCGTGCGCCGCCCGGGTCAGCGAAGCCAGTGCCTCGTCGCCGCCGAGCAGCGGGTCGACGTGGTCGAACGTGGTCGCGTCGTAGCGGTGGGTGGAGCCTGCCGGGAAGAATGGCGTCAGGTAGATCACGTTGGCGCCGAGCCGCTCCACGTGGTCGAGGTGTTGCTCGACGCCGCGCAGATCGCCACCAAAGAGCTCTCTTGCGGTGTTCGGGCCACGCCCCTCGGGAAGCGCATCCCAGGACCGCCGGACGGCCCAGCCGGGGGCGTCGACCGCCAACCCGCTCGACGCGAACCGATCGGGGAAGATCTCGTAGACGACCGAGCCCAGGTGCCAGTCCGGCCCACCTGCCTCCGGCGCGTGCAGGAAGTCGTCGGCATCCGGAACCTCGTGCCCGACGCGGCCAAGGCCGTTCACCCAGGCATTGCCGGCATCGCCGCCACAGAGCAGCCAGCGGTAGCGCGTGAGGGGTGCGGTCACCTCGAACTCGGCCCGCCACCAGGTCTCAGTCCCGGTCTCGTTCTCGACGGCTGCCTCGGCGACGCCCGCCTCTCCGTCGTGCACCGTTCGCAGGATCACGCGCTCGGCCGCGCCGCGCGGAGTTCGCAGGCGGACGGCGGCCCGCTCGCCCGGGGCCCTACCGCCCGAGACGTACAGCTCGGAGCCGTCGTGGTGCGGCTCCGAGAGCAGGCTCGCCTGAGCCACCGTGTCCAGCTCGGCCGTGGTCATCCTTTCACCGCTCCCTGGGTCAGCCCGCCGATGATCCAGCGCTGCAGGAACAGGAAGAGGATCACGACCGGGACGGCCGCGAGCAGCGCGCCGGCGGTGAACGGCCCCCACGTCTGGTCGTACTGGTTGTTGACCAGCTGGTTCATCCCGACCGGCAGCGTGAAGCGGCTGGTCGACTGCAAGAGCGCCGAGGTGATCACGAACTCGTTCAGCGTGAACACGAACGAGATCAGGGCGACCACCGCCAGCACCGGCGCGGCCAGGGGCATGACCACACCCCAGAAGATCTGCGCCGGCGTCGCCCCGTCCACGCGCGCCGACTCGTCCAGCTCGACCGGGATCGTGTCGAAGAAGCCCTTGATCAGCCACGCCTGCACGCCCATCGCGCCACCGAGGAAGACGATCACCACCGCGGCCTGCCGGTCGAGGCCGATCTGGGGGAACACGCCGCCGATGTTGTAGACGATCAGGTAGATCGCGGCGACCGCGAGCAGCTGAGGGAACATCTGGATCAGCAGAAGCGTCAGCATCCCCAGCCGGCGTCCCCGGAACCGGAAGCGGCTGAAGGCGTAGGCGGCGAGCGCGCCCAGGATCGTCGTGAAAAGCGCGGTGCAGCCGGCGATCAGAACCGAGTTCAGGAACCAGTGCAGATACGGCGCGTCCTGGACCGCCCCCGTGTTGCCCTTGATCCGGTTGTGGAGGAGGTCGGAAAAGTTGCGCAAGGTGACGTGGTCGGGGATCACCTGTGCGGACTGCAGGTTGTTCTGCGCGTTGAACGACGACGAGACGATGTAGACGACCGGGAAGAGGGAGATGACGATCCCGATGCAGCCGACGACGTGCCGCCACCAGACGTCCGTGAGCCTCGGGCGCGTCTTCGGCGCACGCACCTTCGTCCGCGCCTCGGTCCCGGGCACCGCGGCCGGCGTCGTGATCTCGGCCTGGCTCACTTCAGCGCCTCCAGGGACTTCGTGCGCAGGAACGAGAATCCCGAGATCGCGGCGACGAGGAAGAAGATCACGATCGCGAACGCGCTCGCCAGCGCGTAGTTCCCGCCCGTGCCGGTGGCGATTGCGACCTTGTAGGTGTAGCTGATCAGGATGTCCGTGTTCCCGGCGATCGACGACGCGCCGGTATACGGACCCCCGCGGGTGAGCAGGTAGACGTTGTTGAAGTTGTTGAAGTTGAACGCGAACGACGCGATCAGGAGCGGCGACACGGCCACCAGCAGGAGCGGCAGCGTCACCCGCCGGAAGATCTGCCAAGCGCCGCCGCCGTCCACGCGGGCCGCCTCCGTCAGCTCCTCCGGGATCGACTGCAGCGCGCCGAGCGAGACGAGGAAGAAGTACGGCACCGTCAGCCAGACGCTGACGAGCACGACGGCAATCCGCGGCCAGGTCACGAACGGCAGCCACGAGAGGACGTTGCCTCCGAACAGCCACGGAACGTGGATGTGGAAGATCCGGTTCACGACGCCGAAGTCGTCGTTCAAGAGGCCGGCCCAGACCAGGAGCGCGAGGAACCCGGGGATCGCCCACGGGATGACCAGCACCGAGCGGTACATCCTCTGGAAGCGCAGACCCTTCTTGTCGAGGGTGATCGCGAGGAACAGACCGATTGCGAAGGCGAGCAGGACGACCGACGCGGCGAAGACGAACGTCCAGGCGAACACCGACAGGAACGGTTTCCTGATCAGCGGGTCGTGGATCATCTGGCTGAAGTTGCTGAAGCCGACGTAGGTCTTCCATCCGGGCTGGAGCTCGGCCTGCGCAGTCTGCCCCGGTGCTGCATCGGCCACGAACGACCCCTGGCCGTTGTCGCGGAAGACCTTGCCGTCGCTCAGCCGCACGAACGTGTCCGACTTCGGGTCGTAGCGGAGCGTGGGCGCGAGCTCGACCGCGTTCGAGGTCCCCTGCGGCTCGATCGCACTCACCCCCGTGGTTGGCACCTTGAGGTTTCGTAGCTGCCGGTCCAGCGCGAACAGCTCGGCGCCCTTGACCAGCGTGTAGCCCTTGGCCGCCGTCGGCTGGCCGAGATCGTTGACCGTGTAGGCGCCTTTCGTGAGCGGCGTCAGGCCCTTTTCGGTGCCGACGTAGACCTGCCCGCCGGTTCCCTGGTCGTGCAGGAGCAGAACGAGGTTTCCGCCACCGTCGCGCGCGACCGCCATGTCGAACTGGCGGCTGTTCGGGAGCTGGTCGAGAGAGTTGATCTTGATCGCGTCGATCGCCTGGCTCTTGGTCTGGATGTGACCGATCGAGTAGTTCGAGAAGGCGACGTTGATCGTGTAGAGGATCGGGACCACCTGGAACCCGATCAGGAAGACGGTGCCGGGAATCAGGAACTTCGCCGGCAGCGTCCAGGTTCTCGGAGCGAGGTACACGTAGTCGATCAGTGCGGTCGCGGCGATCAGGACGATCACCGCTGGCCAGCGGTGGTGCGAGATCAGCACGTACACGGCCCACGCGGCCAGCGCGTTCGAGGCGCAGAGCAGCGCGATCTTGACCGCGTAGCCGGTGCGCCCCGAGAACGCGGCGACCGCGCGCGCCACCAGTCCCTGCTTGAAGACCATCGGCGCAGGAGTAGGAGTGGCGGGTGAGGTGGCTGAGCTCACGTGGGCTGGGGCGGGCGGAAATGTGGAGCGGGCGCCCGAGGGCGCCCGCTCCGTCATGGTCGGCTCAGCCGATCTTCGACGCGATCGAGCGTGCCGCGCCGAGGAAGGAGCGCCTGGCCGGCATCGCGCCGGCGCCCTTCGTCGAGCGGACCCACGCCTGGCCGAGATCGCTCCAGACGCTGCCCATCTGGGGGATGTTCGGCATCGGGACGCCGCCCTTGCCGGCCGCGCCGAACTGGGCCAGGATCGGGTCGGTCGCCTTCGCCTTGATGTTCGCCGGAGCCCGGCCGCCCGCAGCGGCGAGCGCGGTCTGCGCCGAGGCCGTCGAGAAGAAGTTGACCACGAGGTCCTTGGCAGCCGCGTCGACGTTGTGCGCGGTCGCGTACTTGGTGACGGCCATGCCGTTCACGCCCAGGAAGGGCACGGAGGCCTTCGTGATCGCCGGGACCTGCACGGCGCGGAACTTAACGCCGGCCTTCTCGATGTCGGAGACGGCCCATGGGCCCGTGATCCAGAAGGGCGCCTTGTTCTTCGTGAACGAGGTGTTGCAGGTCGCGTAGTCGGTCTTCGAGTTGATCAGCCCCTCCTTGTTCCACTTGTCGATCAGAGAGGCGTTCTTGAGGAAGGCCGGGTTCGCCACGCCGATGTCCGACGGGTCGAGGTTGCCGGCCTTGTTCACGCCGAAGACGTAGCCGCCGAGGCCGGCGAAGAACGGATACATGTGGTAGGCGTCGCCGCCCGAGCCCTGCTGGACGCAGATGCCGAAGGCGAGCTTGTTCTTCTTCTTGGCCGCCAGCGCGGCGGTCTCGAGCTGCTTGAACGTGGTCGGCACCTTCGCGATCTTCGTGTTCACGAGCAGCGCGATGTTCTCGACCTGCACGGGGATGCCGTACAGCTTCTTCACAGCGGTGCCGTACGAGAACGCGTCGAGCGTGTACTTGGGGAACTGCTTGCGGATCGCAACGGACGGGTAGAGCGGCTCGACGAGGCCGTTGGCGGCGAGCTCTCCGGTCCAGTCGTGCGCCGCCAGGACGACGTCGGGGGCGTCGGCGGCCGCGACGGTCCCGAGGTTCGAGCGGATCGACCCGAAGTCCTTCGTCACCACCTTGATGGTCGCGCCGTTGGCCGCGGCCCAGCTGTTGGCGATCTTGGTCACGGCCGGAGCGCGGTTCGCATCCGTCCAGATCGTCAGCGTGAGCGCCTTCGACGACGCGGCGGCCGTCGAAAGCGCCACGGTCGCCACGAGCGCCGCGGTGATAAGCGCAATGGCCGTGCGCCACGTGTTCACCTTCATGTGAGAGGTCCTCCTTCTTCCGGGCGGCTCTGCGCCCGAAGTGCTCTTGAAACGGTTTTCACAAGACTGAAACATCGCGACCCTAAGCTGTGCGGTCGCTGCTGTCAAGCGGACGAACTATGGCTTGATTTTCCGTAATTCCGGCGGCTCGAAGTTGCGAAACCGTCGGCAAGCGTGTTTCATCAGCGTGGCATGTCCTCCGATCGTCAAGAGACGGCGACGCTACGTGACGTCGCCCGTAAGGCCGGCGTCAGCACCGCGACCGCGTCGCGGGTGGTCACGGGCTCGGCCCGCGTGCGCGGCGAGACACGCGAGCGAGTGGAGCGTGCGATCCGCGAGCTCCTGTACGTGCCGCCGGGCTCCGTCCGGACCGGCGCGATCGGGCTGCTGGTGCCCGAGCTCGCCAACCCGATCTTCCCGGCACTCGCGCAGGCGATGGAGCGGCAGGCCACCAAAGCCGGCCTGGCCACCATCCTCTGCAACATCCGCGGCTCGACGGTCGCCGAGGCCGACTACATGCAGATGCTCCTCGAGCGGCGGGTGGCCGGGATGATCTTCATCTCCAGCGAGGCGGCAGATCTGCGCGCGGACCACGGTCACTACGCCCGCCTGGTCGGCCAGGGGGCGCGCATCGTGTTCGTCAACGGCGCAGTGGAGACGCTCGACGTACCGCACGTAGGTGTAGACGAACGCGCGGCCGGTCAGATAGCGACCCAGCACCTGCTCGAGCTCGGCCACCGGCGGATCGGATTCGTCGCCGGCCCGGGCCGCTTCCGCCCCACCCGCGAGAAGGAGATGGGCCGGGAGATCGCCCTGGACGCGGCGGGCATCTCGCCGAACGGGTTGGTCGCGCACGCCGACTTCGGCGTCGAGGGCGGTCGAACCGCTATGGGCGCGCTGCTGGACAAGGCCGAGCCGCCGACGGCGGTGATCTGCTCGAGCGACCTGATGGCGATCGGGGCGCTCCGGGAGGCGACCGCCCGCGGGCTGCGCGTACCGGCGGACGTGTCGATCGTAGGCTTCGACGGCATCGAGGCCGCCGCCTGGATCGACCCCCCGCTGACGACCGTGGAGCAACCGATCCTCGATATCGCCCGGACCGCGGTGTCCACGCTGCTCGGCCTGATCGGGGGCCAGAGCGGCGCGATGCCCGATGTGCAGTACCGGCCGAAGTTGCGGGTCGGCGGCTCGACCGCTCGGGCGTAGGCAGGGGCTGCCCCCACAGACCGCGTCGACCCCGGCCTTTGGGGTCGAACTCCTACGGGGTCAGACCCTAGGAGTCGAGAGACGTTCGCTCGATCTCGCGCGTCTCGAAGACTTCGAGCACGTCGCCGATCTTGACGTCGTCGTAGTTGGCGAGGTGGATGCCGCACTCGAAGCCTTCCTGCACCTCGCGGGCGTCGTCCTGGAAGCGCTTGAGCGAGTCGATCGTCGTGGTGTAGACGACCGTGCCGTCCCGCACGATTCGGATGTTCGCTCCACGCCGGACAAGACCGCTCGTGACCATGCAGCCGGCGATCGTGCCCACGCGGGACGCACGGAAGGTCTCCCGAACCTCGGCCTCGCCGATCGTCTCCTCGGTGGTGACGGCGGTCAGCATGCCGACGAGTGCCTGTTGGATGTCCTCGGTGAGCTGGTAGATGACGTTGTACGTCCGGATCTCCACGCCTTCGCGCTCGGCAAGCGCGCGTGTCTCGGCGTTTGGCCGGACGTTGAAGCCGAGGATCATCCCGCCGGACGCGGAGGCGAGCATCACGTCGTTCTCCGTGATCCCGCCGACGCCTTGGTGGATGACGTTCACCCGGACCTCGGGATGCTGGATCTTCGCGAGCTCGCCGACGATTGCCTCGATCGAGCCCTGCACGTCGCCTTTGACGACGAGGTTCAGATCCTTGACCTCGCCGGCCTGGAGCTGCTCGAACAGGTTCTCGAGCGAGACACTCGACGACGGCCGGACGGCGAACTGCTCGCGGCGCAGGCGCTCGGCCCGCTTGTGTGCGAGATCGCGTGCCTCCCGGTCGGTCTCGACCACCCTGGCGAGCTCGCCTGCCGGCGGTGGCTTGTCGAAGCCGAGGATCTCGACCGGGTCGCCCGGCCTCGCGTCCTTCAGCTTCTCGCCCTTGTAGTTGTACAGCGCCCGAACCTTGCCCCACGCGTCGCCGGCGACGACGGCGTCGCCGACCTTGAGCGTGCCGCGCTGGACGAGCATCGTCGCCACCGGGCCGCGGCCGACGTCGAGCCTCGACTCGATGATCGGCCCGGACGCCTCCGCTTTCGGATTGGCCTGCAGCTCGAGCTCGGCGTCGGCGACCAGCAGCACCTTGTCGAGCAACTCGTCGAGGCCGGTCTGCTCACGCGCCGAGACGCGCGCGACCTGGATGTCTCCGCCCCACTCCTCGGGCTGCAGTCCTTCGGCGGCGAGGTCGCCAAGCACCCGATCGGGGTTGGCGTCGGGCAGGTCGATCTTGTTCACCGCAACCACAATCGGCACCGCGGCTGCGCGCGCGTGCGCGATCGACTCCTTCGTCTGCGGCATGACCCCGTCGTCGGCGGCGACCACCAGGACGGCGATGTCCGTGACCTTCGCGCCGCGGGCACGCATGGCCGTGAATGCCTCGTGGCCCGGCGTGTCCAGGAATGTCACTTTCCGGCCGTCGACGGGCACCTGGTACGCGCCGATGTGCTGGGTGATCCCGCCCGCCTCGGTCTCGACCACTTTCGCGTTGCGGATGGCGTCGAGCAGCGTGGTCTTGCCGTGGTCGACGTGGCCCATGATCGTGACCACGGGCGGGCGCGGGACGAGGTCTTCGGGGTCATCCTCGACAATCTCCGGCTCGACGTCCTCGTCACCGGCGTGCTTGATCGTGATCTCGCGCTTCAGCTCTGCAGCGAGCAGCTCGACCTCGTCGTCGGTCAGCGACTGCGTCGCCGTCTTCAGGGCGCCGAGGCCCATCAGGATCTTGATGATGTCCTGCATCCCCACGCCGAGCGCCTGGGAGAAGTCGCGGACAGTGATTCCCGATTCCAGGCTCACCGGTCCGGTCGGCTGGACGACCTCGCGCGGCTGCTTCGGCGGCGCCGCCCCCCGCTGGTCGCGTGCGCGGCGGTCGTCGCGCGGGCGTGCCGCGCCGGTGTCGATTACCACACGGCGCCTGCGCCCGGGACCGCCGCCCTGCCGCGGCCTGATCGGTCGCTTCGGGCCGTCAGCCATTGGCCACCTCGACCATGTGGGGAGTGTAGAGCGCGGACAGCGACGGCTGGACGTGGACGGGACGGCGCAACACGCGTGCGAATGCACGCTTGTCGGCGGCCCGCTCGAAGCAGGCCAGGCGCCGACACGTGTACACGCCGCGGCCGGGCTCGACACGCCCGGGCGTCAGCACTCCATCCTTCGCGACGAAGCGACGGAGCTCCGACTGCGGCGCCTTTCGCCCACAGCCCGCGCAGGTGCGTACCGGCTCGCTCACGCCGAGGGTTCGCCCTCCTCCGAGACCGCCACCGCGGCCTCGGCCGCTCCCTGCTCGTCCTGGGGGTGGGCACCGGCGTCCGACGCGTCGTCCGACACGACCTCGGCGCCATCGTCTTCCGCCTCGACGACTCCGGGCTGGACGATCTGGTCGCCGAGATCCTCGCCCGCGGCCTCGCGCTGGGCGAGCTCCTGGTGCGCCGGGACGCCGCAGAAGCGCGAGCCCGGCAGCGCCGCGTTGGGGCAGCGCTTGCCGGTGGACAGGATCGCGACACAACGACCGGTGAAGTCGTCGCCGTCCGCACCGGCGAACGCGGCCTCCGCCTCCGCCTGCGCGAACTCGGTGTCGGACTGGATGTCGACCTTCCAACCCGTCAGGCGGGCGGCAAGCCGGGCGTTCAGGCCCTCCTTGCCGATCGCCAGCGCGAGCTGGTCGTCCGGGACGATGACGGTCGCCTCGCGGGTGTCGTCGTCGATGTAGACCTCGCGGACCCGTGCCGGCGACAGCGCCTTCGCGACGAACCGCGCGGGCTCGGGGTTCCACGGGATGATGTCGATCTTCTCGCCACGCAACTCGGAGACGACCATGCGCACGCGCGAGCCGCGCGGGCCGACGCACGCGCCGACCGGGTCGACGCCCTGGGCGTGCGACTCGACCGCGATCTTCGACCGGTAGCCGGGCTCGCGCGCGACGCCCTTGATGTCGACGAGCCCGTCGGCGATCTCTGGCACCTCGAGCTCGAACAGCGTGCGGATCAGCTCCGGGTCGCGCCGCGACAGGATCACCTGCGGCCCCTTCGTGCCGGAGCGGACCTCGGTGATCACGGCCTTGATGCGCGAGCCCTGCTCGTAGCGCTCGCCGTCGACCTGCTCGGAGCGCGGCAGCAGCGCCTCCACCTTGCCGAGGTCGACGAGGACGTTGTTGCGGTCGCCGGCCTGCTGAACGATGCCGGTGACGACCTCGCTGACACGGTCGATGTACTCCTCGTACATCATCTCGCGCTCCGCCTCGCGGATCCGCTGCAGAATCACCTGCTTCGCGGTCTGCGCCGCGATCCGCCCGAAGTTCTCGGGTGTGACGTCGGTGCGCTTGACCAGCGCCGGATCGACATCCGACCAGTCGATCTGCAGGTCGTCGTCGGAGACGAGCACGTGTGAGTGCTCGCCGGTCTCCAGCTCCTGCTCCTCGAGCTCGGTGATCGCCCGCTCGCGCGCCTCTTCGATCAGGCGCTCCTCGATGTCCTTCGGAAGCTCGATCGCGTAGACGCGGAAGTCGCCGCTGTCCGGGTCGAGCTCGACGCTGGCGTGCCGCGACGAGCCCGGGGTCTTCTTGTATGCGGCCTGGAGGGCGTCCTCGAGCGCGTGGATCAAGGTGTCCTCCTCGATCCCCTTCTCCTTCTCGATCGTCCTGACCGCTTCGATGATCTCTCTGCTCATCTCAGTCACAGTCCTTCCTGCGTCATTGCCCTTCGTCGACGAGGTTGCCCCGCACGATCTCCTGGTACGGGATCTGCACGCGCTCGCCGCTCGCGACGTCGAGCGCCAGACCTCCGCTCCCGGCCGCGGCGACGGTGCCGCGAAACTTCTTCCTGCCTCCCAGCTCGTGCTCCGTGCGCACGGCGACCGTGCGCCCGATCGCGTTGCGGAAGTGCGCCGGCGTGCGCAGAGGCCGCTCGAAGCCAGGCGAGGAAACGTCCACCGTGTAGCGGTCCAGGTAGCCGCGGAGCAGGTTGGTGACCCGCTCGCAGAGCGCGTGGTCTACGCCTCCGGCATGGTCGATGTAGACCGTGAACCGCTCGCGTCCGGAGAGCTCGACGGCGAGGATCTCGACGTCCGGGAGGCCCTGCTCCACGGTCTGTGTCACCTCTCTCGTCAACTCTCGCTCCCGCTCGTGGACTGCTGCCAACTGACCTCCTACACAAGAAATGGGCGCCGCGCGCCCATTTCGCCAAGCCGGTGAAATGTGGTTTCAGCAGGATAGCAACCGCAGGTGGATCGGGCCCGACGGAAATCGTGGCCGCGGCCGACCTGGCGGCCGCCGCAGCCAGCCAGCTCTGAGGTACACCGGGTCAGGGAAGGGGGCACACGGGGAAATCGGCCGTTTCCCCCGTGAAGCGAGCGGACCTCGTGTCTCAGCCGCCGCTGATTGCCGCGATCACGTCGACCCGGGAGCGAGGCTCGAGCGGCGTATCGAGCGCTGCCCGCTCCCGGTCGACGTAGAAGTGGATGTGCGGCCGGATGGCCGGGCCGGGCTCGCAGAGGCGATCGCGCAGGCCCGGCCACGACGCGTCGAGCTGTGCGACGACCTCGTCGACGGTCGCTGCGTCCAGCTCGAGGCGCCGCGGCAGGCCCGGGAAGAGCGGGGGCAGCGTGGATGGGAGGAAGACATCGGCCATCTCGCCGCCTAGTCGACGATCGCGACTTCGACCGAGGAGATCGCGGGCAGGTAGCTCGCGATCTCGGTCCAGCTCCCACCCTCGTCCGCGCTGGCGAAGACCTGCCCTGTGCTCGTCCCGAAATAGAGCCCGGGCGACTCGTGGGTGTCCATGGCCATGCCCTCGCGCAGCACGCCGACCCAAGCGTCGTGTTTCGGCAGGCCCTTATCGAGCCGCTGCCAGCTCTCCCCCGCGTCCTGCGTCCGCCAGACCGAGGCGTGTCCCTCCGGCATCGTGCGGCCGTGGCCTGGATCGAGCGGGATCACGTAGAACGTCTCGCGGTCGTGCGGATGAGTCGCCGCGGCGAAGCCGAACTCGGTCGGCAGCCCCTCGGTGATCTCCGTCCACGTGTGGCCGCAGTCGTCGCTGCGGTGCATCCCGACGTGGTTCTGCTGGTACATGCGGTCGCCGTCGACGGGCGAGCGGGCGAGCTTGTGGACGCAGAAGCCCACGTCCTCGTGGTCGCGCGGCCAGTCGGCACGCAGGCCCCTGTTGCGAGGAGCCCACGTCTTCGCGTCGTCCTGGGTTTCGAAGAGCCCGACTCCCTGCACGATCGCCCAGAAGCGCTCGTCCTGCTCGGGGTCGAACATGATCGCGGAGATACCGAGGTGCCCCGGCGGCTGGTTCGCGGGGTCGTCCCAGCCCTCGCTCCCGGGCTGTCCAGCGAGCGTCGTCAGCAGCGAGAACGTCTTGCCGCCGTCCTTGCTCTCGAAGATCCCCGGCATCTCGACCCCGGCGAGCACCCGACCGTTCTTGACGGCCAGGTTCGACACCTTCGACATCTTCTTCTCGCCCTCCGCCTCGTAGGCCAGGCCCTCGCTCGAGTGCTCCCACGTCTCCCCCAGGTCAGGGCTCCGCCAGACCGCAGAGCCGTGCCACTCGCTCGCCGCAGCCGCGTAGATCGAGCCGCTCGCGGCGTCGTAGACGGCGTGGTAGACAGGCCAGCCCTCGCAGAACGGCCCGCGCATCTGCCAGTCACGCCGGGTCTCGTCGCTTTCGAACAGGAAGCACCCCTTCCGGGTTCCGACCAGAACAACCGTCCGTGCCATTGCCTCACCTCCGGGTCGAGAGCTCTCTATGGCCTATCAGACTCCGCACCGTCCTGAAACTCATCGCTCATACGGAAAGACGATCGCGCGCGCTGAAAATCGACACTACGCGCCGAGGACGATCGTGACCGGCCCGTCGTTGACGACCTCGACCGACATGCGGGCGCCGAAGACACCCGTCGTCACCTCGACATCCAGTTCACGGAGGCCGACGCAGAATGACTCGTAGAGCGGCTCCGCCACCTCGGGCGGCGCCGCGTGAGTGAAGCTCGGACGGTTTCCCTTGGCGGTGTCGGCGAGCAGCGTGAACTGCGAGACGACGAGTGCCGCCCCGCCCGTGTCGAGGAGCGAGCGGTCGAATTTGCCCTCGTCGTTCTGGAAGATCCGCAGCCGGGCGATCTTGCCTGCAAGCCGTTCCGCATCCGCGGCGCTGTCGCCACGCGCGACCCCGAGGAGAATGCACAGGCCGGCGCCGATCTCGCCGCCCGGCGTGACACGAGCCCGCGTGACGCGCTGGACGACTGCCCTCACGGGGTCGATCTTTCGCAGCCGTCCCGGGCAGGCGAGGGCGAGGCCAGGCCGGTCCCTCCGGCCGCTTCAGCCGTCCAGGTCGCGGACCCGAGCCGCGTACTGCTTCGAGCCCGGCCGGAGCGAGCGCGCCAGCTTGTAGTGGCCGTTCGCCTCGGCTGCATGTCCCTGCTTCTCGAGGCAGCGGCCGAGCGCGTAGTGCGCATAGTCGTCGGCGGGCGAGAGCTCGAGCACGGCGCGGAACTCGACGGCCGCCTCGTCGTAGCGGCCGATGCGGAAGTAGGCGATCCCGAGCGACTCACGGATCGACGCCTTGTTCGGCTCACGGCGCTTCGCCTTCTCGAGCGGCACCGTCGCCTGGGCGGCCATGCCCTTCTTCAGGTGCCGCTTGCCCTGCTGGAAGTAGTCGTAGACCTCGCTCACAACGCTCTCAGATACGGAAAGTTCTGCTCCAGACAGTCAAGCGGATGCGTCAAGTCGCGGGTCGGGCCGATCTCGACGCCGTGAACGGTCTCGCCCGCGTCGACCAGCAGCTGGAACGCCTGCGAGAGCTCGAACGGCGGCCCGCCGAGCCCCTCCAGCAGCGTCGGATCGAATGTCTCGCCCAACCGCCACAGCGGCGCCGACGCGAGCGCGTTCGCCGGATCGTCGTCGATCACCTTGGTCACGCGCCCGTCGACGACCCCGAGCGCGTAGCGCTGCGGCGGCGACGGCGGCGGCTCGCGCCGGGCGGCGATCGCGTGCCCGTCCACAGCGGCGAATCGCGCGACGTCACCGGCCCGGAACACCGTGTCGGCCGCAACCACCAACGCCGGGAGCGCATCGAGGCCCCGGCGCACGGCATCGGCCGAGCCAAGCGGCTCGGGCTGGCGCACGAACCGCAGGTCGAGCGGGAACCCGTCCAGCAGCCCCTCCACCTGCCCCGCCAGGTGTCCGGTGACCACCGTCACACGACCGATCCCGCCTGCACGCAGCTCCTGGAGCAGCGTCACGATCACCGGCCGTCCGTCGATCGGCAGCACCGGCTTCGCGTAGCGGTCGCTCAGCGGCCGCAGACGGCGTCCTTCACCTGCGGCCATGACCACGGCCTCCACCGGACTAGTATCGACCACCGTGTGGGTCGCGATCGTCGTCGCCGCAGTCGTCGTCCTGCTCCTTCTCTACCTCGTCTACACGTACAACCGCCTCGTGCGGCTGCGGAACGAGACCGAGACGGGCTGGGCGAACATCGACGTCCAGCTCAGGCGGCGCTACGACCTCGTCCCGAACCTCGTCGAGGCGGTGAAGGGCTATGCCGCTCATGAGCGCGAGACGTTCGAGGAGGTCACGCAGGCGCGCGCACAGGCCGAGCGGGCGCCCGGGCCGGCCGCAGCGGCGGAGGCGAACGACCACCTCGGCGGAGCGCTGAACCGCCTGATCGCCGTCTCCGAGGCCTACCCCGAGCTTCGTGCGTCCGAGAACTTCCTGGCGCTCCAGCAGGAGCTCTCGGACATCGAGGACAAGCTGGCCGCCGCGCGGCGCTACTACAACCAGACCGTCTACCGCTACCACAGCGTCATGCAGAGCTTCCCGCCTGTGCTGATCGCGAAGCCTCTCGGCTTCCGCGAGCGCGAGTTCTTCGGCACGGACGAGCGCGACGCCCCGGTCGTCTCGTTTCAGCAGCAGTGACGCTTCAGGAGCAGATCCGGGCCAACCGCTGGCGCACGCTCTGGCTGATCTTCCTGTTCGCCGTCCTGGTCGGGGTGCTGGCACTGGTGCTCGGCTACGTGTTCCAGCCGTCGCTGCTGATCGTCGTCGGCGTGGTCGGGATCGTCTACGGGATCTTCAGCTGGCTCTCCGCCGGCAGCATCGTCGCAGGAGCAACCGGCGCCCACCCCGCCGACCGCAAGCAGTACCCACGTCTCTTCCACGTGGTCGAGACGGTCGCGATCGCCGCCGGCCTCCCCCAGCCGCCGCCGGTCTACGTCGTCGACGACCCCGCGCCGAACGCCTTCGCCGCGGGCCGGAGCCCCGACAAGGCCTATGTCTGCGTCAGCACCGGGCTCCTGAACCTGATGGACGAGAGGGAGCTGGAGGGCGTACTCGCCCACGAGCTCTCGCACATCCGCAACCGGGACGTTCGGTTGATGTCGCTCGTCGCCGTCCTCGTCGGTGTGGTCGCGCTCCTTTCCGACTTCCTGCTGCGGATCTCGTTCTTCGGCGGCGGCCGGCGAAGCGGCGGCAGCGGTGGACTGATCGCCTTCGCGCTCGGGCTCGCAGCACTCGCGATCGCGCCGATCGCCGCGGTTCTGATCCAGCTGGCCGTTTCGCGGCGGCGCGAGTACCTCGCCGACGCCTCTGCGGCCGAGATCACCGGCGACGGCGAAGGGCTGGCGCTGGCGCTCCGCAAGCTGCTGCTCGACACCACCCAGACGCGCCACGCCAGCCGCGCGGTCGCGCATCTCTACATCGAGAACCCGCAGAACCAGGCGGTCGGCGTCGGACGGACGTTCAGCTCGCTCTTCGACACCCACCCGCCGCTCGAGGCTCGTATCGCCGCCCTCGAGGAGGCCGGCGGATTCAAACTACCGCCCGCCTAGCAGCCGCTCGACCTCGTCCAGGATCTCCGCGGCGATGCGCTCCTTCGGCGCTTTCGGCAGCGTGCGCTCGCCGGTCGCCGAAACGAGGATCACCTCGTTCTCGGGAGAGTCGAAGCCGATGTCGGCCCGGGACACGTCGTTGAAGACGACGAGATCGAGGTTCTTCTCGGTCAACATCCGGCGCTTTCGCTCGAGGCCGGCTTCGCCCTCCTCGGCCCCGAAGCCGACGAGCACGGTGCCGTTCTTGCTCTCCCCGAACCCGGCGAGGACGTCCTCCGTCGGACGCAGGCTCAGCCCCCACGACTCACCCGACTTCGGGCGCTTGCCCTCGAGCGGGTCGGGCGCGTAGTCGGCGACGGCCGCCGCCATCAGGACGACGTCGACAGCGGACCGTGCCTTCGCCTCGCGCGCGAGGGCGGCCGCGGTCGGAGTCTCGATCACCTCGACGCCCTCGGGAGCGGGAACCGCCAGGTTGGCCGCCAGCAGCGTGACGCGGGCGCCGCGGCGGCGCGCATCCTCCGCGAGCGCCACCCCCATACGACCCGAGGAGCGGTTGCCGATGTAGCGCACCGAGTCCAGCGGCTCCCTGGTGCCGCCGGCGGTGACCAGAACAGTCCTGCCGACGAGCGAATCGGTCTCGCCGAGCAGTTCGCGGCAGCGCGCGAAGATCGCCTGCGGCTCGCTCATCCGGCCGATGCCAGTCTCGCCCTCGGCCAGCTCCCCCGCCTCCGGGCCGATCAGCTCCACTCCGCGCTCCCGCAGCGTCTCCACGCTCGCCTGCGTGGCCGGGTGCTCCCACATGCGCAGGTTCATGGCCGGCGCGACCAGCACGGGCCCCCGGAAGGCGAGCGCAAGCTGCGTCAGCACGTTGTCGGCCAGCCCGTGCGCCAGCTTCGCGAGCGTGTTCGCGGACAGCGGCGCGATCACCAGCAGGTCAGCTTCGACCAGGTGCGGGTAGAGCTCGCGCGGCTGCTCACGACGGGCGAGCGCCTCGAAGGTGCGCGCGGTCACGAAGCTCTCGGCCTCGGCGGTCAGCACCGGCGTCACCTCGTGCCCGGCCTGGACGAAGAGTCGAGTCAGCTCGCAGCTCTTGTAAGCCGCGATCCCACCTGTTACCCCGAGAAGAACGCGGGCCATCGCTCAGCCCTCCGTTCGTACAAAGCCGTCAGGCCTTGTACGAGTATTTGATCTTGCCCTCGGCGGTCTCCTCGAGGGCCATCGTCAAGTAGTTCTTCGAGCGGGACTCGACGAGAGGGGGAAACTCGTCGAACGTACCCTCACCGAGCTGGTGGTGGTAGTTGTTGATCTGCCTGGCGCGCTTCGCGGCGACGATGACCAGCGCGTAGCGCGAGTCCACGTCGTCGAGCAGCTCGTCGATTCTGGGATGGATCACGGCCGACTCATGGTACCGGCGGCCGCCAGTTCCCGCTGGACGATGCCCTGTAGCTCTTTCGTGGCCCGCTCCACGTCGTCGTTGAGCACGACGTAGTCGAACTGTTCCGCTTGGTTTAGCTGTTTCCGGGCCAACCCGATGCGCTCGCCGATCTCGCCCTCGCTCTCGCTCGCCCGCTCGCGCAGGCGACGCTCGAGTTCGGGAATCGGCGCGGTGATGAAGATGGTCACCGCTCCCGGAACGTCGTCATTGACGTTCAGCGCCCCCTCGGTCTCCAGCTCCAGGACAGGGATCTTCCCCTCTGCGGCGATCCGGTCGACCTCGGAGCGCAGCGTCCCGTACCGCTTTCCGGACACGTAGGTGACGTGTTCGAGGAAGTCGCCGTCATGAACCCGGCGGACGAACTCCGCATCGGACAGGAACCAGTACTCGCGCCCGTCCTCCTCGCCCTCTCGCCGGCGTCTGGTCGTCGCCGAGACGGCCACCTCGAGGTCGGCCACCTGGCCGAGCAGCGCCCTGATCAGGGTTCCCTTCCCCGCCCCCGAGGGGCCGGTGATCACGAAGACGGGCGAGCCGTCAGTCGTTGCGGTGGAAGAGCCCAATCAGCTCGGCGCGCTGGCGGTCGGACAACCCGCCGACGGTCTTCGACTGGCTGATGCGGCACTGGTTCAGGAACCGGGCGGCCTTCACGCGGCCGAACTTCGGCACCGCCATCAGCATGTCGAACACCTTCGCCGTAGAGACGTACTCCGGCGGGTCGTCGAGGATCTCGTCGATCTGGACCTTGCCATTCTTGAGGTCCTTCTTCAGCTGCGCCCGGCGGACGCGGATGTCATTGGCCCTGGCGAGAGCCTCCATGCGCTGATCGAGAGAGCGTACCGGCGCCGTTGCCTGAGTCTTCGTCGGCATTCGAGTGAGCGAGTCTAACATCTTGCACCCGTCGGTCAACCTGGTTCGAATAGCCGTATTTGCAGGCGTTTCTAGAAAACTCTCGACCCGACGTCGAGGTGTTTTCTTTCTGGCAACGCCTCCGTGTGGGCAATCCCACAGGCCTGCTCGACCGACGAGAGGCCGATCGTTGCCAGTTCTGCCGACAATTCCTCGCGGATCCGGACCGGTGCAAGCGGGTCGGAGAACAGGATGGTCCCGATCGCAACCGCCCTCGCACCGGCGGCGTGGAGCTCGAGTGCGTCGCGTCCCGAGGCCACCCCGCCCATCCCTACGATCGGCAGCCTTGTCGCCCGGTAGCACGCGTGTACGGCGGCAAGGGCGATCGGCCTGAGGGCGGGCCCGGACAGCCCGCCGATACCCGTCCCGAGCACAGGTTGGAGCTCCGCGTCGAGCTTCATGCCCCGCATCGTGTTCACCACCGAGATGCCGTCGGCGCCCGCCCCCTCGACCGCGCGGGCGACCGCGCCAAGGTCCCAGCTGGCCGGCGAGAGCTTCGCGTAGAGCGGGAGTGCAGTGGCGGCGCGGCAGGCGGCGACGATCTCCGCCGCCGAATCCGGCGCCTCGTCGACGTTGGGACACGACAGATTGAGCTCGATCGTCACGTTCTCCAGCCGAACGCACGTCTCGGCGTACTCGACGGCGCTGAAGCCGCCGACCGAAACCCAGAGCGGGATCCCCAGCTCCCGCAGCCGGGGCAGCGTCTCGGCCAGAAACGCCTCCCTGCCGAGGTTGGCGAGGCCGATGGAGTTGAGCATGCCCACGTCGGTCTCTGCGATGCGAACCGGCGCATTTCCCCCGCGAGGGAGCGGTGTGACCGTCTTCGTGACGAATGCATCGAGTGCACCTGCGGTTTCGGGCGCCGTCAACGCATCCAGACAGCCCGAGGCGTTTAGCAGCATCAGGCAGCCTCCTGCAGGACCGGACCTTCGACGCAGAGCCGCTTCCAGGCTCCGCCGATCTCGACGGCGCAGCCGTAGCAGGCGCCGTACCCGCACGCCATCGGCGCCTCCCAGGCCAGCTGGGCACCTGGACAGAGGTCGCGCACGGCCTCGAGCATGGGCTCCGGGCCGCAGGCCAGAACGTCGCGTCCGGGCTCGATCAGCTCGGTCACGAACGTCGGGTCGATCGCCACCTCGGCGTTCGGCACCAGCACCGCTGCCTGTGCGTGCCACTCCGAACGGAAGCCGATGACTGCGGGCGGCGAGGCCAGCCGTTGCGACAGGTACGGCAGCGGCGCGATCCCGATCCCGCCGCCGACGAGAAGCGGCCGCTCGACGTCGAGGTGAAACCCGTTGCCGAGCGGCCCGAAGACGTGGATCGCGTCACCCGGTTCCAGCGAGGCCAGCGCCAGTGTGCCTGGGCCGATCGGGTCGACCAGGAACGCCAGCTCGCCCGCAGGTGCGAGGCAGAGGCTCATTGGCCTGGGCAGCAGACGGCCAGGGGCCTCCAGCATGAAGAACTGTCCCGGACTGCCCTGGTCGAGGCCGCCGCGCTCGACCCGCAGGAGCGTGTACGGCCCTACGGCCTCGTTGCTACGGACCGTTGAGCGCTCGCGTCTCAACGTCGATTCGCTCCTGCAGGGAGAGCGTCAGCTCCGTCCTGGCGTTCGCGATCGCGTGGACCGCAGCCGCCGCTCCCGAGATCGTGGTGATGCAGGGAATCCGCGCGACGAGCGCCGCCTCGCGGATTCGATAGCCGTCGGTGCGTTGCAGCGAGCCGCCGAAGGGTGTGTTCACCACCAGGTCGCAGCGCCCGCGGCGGACGAGGTCGACCACCGTCGCCTCTCCGCCCTCGGCGACCTTCGCCACTTGCTGGACCTCGAGGCCGGCGTCGCGCAGCTCGCGCGCGGTTCCCTCGGTCGCGACGAGCCTGAAGCCAAGCCCTGCCAGCGCCGCAGCCACCGGCCGCAGCGCCGCCTTGTCGTCATCCCGCACCGACAGGAAGGCCGTGCCGGTTGTGGGCAGCGGACGGCCGGCAGCGCGCTCCGCCTTCGCAAACGCGGTCGGGAGGTCCGACGCAGAGGCCATGACTTCCCCGGTCGAGCGCATCTCGGGACCGAGCACGGGATCGCTGCCGGGGAAGCGCGAGAACGGCAGCACCGCCGCCTTCACCGAGACCTGCTTCGGCGGCCGCTCGGCGGGCAGCCCGAGCTCACGCAGCTTTGCTCCCGCGGCGAGGCGGCACGCGGCCTCCACCAGCCGCAACCCGGTCGCCTTCGACGCGAACGGGACCGTCCTGGAGGCCCGCGGGTTCGCCTCGAGCACGTAGACCGCGTCATCGGCGACCGCGAGCTGGACGTTGATCAGGCCGATCGTCCCGAGCGCGGGAGCGAGCCGGCGAACGACGCTCTCGACCTCGCGCGCGGTGGCGACATCCAGCGACGGCGCCGGCAGCACACATGCCGAGTCGCCGGAGTGGACGCCCGCTTCCTCGACGTGCTGCATCACCGCTGCGACATACGTTTCCTCGCCGTCGCAGAGCGCGTCGACGTCGATCTCGACCGCGTTTTCGAGGAAGCGGTCGACCAGCACCTTGCCGGAGAGGTCCTTGTGGAACGCCTGCACGACCTCGTTCCCGCGGTAGCAGACGCGCATCGCACGCCCTCCGAGCACGTACGACGGCCGGACCAGCACCGGATAGCCGATCCGGTGGGCGATTTCCGCTGCCTCGCGGCCGCTGGCCGCGATCCCCCACTCCGGACAACGGATCCCCAGGCCCGAGAGCAGCTCCCCGAAGCGCTCCCGGTCCTCGGCCAGGTCGATAGCCTCGTACGGCGTCCCCAGGATCCGGAAGCCGCCGGCCTCGATCGCCCGCGCCAGCTTCAGCGGCGTCTGCCCGCCGAACTGGATGACCACGCCCTCGGGCTGCTCGCGCTCGCAGACCGCGAGCACCTCCTCGGCTCCGAGCGGCTCGAAGTACAGCCGGTCCGAAGTGTCGTAGTCTGTCGAGACCGTCTCCGGGTTGCAGTTGACCATCACCGCCTCGTAGCCCAGCGTCCGGAAGCTCTGCGCCGCGTGGACGCAGCAGTAGTCGAACTCGATCCCCTGCCCGATCCGGTTCGGGCCCGAGCCGATGATCACCACACGAGGCTTGTCCCCCAGGGGCGGCGCCTCGTCTGCCTCACCGAAGGTCGAGTAGTAGTAGTTCGACTCGGCCGCAACCTCCCCGGCGCAGGAATCGACCCGCCGGTAGACACGCCTGCCGACCGGCGACCCCTCGGCAGCCAGCCGATCGAGCTCGGCCCGGAACCAGGGGTGGATCCCCTCGGGCAAGTCGTCCAGCGCGTCCCAGGGCGTGACCGCGCCGGCGTCCAGCTCGCGCGAGCGAAAGGCCTTCCAGAACGCCTCGCGGAACGTCCGCCCGATGCCCATCGCCTCGCCGACCGACTTCATCTGCGTGCCGAGCGTCCGGTCGGCCCCCGGGAACTTCTCGAACGCGAACCGCGGGAACTTGACCACCACGTAGTCGAGCGTCGGCTCGAAGCTTGCCGGCGTCGTCTTGGTCAGGTCGTTCGGGATCTCGTCGAGCGTGTAGCCGACGGCCAGCTTGGCGGCGACCTTCGCGATCGGATAGCCGGTCGCCTTGGAGGCGAGCGCCGACGAGCGCGAGACCCGCGGATTCATCTCGATCACCCGCAGCTCGCCGGACCCGCGCTCGCGGGCGAACTGGATGTTCGAGCCGCCTGTCTCGACGCCCACCGCACGGATGACCGCAGCGGCGGCATCCCGGAGCTCCTGGTACGCCTCGTCGGACAAGGTCATCTGCGGGGCGACCGTCACGGAGTCCCCGGTGTGCACGCCCATCGGGTCGAGGTTCTCGATCGAGCAGACGATCACCACGTTGTCGTGCCTGTCGCGCACGACCTCGAGCTCGAACTCGTCCCAGCCACGCACCGACTCCTCGACCAGCACCTGGCCGATCGGGCTCTCGGAGAGGCCGACCTCCACCTGGCGGTGGAGCTCGGGCTGCGTCGAGGCAAACCCGCCGCCGTGGCCGCCGAGCGTGAAAGCGGGACGGACGACGGCGGGAAGCGAAACGTCGCGCAGGTCCTCCAGCGACCTGACGATCTTCGATGTCGGAACGGTCAGCCCCACGCTCCGAACCGCCTCGCGAAAGAGCTCGCGGTCCTCGGCGCGCCTGATCGCGTCCAGGCCTGCGCCGATCAGCTCGACGCCCAGCGCGTCCAGGACCCCTGCCTCGACCAGTTGCAGCGACAGGTTCAACGCGGTCTGGCCGCCCATCGTCGGCAGCAGCGCGCCGGGGCGCTCGCGCTCCAGGACGTCGGCGACGCCGGCGAGATCGAGCGGCTCGAGGTAGGTGCGGTCGGCGAAGCCGGGGTCGGTCATGATCGTCGCCGGGTTGGAGTTGACGACCACCGTGCGGTAGCCGTCCTCGCGTAGCACCTTCAACGCCTGGCAGCCCGCATAGTCGAACTCGCAGGCCTGGCCGATGACGATCGGGCCCGAGCCGATCAGGCAGATCGACTCGAGGTCGTCGCGCCTAGGCAATCCGGAGCTCCTCGATCCACTCGGAGATGATCGACGCGCCGTCGTGCGGGCCTGGGCTCGCCTCGGGGTGGAACTGGGCCGACCGCGCCCGCAGCTCGGGGTAGTGGAGACCTTCGACGGTGCCGTCGTACAGCGACGTGTGGCTAACGCCCTCCCCGTCTCCCGGAGCGACCGCGAAGCCGTGGTTCTGGGAGGTGACCAGCACGCGGCGGGTCGCGTGGTCGACGACCGGATGGTTCGCGCCGCGGTGGCCGAACGGCAGCTTGAACGTGTCGCGGCCCGTGGCGAGCGCGAGCAACTGGTGACCGAGGCAGACGCCGAGCACCGGCGCCCGTCCGAGCAGATCCTGCACGGTGCGCGTCTCTTCGGCGAGCGGCGCCGGGTCGCCCGGGCCGTTGCCGAGCAGCACACCGTCGTAGCCGGCGAGCGTGTCGGCGTCCACGTCGTGCGGATACACCTCGACGGCCGCCCCGGCCCGCTCCAGGAGGCGCAAGATCGAGCGCTTGATGCCGTAGTCGACCACCGCGACCCGGACATCTCCTTCCGCGGCGAATGTGTACTGCTCGCGCGGAGAGACGCCCGCGACGAGCGCAGCCCCCTCCATCGACGGCAGCGACCGCACCTCCGCCAGGACCTCCTCGACCGGCGGGTCGCCGGCGACCGCAGCCGCCCGCATCGCGCCGCGGTCGCGCAGGTGGAGGACGAGCGAGCGCGTGTCGACCCCCGCAACCGCGACCACGCCGCGGCCGCGCAGCCAGTCCGTCCATCCCGACCCGCCGACCTCGCGCATGACGACAGCAGTGGCGTGCACGGAGTTGGACTGCGAACGCTCCTCGGCGACGCCGTAGTTGCCGACCATCGGCGCGGTGAAGCAGACGATCTGCTCCGAGTAGCTCGGGTCGGTGACCGTCTCCTGGTAGCCGCTCATCGAGGTCGTGAACACCGCCTCGCCGAAGGCACGGCCGTTCGCCGCAACCGACTCGCCGGGAAAGACCGTGCCGTCCTCGAGCAGGAGGAAGCTCACGCCGCCTCGTACGCGATCCGCCCGGCGGCGACCGTCAGGCGCACCTTCCCGCGCAGTGTCTCGCCGAGAAGCCACGAGTTCTTCGAGCGTGACCGGAAGCCGCCCTCGCCGACGCGCCACGCGCTGTCGGGGTCGAGCAGGACGAGGTTCGCGGGCGCGCCCTGCTCGATCCGCGGCGGCTCCAGCCCGTAGGCGCGGGCCGGCCCGGCCGACATACGCTCGAGCAGCGTCGGCAGCCCCAGCAGCCCCGAGCCGACCAGGTGGGTGTTGAGGGCGGCGAATGCCGTCTCGAGACCGGTCACGCCGAACGGCGCCTCCTCGAACGGCACGTCCTTCTCGTGAGCGGCATGCGGTGCATGGTCGGTGGCGATCACCGAAATCGTCCCGTCCTTGACCGCGGCCACGAGCGCTGCGCGATCGGCGGCTCCACGCAGCGGCGGGTTCATCTTCAGGTTCGGGTCGAGCGACCGCACCGCGTCGTCCGTCAGCACCAGATGGTGAGGCGTTGCTTCGCCGGTGGCCCGCACGCCGGCTGCCTGAGCGCGCCGCAGCTCGTCCACCGATTCGCGCGCGGAAAGGTGGAGCAGGTGAATCGGCTGCGCCTCGTGTGCCGCAAGCGCCAGATCGCGGCCGACCATCACGCTCTCCGCAACCGAGGGATAGCCGGCGAGCCCGAGCTCGGCGGAGACGGGCCCTTCGTGCATCTGGCCGGAACGGGAAAGGGTCGGCTCCTCGCAGTGCACAGCGACGCGGCGCCCTGTGATTGCGTGGTACTGCAGAGCGCGCCGCATCAGCCCGGGTGCAACCACGGGACGTCCGTCGTCGGAGAAGCCGGCGGCGCCGGCATCGGCCAGTTCGGCCATCTCGGACAGTTCGTCGCCGCGCTGACCCTTCGTGATCGCGGCCAGGAACCCGACCGGCACCTCGGCTTCTTCCCTCGCGGCCTCGATCAGCGAGCCGAGCACGGCGGCTGAGTCGACCACCGGCTCCGTGTTCGGCATTGCGAGGATCGCGCAGAAGCCGCCGGCGGCCGCTGCAGCGGTGCCCGACGCGATGGTCTCCTCGTCCTCACGTCCCGGCGTGCGAAGGTGGACGTGCGGATCGACGAACGCGGGCGCCAGCACGAGTCCACGCCCTTCCACGATCCGATGACCGTTGGGCGAGACGTTCAGGCCGATGTCGGCGATCACGCCGCGGTCCACGCGGACATCGAGCAGGTCGTCGATCCCCAGGGCGGCGTCGATCACGCGGGCGCTGCGGACGACCAGGTCGTCGTGACCCCCCTTGCCGAAGAGCATCAGGCCACCTCCTCCGTCGCCTCGGCCTTGATCTCGACCGGGCCGTGGGTGAGCAGGTCGTAGAGGACGGCCATCCGCACGACCAGCCCCGCCCGCACCTGGGTCTCGATCAGGGCGTCGACGGAGTCGGCGACAACCGGGTCGATCTCGACGCCGCGGTTCATTGGCCCCGGGTGCATGACCTTCTGGCCAGGGCGCAGCCGGGCCGGGGTCACGCCCCAACGCGCGGTGTACTCGCGGAGGCTGGGCACGTAGTTCTCGCCTGCCTCCATGCGCTCGCGCTGCATGCGCAGGACGTAGACCACGTCTGCGGAGCCGATCGCGGCGATGTCGGTCGAGACCTCGCAGTCCATCGCCTCGATCCCTCGCGGGATCAGCGTCGGCGGGCCGACCAGGGTCACCCGTGCGCCCATCAGCGTGAGAGCCTGGATGTTGGAGCGGGCAACGCGGGAGTGCAGCACGTCCCCGACGATCGCCACGTGGAGGCCCTCGATCGGGCCCACGTTCTGCTCGATCGTGTACAGGTCGAGCAGTGCCTGGGTCGGGTGCTGGTGCTTGCCGTCGCCTGCGTTGACCACGTGCGCCCCGGTCACGCGAGAGACGAGCGTCGGAGCGCCGATCTGCGGGTGCCGGATGACGATCACGTCCGGGTCGTAGGCGGCGAGGGTCAGCGCGGTGTCCTTGAGCGACTCGCCCTTGTCCACCGACGAGCCGCTCGATTTGACCGACATCACATCGGCCGAGAGGCGCTTTGCGGCCAGTTCGAAGCTCGAGGACGTCCGGGTCGACGCCTCGAAGAACAGGTTGACGACCGTTCGGCCACGCAGCGTCGGCAGCTTCTTCATCTCCCGCTCCAGCGACCGCTCGAAGCTGCCTGCGGTGGCGAGCAGCCGAGTCACGTCGTCGCGGGTCAGATCGCTGATCGAGATCAGGTGGCGCCGCGGCGGCGGGTCGGACGGTGGCACCAGGTCGTCGCGTACCAGTTGCACCGTCATGCCCGCTCCTCCTGGGTGATCAGCACGACCTGGTCGACCTCGTCGATCTCGACCAACTGGACCTGGACCCGCTCCGCGCGGGCGGTTGGCAGGTTCTTGCCCACGTAGTCGGGCCGGATCGGCAACTCTCGGTGGCCGCGGTCGGCAACCACGGCCAGCTGGACGCGGGCGGGACGGCCATAGTCGAACAGCGCCTCGATCGCCGCGCGGATCGTCCGGCCGGTGTAGAGGACGTCGTCGACGAGAATGCAGGTCCGGCCCTCGAGGGCGAAATCAAGCTTCGTCTCGCGCACGAGTGGTTGTGGGTGCAGCGGCGCTTCGCCCCCGCGCACGTGCAAGTCGTCACGGTGGAAGGTGATGTCGATCGTCCCGAGATCGACCTCGACGCCGCTGAACTCCTGGATCAGGCGGCGGAGGCGGTGCGCGAGCGGGACGCCGCGTGTGTGGATGCCGACGAGCGCGACGTTCTCGAGCTCGGCATTCGCCTCGATGATCTCGTGGGCGATGCGGTGAAGCGTGCGACCGAGCGCGTCTGTGTCGAGAAGGACCCGCTCGGCGGCGGGCGCGTGTGCAGCGGTCACCTCTGGACTCCTTTCCGGCCTCACAGGACCGGGTTAAAGCAGTGCTGGTCTTGAACCGTGTGCGAACGACAGACTATCGCCTCTCGGGGACGTCATAGCTCGCATGCTGCGCGGAGCACTCACCCTCATGCTCCTGGCGCTGACGCTGCCCGCCGCGTCGCCCGCCTCCAAACCCGAGCCGAGGATGCTCGGCCCGTTCGGCAACGGAGCCGACGCCTACTGGCTCTGGAAGGCGCAGGGAACGCCGAAGGCCGTCGTCGTCTTCGAGCACGGCCTCGACGAGAGCGAGCTGAACCCGTCGAACCACACGGCCTGGATCGAGCATCTGGTGCGGCAGGGAAACGACGTGATCTATCCCCGCTACGAGACGACGCCGGCCGGCTCGCCTGCGCTCCTCCACTCGCTCATCGGGATCCACGCCGGGCTCGTCCGCCTCGGCCGTCCCCGCGCGCCGCTGGTCGTGGTCGGCTACTCGCGCGGCGGACGGCTGGCTGTCGAGTTAGCGGCTGTGATGTGGCGGATCAGCGAGAATGCCGCCGCCGTGATGAGCGTCTACCCGAGCACGCTCAACCCGGGACTCGAGGAGGTCGTCAACTTCACCCATCTCCCCCACTCGGCGCGGCTGCTGCTCGTCGCCGCCGACCGCGACTCGCCGGCCGGAGTCCGCGAGCTGCTCCGGCGCCTCGAGCGCTCGCACTTCCCGGCGCAGAGGATCCGCACCGCCGTCGTGCGCTCACGCGGCCCGTTTCGTGCCGACCACTTCTCGGCGCTCCAGTGGGGGCCGGAGGCACGCCGCCAGCTCTGGGCGCCGCTTGACCGGCTGATCGCGGCGGTAAGCTAGACGGGCTCCATGGGCAGGCCCGCCGCCTCCCACGCCTCGAAGCCGCCCTGGACGTCGGTCGCCTCGCCGAAGCCGAGCTCCTGGAGCTGGGCGGCGGCAAGGCTGGAGAAGTAACCCTGCCGGCAGATCAGGATCACCCGAGTGTCACGCGGCAGCGCGTCGAGCCGCCAGAGCACCACGGAGAGGGGATGGTGGAGCGCGCCGGGGATCGCCCCACCCTGTTCCCGCTGCTCGTCGCGCGAGCGCGTGTCGACGAGGAGCGCGCCCTCCTTGCAAGCGGCGCGGGCCTGCTCGGGCGTCAGCCGAACCAACCCGGCCCGGGCCTCGCCCAGGAGCGAGTCGATCGTCCTCGGCTTCACGAGGAGCGGATGTACCCCCACCTGCGCAGGTCCCGCATCAGCGCGGCCACGTACGCCTTGCCGGCGGGCAGCCCGAGGCGAGATGTACCGCGGCCCAGATCGCCCCGCTCGAAGGCGAGGTCGAGCACGCGCCTTCCTTCGACCGGGTCGCCGAGCAGGTACTGGTCGGCGACGTAGGCGGCGACATAGGAGCGGACGTCGGTGTTCGGGTCGCCACGAGCTTTCAAGTAGTACCCCAGATTGGTCGCGGCGCTCTTCTGGATGAGTGCCGGAAACGTGCGTGTGACGTCGACGAGCTTGCCCTCGCGGTAGCTCCAGATCCGGATCGGCGCGGACGAGAAGACGTATGCAGTGAACTCGTAGACGAAGCGCTCGTCGAAGGCGGAGAACTCCGGCTTGCCGTCGCCGTCGAGATCGATCAGCCGCGAGCCGTAGTTGCCCCAGTAGCCCAGGGTCGAGCGGTAGCGCTTCGCGGCGGCGTCCCAGCGGAGGATCAGCGTGAAGAGGCAGCAGTGTGCGCCGCCCGAGTAGAGCTCGACGAGCACCTCAGGCTCGCCGCCGTCCAGATCGCGGAGCCTGACCGCCGACGGGCGGTCGTTCGCGCAGTCCGGGCAGCCGAGGCGCTGGATCGGCGCATCGAGCGCGGTCCGGCGGGCCCTGGTGATCCGCACGCGCACCTTCTCGTAGAGAAAGTTGCGCTCGGTGTAGGTCACGGTCGCCGTCACGGTGCCCGTGCGCGCGGACAGCGTCTGCGGGACGTTCCTGGAGATGTCGAGCGTGAAACAGTTGAGCCTCGCGGGCTTGCCGCCGTTCGTGACCCGCAGCGTCCAGCGACCGCGCGCGTCCTCCCCGTAGAGCGAGGAGAGGTTTCCCTCCGCCCGGTACGGACCGTCGGCGAAAGGAGCCGAGGCGGCGGCGACCGGGTTGGTGGCCTGGTCCGAGTCGAGAACGGTGAGGAAGCCGCCACAGCCCCGCTCGTCGCTGCCGAAGTCGGCTCCTGTCCCCCGCCCCATGATCAGCGGCACCTCGGTGCCCTTCGGCGAGACGAGAGAGATCGCGATCGCGGACGTGTCGGGAGTGGTGATCCGGAACGAGACGCGGACGAACGAGACCGGGCCGCGGTCCGGAACCGTCAGCGAGCGTTCGAAGCGGGCGCCGATCGGTTGGTCGACGGTGCCGGTCGAGTACGTCTTGGTGGCGGCATGCGCAACTCCGGCCGTGACCAGGAGGAGCACGGCGGCGAAGAGGATCTGGCGCCTCATCGAGCCCGGCGCGCTACGCGTCGCCGACCAGCTCGTCCTGGTCGGTCATCGCCTCGATAGCGAACTGCGCCGCCTCCAGAGACCCCTCTTCGACCAGCACTTTCTGCGGGACATCCTCGGTCGAGCGCGGATGGTGCTCGACGGCGGTCTCCAGCTCGGAGGTGATTCCCGCCGCCTGGAGGATCGCCTGGATCTCCTCCGCCTCCGTCACATCCTCTGCGAGGGCAACCTGAACGAGTCTCGTCATCGGGCGGTCTCCTCCGGAACCGGCTGTTCTGGTGCTGGAGTGCTGTTCTCGACCGGGGCTGGATCTCCTCGACGCGGGAGGGCGCCACCCTTGATCAGGCGCGGCCCGCCGCGCTCCTGGAACCGGACGTCGATGATATCGAAGTCCTTCGGCACGACCGTCTCCGGGAAGACCGCTCGCGCCTCGCGGGCCGCGTCGGGCCCGAAGTACCGCGTCGAGAGGTGCGTCAGCGCCAGCATCCGAACGCCGGCCGCCTGCGCGAGTTGTGCCGCGTCGACTGCGGTGGAGTGCGCCGTCTGGGCGGCTCGTTCGCGCTCGTCCTCGAGGAAGGTCGCCTCGTGGACGAGCAGGTCGGCGCCGATCGCCGCTTCCAGGACCGACCGCGTCGGGACGGTGTCGCCCGGGATCACGATCGTCCGGCCCGGCCGGGCGTCGCCGAGCACCTGCTCGGGTCGCACCCGGGTGCCGTCGGCGAGCGTGACCGCCTCGCCGCGCTGGAGCGCGCCGCGCTCGGGCCCGAAGGGCACGCCGAGCGCATCCGCAGTCTCGACGTCGAAGCGGCCGGGCCGCTCGTCCTCCACCAGCCCGTACCCGATCGAGGAGACGCCGTGCTCGACCGGGAACGTGACCAGGCGGTAGTCCTCACGGTCCAGCGTGTCGCCTGGGCGAAGCTCCTCGAGCTCGTACCGGTAGGTGAGCCTGCCGAAGATCCGGCGAAGCGAGCGGAAAAGATCGACGAGCCCCGGAGGGCCATGGATCGTGATCGGCGCCTCGCGCCCACGCAGCGCGAACGTCTTCAGCATCCCGGGGAGCCCGAGGTAGTGGTCGGCGTGGTAGTGGGTGAGAAAGACCTCTCGGAGGTCGATCAGCCCGAGCGACGAGCGCAGCAGCTGGCGCTGCGTGCCCTCGGCGCAGTCGAACAGCAGGCGTTCACCTCCGCGGCGCACGAGCAGCGCGGTCGGCGAGCGGTCGGCGGTCGGCATCGAGCCGGCGGTGCCGAGGAAGACGACGTCGAGGTCCATCCCTCGCGGGAGTCTAGGACGGAGCTACGGCAGAACGAGGCGCTGCCCAGGGCGGACGAGCGCCCCGGCGAGGTTGTTGCGCTGCTCGAGCCGGTAGACGCCTTCGCGTGGATCGCCTGCGTAATTCGCTGCTGCGATCGCCCAGAGCGTGTCCCCGTACCGCACGACGTAGGTGTGGCGGTGCCCGGCGCCGTCCGACTGGCGGGCCCCCCAGGCGACGGCGAGCGTCAGGAGCGAGGCGATCACGATCACTCGTACGAACATGTGTTCGATACTATACGCGAACACCCGTTCGTGTCAAGGGCGCCTGCCGGGGCGGCACCGAGCGGTGTCGCCCCGGCATGTTTCCTAGCGCTCCGGAGGCGGCTGTTCCTGGGCGTGGTGCTGGTTCGTGCCCACGGGCTGCTTTGGCGGCCCGTCGAACACTGCGACCACGTCCTTCGATCCACTCATGGTCACCGTGCACGTGCCGGTGCCGACGCACGCCCCGGCCGTTGCCGGCTGCCCGTGGTCGGCGACCTTCCAGCCGACGAACGTGTAGCCGGTCGTCGGCGTGGCCGCCAGCGTCACGGTTGCACCCGTGTCGAACGGGCGGATGCAGGCGAACGGGCAGTCGATGAAGTACTTCGGCACGTTCTGCACGAAGCCCCCGCCCCACGGCTCCACGGACACCTGGAGTGTCTGGGCGCCGGGCCAGGTGTAGTAGGTGTCGTGCTCGGGCGGCGGGGCCAGCGGCCCGGAGTCGGCGGCGGCCACGCCGCCGACGATCGCGAGGGCCGCAGCCACCGCCAGGAACGCAGTCAGACGTCTCAACTCGTCAACCTCCTTCATGAGCTCTCTCCCGCCGCGGGCGAGTCTAGTTCGCCCGATCAGACGACACGCCGACGCGGCGATTCCTTCCCTTCTCCTCTACTCCTCGAGCAGTGCGTCCGCAAGCCCCGCTGCTCCGAAGCGAACCGGGTCGTCCGCCGGCAGTCCAGTCTCTTGCGCCGCGTCGGCGACCGCCGAACGTGCCGCGGCCTCGTCGAGATGACGCGTGTTCAAGGCGATCGCAGCGACCTTCGCCGGCCTGGCGGGAAGGGCGATGCGCTCGTGCAGTTCGATCAGGTCGGGGAGTGTCCTCAGCGAGTGCCCCGGAAAACCTTCGATCTCGGTCGAGCCGGCGAGGTGGCAGAGGACAAATGCGTGAGGAGCCGAGCCGTGGATCAGGCCGAGGGTCACGCCCGAGTACGCGGGATGCAGGAGCGCTCCCTGGCCCTCCACCCAGAGCACTTCGCCGCCGCGGGAGGCGCCCTCGACCACCAGCTTCTCGGCGGCGCCGGCGGTGAAGTCGGAGACGACTGCGTCGACCGAGATCCCCCAGCCGGCGATCGCGATCCCGGTCTGCCCGGTGGGGACGAAGACCGACTTCAGGCCGCGACGCCTCGCCTCACGGTCGAGCTCGAGCGCGACGGTCATCTTCCCGATCGCGCAGTCGGAGCCGACCGTGAGGAGGATGCGCGAATCGAGACCGAGATTGGCGCCGGTCGGGACGTTCAGGTCGGCAGGGGGCTTACGCAGGTCTCGCAGCTCGACCCCGTGCTGTCGAGCCAGCTCGACCAGGTCCTCGTCCTCGGTGAGGTACTCGTGCAGGCCGTTCTCGAGGTCGAGCCCGGCGGCGACCGCTTGTCGGAGCAGATCCCGCCACGCGGGTGGGAAGCGGCCGCCCTGGGTGGCCACGCCGACGAGGGCGGTGGTCGGCTCGAAGTGCAGCGCCTCGGCCACCGCGCCGACGATCGGGACCCCCTCGTGGCTTTCCCCCGCCCGCTCGGAGTCGAGGATGGCCACCGTCGGGTCGGATGCGTAGCGCACGACGCCGCGCATCGTCTTGCCGTAGTGGGCATCGCCCGAGCGGCCTTCGGCGAGGATCAGATAGCGCTTTGCCGTGTCCGGCACGTTAGGGAGCGCGCCGCACGCCGAGGCCCGGCTCGTCCGACGGGGTCTGGACGCCGTCGACCAGCTCCACGCCCGGCCAGGGGTCGTGTGCGATCAACAGGTTGCCGTCGAGGTCGACGTGGTCGCAGAGCCCGGCCACCGCGGCGCCGGCTGCGATCCCGAGGCCCGACTCGACCATGCAGCCGAGCATCACCCCGAGCCCGAGCGCACGCGCGGCGTGCGCCATGCGGACGGCTTCGCCGATTCCGCCCGATTTCGCGAGTTTGATGTTGACGCCGTGCGCAATCGGTGCGCAGTCGGCGACGTCGGCGAGCGTGTGGCAGTCCTCGTCGACGTACACGGGGATCGCCGCCGACTGCTTCAGCTTCGGCGCGTCCGGGTCACCCGCGCGCAGCGGCTGCTCGCAGTACTCGACCCCCAGCTCGGCCAGCCGGGGCAGGGCGTCCAGGGCCTCCTCCAGCGACCAGTACTCGTTCACGTCGGCCTGGAGCGGGACGTCGGTCACCTCGCGCACCGCGCGGACGCGGTCGACGTCGAGGCCGTCGCCGCCGCCCAGCTTCAGCTTCAGCCGGCGGAATCGCCCACCGGCATGGGCTGTCGCGGCCTTCGACGCCATCTCGTCAGGACCGGCCAACCCGATCGTCCACGAGGTCGGCGGGCCGAGCCGCCCGAGCCCGAGGAAGCGCCAGACCGGCTCGCCGGCGAGCTTCCCGCAGAGGTCGTGCAGCGCGGCGTCGATCGCCGCCCGAGCGGCGAACTGCTCCGCCGGCAGCCGTCGCATCACGTCCTCGAGCGCAAATGGGTCGTCGCCGACCTCGGCCGCGACCGACTCCACATAGGCGAGCGCCGACGCCGCCGACTCGTCGTAGCGGTCGATCGGCGCCGCCTCCCCGAATCCGGAGACACCGTCATGGCGAATCTCGACCTCGACCACGTCGGCCGCGTCCTGAGACCCGCGCGCGATCGTGAAGGTCTCGGCCAGCTGGAGGGAGACGATCCGGGCGGTGACGTCCACGCCGGTACACTACGACCCCCGCGCCTGTAGCTCAGGGGATAGAGCGCGCGCCTCCGGAGCGCGAGGTCGCAGGTTCGATTCCTGCCAGGCGCATTGGCGAAAAAGCCGCTTCGAGCGGTGCTTTTCCTACGCGGGTCGGCGACATACGGGTGAGCGCGCTACGATATGTCCAGCTCCGCTCGCCCAGTTGCGTTCCGATGTCGACTCTCTCCCCGTCGGGACTGTTTTCTAGTCGTGCGGAGCTTCTTTCTGCCCGGATTCAGCCGGCGGTATTGTCGTCCGGATCGGGCCGCGGGCCGCGCCTGCTGTCCAATTCCCGTGGCCCGCGCGTATCTCGCCGGCCTGAATCCGCAGCCTCCGCGCCCGGTCCAGATCCCGCAGGCGGCAGCTAGACTCCCACAGCCATGCTCCTGACCGACGACCCCCTCAGTCCCCGTGCCGAGCCTGCCCCGCATCAAGCGGCAGCGTGCGCTCGCCGCGACCGAGGCCGTCGGCCCCGCTGAGCCGCGGCTCGCCGAGCTCACCGGCCACGGCCTGACCTGGGCCAACCTCGACCGGCCCACCGGCGACGAGGCCGCGCAGCTCGCCGAACGTTTCGGCTGGCACCCGCTCGATCTCGAGGACGTGCTCTCGAAGCGCCAGCGGCCGAAGGTGGACGAGTACCCGGAATACCTCTTCTCGGTGCTCCACTTCCCGGCCTACGACAAGGCGATCCAGCGGCTGAACGCCGCCGAGCTCGACGTCTTCGTCGGCCCGGGCTTCCTGATCACGCTGCCGAACGTCGAGCTGCTGCCGGTGACCCGTCTCTTCGCCCGCTGCGAGGAGGACGGCGAGCTCAGAGAGTCGCTCTTCTCCAAGGGCTCCGGCTACCTGCTCTACCACGTCCTCGACGATCTCTTCGATTACTGCTTCCCGATTCTCGACAAGATCGGCCACAAGCTCGACTCGATCGAGGACGAGATGTTCGAGGGTCGTGCCGAGGACGTCGTCCGCGACCTCTCGAACGTCAAGCAGGAGATCATCTCGTACCGCAAGATCATCAAGCCGGAGCGCTCGACCCTGCGGGTGCTCGACGGGCGCGTCCAGCGCTACCTGCCCAAGGAGCTCGACCTCTACTTCGATGACATCGTCGACGCCGCCGAGCGGATCTGGGACCTGCTCGACAACTACAAGGAGGTCGTCGAGGGGCTCGAGCAGACGAACGAGTCGGTGATCTCACACCGCCAGAACAACGTGCTGCGGCTCCTGACCGTGTTCAGCGTGGTGCTGCTCCCATTGACGCTGATCAGCGGGATCTTCGGGATGAACGTCGACTTCCCCGGCTTCGGGACGGCGGAGGCCTTCTGGGTGATCGTCGGCGTGATGATCGGCCTCGCTGCCGGACTGGTCGGCTTCTTCCGGTACAAGCGCTGGCTCTGAGAAACAGCGCGTAGCCGCGTGTAACCACGCCGATTACGCGCTCTTTCTACCCCGATTTTCTACCGCGCGAAGACGTGACGCAGGCTCTGGCGATCATCCGCCGAGCCAATTCGGTCGGCAGCATCGCCGCCTGCTCATCCGCCTCGCTCGGAGCGCCGGTCGGATCGGAGTCTTCTCTCCCTTCATCCGATCCGTCACGCGTTGCGTATGCCGTAGAAAGTGGGCGGGGCGCCCATTCCACGAAGTCCGCCCTGCGGGAGAGGCAAGGCAGGACGGCACCGAGCGACCCGCCCACCCCGAATCTTTACGCGCCGCCGGCTTCGATGCATCCTCAGTCGGAGCGGCTACTCTTCGTCCAGGACGATCTTCGCCTCGTACCCGGGCTCGTCTGCGATCTCGCGGACGACCCACCACATGCTGTCGAGCCAAATACGCATGTTGGGTTTGAGCGGCGTCGTCCCGGTGAACTCGCCGCTGGGCATCGACTCGATACGGCCGTCGCGGTAGCGGAGTTCAAAGAGGTATTGGGGCGGCACGGTCCGGAGTGTACGGCGTGACGCAGCGGCTGCTCACGCCGGGGGTGCCTCGTGCCGTCGCTTGCGTCTCCGGCGGGCCGCACGCTGGGTACGTGCCTCGGGCTTCCCGTTTACGGGGCACCCATCGCTGCGGTACGTCAGGTACGACCGGGTCGAGGTGGTCGCGTGGGTGGAGTGGCCGAAGGCAGGCGGCGGGCCGGCTTCCGTCGACGCCAACCAATTGGACGGGTGCCCGGATGATTGCCCGGGCAAGGGAGAGAGGTCGCCCTGACGGCACAGCGGCGCACCCGCCCGCGGCCACTAAAGCGCAGATCCGGTCGCGTCGCCGGTTCTGGTGGCGCTGTGAAGGGTTCGTTAGAGCCGGTTTCCGAGCGGGCAACACAAAGAGAACGAGGCTGTGGGCTGCCTTGAGAGGCTCATCCCCCCTGAACAAGCCGAAAACTGAGCCGGCCCAACCTGCTGGACAGAAGCGCTGGCTTTGACCGACCGAAGTCCGGCTCAACCTTCGCCGGAACCATGACTACTTCGGGCGGGTTTCGAGCCGTTGCGGGCCGCCCCCCGCGCAGGTCGGCCGCGGCGGCGAGAACCATCTGGTACAAGCGAGGCGTGACGAGGCAGCTTTGGGCGCCGTGGCGGCTCGAGTACATCCGCCAGGCCGATGAGCTCGAAGGCTGCGTTTTCTGCTTGGCTGCCGAGGGCGACGACGAGGAGATGCTGGTCGTCCACCGCGGCGCGGCCGCGTTCGTACTGCTGAACAAGTTCCCGTACGCATCGGGCCACCTGATGGTCGCCCCCTATCGGCACGTCGGGGATTTCGCCGGGCTGACCGATGCCGAGGCGCTGGAGGCGCACCGGCTCGCCGGCGCGGGAATGACGTCGCTCGCCGCCACCTTCGCGGCGGAGGGCTACAACGTCGGCTGGAACCTCGGTCGCATTGCCGGCGCGGGGATCGTCGACCACGTCCACCTGCACCTCGTACCCCGCTGGTCCGGCGACACGAACTTCATGCCCGTCCTGGCCGACGTGAAGGTGCTGCCCGAGCATCTGGCCGAGACGCGCGCCAAGCTTGCGGCCGCCTGGCCGCACTGACCCGGCTACTTCAGCGACTTCGAGCGCGCGGCGAGCAGCTCCCGCGCGCTCTGAGCGTCCACCCGCGCCCCGTACTCGGCGAACAGCGGCGAGGCCGTCTCCGCCGCGTCTACGTCGCCCGCCGGGGCCATCGTCGAGCGCGGGGCGACCGCGGGTGATGCGACCTTGCCGTCCAGTATCCCCTTGCCCGGCTCGAGCGTCTTGCCCTGGGCCCTGTACGCCTCGGCAATGGTGGTCTCGAAGTCCTTCGTCGGGGCCTTCGTCTTCGCCCGTGCGAGCGGATCCTATGTCAGTGCCTCGAACGCCTCCCGGATGCGTTCGATGTGGCCGTCGACGTCGAGACCGCCGCGCATCGTCACCAACGAGACGTGGGTCGCGCCCAGACCGCGCCACTCCTCGACTGCGGCCCGCCAAGCGTCCGGCGTGCCGGTCGAGACGTCGATTCGCTGCTCGACCCCGATCGACCCGGGATCGCGCCCGGCTTCCTCCGCCCAGCTGCGGAAACGCTCCATCGTCGCCGGCCAACCTCCCTCGAGCGGGCGCTGCGGAAAGAACCCGTCGGCCATCCTGGCCGCCCGCTCGATCGCTACCTCGGCCGACCCGCCGATCCAGATCGGGATCGGCCGCTGCACCGGCAACGGGTTGATCCCGGCGGCCGGAATCCGGTGCCAGCGGCCGTCGAACTCGACCACGGACTCCGTCCAGAGGCGCCGCAAGACCTCGATCTGCTCCTCCGAGCGCCGGCCGCGGTTTCGGAAGTCCTCGCCGAGCGCCTCGTATTCGACGTAGTTCCAGCCCAGCCCGACGCCGAGGCGAAAGCGTCCGCCGGTGAGGAGGTCGACCTCGGCGGCCTGCTTGGCCGCGAGCGCCGTCTGCCGCTGGGGCAGTACGAGCACGCCCGCGACGAGCTCCAGCCCGGGCGCGACTGCGGCCAGGTAGCCGAACAGGACGAAGAGCTCGTGGAACTGGTGCTCGGACGTGTACGGCCCCGGCCAGTCCGCCCGCTGCGACACGTCGGCGCCCAGGACGTGGTCGTAGGCGAGCAGATGGCCGTATCCGATCTCCTCGGCCGCCTGAGCGAAGGCGCTCACAGCGCCCGGGTCGGCGCCGATCTCGGTCTGTGGGAAGACGACGCCGAGCTGCACGGCGCCAATCATCTCCGAGCCGGAGTCGTCTGTGATCATGGAACTGTGCGGAGTCTCGTCCCGCGCTCCCATCGCGCGCGCCGCCGTTTGCTCTGGGCGGCAGCCCTCGTCGTCGCCGCCGGTGTCGCCGGACTGGTGATCGCTCTGCTCCCGGAGCATCACGGCGGGATCGCCTCGTCGGTGGAGTCCGGTCCGGTGCAGACGGTGGCCCGCCCGAAACAGGTACGGATGACGCCGCACGTCCGCCGTCGGATCGACCGGCTGTTCGACCGCTTCGTGCCGGCCGCGATCGCCCGCCGCGACCCGATCGGCGCACGGGCGTATGTGACGCCATCGCTGCGGAGCCAGGCGACCAGGGCCGAGTGGCGTGCCGGCACGATCCCGGTGCCCCCCTTCGACCCAGCGGGCACGACCTTCCACGGCTGGACGACGATCTACTCCTACCCCCGCGACATCAGTGTGGAGCTGACCCTGGAGCCGAGGCGGCCGCGCGACCCCGTCGGCTCGTTCGTCGTCAATCTGAAGCGGCCCGGGTCGCGCTGGCTCGTCGACGGCATCTACGCGCACGGCACCCACGGCGGCGAGAGCGCGTCGGCTCCGAACACGACCGCCGCGCCGACGACCACCGAACCGGTGATCGGAGGCTCGCGCGGCCGGCTCGGCGCCGTCTGGCTCCTCGTTCCGCTCGCCTTCCTCTCGCTGATCGTGATCGTCCCGATCCTCGTGTTCGGACGCGACTGGCTGGCCGACCGACGGGTCAGCCGCAGGCATCGACGGGACCTCTCGAAAGAGCTCCCGCCGCTTCCCCGTCCCCGCAACCGTCCGTAGAGCTCCTACAGGGCGGCCAGCGCGAGTTCGACCACCTCTGCCTGGCTCCTCTCACCGGTCTCGATCTCGATCGGGTGCAGCGACCGGAACAGCGCGTCCCGTTCCGTCGCCTGCTCGACGAGCAGGTCTCGCGGTGAGCGTCCGAAGCGCGGCCGGTGGCGCTGCCGGTCGAAGCGGCGGGCGAGCACGGCGGGGTCGGCCTTCAGCCAGATCGTCGTCACGCCGGGCGCGACCAGCGCCGCCCGGCAGGCGGCGTCGTCGATCGTGCTCGCCGCCGCCGAGATCACGCTGGGCTCCGGCGCGTCGAGCGCCCGGAGCAGGTGCCGGGCCTCGAGCTCGTGCATCTCCTCGACGCCGATCTCGTCGGCGAGCTCCTTCACGGTCGAGCCGCGCTCGCGCTCGATCGCCGCATCGCTGTCGGAAAATGGCAGGCCGAGCGCCTCGGCGAGCCCGCGCCCCACAGTCGTCTTCCCTGTTCCCATCAGGCCGACCAGCACGACGTGGCGAACCATGGCTCTACTCTTGCGGAATACGAGCGACAGGAGGTGGACAGATGGAGGACGGGCAGATCCACGGGACGATCGAGCAGCTGGTCGCGGAGGAGCACCAGCTCTGGGAGCACGAGGCGTCCGGAAACGCCACGGATGCCGATCGGCAGCGCCTGGAAGAGCTGAAGATTTCGCTCGACCAGTGCTGGGATCTGTTGCGGCAACGGCGTGCGCTCCGCGAGGCGGGCCTCGATCCGGAGGCGGCGCAGGCGCGACCCGAGGACGTGGTCGAGAACTACCGGCAGTAGAGCATCGCCCGCTGAACCGGCGTCTACACTGATTCGGGCTTTGGGGGCCTGGGTCGGAACTCGAGGGCGGTTGCTGCGTTTTGCGTTTCTGGGCGCCGGCGCGCTGCTCGCTCCGACCGCCCGCGGAGCCTTGCGGCAGCCGCTGCTCTCGGGGGTCAGGCTCTCGACGCAGCGGCCCTTCCTCGGGGACGGCGCCGCGCTCGCGACGCTCGGGATAGCGCCCGGACGCGACAGCGCACAGCTTCGGTTCGTGCTCACGCGGCGCGCCCGGGTGACGCTCGAAACGCTCGTCACCGGACAGGGAGCCGCCGCCGAGCAGCTGGCGGGCGATGCGGCCCAACAGACCGTCGGCACGCGCACGGTCTCGCTGGGGGCGGGGTCACACACGCTCGACTGGGTGCCGGACACGACCTTGAAGCCACGGACGTACCTGCTCAGATTGCGGGTCGAGGACCCGACCGGCGTTCAGGCGACAGAGCGCTCCGTGGTCCGCGTGCTCGGCGTGGACGCAGGCTTCCGGAAGCTCGGCGCGGCTCCCGGCGAGAACGCCCTGCTGTCCGTACGAACCGACGCGCAACAGCTCACGATGCAGCTCCTCCACTGCGGGCCGGAGACCGAGCCAACGAACTCGAACGACGTCATGAACGGCGTGCCGGTCAGCGACCCGACCATGGTGGGCTGGTCGCGGAACGTCGATCGGCCGGCCACGGTCAGGGTGCGGATCGGCGACTGGCCCAGCGGTGTGTATGCGGCCCGACTCGAGGCCGACGACGGCCGCATCGGATTCGCCCCGCTCGTGGTCCGGCCGGCGGCGCCAAAGCACCGCGTTGCCGTCGTGATGCCGACGAGCACGTGGCAGGCGTACAACTTCTACGACGCCGACGGCGACGGGTGGGGCGACACGTGGTACGCGCGCTGGAAGACGGTCAGCGTCGACCCGACCCGCCCGCAGGCGAACCGCGGCGTCCCGTATCGCTTCCGCAGCTACGACCTGCAGTTCCTGCGCTGGCTGGCTTCGACGGGCCGCGCGGTCGACTTCTACGCCGATGAGGACGTGGAGAGGTTCGCCTCCGCTGCGGACCTCCGCGCCGCCTACGACCTAATCGTCTTTCCCGGGCACACCGAGTACGTGACCACCCGGCTGTTCGACCTGGTCGCAGGCTACCGCGACGCCGGAGGCAACCTGATGTTCCTCTCGGCGAACAACTTCTTCCGCCGAGTCGACCGCCACGAGGGAGCGCTCCTCCTGGTCGACGAGTGGCGCTCGCTCGGGCGCCCCGAGGCGGCGCTGTGCGGCGTCCAGTACCTGGCCAGCGACCGGGGACAGCGGCACGGCCCGTTCGTCGTCGACGGCCTCGACGTAGCGCCCTGGGCCTTCGAGGGCACGGGCCTGAAGCAGGACGACGAGTTCGGCATCTACGGGATCGAGATCGACGCCCGCGCGTGGAGCTCGCCGCAGGCGACTCAGGTTCTGGCCAGGATCCCCGACCTCTTCGGGATCGGCCGCTCTGCGGAGATGACCTATTACGAGCACGACAGCGGTGCACGGGTCTTCTCGGCCGGCGCCCTCAACTTCGGCGGGCAGATGCTGCTCTGGCCGGAGGCAACCCGCCTGGTCGAGAACGTCTGGACGCGGCTCGGTGGCCCTCCGGCGCCGGCGACCGCCACGAAGCCTGTTTGAAAGCCGCCGCAGCCAGGAACTGCGTTCTCTGAGAGGCCACGATGACCGACCGTCCTCCACTGGAGCTGCAGCTGGACGCGCGACCCGAACTGGCCGCCACTCTTCGCGAGCAACTGACGCGCTGGCTGGAGAACGCCGGGGTGACGAGAAAGGATGTCTTCGAGGTCACGCTGGCGACCACCGAGGCGTTCGAAAACGCCGTTCGGCACCCACGACAGCCGCGCACACCCGTCGTGGAGCTCAGGGTGTCGATGACGGACTCGGCCGTTTCCGTCTCCCTCCGGGACCACGGCGTCTGGGACAATCGGCATGCCGGTGAAGGCGACGGCCTCGGCCTGCCGATGATGCGGCTCCTCATGGACGGAGTCGAGGTGCAGACCGGAGCCGACGGCACCACGGTGACGATGTGGCGGGCCCTGACGCTGCACTGAAGGCTTGCGCTCGAGCCCGCCCGGCCCGAGAACGTGCTATCTGCCCAGCGTGTCCTTCGCCTTGTCCGAAACCTTGTCGACGGCGCTCTTGGCCGCTCCCGCGGCCTTGTCGACCGTGCCTTCGCGCTTGAGCTTCTCGTCGTCGGTCAGCTCGCCCGTCGCCCGCTTGGCGCGCCCCTTGGCCTCGTCTGCATTCGTCACGACCCCTCCTATGTCGAAGTGGAACCTGCTCGGTGATCGCTACCCGGGCCGTAAAGCGCGAAACAGCAGCGCCGTAACGAGTCACCGCCGCTCCCGCCCGTCGCTGGTGCGGGCCCGGTGGATGCAGAGAATCCGCCGCTCACCCTCGCGGTCGTGCTCGGGCTCGAGGTGGTGGCGACCCGCGGGCCTGATCTGGTGGGCCCGGACATCGCCCGCGCCACCAAGTCGGCCTAGCCCGGCAGAAGAATGCGGAGGTCGGGCCCGTCCTGTGGGTAGAGACCATGACGTCGGAGCGGTGATCGGCGGCGGCGTCGCAGGCGTCGCCCTGCGGATCGGCCGCCGAGGGGTCAAGGACATGATCGGAGTCCTCTGGCAAGGCGAGCAGTCACCCGCAGGAGCGGGAGGCTGACGCCTAGGGCAGGTCGCCGCGGACGCGGCTCTTGACAGCCGCCAGCCGCTGCGCGTCCTGGATCGCGCCGTCGACGGCCCCGTCGCTCATGTCGACGAAGAGGCAGCAGGCCCAGAGGACGGGCACGAGCGACAGGAGCAACGGTGCAATGGAACCGGCCACGACGATCCACTCGCCGGCGGTCAACGTTCCTGTGATGAAAAGTGTCCATGCCTTTTTGACGCTCGAGCGGGCGTCGATGTGACACGCGCGCGGACGAACCGGCGGCCGGTACTCGCAGCCCGAACGCTCCGGCGGCGCCTCCGGACGCGGACGCGCTCACCAGATGAGAAGCTCCTGTAGGCGGGGCGTGGCGCAGCACACCCCGCCGACGATCAGGCAGCCTGTCGTACCGCTCGCCCGCCGGCCGAAAGGTCGGCCCCGAGAGAGTCGCCTACCTCGGGTAGCCGCATGCTCGTCTTCGAGGCGCCGGTCGCGTCACCTTGTCGGCGTTACCGGAACGAGCAGGTCCGCGAGTCGAAAAGCCCCGGCGCGCGCGGGCAGCGTCGGTGTCCAGTCGGGAAGGAGGGCGAGGTACGACTCCGGGTCGGCGGCAATGATGCCGTGCAGCACCTCGGCCACGATGCGAGCGCCGATGCCTCCGAGTCGGTCGCCGGCTTGACGGACGGACGCCTCTTTGAGGATGTAGAGCCAGAGCGGCGTCTCGCCCTCCCAGCCGTGGTGTCTCAGATCGAGCTCGCGCTCGGTCAAGACGTCGACGCCGAGCAGATGCGCGACGGCCTCACCGGAGGGGAGTCCGGTGCCCTGCCCCCGCTCGAGGTCGCGTGCGGCCAGGGAGCGGTAGGCCTCGTCGTCGATTGCGCCGGTGATCGCTTCGGCAGCTCGATCAGCGAACGTGGTAGCAGTGCGTCGATCGGCCTGGAACCTGCGCCGCCGGCCGGCCGGGGACGTCGAAGAGGAGCGACCAGTCGACGCGGCGGTCCTCGATCGGGCCGAAGCCGATCAGCTCGGGGAAGACCGGGTAGAGCGGTCCATCAGACTGCAGCTGATAGAGCTGCCGGATCTGCGAGTGGCCGTAGCGATAGGCGGCATCCGCGAACTCGACAGGGATGAACGGTCGTCAGTCCGGTCGGTAGTAGAGCGCCCCGGACGCGTCCAGCTCCTCGTCCAGCTCCTCGACCAGCTCCGAGCCGACCAGGCCAGGGAGGAAGTCGTTGAGGATCAGCCATTGGTAGTGCCAGCTGAGTGCGCGCCTGGCCTCGTCGAAGAGCTCGACCTCCGGGACGCCGTCTTCGCGTAGCGGTCGACGAGCAGGTTGTGCGCGTGGATGAACGCGACCTGCATCTGTCTCATGAACACGTGCACGTCGTTCCGGGGGTCGCCGATCAGTGCGATCCCCTCCTGGTTTCGCGGCAGATCGCCGTTCGCCTCGAGCAGCTTCGGAGGATCGCTGCGCTGATAGAGGTAGGGCGACCCGCCGGGCCTCCGCCGTAGAGCGACTCGAGGTTGGCCCGCGGCACGCGCATGTTCCGCAGGGCGTCGAGGTCGGCGTGGGCGCGGAGTGGCGAGCGGTCGGCTGTGAGGTCGTGGGCGACGTACTGGCCGAAGAAGGGCCAGCCTGCCTCGACCTGCGAATCGCCTTCGCGGTCACTGCCGTCGCAGAGGCCGCCGGCCGCACCGAGCCGGTGCAGCAGCGTCTCGTCCGCCTCGAGTGCGGGCAGATCGAACATCCGCCCGTACCGACCACCCTCGCCCACCTCCCCCTGGAGGCGCTCGGGCGCGAGACAGTGGTCACGAACGACGTGAAGCGTCACGCCCATCGGGGCCACCGTACCTACAGCGTCTCAGCTTGCGCCCGGCGCCGAGAACGGAAACCGGCCGGAGGAATCGACTCATTGCTCCTGCCTCTCGCGAGCAAAGAAATGCGCCTGCTCTCGCCATCGTGCTTCAGCTCAGGCGGGCGGCGAAGGGCCTTGCTGGACCGCGGCACGTGCCGCGTGTGACTCGCGTGGTTCCCCGCGCCGCGACTGGTGAGACAAATCGTCCAGTAACACGCACCGACGTCCCCGGCAACGTTCCGGGGGGGTGTCCCGAGAACCCGAACGTCCCGTTTGCCGCAACTTGGATCTGCGGCAGGGTCAACGGACCGGAGCACGCCGTCTGAAGTGTGAAGTCCAGGATCCGTCGCCCGGTGCCGGCGAGCCGGAACCTCCCGTCGGAAAAGACGTAGCCGCCGTTCGGAATCGGGCGGACGCCCTTTGATGGAAGCTTCTTGGCAGGAGACGGTGCCGTCGAGGGCCTCGGCCTCTTGGCCGGTACTGTCGGCGTCGCGCTCGACGACGTCCGCGGCGCCGCTGTCGTGACGGGAGGCCGGGGAGACACGGCGCGCGGGGCGGTCTGCGACCGAGTCCTTGAGGCACGCGGCGGTGTCGTCGACGCACGCGACGACGTCCGTGGCACCGCTGTCGTGACGGGAGGCCGGGGAGACACGGCGCGCGGGGCGGTCTGCGACCGAGTCGTTGAGGCAGGCGGCGGTGTCGTCGACGCACGCGACGACGTCCGTGGCACCGCTGTCGTGACCGGAGGCGGCTGGGACACATCGCGCGGCGCGGCCGGTGACCGGGCCGATGAGCCGGGAAACGCAAGCTTCCCGACCGCGAGCCCGGCGCCGAAGACGATCAGCGCGGTCAATGCGATTGCCGTGAGGGCGCCGGCTGTCAGACGCCGCCGCTCGACTCGAGGTGTAGCCGCTTCGGTGCGCGGCAGCGCCGCCTGGGGAGGCGCCGCAGGCACCTGCGGCGCCGGTGCCTGCGGCGCTGGTTCGACAGACGCCGTTGGGGGGTCGACGTCCGCATGCTCGGGAAACGACGAGTCGAGCTCGTCCAGAAGTGCGCGTTCCCTGAGATCAGGCGAAACGAGTACGAGCTCGGGGCTCAGCGGTCGTTCTGGTTCGTGTTCAACCATTCGAAGATGTTCTCTCGCAGGAGCGGAGATCCCTACAGTGAACAGCACAGGCGTCCGGCGCAAGCGTCCGTCGCCGTGCCCCCCGTGGACGCGCTGACATCCTGGGCACGTGCTCCACCAGCGACCGCCCCGTCGGGGCGTAAAGATTGCGTCAAGCGGGTTTCCGCGTCGATCACGCGGACAAGAACACCGGAAGGCGGGGCGGCCTCAGGGAGAGACATGCCCTCAGTCGTCGAGCGGCTTCTCGACACCGGAACGGCATGGTGAGGCGCCCGCCTCCCGCGCCGACGGGGAACTGGGAAAGGCTCCCCAGGGACCGTTACGAGCTCTGGCGCAGCAGGAATTCGAGTGTGGCGCGGTTGAACGTCTCGGGGTCCTCGTGCAGCCCCGCGTGCGAGAGATGCTCGAAGACCACCAGCTCGCTCCCGGCGATCCCGTTCTTGAGCGGTTCGGCGAAGCGCGTTGAGCAGACGAGATCGCGCGCTCCGAAGGTGATCAAGGTCGGAGTGTCGATCTCGCCGAGTGCCGCGCCGGCGTCGTGGGCGAGAACTGCATCGGTCTGGGCCAGAAACGCGTCCACTGGCTGGGCAGGGCGGCCACGTACGAAATCCACCAGCGTGTCGACGAACTCCGGCCGCTCCACGTACATGTCGGGCGTGAAGCACCACGGGAAGATGGCCTGGATCACGACCTCCGCGATCGTCGGCAGGGTGGTCGCGAGCGCCCGCCACTGCTCGACGACGGTCTTCAGATAGTCATCGGTGGCGTGCCAGCCGCTGTGCAAGGAAAGCGAGCGCACGCGGCCGGGATGGCGGGCGGCCAGGTGCATCCCTACGGCAGCGCCGAACGACATGCCCGCGACGTGGGCCTGCTCTATCCCGATCGCGTCGAGGAAGGCGGCGACCTGGTCGGCTTGGCCCTCGGTCGAGTACGGGCCGGGCGGCTTGTCGCTCTCGCCTGAGCCGGGAAGGTCGATCGCGATGCAGCTGAAATGCACCGTGTAGTCAGGCAACTGGAAGGCATAGCAGGCGTGATCCGCGGACAGGTAGGGGATCAGCAGAAGCGGCTCGCCCTCGCCCTGCACGTCGTAGTTGATCGTCAGTCCGGCTACGTCGACCTGTGGCATTCAAACCCGTTCGTGATGAACCCCGGCATTGAGCGCCTCCTTCCCCTCGAGGAGGCCTAACAGGACTGCTAAGGCCGCTTTGCACATGCCGCCTCCTCCTGCCTGCCGGAACGGATCGAGGAGACTGTTGCACCAGGCAATGGCTCGTGTCAATCAGGACGCAGCAACGCCGAACGGCGTAGCCTCGTTCATGTGTAGAGGCCGTCAAGCTTGAGCAGGCAATCGCCCCTGTCATTGCGGACGTTGCCGGAGCTCTCGCGCTCGACGACGGATTAGCGTTTCCTCAGGAAGTGCACGTCAGGGTCGCCACGGCCCAAGAACAGGCGGGCCAGGGCACTGCGCTGGGGAAGCGTACGTTCGCGCGAACGCCCGGTCGGGGGTGATCGCAACTCTGAGTTACGGTGTTTCGCCGAGCGGAAACTCTTCCCCGAATTGGAGCGAGACGCGTCAGTCGACTACGGTGACCTGAGCCGATAGGACGGGGATCGGCCGGCTTCGGCACAGACCCCCGTCCTGGAGGAACGGACTTTGTCAACACCCGCGAGCCCACTCCTCTCCCCGTCGCAACTAGCCGCGCTCGCCGAGATCGGCGAGGAGCATTCGGCACCCGTCGGTGAGCTGCTGTACCGGGTCGGCGATCGAACCTACCCGTTCATTGCAATCCTCGAAGGAGCGGTCGCGATAGTCGACGCGGCCGGGAACGAGCTCGTCACGCAGGGCCCCTCGGGCTTCCTCGGCGAGCTGAACCTCCTGTCGGGCCAGACGGTCTTCGTCAACGCGCGCGTGACCGAGCCGTTGCGGTACATCGCGGTCGAGCGCGGCGCGCTGCGCTCGCTCCTCAACGAGGACGGTCCGCTCAGCGATCTCGTGCTCTCCACGTTCATCTCCCGGCGGGAGGCGCTGCAGGGCGTGCAGGGGATTGGCCTGGAGATCGTCGGCCCGCACGGTTCGGAGTCGACGATGCGCATGCTCGAGTTCGCGCGTGCGAACAAGCTCCCGTACACCTGGGAGGATGCCGCTCCGGCGGAGGGCGGCGAGCTTCCCCTCGTGCGACTGCCCGGAGGAGCAGAGCTCTGCGGGCCAACCACGGGCCAGGTCTTGCGCGCGCTCGGGATCGGGCTCGAGCTCGCACCCAAGGAGGAGGTCGACCTGCTGATCGTCGGTGCCGGCCCTGCAGGCCTCGCAGCAGCGGTCTACGGCGCCTCCGAAGGGCTCGACACCCTGGTCGTCGAGAGCACCGCGCTCGGCGGCCAGGCCGGCTCGTCCCGTCGGATCGAGAACTACCTCGGCTTCCCTGCCGGGATCAGCGGCACCGAGCTCACCAGCCGCGCAGTCACCCAAGTGCGCAAGTTCAACGCGCGCACGGCCACGCCGTACCGCGCGCTCTCCCTCAAGCCTGGGATCGGCCGGCACCTCGTCCGCCTCGAGGACGACAAGGAGATCGCCGCGCGCGCCGTCCTGCTCGCAACGGGCGCCCAGTACCGCCGCCTCCCGGTCGACCGCCTCGCAGAGTTCGAGGGACTGACGGTCTTCTACGCCGCCGGCCCTCCCGAGGCCCAGCTCTGCGGCGGCTCACGCGTCGCGGTCGTCGGCGGCGGCAACTCCGCCGGCCAGGCCGCAGTCTGGCTCGCCCGGGGCGGCGCCCTCGTGACCGTCCTCCACCGCCGCGCCGACCTCCGCGAGACCATGTCGGACTACCTCATCCACGAGCTCGAGCGGGTCGGCGTCGTGGTTCGAGACCGAAGCGAGATCGCGGCGCTCCACGGCGAGAACGGACGCCTCGCGGCCGTCACGCTCAAGGGCGGCGAGCTTCTTCCCTTCTCGTTCCTGTTCCTCTTCCTCGGGGCGCTGCCGTGTACCGAGTGGCTCGACGATACCGTCGGTCGCGACCACGACGGTTTCATCGTCACCGGCCCTGCAGCCAACGCCGACAACCTGCTCGAGACCGACGTTGCCGGTGTGTTCGCGGCCGGCGACGTCCGCTCCGGCTCGACCAAACGCTGCGCCACCGCCGTCGGCGAAGGCGCGATGGCAGTCCAGTTCGTCCACGCCCACCTCTCCCGCATCCCTGCGGTCGAGGAAGTGACATGAGCAGGCCGCGGGGTACGGCTAGCCGTACCCCGCAAGACCTGCTGGCTCGATTACCCCGAGCGCTGCGGCCGAGCACCCTTTTCGGCATCGAAATGCAGCGACGAAGCATGGCCCTGAGGCGAAGAGGTGGGACGGTGTATACGACACGGATTCCGATGCGACCCGACGGACTCATGAATACCGGGGACCACACCAGCGCTGCCGGCTGGTTGGACGTCGTGGCGCGCTAACGGAGTCGTGGAGACCGTGAGTACGGGAGTGCCGGTCGTGCGTGGTCCTCGTGCCGGGAAGACGCGTACGGGCGTCGCGGTGGCGATGTGGCTGATCATCGGCGCGCTGCCGATGGTCGGCCTGGTCTCGCTGCTTCTCCGTTCACAGCTCGACCCTCATATCGAGAGCTACCGCGTCCATTTCGTCGTCTTCGGGATCGTCGGTGTGCTGGCGTTCGGCCTCGGCTACGCGGCGGGCGAGGCGGCAAACCAGCGGGGCGACGCGCGCGTGCTGCTCCTCTCCCTGGCCTTCATGGCGACAGGTGGCTTCCTGTGGCTCCATGCGGTCGGAACGCCCAGCATTCTCTTCAAACAGGAGCACGCCGGCTTCCAGGTCGCCATTCCTGTCGGGCTCCTTGTCAGCGCCGTATTCGCGGCCGGGTCGGCGTTCATCGACCTCCGTCCTGCCTTCGGGGCCACCCTCATTC
>JBKPRA010000009.1:0-83267 GCA_046734335.1 Actinomycetota bacterium | reverse complement strand
AAGAACTTCCTCCTCTTCGCATCCTTGTCGTCGAGGACGAGCACGCTGTCCATGCCTTCGGGCGGCGTCATCTCACCCGACGCCATCTGCTGCTTCACGATCTCGTTGGCCTTCTCCGAATCGACCCCCTCGAATGTGGCGACCCGTACCCACATGCTGTGACCTCCTTGAACGAGATGCCTCCCAGGTTGGAACCTAACAGTGAGCCGCCAGCGGCGTCGATTGGCGCTTCGGGGCGCCAGTGCTCTAAGAAGCGGGGTCACGCTGAAGACCGACGGTCGAGGGGTGGCAGCCGGGCCCCGCTCTTGGCCGGCGTCACACGGGTTGGATGTATGCGCAGCGCCGCTCGTCCGCCGGCAGTGGCGACGGCGCCACCTTCGTGACGACCATCCGCGTGTCGTCCTCCTGGACCTCGTCGCCGACGGCCGGCGGATCGCCGTCTCGTTCCCGGAGCTCGTAACCGCTCGGCTTCGACACGAACAGGAGGTACGCCATGTCGGCGCCGATCCTAGCTTCGGGCGACGTACCCGGGCAGCACGACCGTGAACGTCGTCCCGGCGTCGCCGCGCTCGACCGTCACCGTTCCGCTCACGTGGCGGACGCGCTCCTCGAGCTCCTCGATGCCGTTCTGGCGGCGCTCCGGGTGTCCGTCGTCGGCGACCGTGAGGCGCGCACCGTCGTCGTCGTCGGAAACGGTGATCGAGATGCGGCCGGGCTTCCGTTCGGCTGCCCGGTCGAGCGCGACCCGGATCAACTGGTAGAAGGTCACCTGGGCGCGCTCGGCGAGCGCCTCCGCCGGAACGACGTCCACGTCGACCCGTACCTCGCGGTCGAGCCCGACCCTTTCGGCCAGCGCGCGCACCGCCGGCTCGAAGCCCTGGTCGCGGAGTGCGACCGGCTCGATGTTGAAGGAGAGATCGCGGAGCGACTGGATCGTCGCCCGCTGCTGCTCGAGGGCGCTCGCTAGCACGCGCCGCGCGTCCTCGGCACGGCCCTCGGCGATCGCATGGTCGACCGCGTCGAGCATCAGCGCGATCCCGGCGAGCGCCTGCACGGCGCCGTCGTGGAGCATCAGCGCGAGCCGGCGGCGCTCGTCCTGCTCGCCGGCGATCCGCTGCTCGAACTGGCGGATGCGCTCGCGTTCCTCCTTGCGGCGCTCGCCCTGCCGCCGCTCGAACGGCGGCTCGGAGGGCAGCGAGGTCATCTCAGTCGATGATCGAGTCGCGTAACGCGATCGCGACCGCGTGTGTGCGGGTGTCGGCCTCGAGCTTCGTGAGGATGTGGCGCACGTGGCTCTTGACCGTTTCCTGGCTGATGAAGAGCTTCGCCGCCACGTCCGCGTTCGACATCCCGTCGGCGAGCAGCTGGAGGATCTCGCGCTCGCGCGGGGTGAGCATGTCCGTGCCTTCCTTGCCGCTCAGGAACGCGGGCATCAGTGCCGGGTCGATGTAGCCCTCGCCGGCCGCCAGCTTCTCGATCGCCTTCAGCAGCGTCTCGTGCGGCGCCTCCTTGAGGATGTAGCCCTTGGCGCCCGACTCGATGCCGCGCGCGAGCAGCGAGCGCTCGCTGAAGGCGGTGAAGATGAGGACTGCGGTCTCGGGAGCCTGCGCCACGATCTGCTTCGTGGCCTCGAGGCCGTCCATGCCCGGCATCCGGACGTCCATGACCACGATGTGCGGTTTGCGACGCTCCACAAGGGTGACCGCCTGCTCCCCGTCCGACGCCTCGCCGATCACACGGATGTGCGGCGCGCGCGAGAGCGACAGTCGCAGCCCCTCGCGGACGACCTCGTGGTCGTCCACGATCAGGCAGGTGATCTCCTCGGGCATGGGCCCGATCATAGAGCGGCCACAGGCGGTCACACGGCCAGCGTCAGCTGCTCGGCGGGCGCAGGCGGCTCTGCGCGCACTCGGCGCCGGTCGCGGATGCCGTGCCGCTTACGCAGCTCGCCGACCAAGGCGCGGACCGGCTCCGCCTCCGAGGTCGGCAGATATGCACGCGAGGCGTAGAGCCGTTCGTAGCGTTGGAGCTCCTCCGGCCAGTCCGACGCCAGCGCCTCGAGGAAGTGCTCGCGGGTGCCGGGCTTGAGGTGGAGCACGTTGGCCCAGATGTTGGTCGCTCCCGCGTCGCGGGCGGCCCGGACGACCTGCTCGAGCTGGTCTGGTGAGTCGGAGATGCCGGGCAGGATCGGCGCCATTCCGACTCCGGCCTTGATCCCCGCGTCGACCAGGCGGCTCAGCGCCTCGAGCCGGCGGCGCGGGGGAGGGGTGCCGGGCTCCGTCCGCCTCCAGACCTCCTCGTCCAGTGTCGGAACCGAGAAGACGACGCCGACCTCGGCCCGCAACGCCGCCTCGACGAGGACGTCGAGATCGCGCACGATCATCGGGCTGCGGGTGATCAGGCTGAACGGGTTCGCTGCGTCGCGGAGCGCCTCCAGACAGCCGCGTGTGAGCTCGTACCGGCCTTCGGCCGGCTGATACGGGTCGGTCGCCGCCCCGATCGCGACCGTCTCGCCCTCCCAGGACGGGCGCGCGAGCTCCCGTCGCAGGACTTCCGCGACGTTCACTTTCACTCGGATCGAGCGTCCGTAGCGGTCGTCCGAAGGCCGGTCTGCTCTCAGCTCGAAGGCACGCACGTAGCAGAAGGTGCAGCGGTGGGCGCAGCCCATGTACGGGTTGAGCGACCAGCCGAAGCCCATCCCCTTCACCCGGTTCAGCGCGCTCCGGCAGGGCTCTTCGCGATACTCGACCCCCATCTCCGGCATGATAGAACATACGTTCGCTCCGGTCGAGGTGGCGGAGGGAATCGTCCGCGTCACCTATCCGATGCCGATGAAGCCCGGCCACGTCCACGGGTACCTCGTGCCGACCGACGATGGGTACCTGCTCGTCGACACCGGGCTCGGCCTTCCGGAGATGGTCGACAGCTGGTCGGGCCTCGTCCCACTGCTGGACATGCACGTGACCGAAATCCTAGTCACCCACTTCCACCCGGACCACGTCGGCGGCACGGCCGATGCGGTCGAGGTGACAGGAGCGTCGGTCCTGCAGGGTGCGCTCGACCACTACCAGTGCGAGAAGGTCTGGGGCAGCGACGCCTGGGTCCCCCAGCTGGCCGAGTGGTTCGGCCGGCAGGGCGTTCCCCCCGAGGAGACGGCCGAGCTGCTCGAGGTCGGCAGCGTGTATCGCCGGTTCGTCCACTTCGTCCCCGACGCCCGGCTCCTGCGGGAGGGCGACGACGTGGCCGGCTGGAGCGTCGTCGAGTTGCCCGGCCACGCCGACGGGCACATCTGCCTCCTGAAGGACGGCATGCTGATCGCGGGTGACCATCTCCTGCCGCGGATCACCCCGGCCGTCGGCCTCTACCCCGACTCGCGTCCCGATCCGCTGGGCGACTTCATGGCCTCACTGGAGCGCGTGGCCGAGCTCGCACCCCGGCTGGCCTTGCCGGGGCACGGAGACCCGATCGCGGACCCGGCGGGCCGCGCCCGTGAGATCGTCCAGCACCACCACGAGCGGCTCGTCGAGACCGAGGCCGGGCTGCGCGACGGCGCGCGGAGCGGATACGAGCTCTCGTGCGTCCTGTTCCCCGGCGACCTGGGCGCTGCTCAGCGGCGCTTCGCAGTGGCCGAGACGCTCTCCCACCTCGAGCGCCTCGTCGTCGAGGGCCGCGCCGTGCGCGGAGTTGACGACGGATACGTGACCTATACTCAGCCGTAGGTTCCTTGGAGAACGACCTCCTTCCTAGTACCCACGCCGGGGCTGGATTCGGCCCCGGCAAAGCCGGCGCCCGGCCGAAAAACCACGGCACCTGCGGTGCCCGGGTAGGCGGGGCGTGACCCTCTTCCTCGAGCTGGTCGCCGTCGCGGCGCTCGTGTTGTTGAATGGGTTCTTCGTGGCGGCCGAGTACGCGCTCGTCACCGTCCGTCGGACACGGTTGCAGGAGATGGTCGGCGAGGGCAACCGCCGGGCGAAGCAGGTGCTCGGCCTGACCGCGGTCCCGCCGCGGTTCATCGCCGCGATGCAGCTCGGCGTCACCGTCACCTCCCTGGCCATCGGCGCCCTCGGCGAGCAGGCCCTGACGGAGTTGTTCGACCCGGTGATGGCGACCGCGCTGGCTGTCGTGCTCGCGCTGCTCGTGCTGACGTTCTTCCACGTCGTCGTCGGCGAGCTCGTTCCGAAGGGGATCTCGCTCGGCCACTCGGAGCGGACGGCGCTGTTCGTCGCGCCCCCGGTGCGTCTGTTCTTCTTCGTCTTCAAGCCGCTGATCTGGTTCCTGCAGCGCTCGAGCGAGGTGACGCTGCGCCTGCTCGGGCTCGAGCCGCCCGGCGCCGACGGCGCCGCTTACTCGGAGGCAGAGCTGAAGCTCCTGCTCGAGCGCTCGACCGTCGAGGGCGAGCTCGAGGAGGAGGAGCAGGAGATGCTCTACAAGGTCTTCGACTTCGCGGACAAGGAGGCCTCCGACATCATGGTGCCGCGGCCCGAGGTGGTGGTCGTCGCCGCCGACATGCCGCCGGAGGAATGCCTCGGCAAGGTGCTCGACTCGCCCTATACCCGCTTCCCGGTCTACCGTGAGACGCCCGAGCACATCGTCGGCGTGCTCCACCTCCGCGACCTGCTGAACGCCATGAACGACCGCGGCATTGCCGGTGTGCAGATCGAGGAGATCCTGCGGCCGCCGTACATCGTCCCCGAGACCAAGGACATCGCAGCCCTGCTGACCGAGTTCCGGCGCACGAACCAGCATATGGCGATCGTCGTCGACGAGTACGGCGACATGGAGGGCATCGTCACGCTCGAGGACGTGATCGAGGAGATCGTCGGCGAGATCGAGGACGAGTTCGACCTACCGGACGAGTCGGTGGAGCGGCTCGACGACGGACGAATCCGCATCGACGGCACCTTCCCGATCGACGACTTCAACGAGCAGTTCGGAACCGAGCTGCCGATCGAGGACTACCACACGATCGGCGGATACGTCTTCGGCCTGCTCGGCCGCGCGCCCGAACAGGGGGATCAGATCGAGGACAGCGCGCTTCGCTTCACGGTCATCGACCTCGAGGGCTCGCGCATCGAGCGGCTCGAGGTCGAGTTCCTCCCCCAGCCGGAGAGCGAGGAACGGTCCGAGCAGCGCGCCGCCGAGGCCTGACCTCCGCCTGCCGGCGATATCGCCCTGCATAGACTAGGACCGTGAAGGCGGTCGTGATCGAGCGCCCGCACGAGGTCGTCTACGGGGAGGTGGGGGCCCCGACCTGCGGGCCGGGAGACGTGCTGGTGCGCAGCCGGTTCGCCGGGCTGTGCCGTACCGACGTCGAAGTGCTCGAGGGCGAGCTGGACCGGCGCTGGGTACGCTACCCGTGCATTCCGGGACACGAGTGGAGCGGAGTCATAGAGGCGGTCGGAGAGGGCGTGACCGGACTGCAGCCCGGCGACCGCGTGGTCTGCGAAGGCTTCTGCTACTGCGGCGTCTGCCGTCGCTGCCGCGCAGGCGACACCCACCTCTGCGAGACGTACGACCAGCTCGGCTTCACCCGGGGCGGGGGCTACGGCGAGCTCGTGGTCGCGCCTCGGCGGGTCGTCCATCCTCTGCCCGCCGAGGTGGAGCTGGATGCGGCCGTGCTGGTCGAGCCTGCGTCGGTGGTGTTCCAGGGGCTATCGCGTGCGCAGCCGCGCGCGGGAGAGACCATCGGCGTGATCGGCGTCGGCACGCTGGGCGCGCTCTCGCTCGTCCTTGCCCGTCTGTTCGCGCCGGCCGCGGTCGTTGCCTACGGGATCCGGGAGGCCGAGCTCGAGCTGGCCCGCCGCCTCGGCGCCGACGAGACCGTCGATCTCTCGGTGGGGCCGGCGTCTCATGAGGGTGAGCTCGACCTCGTCGTCGAGACGGCGGGCGCGGTCGACGCGATCGAGCTGGCCACGCGCCTGCCGCGGATGGGCGGTCGCGTCGTCGCGCTCGGCATCGCCGGCGCCGACCGGCAGCTGGCGCTTCCGGCCGATCGGTTCGTCCTCCGTGACCTGACGTTGATCGGCAGCGTCGGCTACACGACTGCAGTCTGGTCGCGCGTGGTCGAGCTGCTCGGCGCCGGGCTCGTCGACCTCGCGCCGGTCGTCGCTCGTCGCTTCCCGGCCGAGCGCTTCGAGGACGCCTTCGCTCTCATGGGCGAGCGTGACGGCGTCGTCGGCCGCATCCTCCTGGAGCACCGAGCGGGATGACCGATCGCGCCGATCTTCTGCGCCGCGCCGGCGCCGGAGCGGCCGGCTTCTCGCTGGCTCAGCTGCTCGGCCCCGCGGGTGCTTTCGCCGGCGACGGCTGCGGCGACTTCCCGGCGCATCCGCGCTGGCGGTTCGTCTTCGTGAGTCACAACACACTCGACCCGTTGTTCGTCGCCACGCAGTTCGGAGCGCAGGACGCGGCCGCGCTCGTGCGCTGTACGACGCAGTGGTCCGGATCTCCCCACGGGAGCGTGAAGGAGACGGTGAAGGCGCTGCGGTCGGCGATCGCGAAGAAGGCAGACGGGATCGCCGTGTCAGTCCTCGACGAGGCTGCGATCGCGCCGGGGGCGGAATCGGCCGCGAAGGCCGGCATCCCGCTCGTCGCCTTTAACGTCGACTCGGGCTCGAGCGGTCGTCGGTATGCCTACGTCGGCGAAAACCCGCGCGCCTCGGGCGTCAACGTCGGCGTCGAGATCGCGCGGCTCAGTCCGACCGGCACTGTGATCGTGTTCGCGCCGCAGCAGGCGAAGATCTGGACGGAGCGGCGCCTCCAGGGGATCCTCACGGGTCTCGCTGCCGCGCGGATTGCACCCGCCGCAACCGTGGTCAGGCTCTCGGGCGACGCCAACCAGCAGCAGAGCACTGTCGAGAAGGCGTACGCCCGCGAACGCAGGGCCAGCGGGCTGTTCGCGGTGGACGGCCTCGGCACGCTCGCATGCGGAAAGGCGATCTCGCATCTCGGCCTGAGGGCGAAGGGCGTCAAGGGCGGCGGCTACGACCTGCTGCCGGACGACCTCGAGCTGGTCGCCGACGGCACGCTCGACTTCGTCGTCGACCAGCAGCCGTACGTCCAGGGATTCGCGCCGGTGCTGCAGCTCTTCCTCGCCAGGATCTCCCAGGGAGTCGTCATCCCCTGGGACACCGAAACGTCCGTGCTCCTCCGCCGTGCCGACGTACGGATGTTCCTGGCGACGAAGAGCCGCTTCGAGGGCAGCTCGAGCCGGCAGTCGTACCCGCTGCGGCGCGCCTAGGCGCTCTCGAGTGCGCCGCGGCTGGCTCGTCCTCGCGGTTGGAACGGTCGCGCAGGCGTCTCAGGCTGCCGTTCTGTTCGGGCTGGCCGTGCTCGCGCCTGCCCTTCGCGACCGATACGACCTGAGCCTCACGCAGGTCGGCGTGATGCTCGGCGTATCGGGCGTCGGAGCGATGCTGACGCTGCTGCCGTGGGGGCTAGCCGCGGACCGCGTCGGCGAGCGGGTGACGGGGGCGGTCGGCCTGCTGGGCGCCAGTGTCGCCCTCGCCGGGTCGGCATACGCGCCGAACTTCGCCGTGCTGGTCGTGCTACTCGCGATCGCCGGCGCGTTCGGAGCGAGTATCAACACGGCGACCGGTCGTGCGGTAACCAGCTGGTTTCCGCGCGAGACGCGCGGCTTCGCGCTCGGCATCCGGCAGACGTCCGTCCCGATCGGCGGTCTCGTGGCCGCGCTCGGCATCCCTCCGATCGTCGACCACTGGAGCTCTCGCGCGGCGCTGCTCGTGCTCGCCGGATTCTCGCTGGTCGCCGGTGTCCTCGCGGCCGTCTGGTTGGTGGAGGGGCCGGTGCGCGGAGACGGAGAGCCGGCGACGGAGGTCCTGCGCCATCCCCTGCGCGACCGGCGGATCTGGCGGCTGTCGCTCGGGAGCGGGCTGCTGATCTGCACGCAGGCCGCGATCACCGGCTTCGTGGTCATCTTCCTCGAGTCGGAGCGCGATCTGAGCGCCACTCAGGCCGGTCTCGTACTGGCGGCGATCAACGTTGTCGGAGCGGCGGGACGGCTGCTGTCGGGCCTGCAGTCCGACCGTCGGGGAGGGAGCCGCGTGGCGCTGATCCGCGCGATCGCGGTCGCGACCACGGTTGCCGTCGCCGCAGCGGCGGCGCTGGGCGGCGCGGAGGTCTGGCTGCTGATCGTGGCGCTCGTCGCCGGCGGCGGGCTGTCCATGTGCTGGAACGGCCTGGCGGTCGCCGCCGCCCTTGAGACGGCGGGTCCGGGACGAGGCGGCGCCGCGCTCGGGCTCCAGCAGACGCTGGTCGGGGCCGCGGTTGCGGTCACGCCGCTCGCGTTCGCGCCGTTCGTCGCTTCGACGTCCTGGCGTGCAGGCTTCCTCGTCGCCGCCGCTCTGCCACTTGCGGCGGTCGTCGTGCTGCGTCCGCTGCGCGCGTGAGAGATACTTGGCGCATGGAACGCGTCCTCGTCCTGGCCGGCGACGCGGTCGAGGATCTCGAGCTCTTCTACGTCCTCTATCGCCTGCGAGAGGCCGGCTACGAAGTCGATATCGCGGCGCTTTCACGGCGCACCATGCGCACGGTCGTCCACGACTTCGAGCCCGACTCGGATGCCTACGTCGAGAAGCCGGGGCGGCGGGTCGAGCCGGACCTCGCGTTCTCGGAGGTCGAGTCTCAGCGCTATGCCGGCGTCGTCATTCCGGGCGGCCGGGCACCGGAGTACATCCGCGTCGACCCCGACGTGCGTCGGATCGTCGCCTATTTCTTCGACAACGACCTGCCCGTCGGGACACTCTGCCACGGCCCGCAGGTGCCGGCTGCGCTTGGCTACCTGCGGGGACGCAAGAGCTCGGGCTTCCCGCCGCTCGGCCCGGACATCGAGGCGGCCGGTGGCACATACGTCGAGGGCGCCGACGTTGTCGACGGAAACATGGTCTCGTGCCGCGGCTGGGGCGACCTGGCCGAGTGGTCGAAGGCGTTCGTGGCCGCGCTGGAGCGTTCGGCCGTTCCCGCCTGACGACTGAACTATGTGAGCGCGGCCGCCAGCGCCTCGCGCCCGCCCTCGAGCACCGGCTCGCCGTGCGTGACCAGCGCACGCTCGACCGGAAGCTCCAGCAGCAAGCGAAGCCCGTCCCGCACCTCGTCGTACTGGTCCTCGCCCATCCAGGCACGCGGGAGCATCAGCCCGCCGTCACGGCCGAGGACCACGTCCCCGAAGACGAGGGCCGAGTGCTCAGGGACCCAGAAGACGCGTTCGTTCCAGCGTTCCATCACCGTCTCGACCCCGGCAGGGATCTCGTCGACGGTCCCTTCGTATCGCTCGGCCAGCTCCGCCGACGAACGGCGATGGTCAGCCACCGTCAACAGCACCCGCACCGGTTGGCCCACGCGCTCGACGTCGCGGTCGAGCGCCGCGAAGAACCGGTCGCGGTCTTCCATCGGGACGAGCGGGTCGAACAGCACGATCGCCTCAGGACCCTCGTAGTAGTAGCTGCCGACTTCCGGGTCCCACCCGTCCGGGCCGCCTTCCGCGGGCGTCCAGGCCGGGTGGAGCCCGGTCCACCGCCACAGGCCGGTTGCGATCTCCAGAACCCGCATGCCGTCTCTATCCTGGCAAGGGACACGACTCGGAAGGAGTTGCATGAAGCGCATTCGCACGCTCATCCCGCTCGCTGTGCTCGCCGGGACGCTGGTCGTAGTCGCCCCGTCGAACGCGTCGAAGACGGCGCTCCCCAAGCTGACGGGTACGGTCGGGCCGGGGTTCACCATCAGCACCAAGAGGCTCGGCAAGCCCTTCAAGACGATCAGGCCGGGAAGCTACTCGATCACCGTCGCGGACAAGTCGAACATCCACAACTTCCGTCTGCGCGGGCCTGGGGTCAACAAGGAGATCACAACGATCTCCTTCGTCGGAACCAAGACGGTGATCGTCAAGGTGCGTAAGGGCAAGTACACCTTTGTCTGCGATCCGCACGCGACGATCATGAAGGGCAGCTTCACGGTCACTTAACAACCGCGGGCGGGCAGAGGGAGTAGTGCCTTCCCATGAAGATCATCTGCACGCTCGTCGCCGCCGGGGCGGTCGCGCTCCTCGCGACCTCCCCCGCGGCTCCCATGTCGACGCCTCGCCTGGTCGGGACAGTGGGTCCCGGCTTCACCATCTCGCTGAAGCACAGCGGCAGGGTGTTCAAGACGCTGGTGCACGGCAAGTACACGTTCGTGGTCTCGGACAAGGCCGATATCCACAACTTCCAGATCGAGGGCCCCGGAGTGGACCGTGCGATCACGACGGTTCCGTTCATGGGCACGAAGACCGTGACCATCCTGCTCAGGAAGGGCTCGTACAAGTTCTACTGCGCGCCCCACGAGAGCACGATGTTCGGTCGCTTCAAGGTCTCCTGACGCTCGCGGCGGCTTCGCCGCCTTGCTCGCTCTAACGGGGGGGAACAACCGGTTCCCCCCGGTGGCCCCCCGCCCTGATCCCGCTTGCACCTCAGAGGTCGTCGCAGCCGCGGCCGCCCTGTCGGCCCGCGGAAAGTCGGCTCAGCTGAGTGGGATCGGTTCGGCCGCTCCGCGTTCGATCTTCCAAGCGAGCAGCTCGCCGGTCGGCCTGGAGAGGATCAGGTACGGACGTCCTTCCCAGAGGCCGATGTTCGCAATATCCGTTCGGGAGGGCTTGGCAGAGCCCGTCGGGTGCGAGTGGAAGACGGCGAGCTCCAGGCCATCGTCCTCGAGCTCGAAGATCAGTGCCGGGTCGGGAACACGCAGGTCGAAGCGGTAGGGGCTGGCGGCCGTGTTGACGCACGGGATGTAGCGCTCGGCCGCCCCGTCGCGCAGGGCGATGAGGCCACACGCCTCGTTCGGTGCCTCCTCCTCTGCGTGTCGCTCGAGCTCTCGGCGCAGCTCGGCGGGGACTACCACCAGTGGCCGTGCTCCATCGCCGAGCCTGGATCGGGCGCGTCCCAGAAATCGGCGGAGAGATACTTCCAGCCGCCGTCGGCGAGGATGCAGACGACCACGCCCTCGTCGAGCTCCTCGGCCAGTCGGCGCGCGACGTGCACGACCGCGCCGGAGGAGACACCGGCGAAGATCGCCTCCCGGTCGACTAGGGCCCTGACACCTGTGAGCGACTCCTCGTTCGAGACCAGCAGTTTCCGGTCGAGCTTCGAGACGTCGAGGACCGGCGGGACATAGCCGTCCTCGAGCGAGCGGAGCCCCATCACCGGATCGCCCGGCAGGGGCTCGGCAGCGGCTACGACGACCTCGGAGAACGTCTCGCGAACGCGCTCGCCGGCTCCCATCAGCGTCCCGCCGGTGCCCAGCCCCGCAACGAGCACGTCGATCCGGTCGAGCGCCTCGGCGATCTCGGCGCCGGTTCCCTCGTAGTGCGCGCGCGGGTTCGCCTCGTTCGCGTACTGGAACGGCATGAAGAGGCTCGGGTCGCGCTCGGCCAGCTCGAGGGCAAGACGGACCGCGCCGTTGGAGCCCTCCTCGGCTGGTGAGTCGACGATGTCGGCGCCGTAGATGCGGAGCAGCCGGCGGCGTTCCTCCGTCGCATTCGCGGGCATCACGCAGGTGAGCGGATAGCCCTTCAACTTCGCGACCATCGCGAGCGAGATGCCGGTGTTGCCGCTGGTCGGCTCGATCAACGCGCGCCCAGGCTCCAGCTCGCCGGACGCCTCGGCCGCTTCGATCATCGCCAGCGCCACCCGGTCCTTGATCGAACCGGTCGGGTTCGCTCCCTCGAGCTTCGCGTAGATCTGGACGCCTGATCTCGGCGCGAGCCTCGTCAGCTCGACGAGCGGCGTGTCGCCGACGAGATCGAGCAGCCCGGGGGCGAGGCGGCTAGCCATACGCGCCTCCTGCCATCGCGGGCAGGAGGATGACGTTGGCGCCCTCGCGGACCGGAGTTTCGAGGTCGTCGAGCGTTCGGATGTCCTCGCCGTCGACGTAGACGTTCGCGAACTGGAGCTGCCCGTCCAGTCCCGGGAAGCGGGCGGTGAGGTCGTCGAGGATCTCGCCGACCGTCGTGCCCACGGCGGGCACCTCGCGCTGGCCGCCGACGGCGGCGCGCAGCGTGGGTGGGATGCGCACTTTCGTCATGCGTGAGCTCTCGGCCCCGCACAGAACTCGACGTAGTCGATGTATTCGGTGATCGTCGGCTCGTCGCCGCAGACCGGGCAAGCCGGGTCGCGGCGCAGCGTGACCTCGGTGAACGAGGCGGCGAGCGCGTCGTAGAGCAGGAGCCGGCCGATCAGCGGATCGCCGACGCCGAGCGCGAGCTTCAGTGCCTCGGTCGCCTGGATCGACCCGATCACGCCCGGGAGCACGCCCAGGACGCCGCCCTCGGCGCAGCTCGGCGCCAACTCGGGTGGCGGCGGCATGGGGAAGAGGCACCGGTAGCAAGGACCTTCTTTGGGCTTGAAGACGGTCACCTGCCCCTCGAAGCGGAAGATCGAGCCGTGGACGACCGGGATGCCGTGCCAGACAGACGCGTCGTTCAGCAGGTAGCGCGTGGGGAAGTTGTCGGCGCCGTCGACGATCACGTCCCAGCCGTCACCGAGGATCCGGTCGACGTTCTCGGAGGTGAGCCGCTCGCGGTACGTGGTCACGCTGACGTCCGGATTGAGCGCCTCGATCGTCCGCTTCGCCGATTCGGCCTTCGAGTCGCCGAGGCGCTCCGTCGAGTGGACGATCTGGCGCTGGAGGTTCGTCTCGTCGACCGCGTCGTCGTCGACGATCCCGAGAGTTCCGACACCTGCGGCCGCGAGGTAGAGCGAGGCGGGGGAGCCGAGCCCGCCGGCGCCGATCAGGAGGATCCGCGACTGGAGCAGGCGCAGCTGACCCTCCTCGCCGACCTCGGGGATCAGCAGATGGCGGCTGTAGCGACGCCGCTGCTGCTCGCCGAGCGACTGCGGCAGCACGGTCGGGAAGCCGTTCCGCTTCCACTCCGTGTAGCCGCCCTCGAGGTTGACGACATCCGAGTAACCGAGCTCCTCCAGCGTCTTGGTCGCGAACGCCGAGCGGGCACCGCTCGCGCAGTAGACGACGATGCGGCCGTCGTGGTCGGGAACGGCGTTCTCGATCCGCGACTCGAGGCTGCCCCGCGGAACGTGGATCGCGCCCGGAATGTGACCCTCGTCCCACTCGTTGCGCTCGCGGACGTCCAGGAAGACGGTGCCGTCGTCGAGCGAGGGTGCCGCGGTGCGGGCGTCGATCTCGTCGATCTCGCCTTTGACCTGACTCAGGAGGTCGCGGTAGCTGGTCATTACTTCAAGAAAGATAGCTCTTACAGCGAGCGCCTTGCAGATTTTTCAACCGTCCGTGGCATCTTCGTATTCCTCGTTCCGCCGGTAACGTCGTTGTCGTTGGGCTCTCGCTCTCGCCTCTACCTGATCGTGGCTGCGTGCGCCGTCGGCGCCGCCGGCCTCACGGTCGGCGTCACTCTGGCGACGCGCACGCCGACGCCCAAACGGCCGGCCGGCCAGACCGGCGCGCCGCCGCTCGTGCTCGACCTGGGAGTACGGAGCGACGCCCAGGCAGTCGCGCTGCGGCGCGCCGACAACCTCTACAACGCCGGGAAACGCGCGCAGGCGGCAGAGATCTTCGGTCGGTACGGCTCGCTGGAAGCGCAGATCGGAAGCGCACTCGCGGCGTGGCCGTCGGGCTTCGGCAGCCTCGAGGCGCTGGCGCAGGCGCACTCGCGGAGCGCTCTCGCGCAGCTGAACTACGGGCTCGGCCTCTACTGGCGTGGAAATGCTTCGAAGGCGAAGGTCGCGTGGCGCAATGCCCGCCGGCGGGAGCCCGACACCCCATACGCGGTTCGAGCTCAGGACCTGCTCTACCCGAATTTTCCCAGGGGGCTGCCGACGTTCGAGCCGAGCTTCCCTTCTCCGGCTGCCCTCGACCGGTTGTCGCCGCCGCGCCAGCTCGCCTACCTGAAGCACCTGGCGGTGACCGGCGGCGCCCGCGCCAGGCTGCTCTACGGCGTCGCGCTCCAGCGGCTCGGCCGGCAGATCTCGGCGCTGCGCGAGTTCGAGGCGGCCGCCGCGTCGGCGCCGGACGACCCGGAGCCGCAGGTCGCCGCCGCGGTGGGGCGCTTCGACAAGGCCGATCCGTCTCGCAGCTTCTCCCGCCTCGGTCCACTTGCGCGGCGCTACCCGAAGAGCCAGAGCGTGCGCTTCCACCTGGGCCTGTGCCTGCTCTGGCTCGGGAGCGTGAAGCAGGCCCGCCAGGAGCTGCGGCTCGCTCGCGATCTCGGCCCCGGCACGCCGCTCGGCACCGAGGCGCGCCGCTTCCTCGCCCAGCTGAGCAGGATCAAGCCGCGCTGAGGCGAAGATAGGTCGTTCGGCCCATGGCGGCCGTCCGCCGCGTCTGGCAGAGTGCCGCCGTCGTGCCGCGGCTGTTTGACGGAACACCAGAGGGCGGCTAGCTTGTCGGCCTTGACGGGAGGGGCGGACCTGTGAGCGGCACCGAGACGGCGGTCGTCAGTACGCGGGTTTCCGTGCTCGAGACCGAGGAGGCCAGGACGCTGCTCGAGGCCGGCAAGGAGTCCGGGTCGCTCTCGGCGGACGAGATCACGCTCGCGCTCGACGACCTCGACCTCGACGCCGGTCAGATCGACGACTTCTACCAGGCTCTCGATGAGCTCCAGATCGAGGTCGTCCAGGCAGAGGAGGACGACGACGCAGTCGCCGAGGAGGTCGAGGCGCAGGAGGTCTCGACGGACGCGCTGCAGCTCTTCCTCAAAGATGTCGGCCGGGTCGATCTGCTGACCGCGGCGCAGGAGGTCGAGCTGGCGAAGCGGATCGAGCGCGGCGACCACCGGGCGAAGCAGGAGATGGTGGAAGCGAACCTCCGGCTCGTCGTCTCGATCGCCAAGCGCTACCGCAACCAGGGCCTCCCGTTCCTCGACCTGATCCAGGAAGGGACGATCGGGCTGGTCCGAGCCGCCGAGAAGTTCGACTATCGCAAGGGGTTCAAATTCTCGACGTACGCGACGTGGTGGATCCGCCAGGCGGTCGCCCGCGCGCTCGCCGACAAGGCCAGGACGATCCGAATGCCCGTCCACGTGGTCGAGAAACTGAACAAGATCGTCCGCTCCGAGCGGAAACTCCGTGCCGAGCTCGGCCGCGAACCGCTGTCGATCGAGATCGCCCGCGACCTCGATCTGACGCCGGACGAGGTCGACCAGATTCGCCGCACCGCGCAGTCGCCGGTTTCGCTCGAAAAGCCGGTCGGCGACGAGGAGGAGTCGGAGTTCGGCCACTTCATCACCGACGAGTCGGTGCCGCTGCCCGAGGAAGCGGCCGAGGTGACGATGCGCAAGGAGACGCTCGAGAAGATCCTCGGCCAGCTCTCCCCGCGCGAGCGCCGCGTCCTCGAGCTTCGCTACGGCCTGAACGGCGAGCATCCGCGGACGCTCGACGAGGTCGGCCGCGCCTTCAACGTCACCCGCGAGCGGATCCGCCAGATCGAGAACCAGAGCCTCAAGAAGCTCCGGGCGCTGGCGGACTCCCAGAAGCTCCGCGACGTCGCCTAGGACGCTCGCTCCGCTCGCTTCACGGGGGAAACAGCCGGTTTCCCCCGTGTGTCCCCTTCCCTGAGCAGCTCGCACCCCAGCAAAGGTGGCGAGCCGCGCCCGCCATGTCGGTCGCGGCGCCGAGGGGCAGTGACAGGCTCGAGCCTGTCACTGGCTTCCGTAGCTAGATTCCGCTGGTGCCGCTCGACCCCGCCTGGCTCGCAGAGGTCTCCGAGTGGCTGCGCATCCCCAGCGTCAGCGCCGACCCGGCGCACCGGGCGGACGTCCGGACCGCCGGCGATTGGTTGTGTTCGTTCGTGCGCGCCGCCGGCGGCGAGTGCGACCTCGTCGGCGACGGAGAGCGGCCGCTCGCGGTCGGAGAGCTACGCGCGTCGAGCAACCCCGATGTCGCGCCGACCGTGCTCGTCTACGGCCACTTCGACGTCCAGCCTCCGGCGCCGCTCGAACTGTGGCAGAGCCCGCCGTTCGAGCCGACGATCCGGGACGAGTGGCTCTACGCCCGCGGCGTCGCCGACGACAAGGGCCAGCTGTACCTGCTCCTGAAGGCGGCCACACTGCTTGCCGCCGAAGGTGCACTGCCGGTGAACGTGCGAATCGCCTGCGACGGCGAGGAGGAGGTCGGCGGTCATGCGATCGTCGACTGGATCCGCGAGGACGAGCGTGGGGCGGGCGCGGCCGTGATCTTCGATGCGCACATGCCTCGGCGCGGGCAGCCGGCGTTCTATGTCGCCACCCGCGGCGTCTGCTATTTCCACGTCCGGGTCGAGACAGGCGAGCGCGACCTGCACTCGGGCTCCTTCGGAGGTGCCGCGCTGTCCGCCACGCATGCGCTGCTTCGCACGCTTTCGGGCGTCCTTGCCAGGCCGGACGGCCGCCTGCCGGAGCCGTTACGCCAGGGCGTTGTGCCGCCGACCGACCGCGAGCTGGCGGACTGGTCGTCCCAGCAGCCGGGTGCACGGGTGCTGTCGGACCAGGGCGCCAGGCCGATGGACGCTGCCGCGGCGGACGAGTTCTATGCCCGCACCTGGGCAGAGCCCTCGATCGACGTGAACGGCATCGAGGGCGGCTCGCCGTACCTCCAGAAGACGGTGATCCCGGTCGGTGCCGAGGCGAACCTGTCGATCAGGCTCGCAGCGGGCCAGAAGGTCGAGGAGATCGCCCCGGAAGTCGAGCGACTCCTGCGCGAGTCGGCGCCCGCGGGGGCGGACGTCGAGGTCGACCTCTGGTCGGCGGCGCCGCCGGGGCTGATCCCGCCCGACTCGGCCGCGATCCGGCTCGGCCAGGACGCGTTCGAGCGGGCACTGGGCGTGCGGCCGCTGCTCCTGCGCTCGGGCGGGACCCTGCCCATCGTCCCGGCGCTCGCGGGCAAGGGCATCCCGACGATCGTCACCGGCTTCGACCTCCCCGAGGGCAACCTCCACTCGCCGAACGAGCGGCTGCTGGTCGAGCATGTTCCCCTGGGCGTCGCCGCCGCGAAGGAGCTGTTCAGGAGCCTCGCCGGCCTTGCCGGCTAGGCATGCCGGTGGTGCGGATCGTGCACGAGCCAGTGGTGGCCGAAGCGGCGCATCTCCTCGATCACCGGCAGCAGGCCGAGGCCCTTCGGCGTGAGCTCGTACTCGACTCTCGGAGGCGTCTCCGCGTAGCTGTGCCTGGCGACGACGCCTTCCTCTTCCAGCCACCGCAGCCGCTCGGACAGCGTGCGGGGGCTGATCCCGGGACAGGAGTGCTCGAGCTCGGAGAACCTTCGGGGCCCCTCCGACATGTCGTGGACGAGCAGTGCCGTCCACTTCGAGCCGATGATCTCCGCCGAGCAGGCGACTGCACAGGTCGCGTCGTGCACGGGCTTCATCGTCCGAACGGCCATGTTCAGATTGTAGAGCGATGATCGACCTGCACTCCCACATCCTGCCCGGGCTCGACGACGGCGCGCGCACGCTCGCCGACAGCGTCGACATCGCCTGGGCGGCCCTGGAGGACGGGATCAGGGTGATCGCCGGCACGCCACACGTCCGCGACGACTGGCCCACGGAGGCCGAAACGATGGAGCAGCGTGTCGGGGAGCTCCGGGCAGAGCTGGAAGCGGCCCGCGTCCCCCTCGACGTGCGGGCCGGCGCGGAGATCGCGCTCGACTGGGCCGTGAAGCTGCCGGTGGAGGAGCTGCGGCGCTTCGGGCTCGGCGGCAGCCGGTACCTGCTGGTCGAGACGCCGTACCACGGCTGGCCGCTCCAATTGCCCGACGTGCTGCTCTCGCTGCGCGACCGGGGCTTCGTCCCCGTGCTCGCGCACCCGGAGCGGAATCCCGAAGTGCAGGCGCGGCCGGAGCGGCTCGTGCCGCTGGTCGAGGCCGGCATCCTCGTGCAGGTCACCGCCGCGTCCGTCGACGGGCGGATCGGCCGGCGGGCCGCCGAGTGCAGCCATCGGCTGATCCAGGGGAGGGTGGCGCACCTGCTCGCCAGCGATGCCCACCACGCGTCGGTTCGTGCGGTGGGGATGCGCGCCGCGGCCAAGGCGGCCGGGGGCGGCGCCCTCGGCGAGTGGCTGACACGCGAGGTGCCCGCGGCGATCCTGGCCGACGCCGAGATCCCACCGCGTCCGAGCTCGGGCCGTCAGGGCTGGATCGGGCGGCTGCTCAGCGCCTGAGGGACCGTCCCCATACTTGGCACCCGGGGCTTTCAGAGCCGCCGGATCAACCCGCGCACCTCCTGGACTCCGGCTCGCCACACCTTGAGCGACTCCGCATCGGGTACGGCATACGGCCCGCCGTACGAGCCGTCGCCGACCGCCGCCTTCACCGCTTCAGGCTCGAGCTCGCGGAGCGCTTCCCGGTCGGTGACCATCGGCTTCTCCCTGGACGGCAGCTCGACATCGGCGAGGCGCGTCCACGGGAAGTTCTCGAACCAGGAGGCGTGCGTAGCGTCGCCGTCGTACACCTCCGCGGCGGCCGCACGGACGCCGCGCGAGTCCCACCAGCTGTGGAAGAGCAGCCGGGCGCCGTCATGTCGTGCTGCCCAGGCCTCGAGCTGCTCCCGCACCGGGTCGTTGCCACCGTGGCCGTTGACGATCAGGAAGCCGCGAAAGCCCTGGCCGCAGAGCGTGTCGAGCACCTCCGAGACCACCGCGCCCAGTGTCTCCGTCCGGAGCGAGACCGACCCCGGGAATGCTGCGAAGCCCGGCGCTACCCCGAACGGCATCGCCGGTAGCACCGGGACGCCGAGCGGCTCGGCCGCCTCGACCGAGACACGCTCGGCCAGGATCGAGTCGGTGGCGAGCGAGAGGTAGGCGTGCTGCTCGGTCGAGCCCACCGGTAGAACGACCCGGTCGTCTTGGCGCAGGTATTCCTCGACCTGCAGCCAGTTTGCGTCGCTGATCCTCATTACCGCGGCTTGAAGTTTGCCTTTCGCGGCCGCGACCGACCCGGCGGGCGTGGCCCATCTACGTCACGGAGGTGCGACCGTTCACCAGGGTGGTGGGTTGTGTGTCCACCGCCCAGCAACCATGGTGGCGACGATCTCTACCTCGGGCAGCTCCTCCATCGCGATCGCCATGGGGTCGCGGTCGAGCACGACCAGATCCGCCAGGTAGCCCGGGAGCAGCTTGCCACGGCGGCGCTCGTCGTAGGTCTGCCAGGCCGGCGCAACGGTCGACGCCACCAGCGCCTCCTCGACCGTCACCCGCTGGTCCTCCCGCCAGTGCCCAAGCACCCCCGCGACGATCCCGCCCCACGGATCGAGCTCCTCGATCGGCGCGTCCGAGCCGTTGATCAGCCGGGTGCCGCAGTCGAGCAGGTCGCGGAACGAGAAGACGCCCCCGATCCGATCCGGCCAGAACCGGTGGGCCAGCTCCTCGTCCGAGGGCGCGTGCGAGAATTGCACCGACGCGGTCAGTCCGAGCTCGGCGAACCGGCCGACGTCCTCGGGGCGCAGGCACTGCGCGTGCTCGATGCGATGCCGGAGGCCCAGCGGCTGCCAGTCCTCGCATGTCTCCTCGAACGCGTCGAGCGCGTTTTCGTTGGCGAGATCGCCGATCGCGTGCACGGCCACAGGCCAGCGCGCCCGGGCAGCACGGCGGAGGATGTCGGCGAGCTCCTCGGGGCTCGTGATCTCGACGCCCGTTCCGTCTGTCATCAGCGCCGTCTGCGAACCGAGCGTGCCGTCCATGAAGACCTTGAGATACCCGAGGCGCAGGCGATCGCTGCCGAGGCCGGAGGCAAGCCCGGCGGCCGCCACCCCGTCGAGCCGCTCGTGCGGGATGGATTGCCAGACCCTGAGCGGCAGCGCGTCCTCGCGCTCGAGCTTCTGCCAGAGCCGCGGGATCGCCGGGATCCAGCCGTCCTTGTCGTGGATTGCGGTCACGCCGCGAGACGAGGCCACCTTCAACCCCTCGCGCAGGGCATCGAGGTACTCCTCGTCCGAGTACTCGAGGTGGTCCTCCTTGAACCGCCAGGCGGACTCCTCGCGGATCAGCCCGGTCGGCTCGCCGGCCGCGTCGAGTTCGACCACCCCGCCCTGGATCGCGTACTTGCGCAGGTCGCCGCCGGTCCTGGCGATCCCCGCCGAATTGAGCCAGATCGCGTGAAAGTCCTTCGAGATGATCGCCGCGGGGACGTCTCCCGTGACGGCGTCGAGCGCTTCCTTGGTTGGAGGCGCCGTCCAGTTCGTCTCACGGAAGCCCTGCGCCCGAAACCAGCGCCCGGACTTCGCTTCGGCGACGCCGGGACGCATTCGCTCGGCCGCGTCCTCGGCCGAGGACGCGGCCTCGAGCCGGATCAGCCGTCGCACCGCCGCCCAGGTGGGAAAGTGGACGTGCGATTCGGTGATGCCGGGGATGACGCAGCGGCCGCCGAGGTCGACGACGTCGGGGCTGGCGAGCGCCGTTTCGTGCGTGCCGATTCCGCCGGCGACGCGGTCGCCTGCGATCGCGAGTGCGCCGGTGGTCGGCAGCGACGGGTCCATCGTCCGGACGACCCCGTTCTCGAGGATCACGGCTCGGACTCTAGTGCGGTGCGTACTACCACCACGCCTACTACGGTGCCTTCGTGCTCGATCCCGACGGAAACAACGTCGAGGCCGTATACCACGGCCGAGACTAGACTCAGCCCGTGCCCTGGGACGTGCTGACGGATGAACAGCGCGAGCTCCGGGAGCTCGTTCGGTCACTGGCGCGCGAGCGGATCGCACCGCGGGCGGCTGAGATCGACGAGAGCCACGAGTTTCCGTGGGACGTGGTCGAGGTCTTCCGCGAGCACGAGCTGTTCGGACTCTTCTTCGACGAGGAGTGGGGCGGGACCGGCACCGGAACGCTGATGGCGCTGGTGGCGATCGAGGAGGTCTCCAAGGTGTGCGCGACCAGCGGGCTCATCCTCGCGGTACAGGAGCTCGGCTCGCTCGGGTTGAAGCTGGCGGGATCGCGCGAGCAGCAGGAGCGCTACCTCCCGCGGCTCGCCTCGGGTGAGTGGCTGTGCGCGTACGCCCTGACGGAGGCGGGTTCCGGATCCGATTCGGCAGCGATGCGGACCACCGCGCGGCACGAGGGCGACGCGTTCGTGCTCGACGGCGGCAAGCGCTTCATCACCAATGCGGGCGTCGCGAGCCTGTACACGGTCTTCGCCAAGACCGATCCTGAGGCGGGGCATTCGGGCATCTCTGCGTTCCTGGTCGAGTCGGAGGCGCCGGGATTCGAGGTCGCCCGCCTGGAGCCGAAGATGGGGATCGCCGGGTCGACGACGGGCGAGCTCGTGTTCGACGGCTGCCGGGTGCCGGCGGAGAACCTCCTCGGCGCCGAGGGCGAGGGTTTCCGGATCGCCATGCGCATCCTCGACCGCTCGCGTCCGGGCGTGGCAGCGCAGGGCCTCGGCATCGCCCAGGGCGCGACCGATTTCGCGCTCGAGTACGCCAAGACCCGCGAGACGATGGGCCAGCCGATTGCCCAGCACCAGCTGATCGCCGCCAAGCTCGCGGACATGGAGACCCGCTGCGAGGCGGCGCGCGGTCTGCTCTACCGGTTCGGGCGGATGGTGGACGCAGGCGCACCCGACGACGAACTGACGAAGGCCTCGGCGATGGCGAAGCTGTACTGCACGGACGTAGCGATGGAGGTGACGACCGAGGCCGTCCAGGTGCTGGGGGGCTACGGCTACATCAAGGAGTACCCCGTCGAGCGGATGATGCGCGACGCAAAGATCACCCAGCTCTACGAAGGCACGAACGAGATCCAGCGGCTGGTGATCGCGCGCGAGATGCTTGCCGAGCAGCGCGCATTCCTGCTGGCCGGCGTGGGCTCGGGCTAGGCGTCGTCCGGGACGAGGTAGTTGGCGCCCGGCCCGGCGACGGCGGCCTGGTCGCCGGGGTTGAGCAGCCCGCACGTGCGTAGGGACAGGCAGCCGCAGCCGATACAGGTGGTCAATCGGCCACGGATCGCCTCGAGCGTCCGGATCCGCTCGTCGAGCTCGGCGCGCCACGTGCGTGAGAGGCGTTCCCAGTCGCGCTTCGTGGGCGCCTTGTCCGCCGGGAGGGTCGCCAGTGCATCGTGGATCCGTCCGAGCGGGATGCCCGCCGTCTTCCCGGCCTGGACGAGGGCGACGCGTCGGAGCGTCACGGGCGCGTACCGGCGCTGGTTGCCGTCGGTGCGACGGGACTCGATCAGCCCTTCGCGTTCGTAGAACCGGAGAGCGGACGCGGCGACGCCGCTGCGTGTGGAGAGCTCGCCGATGGTCAGCTCTTGCGACACTTGACTTAAACCATAGTTGAAGTTCTAGGCTGTGTGGATGGCGATGGCACCGACACTCTCGTACGGCGATCTTCCCGGGCTACTTACGCTCCTGACCGGGGACGAGAAGCACGATCGGAGCTCCTTCTCGACACTCGACGTCTTGTGGGTCCTGTACGACCGGGTGCTGCGCATCGATCCGTCGACGCAGGACGAACCGGGGCGTGATCGGTTTCTGCTCTCCAAGGGGCACGGCCCTGCCGCGTACTACGCGGTTCTCGCGGCCAAGGGGTTCATCTCGGTCGATGCGCTCGCCGACTTCGGGAACGGCGCCTCGGTGCTCGGCTACCACCCCGACCGGCTGCTCGTTCCCGGCGTCGAGATTTCGAGCGGCTCGCTCGGTCACGGTCTGCCGATCGCGGTCGGGGTGACGCTCGCTCTCGAAGCAGCCGGTGCCCGCGGCCCGCGCGTGATCTGCCTGGTCGGCGACGCCGAGCTGGAGGAGGGCAGCAACTTCGAGGCCGTCCAGCTCGCCGGCAGGCTGCGCCTCGGACGCCTGATTGTGGTCGTGGTCGACAACGACTCCTCCACGTACGGGTGGCCCGGCGGCGTCGAGAAGCGGTTCGAGCTCGAGGGCTGGAGCAGCGCGCGCGTCGACGGCCGCAACCACGATGCGCTGGAGGCGGCGTTCGCAGCCGCCGACGGCGACCGCCCCCACGTGGTCGTCGCCGAGGTGCGACCGTGATCACGATGCGGCAGCGCTTCTACGAGGTCGCCGGCGATCTGCTCGACTCGGATGCGCGGGTGGCAGTTGTCCTCGCCGAGATCGGAGCCGGCGAGTTGCGGCCGCACCCGCGGCTGGTCAACGTCGGGATCCGGGAGCAGCTGATGGTCGGCGTCGCCGCCGGGCTGGCGCTCGAAGGCCTGCGGCCGTTCGTCCACTCGTACGCCACCTTTCTGGTCGAGCGGGCGTTCGAGCAGGTCAAGCTCGATCTCGTCCACCAGGGCGTCGGCGCGGTGCTGGTCAGCACCGGCGCGTCGTACGACGGCGCCCGGTCCGGCCGAACCCACCAGGCTCCCGCCGATGTGGCCCTGCTGCAAGCGCTTCCCGGGTGGACCATCCACGTCCCGGGTCACCCCGACGAGGTCGAGCGCTTCGTGCGCCGCGCGGCAGTTGGGGACGACAACGTGTACGTCCGGCTGACGGAGGAGGTCAACGCGGTGCCGGTCGTGGACGACGGGCTGGTGGTCGTGCGCTCCGGCCGTGAGGGCGCGGCACTCGTCGTCGCCGTCGGGCCGACGCTCGACCCGACACTCGAGGCGACGGCGGATCTCGACGTGTCGGTCGCCTACCTCGCGACGGTTCGCCCCTTCGATGCGGACGGGCTACGCGCTGCTCTGAGCGGGCAGGAGGTCGTCCTCGTCGAGCCGTACCTCGCGGGTACCTCGGCGGCCGAGATCGCGGTGGCGCTCGTCGGCCGCCCGCACCGCCTGCTCCCCCTCGGCGTCGCCAATGAAGAGCTTCGTCGGTACGGCACCGGTCCGGAGCACCGCGCCCTGCATGGCCTCGACGCGGCCGGGATCCGGAGATCGATCGCTGCGTTCCTGGCTGACAGCCCCCACCCGGGGTGGGGACTACCCCTCACCCCGTACCGGCGACGATATCCGGCTGACGCGCACGCGTCTGTGACGATTCCGCGACGAAGCAGGGCCGCCCCACGCCGGCCGGCATGACGGCTCTACTGAGCCAAACGGTTTAAGCTCGGTTAAACTTCGGCGAGGATGCCGTCGGCCTCGATCGAAGACTATGCGAAGGCGATCTACGCGCTGGAGGAGAGGCACGGAGTCGCCTCGACCACCGCCCTGGCCGAGCGGCTCGAGATCAGCCCTCCCGCCGTCTCGGCAATGGTCAAGAAGCTGGCGGCGCTCGGCTACGTCACCCACGTTCCCTACCGCGGCGTCCGGCTGACCGATCAGGGACGCAGGGTGGCGTTGGAGGTCCTGCGTCACCATCGCCTGCTCGAGACGTACCTGGTGGAGGAGCTCGGTGTCCCTTGGGATCGGGTGCACGCCGAGGCGGAGGTGCTCGAGCACGTCCTCTCGGAAGGTCTCGAAGAGCGCATCGCCGCCAAGCTCGGCGAGCCCACGCATGATCCGCACGGCGACCCGATCCCGGCCGCCGACGGAACGGTCGTCGAGCCCGAGACCGTCGCACTCGACACCCTCGCCACCGGCGACCGGGGTCGCTTCGTCCGCGTCTCCGACAGCGACTCGAAGCTCTTGCGCGAGCTCGCCAGGCTGGGCATCAGGCCCGGAGACGAGCTCGAGGTCGTGGCCGGGGGCGTCCGAACAGGCTCGGCCACCCATCGCTTGCGGCGGGCCCTCGCCCGGTCGATGCGCGTGGAGCTGACACGGTGAACACGACCTTCGGGGCCGCGCGCGACCTTGTCGGCCGGGTCCTCCCGGGTGAGGCGGCGACCGTCCGGGCCGCGCAGGAGGCGATCGACGGCCACCGCACCGGGCTGAGGGCGCTCTGGCCGTTCCTCGGGCCGGCATTCATCGCTTCGGTCGCCTACGTCGATCCCGGCAACTTCGCGACCGACGTTGCCGGCGGAGCAAAGTTCGGCTACCTCCTGCTCTGGGCCGTGCTCGCCGCGAACCTCATGGCGATGCTCGTCCAGACGCTCTCGGCGAAGCTCGGGATCGCGACCGGCCGGAACCTCGCCGAGGTGTGCCGCGACAACCTTCCGCGGCGGGTCAGCTTCGGGCTCTGGCTCCAGGCCGAGGTGATCGCGATGGCGACCGACCTCGCCGAGGTGCTCGGGGCGGCTCTCGGTTTGAGCCTCTTGTTCGGGATCCCGCTGGGTTGGGGGGCGGTGATCGCCGTCGGTGCCGCTTTCGCGATCCTCGCCCTGCAGGCGTTCGGGTTCCGGCAGCTCGAAGCGGTAATCGCGGTCTTCGTCGGCGTGATCGTCATCGCCTTCGCCTTCGAGCTGCTCGCCGTGACGCCGGACCCCGGGAACATGGCCGGCGATCTGTTCTCGCCGGACTTCAACGGCGAGGCGCTCCTGCTGGCCGTGGGCATCGTCGGCGCCACCGTGATGCCGCACGTCATCTACCTGCACTCGGCTCTCACGCAGTCGCGGGTACGCGGACGGACCGAGGCCGAGCTGAAGCGCATCCAGCGGTTCGAGCGCATCGACGTGCTGATGGCGATGACGATCGCGGGGCTCGTCAACCTCTCGATGCTGGCGATCTTCGCCGCCAGATTCTACGGGACGGACGCAGAGTCGATCGAAGACGCCTACCACGGTCTGTACGCGGACCCGGGCCGGTGGGCGGCGATCCTGCTCGGCGTTGCCCTGCTCGCGTCCGGGCTCTCGTCGTCATCGGTCGGCACGCTGGCCGGCCAGGTGGTGATGCAGGGCTTCATCCGGCGGCAGATCCCGTTGTTCGCCCGGCGCGCGATCACCGCGGCCCCGGCGCTGATCGTCGCCGTCGTCGGCGTGGACCCGACGCGGGCTCTCGTCCTCAGCCAGGTCGTGCTCTCGTTCGGGATCCCATTCGCGCTGATTCCGCTCGTGCTCTTCACGAGCAACCGCCGGGTGATGGGCGGCCTCGTCAACAACCGGCTGACGACGGTGGCGGCCTGGGCGATCGCGTGCGTGATCAGCGCGCTGAACGTCTTCCTCCTCGTGGAGACGTTCCGGTGATCGATCCGGCTGCAGCAACCTTCGAGCGCGTCGCCGCGGAGTACGACTACGGGCGCCCGTCATGGCCGCCGGAGGCGATCGCGAGCGTCGGGCTCCCGCGGGAGGCAGCCGTCGCCGATCTCGGCGCGGGCACCGGCAAGCTCACGCGTGTCCTCCTTGGCAGGTTCGAGCACGTGATCGCGATCGAGCCGCTCGCCGGCATGCGGGCGCTGATCCCGGGCGAGGCGGAGGCGCTCCCGGGCACCGCCGAGGAGATCCCGCTGCCGGGCGAGAGCCTCGACGGTGTGTTCTGCGGCGAGTCCTTCCACTGGTTCGACTGGTCGCGGGCGCTGCCCGAGATCGCGCGGGTGCTTCGGCCCGGCGGACGGCTGGCGATGTTCTGGAACCGCGGCGAGACGACCTGGCCGCCGGAGGTCGCGGCGATCCTCGATCGCGTCGACCACTCTCCTGGAGAGAAGCGCTACCAGGCGTTCGCCTGGCGCGACTCGTTTGCAGGATCCGCGTTCGAACCGCTCGCGCACGAGGTCTTCCCGCACGAGTCGGAAGTCCCGAGAGACGTCCTGATCGCCCGGATCGGGTCATGGAGCAACTTCACGATCCGGTCACCGGACGAGCGTCGAGCGCTCCTCGTGGAGATCGGCCGCCACCTGACCGAGCCGTCGTACCGCGACCGACTCGAAACCCATGCCTGGACAACGCGGCTACATGTGGATTGAGGCCGGGTCGACGACCTCGAAGTCGGAGCCCTTCACGCGGCCGAGCGTGTGCAGGTCGTCGTTCGACCAGCGTGGATCGGGCGCTCCGCTGACGTACCAGCTCGAGCCGTTGTCGGCGACCATCATCCCGTAGCGCTTCAGGGCCTCGAGGACGACGCGGGCCTGGGGCGGGAACCCGCTCGTGTCGAAGCTCGCCTTCAGGCGGACCCTCAGCCCCATCGGAGGCAGGTTCGGGTCAGTGAGCGAGCTCGCGTCGTGCCGCGCGGGCCAGACGTGTGCCTTGCGAGTCCGCCGGACGGTGAAGCGGAGCGCATGGTCGATCGACCCGGCGGCGACCTCGTCGTAGCGGGCGAGCCCGGGAAGGATGGGGAGCCCTGCTGCGTCGGCCGACGTCCAGCCGTCCGGCCGCAGCGCGTTCGAGCCGAGGTTCCAGATCGCGCCGGAGCCGGCCCTCTTTCCCTTGAGCGAGAAGAGCTCGTAGAGCTTGCACGTGCTCGTGTCCACGATCAGCGCGTGGCGGTCGCTGCCATGCTCGACGTGGACCTTCTTCGGAATCGGATACGGGCCGGCGTCGCTCTCGTCTGCGTACTGGAACTTGAGCTTCGTCCACTTCTTGATCGTCGTTCCGTCGACCACGTCGTACGGGATGCCGATCGTGCCGCCGGCCCACTTGCCCGATCCGAAGTCCGGGTGGAGGCCCGTGCCGGCGCCGATGTTCGCGATGATCCCGTCGGAGTTCGACGCGACCGGCAGGGAGTCCACGCGCGTGTTCCACGGGTTGTCCGCCGGGAACAATCCGCAGCTCGCCAGCCGAGGCGTGTGGGCGGCGCCGCCCAGCACGAGCGCCGCGACGCCGATCGCGAACGCTCTCACAGGCGCTCCAGGAGCGGATCGACCCGGTTGAACAGCATCAGATCGGGCTGCACCGGCTCCCACCGGTAGCGGAAGACCAAGCCTGCGTCGTCGCCGTCCCCGTGCACCACGTGGTCCCAGGTATCGGCCGATTCGTGGCTCTCGGAACGTACCTCGAAGGCGTGATTCTCGTATTTGGACGGCAACGCCGGCCGCCCGAGCTCGCGGACGACCATGCCGTCCTCGATGCCTGCCTCCTCGTGCAACTCGCGCAGGAGACACTGCTCGAGCGTTTCGCCTGGATCGAGACGGCCGGCCGGGACCTGCGTCCCCGCGGCGGGATGGTCCCGGTGGTCGAAGACGAGCAGTTCCTTCCCGCCGTCACGCTCCCGCGTGACGTACGCGAGCACGCGCTGTCTCACGCCAGCGCGCGGACGACGGCGGCCACGTTCTCGTCCCAGACCGCCGGTGGGGTGGGCGGGAGGACGTCGTCCCAGATCGCGGCGAAGCTGCTGGTGAGTTGCTGCATGCGCGCAGGGCGCGCCATGAACCACCAGTGCAGGTGCTCCGCGCCCTCCCCCCAGCGGCCGATGTGGACTCGCCCGATCCCGTCGAGCGAGCCGACCGCCCGCTCGATGCGTGCGATCAGGACGCCCAGCTCCGCAGCGAGTTCGTCCGGCAGGTCGCCCGGACGGTCGAAGTGTTCGCGCGGCTCGAGCAGGAGGACGACGGGCAGCCCGCTCGGCGGGGCGATCGGGCGCAGACGCCAGCGCTCGGTCGTCCAGACGTAGTCGTCGTCAGCGGCCGCGCAGGCCCAGCAGTCGACACCGTCTTGGCCCTCGCGCGAGCTCTCTCGCTCGGCCGGCGGCGCCAGCGGCCGGACGGTGAGCTCTCCCTCGAACGGGAAGCTCTCCCACGTCTCCACCGGCGGCATCCTGAGCGCGTGGGCAGCTCGGGCGTGGAGTTGTTCGGGTGTCTCGGGCATGCGAAGCCGATGCTAACGTCGCGCCGGTGGAGTGGCCGGCGTCGTTCTACGCGATGCGACGGGGTGAGGGCTGCCCGCTCTGCCCGGACGGCGGGGAGGACAACGGCCACGGCATCCGCATCCTCGCCGGCGAGTGGGCGGACGCGTATCTCCAGCGCAAGGGCGTGCAGCGTGGGTACACCGTCGTCGTCTGGCGCGGCCGGCACGTCGCCGAGCCGTCCGAGCTCACCGAGGACGAGGCGGCCGGCTGGTGGAGCGACCTCGTGCGCGTCGGTCGCGCCCTGGAGCGCCACTTCGAGCCGGTAAAGCTGAATTACGAGCTGCTCGGCAACGCCGTTCCGCACCTCCATGCGCACGTCATGCCGCGCTACGCCGACGACCCGAGGCCGGGCTGGCCGTTCCCCTGGCCGGACGAGGATCCCCCGCCGTTCTCGGAGGCCGACGTCCAGCGGGACGCCGCCGCGCTCCGGGCCGTGCTCTAGGCCTTCGCCTTGAGCGAGGCCTTGTACGCGCGCTTCTCGGCCTGGTAGCGCTCGAGCGCCTCGGCGGAGTCGACGTCGCCGAGCGTCGGGTGGCCCGGCACGAGCCCCTGGGCGGCCTCGACGCCGAATCGCTTTGCCAGCACGGAGCCGAGCGCCTTCACCTTCATCTCGCCGAAGCCGGGGAGCTCCTCGATCCGAGCACGCAGGTCGTCGGCGTCGTGTGCCTCGGTCCAGAGCCGTTCTGCCTTCCCGTCGTACCGCTCCTCCACCTCAGCGGCAAGCTCCTGCACCCGCCGCGCCATGTTTCCGGGAAACCGGTGGATCGCGGGCTTCTCGCGGAACGCGGCCTCGAGCTTCGCGGGGTCGGTCGTCGCGATCCGGCCCGGGTTCAATGTTCCGAGACGCTGCTTCAGCTTCAGCGGGCCGAGGAAAGCGGTCGGTACCGTCACCTGTTGATCGAGCGCGAAACCGATCAGAAGCGCCATCGGCTCCCGTGCCAGGAGCACATCGGCCTCGTCGTTCCCCGTGAAGTGCAGCCGCTCGGGCACGTCCTGATCCTAGATAACGTGCGTCGGTTCGCAGTACGGAAAAGGGGGGAAACCTGTGAAGATCCGCATCGCATTCGTGGCGATTCTCGCGCTCGCGTCTGCGACCGTCGCAGTCGGTGTCGCGAGCGGCAAGAAGCCGACCGGTCCGGGCGCGTCCACCGGCACCGGAACCGTGTTCTTGCCGAACCCGGTCGCAGAGCTGCAGAACGAGTCGCTGACCGACCAGAAGGACGCCGACTACGCGGCACTGCAGCCGGCGTACCACAACGTACCCCTCACCGACCTCGACGGCAGCGGGACGCTGACCGGCAAGTGGGCACAGGTGGTCAGCGAGACGGGCGTTCCGGCGCGCTCCGCGACGAACACGTTCACCTACCACCGGAACGACGACCGCTTCGAGCAGGTGATGGCGTACTACTGGATCACCGAGGCGCAGCGCTACATCCAGAGCCTCGGCTTCGGGACGACATACCCGCCCGTGAACATGCAGTCGCAGCGTGTCCGGATCAACCAGTACGGCGCGGACAACTCGTTCGCCACCGACCACCCGAAGGACGAGCTGCGCTTCGGGAAGGGCGGCGTGGACGACGCCGAGGACGCCGAGGTGATCCTCCACGAGTACGGGCACGCGATCCACTTCTCGCAGAACTTCTCGTTCGCGAGCGAGGAGGCCGGTGCGATCAGCGAGGGGTTCGGCGACTACTGGGCGGCAGACGTCTCGAACATCGTGGCGCCGACTCCCGACCCCGCCTGCGTCGCGGACTGGGACTCGACGTCGTACACGTCGACGACGCCGCACTGTCTCCGCCGAGTGGACACGAACCTGCACTACCCGGGCGATCTGAACGGCGAGGTGCACCACGACGGGCAGATCTGGTCTCGCGCCTTGTGGGACATTCGTACCGCGCTGGGTCACGAGGAGGCCGACAAGATCATCCTCAACGGGCAGTTCGACTTCCCGGGGACGACGATGACCGCACTTGCCACCAACACGGTCGTGGTCGCGCAGTCGCTCTTCGGCTCCGCTGCAGCGAGCGCCGTCACGCTCGCGTTCCATAACCGCGGGATCCTCTAGCTCAGGACGCGAAGGTGCGCGGGCCGAGCTTCGGCCCGCGCGCGCTTCGCACGACGCCGAGCGTCAGTCCGCGCCGGACATCGAGCAGGTAGGCCTTCTCCTTCCCATGGGCGACGACGTCGACGGCGATCTGGGAGCGGAGCAACCCGTCCCGACGGCCGGCACGTAGCCAGCGCACGCTGGATCCGTTCAGTTCGCGGAGCTTGACGATCCTGGGCGGATTGAATCGCGAGTCGACCACGTTGACGGTGAGCGTGTGCGAGGTCGTGTCGCGGTTCACCACGATTCCCTCGACGACGGGCGTTCCGATCACGTCTGCCGCCCGCCACGTGACGTACGGCCCCTGCACGGCTCGCTGGATCCAGGCCGGAGGCTGGGTCAGGATGAGCGCGAGGGCGGCCACGAGGAAAGGCACATGGCGATCCTATGGCCCTCGAAACGAACACTTGTTCGTAGTGATTGCAGGAGATACCCTGGGACGATGAGCGCGCTCGACCTGTTCACCCCGGCGACGCGCGAGTGGTTCGAGCGGGCATTCGCCGGGCCGACGCCCGCGCAGGAGACCGGCTGGCCGGCGATCGCCTCCGGCGAACACACGCTGATCCAGGCGCCCACCGGCTCTGGGAAGACCCTCGCTGCCTTCCTCTACGGGATCGACCGGCTGAACGAGGCGCCCGGTGCCGGGCTCAGGCTCCTGTACGTCTCGCCGCTGAAAGCGCTGAACTACGACGTCGAGCGCAATCTGCGCGGCCCGCTGGCCGGCCTCCAGTCGGAGCTGACCGTCGCCGTCCGGACGGGCGACACGCCGCAGAAGGAGCGCGCGGCGATGCTGCGCAAGCCGCCCGACATCCTCATCACCACTCCCGAGTCGTTGTTTCTGCTGCTCACATCGCAGGGCCGCGACATGCTCGCGGACGTCCGCACGCTGATCCTCGACGAGGTGCATGCCGTTGCCGGCACCAAACGGGGGGCTCATCTGGCGCTGTCGGTCGAGCGCCTCGAGCGGCTGGCCGGTGAGCCCGTGCAGCGCGTGGGTCTGTCCGCGACCCAGCGCCCGCTCGAGGAGATCGGCCGCTTCGTGTCCGGCGCGCGACCGATCCGCCTCGTCGACGCCGGCACCCGCAAGGAGCTCGACTTGCGCGTCGTCGTCCCGGTCGAGGACATGCGCGAGCCCGGAGCGGGAGCCGTGCAGACGGATCCGCTGCTCGGTACGGGCGCCGAGGGAGTGGCCGCCACCTCGATCTGGCCGTCGATCTACCCGGAGCTGCTGAAGCTGGTCGAGGAGCACCGCTCGACGATCGTGTTCGTCAACAACCGGCGCCTCGCCGAGCGCCTCGCGCTGCGGCTGAACGAGCTGGCGGAGAAGGAAATCGCGCGTGCGCACCACGGCTCGCTGGCGCGCGAACAGCGCGTCGAGGTCGAGGAGCTGCTCAAGCGCGGCGAGGTCCCGTGCCTGGTGGCGACGTCGTCGCTCGAGCTCGGCATCGACATGGGCGCGGTCGATCTCGTGATTCAGGTCGAGTCGCCCAAGTCGGTTGCCCGAGGCCTGCAGCGGATCGGCCGTGCCGGCCACGAGCTCGGTGCCACCTCGAAGGGACGGATCTTCCCGAAGTTCCGTGCCGACCTGCTCGAGTCGGCGGTGGTCGCGGAGCGAATGCTCGCCGGTGAGATCGAGGAGACGGTGATCCCGAAGAACCCACTCGACGTGCTCGCCCAGCAGATCGTCGCGGTCGCGGCGCAGGAGGAGATCGAGCTGGGCGAGCTGCACGACCTCGTCCGCGGCGCGTATCCGTTCGCCGACCTCTCCCGCGCCCAGTTCGAGAACGTCCTCGACATGCTCTCAGGGCGCTATCCGTCCGACGAGTTCGCGGAGCTGCGTCCGAGGATCGTCTGGGATCGCACCGGTGGCACGATCCGCGGCCGGGACGGCGCCAGACGGCTGGCGGTCACCAACGCCGGCACCATCCCCGACCGTGGCCTGTTCGGCGTCCACCTCGTCGACGGCGGCGGCCGGGTGGGCGAGCTCGACGAGGAGATGGTGTACGAGGCCCGCGCCGGCCAGACCTTCCTGCTCGGTGCCTCGACGTGGCGGATCGAGGAGATCACCCGCGACCGCGTGCTCGTCACGCCGGCGCCGGGCGTCCCCGGGGCGGTTCCGTTCTGGAAGGGCGAGGGCGTGGGGAGGCCGTACGAGCTCGGCGAACAGATCGGCCGTGCCTCGCGAGAGCTGTCGGCGCTGTCGCAGGAGGAAGCACTGAAGCGGTTGCGGGAACGTCACATGTTGGACGAGCGTGCGGCCTCCAACCTGCTCGTCTTTCTCCACGAGCAGGAAGCCGTCACGGGAGCCGTTCCGAGCGACAAGACGATCGTGGTCGAACGCTTCCGGGACGAGATCGGCGACTGGCGGGTCTGCATCCTCACCCCGTTCGGCGCGCGGGTGCACGCGCCGTGGGCGATGGCGGCGGGCGCGCGGCTCCGCGACACGATCGGCCTCGAGGCGCAGTTCATCTGGTCGGACGACGGCATCGCCTTCCACCTGCCCGACGCAGACGTGCCGCCTCCGACCGAGGAGCTCGTCCCCGACCCGGACGAGCTCGAGGACCTCGTCGTCGCAGAGGTCGGCCAGTCGGCGCTGTTCGGCTCGCGCTTCCGCGAGAACGCCGGCCGGGCACTCCTCATCCCGCGCCGCCGGCCGGGCGAGCGGACGCCGCTCTGGCAGCAGCGGCTCAAGGCCCAGTCGCTCCTCCAGGTGGCACGCCGGTACCCCGCGTTTCCGATCGTGCTCGAGACCTATCGCGAATGCCTCCAGGACGTCTTCGACCTACCGGCGCTCCAGCGGCTGTTGCGCGCGCTGCGCTCCCGCACGATCGACGTGGTCGACGTCGAGACACCCTCCGCCTCGCCGTACTCGGCCTCGCTGCTCTTCGACTACGTCGCCACGTACATGTACGAGGACGACACGCCGCCGGCGGAACGCCGGGCACAGGCGCTTTCGCTCGACCGCGACCTGCTTCGCGAGTTGCTCGGGCAGGAAGAGCTGCGCGACCTGATCGACCCGGGAGCGCTCGAGGAGGTCGAGGGGTATTTGCGCGGCGAACCACGCACACCGGACGAATTGCATGATCTCTTGAGAAGATGCGGAGATTTGCGCAGTGGTGAGTTTGTTATGGAATTTGCAGATTTTCTAATACGCGAGAGGCGGGCAGTGATTGTCCGCGTCGGGGGCGACGAGCGGCTGATCGCCGCGGAGGACGCCGGTCGCTACCGCGACGCCCTCGGCGCGATGCCGCCCGGCGGCCTGCCCGACGTCTTCCTCGAGAGCGGGGAAGAACCCCTGCGGTCGCTCGTTGCGCGCTTCGCACGCTCGCGCGGGCCGTTCACCACTGCCGAGGCGAACGAGCGCTTCGGTCGTGACGTGGAGCCCGAGCTCAGGGTGCTCGAGCGGGAGGAGAAGCTCGTCCGTGGCGAGCTGCGGCCGGGAGGCACCGAGCGCGAGTGGTGCGACCCCGACGTCCTCCGTCGTCTTCGCCGCGCGTCGCTCGCCGCCCTGCGCAAGGAAGTGGAACCGGCCGAGCAGGCGACGCTCGGCCGCTTCCTGCCCTCGTGGCACGGGATCGACAGGCGCGCGAACCTGCGCGAGGCGATCGTCCCGCTCCAGGCGCTGTCGTTGCCGGTGTCGCTGTGGGAATCGGAGGTGCTCCCGCGGCGCGTGCCCGGCTACCGGCCCGAGCTGCTCGACCAGCTCTGCGCCACCGGTGAGGTCGTCTGGGTCGGGGCGGGGCTCGACCGGGTTGCGCTGTTCTTCCGCGAGGACGCCGCCGTCCTCGGACGCCCCTCCGCAGCTCCGGTCCCCCAAGGCGGGGCGCACGACACCATCCGGACGGTGCTGAGCTCGAGCGCCGAGTTCTGGTTCGACCTGCTCGCCGCCACGGGGCTCGAGGCCGAGACGGCTCTGCCCGTCCTCTGGGATCTGGTCTGGGCCGGCGAGGTGACGAACGACGCCTGGCAGCCCCTGCGCGCGGGCCGACGGTATGGCATCCCGAGGCCGGAACGGCGGCCTCGCCGGTTCTCGCGCACGCGGGCGACGGGTGTCACGGCTACCCAGGGTCGGTGGTCTCTGGCCGAGCGTCTCTTCGCCGGCGAGCAGGACCGGCGCGCGCTGGCCGAGCTGCTGCTCGAGCGGCAGGGGATCGTCACCCGCGACGGCGTCCGCGGCGAAGGAATCGCCGGCGGCTACGGCGCCGTCTACGGCGAGCTGAAGGCGCTGGAGACCCTTGGTCTGTGCCGGCGCGGCTACTTCGTGGAAGGGCTGGGAGGCGCGCAGTTCGCGCTCGGCGGCGCGGTCGAACGGGTGCGGGAGCTCCGGCCACGCGACGACGACGAGCTCGAGCCGCTGGTGCTCGCGGCCGCCGATCCGGCGCAGCCGTACGGGGCAGTTCTCCCCTGGCCGAGGCGTGCGGGCGCGCGGGCGGCCCGCGTCGCCGGCGCCCATGTCGTTCTCCTCGGCGGGCGGCCGGCTCTGTTCGTCGAGCGGGGCGGAAAGTCGATGGTCCCGCTCCAGGACCCCTACCCGGAGTGGCTTCGTGTCGCCTTTTCGGCTCTGGTCGATCACGCGCGCCGCTTCGGCCGCAAGCGGCTGGCGGTCGAGCGCTTCGATGGCAAGCCGGTTTCGGAGAGCGAGGCTCTACCGCTGCTGGTCGAGGCCGGCTTCCTCGCCGGCCCTCGCCGGGCCGTGCTCCGACCCTAGGACTCGGCGATCGGGCGACCGACGACCAGCACTTCGCGGAGCTGCGGCTCGAGCTCGCGGTAGCTCGCGTCCGGCCGAACACCGAGCGCGTCGAGAGTCTTCGTCCAGAAGCTTCGAACGGCGGCAGTGAGAACCACGTCCATGATCTCCTCGTCCGACAGGCCGAGGTCGCGGAGCCGCTGTAGGTCAGCGTCGTCGATCGCCGTCGCATCATCGGCCACGCGCTCGGCGAGATCCATCACGGCCAGGTCGACCTCGGGCAGCCCAGCGGAGCTCCGGTCGGTCGCGATCTGGAGCACAGGCTCGCCGAACTCCTCGATCAGCACCTTGCCGTGGGCAAGGGAGCAGTAGCTCGATCGCAGCTGCCGGGCGGCGGCGAGCGTCGCGAGCTCGTAGCGGCGCGGATCCATGTTCGCCTTGATCGCGCCGAGGAGCTCGCGCCACGCCGCGTAGACGTCCGGCCGCGCCTCGAACGTGCGCTCGTAGTTGGTCGGCACGTCGCCACTCTAGAGTGCGACGGTGCGCCACGGGCTCTGCGTCGCCAACATCGGTTCCTACTCCGACCCTTGCACCGTCCTCGAGCTCGGTCAGGAGGCCGAGGCAGCGGGCTGGGAGGCGCTGCTCGTCTGGGATCACCTCGGCTTTGTCTGGGGCCCGCCCGCGGCCGATCCCTGGGTGACGCTTGCCGCCGTCGCCGCCCGGACCTCCTCGCTGCTGCTCGGGACGAACGTCACGCCGGTTCCACGGCGCCGGCCGCACGTGCTCGCCCACCAGGTGGCGACCCTCGACGTGCTCAGCGGCGGCCGTGTCATCTTTGGTGCCGGCATCGGCGGGATCGAGTCGGAGTTCACTGCTTTCGGCGAGGACGCGGACGCGCGCACGCGGGCGGATCGGCTGGACGAGGGCCTGGAGCTGCTTCGCCGGCTCTGGTCCGGCGAACAGGTCGATCACCACGGCCGTCACTACACGGTCGAGAGGGTGAAACTCGCGCCCCGGCCGGTGCAGACTCGACTGCCGATCTGGATCGGGGGCAACAGCACGCGAGCCCTGCATCGGGCAGCCCGCTTCGACGGCTGGGCCGCGGACACGACGAACCAGGAGGGCATGAGCAAGACGCCAGGCGACGTCGAGCGCGGGCTCGCCGCCGTGCGCGCGGCGCGCGGCGATCTGGACGGCTTCGACGTCGCCGTCATGGGCCACGCGGACCAGGTCGATCCGGTCGGCTATGCAGAGGCAGGGGCGACCTGGTGGCTGGAAAACGTTCACGACGAGCGCGGAAGCCCCGAGGAGATGCTCGCGCTCGTCCGGCAGGGGCCGCCCGGCTAGCGGGCGAGCACGCCGAGAACCGCGCCGAAGAGCGCGTGCCGCCACGTCGCCTGCGCGAACGCGCGGCCGTTGCGTGCGAGCGGAGGCAGGCCGCGCTCCCCACGCGCCGGGTGGTACCGGTCGACGAGCGCGCACAGCGGCCAGAGCGCGGCGTTCTCTGCGACCGCCGCCCCGACCGCGAGCGTGACCGCCTTCGCGTCCGTCCTCCGCCGGACGAGGTCGAAGGCAAGACCGAACGCAGCGCCGTTGAGTGCGTGCATCGCCAGGCCGATCGGCCGCCAGTGGCGCCCGGAGACCGCCTTGCCGAGCAGCGCGATGTCCGAGTAGTCGGAGCGAAAGATCCGCTGATCGAGCGGCTCGGCCGCTGCCCAGACGAGCGCCGCCGCCACTCCCGCTGCTGCCGCACGCGAATTCATGCTCCTATCGTGCTACCCGATGCCAGAAGGCGATGCACTTCATCGGGCCGCCCGCCGTCTGCAGCCACTCGTCGGCGAGCGGGTCGAGGTCGAGACTCCAAATCCACGCGCCCAGGTGGGGCGGATCGCCGAACGGCTCCACGGGCGGCGCCTCCTCTCCGTCGAGGCGGTCGGCAAGAACCTGTTACTCACCTTCGACGGAGGCATCGTGCTGCGTAGCCACCTGCGGATGACCGGCCGCTGGACTCTCGTTCCGCGCGGTGCCACGCGGCGCGGCCGGCCTTGGCTCGTCCTCCGCGGCTCTCGCTACGAGGGCGTCCAGTGGAACGGCCCGGTGCTCGAGCTGCACCGGCGGGCGGTTGGGCGGCTTGGCCCCGACATCCTCGCCGACGACCCGGATCTCGACCGCATGGTCACGAACATCCGCGCGGGCGATCAGGGCCGAGCCACCGGCGACGCGCTGCTCGACCAGCGCCTCGTCGCCGGAATCGGCAACAAGTGGAAGGCGGAGGCGCTCTGGGCGGTCGAGCTCTCGCCGTGGCGCCGACTCGCCGAGACGAGGGACGAGGAGCTTCGCGCCGTGCTCGAGGCCGCGACGCGTCAGATGCGCGGCTCGCTCGAGGGCCGGCGCCACGTCAACCGCGTGTACCGACGCGTGGGAAGGCCATGCCCTCGCTGCGCTGGGCGGATAGCCTCCCGCGGCCAGGGCGACGCCAACCGGATCGCCTACTGGTGCCCAGGCTGCCAGCGCTGATCGCCGGTGTGGACGCTCGCCGACCGGCTTCGGGATCGGCTAGCCGAACGACTCGACGGTGACCTAGACGGACGAACGTCGCCGTCCTACGGATCCCGCCTGTACGACCGCGCGCTCGAAGGATGTGGCGATCGATCCGGCTCAGGGTGCCCGCGGCCCCCGAGGGCGGTTCGGCGAAGGTGATCGAGATCGGCGGCAGAACACAGCGACATGGCGCCGGCTGTCCCGCACCTCTACCAGGCCCTTCGCGGCTTCTGCCTCGCGGCCTTCGCGCGGATCGCCCCTGAAGCCGAGCAAGGCGAGATCCCGTTCGTGGTCGACGAACGCGGCGGGCTGTACGAGTACCGGCCGCTCGTGCGTGACCATCTCGAGGAGCGGATTCGCGTCCTCTCGCAACTCCCGGACGCGCGGATCGCGCTCACCGAGCTGCGTCGCGAGCCGGCGGCGGCCATCTTCACGCGCGGCGCCGCCGACGGACCGACCGCCGACCGGACGCTTCTGGACGCAATCCTGCTGCCGCTGCTCGTCTCGACCGCCGAGGCTTGCGGCGGCTTCGACTGGGACGACGGCGCGTTCGACCGAGTCTACGGCGACCTGGAGCGCTCGCTCTTCGGCGCCGACCGGCGCTACGCGGCCGCCGCGCCGCTCGTCGGCCTGTCGGTCGGCGGCACGGTTGAGCTGGCCCGCGGTGTCCGGGTCGAGCGCGTCGACGGCGCGGACCCGGATCAGAACGGCTCTCTGGCGTTCGAGCGCAACCTCTCTGCGGGCGAGCTGACCCTCCCTGACGCTCCCGCAGAGTTTGCCGACGCGGTCACCGCTATCCGGCTGGCCACGGGTGCGGCAGTCGCTTCGGGGCTGCTCGTCAGCGAGCGGCTCGACCGCCACCCGCTCGAGCCGCGGCCGCTGCTCGGGATCGCGGCGACCCAGCCCGCCGGTGAGCCGACCCGGCTCGATCCGTGGCGCGGGAGGCTCGCCGGCGATGTGCTTGCCAGGCTGCCGGGCTCGGAGCAGGACGCCGAGCTCGGTGAGGCGCTCGAACGGTGGGAGCTCTCGCTGTTCGAGTCCGAGCCGCTCCGCTCGGAGCGCCTGCGGGAGGCGCTTGCCGCGCTTCTGGGCGGCGCGGACGGGCTCTGGGCGGCGGTGATGCGTGCCGCCGTCCTGATCGGCGACACCGCCGAGCCCGAGAACCGTGCGCGGGTCGAAAGGCTGCTGGGGCTGGCACGAGGCGCCGGGGCGGATGCGGAAACCGCCGACACCGTTCGGCGGATCTTCGTCGAGACCGTCCTCGCCGAGGACCGGACGCGGCTCCTCGCCTCCCTCGACGAGGCTCTGCTCGGGTTGCGTGCGCGCCCTGCGGGCTTCTTCTCCGCCTGGGCCAGCGCGGCGTAACGAAGTCGGCACGAAGTCAACACGGTCCGTCGTGTCCCGTCCGGCTACGGTCGGGGCATGGAGGAGGCGAGGCGCCTGTTGGCGCGGTTGGAGCGGATCGAGGCGCTCGACCGCCGGCGTGCGGCGCCGGCCGACCTGCTCGCCGAGCTGCAGGCCCTGCTCACGGAGGCGGATGCCTGGGCGCGGGCCGAGCACCCGGTCCCGAACGAGGCGATCGACGCAGTGGACCGCTGCCGGAACCTGCTCTGCCGCCGGAAACGACCTTCAGCCCGCCGGAAACCACCCGCAGCCCGCCGAAAACGACCCGCAGCTTGCCGGAAACGACGCGCAGCCGGTCGGAAAACGCCGAGCGGAATTCCAGCAGGACTCTGCTAGCCTGAGCCGAAAGACGGCCCGGCACCATGTCGGCCCTACAGGACATCGCGCGCCCGCAGCGCCGGGCGACCACCTCTAAAGGAGCAACCGTGGGAAGGGTCATCGCACTCGCCAACCAGAAGGGCGGAGTGGCGAAGACGACCTCGACGCTGAACCTCGCCGTCGCGTTCGCCGAGGAGGGGAACAAGGTGCTCGCGATCGATCTCGATCCGCAGGGCAACCTGACGATGAGCCAGGGCCTAAACCCGGACACGATCGAGCGGTCGATGTACGACGTGCTCGTCCACCGGCTCCCGATCGAGCAGATCATCCACCACGGCGAGGTCGACCTCGCGGTCGCCTCGATCGACCTGGCCGGCGCCGAGCTCGCGCTCTCCGCGATGATCGGCCGCGAGCGCTCTCTGGAGAAGGCGCTCCAGCCGGTGCTCGAACGCTACGACTTCGTCGTCATCGACACGCCGCCGTCGCTGGGCCTGCTGACGATCAACGCGCTTGTCGCGTCCAACGGGGTGATCGTGCCCGTCCAGTGCGAGTATCTGTCCCTCCGGGGCCTCGTCCAGCTCGAGAACACGCTGAGCATGATCCGCGAGAACCTGAATCCGGAGGTCGGAATCGAGGGGATCCTCGCGACGATGTACGACAGCCGGACGCTGCACTCGCGCGAGGCGCTCGAGATCCTCGAAGAGAACTTCGGCGAACTCGTGTTCAAGACCCGGATCCGCAAGACCATCCGCTACGCCGAGGCGCCCGTGAAGGGGACATCGGTGCTCAAGTACGACCCCACCGGGTCGGCAGCGCAGGCCTACCGCGACCTGGCGAAGGAGGTGCTCAATGGCGCGCAAGCGCGCAAGCATGCGTGAGGGACCGCTCGCAGAGCTCTTCCGCGCGACGGAGGCCGCCCAGCGCCAGGCCGAGTTGCAGGAGGCGCCGCAGGTCGAGCCCGCTCCCGAGCCGGAGCCCGAGCCGCAGCAGCCCGAGCCGGAGCTGCCTCCGGCGGCCGAGGAACCGGTCGTCGAGGCGCCACGCCCGGAGCCGGAGATTGCACCTGCACCGCGCGCGATCGTGGAGGAGGAGCGGCCCGCGGCACGCCTGGTCGACCCCCTGCCCGAGCAGCCGCCGCGTCTGTGGCAGGCGCCGCGCGCCGACTCCGCCTACCTCGCCGTCATCCGCGTGGCCGGCGTCGGCGGCGCAGGGCTGAACGCCATCGACCGGATGATCGACGCCGGGATCACCGGCGTCGAGTTCGTCGCCGTCAACACGGACATCCAGCAGCTCCAGATGAACGACGCGCCGCTGAAGATCCACATCGGGCGCGAGCTGACGGAAGGCCTCGGCTCTGGCGCGGACCCGGACATCGGCCGAGCAGCGGCCGAGGAGGCCTACGACCAGATCAAGCGTGCGCTTCGGGGCTCGGACATGGTGTTCGTCGCCGCCGGCGAGGGCGGGGGGACGGGCTCGGGCGCGGCTCCGGTCGTCGCCCGGATCGCCCGCGAGCTCGGCGCCCTCGCCGTCGGCATCGTCACTACACCGTTCCGGTTCGAGGGCACGCGCCGCCGGTCGGCGGCCGAGGCGGGCGTCGATGCGCTCCGCGCAGCCTGCGACACGGTGATCGTCATCCCCAACGACCGCCTGCTCGAGGTGCTCGAGAAGAACACCGCGATGCTGGACGCCTTCCGGATCGCCGACGACGTCCTCCGCCAGGGCGTGCAGGGGATCACAGACCTCATCACCCAGCCCGGACTGATCAACCTCGACTTCGCCGACGTTCGAACGGTCATGCAGGACGGCGGCAACGCGCTGATGGGGATCGGCTTCGCGACGGGCGAGAACCGCGCGCGCGAGGCGGCCGAGCGGGCGCTGCGCTCGCCGCTGATCGACACGGAGCTCGGCGGCGCTCGTGGGATCCTGCTCTCGATCGCCGGCGGCGAAGACCTCTCCTTGTTCGAGGTGAACGAGGCTGCCGAGGTCGTCCGCCAGGGCGCCGTCGACGACACCAATCTGATCTTCGGCGCGACCATCGACGATCGCCTCAACGGCCAGGTTTGGGTGACGGTCGTCGCCACCGGGCTCGGCGGCGAGCGGAGGCCGCGGCGGCCGGTCGCCGTCCATCCACGCGATACCGAGGCCGACGAGACGCTGGAGCCGCCGAGCTTCCTGCGCGACCTGTGATCCATGGTCGGCGGGCTGCCGGTCTGCCACTTCGGCTTCCCTGGCCCACAGCGCGACCAGCTCGTCGCTGCCGTTCTGCGCGGAGAGAAGACGGCAACCGCGTCGCTACGGCTGGAGTACGAGCCTGAGGGGCGCGACGAGCTCCCGCAGCCCGGCATGCGCTGGGTGGTCGTCGACTCGAGCGACCGGCCGGTGGCAGTGATCGAAACGAGCGAGGTGCGGGTCGTCCGGGCCGGCGACGTCGACGAGCAGTTCGCCTTCGACGAGGGCGAGATTCGAGTCGGTTGCCGACTGGCGGGCCGCACACGAGCGCTTCTGGGGATCGGACGACTACCGCCGCGAGGTCGGCGTTGTGGAGGTCGAGGACGACACGATGGTCGTCTGCGAGCGGTTCCGTCTGGTCCGAACCGTGTGAAGTCCGGCGTCGGCTCCGCCGACGCCATGACGACTTCGCACGGGTCAACTTCGTCTCCGTAGTAGAAGCTCCTAGAGTGGCGCCGTGAAAGGCGCAATCGCGGCAGGCCACCCGCTCACGGCCGAGGCCGGAGCACGAATCCTGGCCGAGGGCGGGAACGCCGTGGACGCCTGCGTGGCCGCCGCCTTCGCCTCCTGGGTCGCCGAGAGCCCGCTCACCGGGCCCGGGGCCGGCGGGTTCATGCTCGTCCACCGCGCACGCGACCGCACCGACCGGCTGCTCGACTTCTTCGTCGCCGTCCCCGGGCTGGGCGCCCGCCCACCGCGGGCGACGGAGATGGAGGCGATCGATATCGACTTCGACGGCGACACGAGCCAGATCTTCCGGATCGGCGCCGCGTCGTGCGCGGTGCCCGGCGCGGCCGCCGGGCTCGAAGCTGCGCATCGCTCGTACGGCTCGCTGCCCTGGGGGCGTCTGTTCGAGCCGGCGCTGGAGCTCGCGGACGGCGGCGTCGAGCTGACACGATCGCAGGCCTACCTGCATGCGATCCTCGACCTGATCCTGCGCCATACGCCGGAGGGCAAGCGGATCTACGGCAGGCGCTCGCGGCTCGTCGCTGGCGACCGGCTGGTGCTCGCCGACCTCGGCGCAACGCTCGACGAGCTCTCCCGCAAGGGCGCAGCCGCGATCTATGCCGGCGCGATCGGACGGCAGATCGTCGCTCACGTTCGCGAGCACGGGGGAGCGGTCACCTTCACCGACCTCGCCGCCTACCGCGTCGTGCGCCGGCGGCCGGTGCGGGTGCGCTTTCGCGGCCACGAGTTCGCCTCCAATCCCCCGCCGTCGTCGGGCGGCCTCCTGGTCGGCTACGGGCTCCAGTTGCTCGATGCCCTCGGTACTGGGGCGGCGTCCGGAAGCGCCGACGCGATCGCACGCCTGGCCGACGTCATGCGCGAGCAGGGCCGCGCCCGCACGGGAAGCTTCGCGCGCGACCTGTACCGGGGAGGCCTCGCGGCCCGCCTCGGCTCGACGCAGAACGTCCGCGCCGCGCTTCGGCGGATCCGCGCCGGCCAGGCGGGCGTGCCCGAGATGGCCGACCGCGGCACCACGCACATCTCCGTCGTCGACGGGCGCGGGAATGCGGCCTCGTTGACCGCCTCCACCGGCTCCGGCTCGGGCGTGATCGTGCCGGGAACGGGGATCCACCTGAACAACATGCTGGGCGAATACGACCTGAACCCCGCCGGCGCCGGCGCGCGCCCCGGAGCGCGGTTGACGAGCATGATGGCGCCGTCGATCGTGCTCCGCCGCGGCCGGCCGCGGCTGGTGGTCGGCAGCGCGGGCTCGGTTCGGCTGCGTGGTGCGATTCTCCAGACGGTGGTGAACGTCGTCGACCATGGGCTGGGTGTGGAGGAGGCGATCGGCGCGCCGCGGATCCACGTCGAGGAGCCTCACCTCCATTGCGAAGGCGGGAGCGACTCGGCCGCCCTCGACGCGCTGGAGGCACGCGGTTACGACGTCGTCCGTTGGCGTCGGCGTAACCTGTACTTCGGCGGAGTCGCTGCAGTCGAGGTCGACGCGGGAGGCAGCCTCGCCGCGGCAGGTGACCCGCGTCGTGGCGGTCACGGCATCGTGGTCGGATGAGCCGCTCGCTCGTGCGACCGGCCCGCCCGGGGGATGCGGCGGCACTCGTCGCGCTTGCCGAGGCTGTCGGGTCGGAGCCTGAGGGTTGGCTCATCTCCGAAAGTCGCTGGCGCTCCGTTGCCGACGAGCGCCGCTACCTGAAGGCGGTTCGGAACCATCCCGACGCTGCCGTGTTCGTCGCCGAGCGCGACGGAGAGATCGTGGGCCGCCTTTCGATCTCCCGTGATCCACACCCGGCGAGTCGCCATGTTGCCGACCTGGGGCTGATGGTCGCGGCATCGGCCCGGCGCGAGGGCGTCGGCACGGCGTTGCTCGAGCAGGCCGTCGCCTGGGCGCAGGCAACCGGCGTACGCAAACTAGAGCTCCACGTCTTTCCCTACAACGAGCCCGCTATCCGGCTGTACGAGCAGTTCGGATTCGTTCGCGAGGGCTACCGCAAGCAGCACTACCGGCGGGGCAGCGACTATGTCGACGCGATCCTGATGGCGCACGAGGTCGGGCGGTGACTAGTCGCGCGTGACCTTGCCGTTCCCCGAGGCGCGCTCCCGCACCTCGCGTTCTCGGGCGAGCGCCCCGGCCGCCTGAGCCAAGAGGTCGACGAGTCGGTCGAGCCGGGCGCGCTCCGAGCGCAGCTCGAGCAGCTCCTGTTTGAGCACCGTGCCGAAGTCGACCCGGGCGGCGAGCTGGAACGAGAGCAGTGTCCCTCCGCCAGGGCTCGGGACGTCGACCTCGTCCGCCTCGGCGATCGCTGCCAGTCGCCGGAAGGCCTCCAGCGTACGCTCGGTCTCCTCGTCGCTCGGCTCCTCGCCGGCGTCGTCCTCGAGCGGCTCTACCTCGGCGGTGCGGTACGACTGTCCCTCGGTCTCGGCCACGATTCGGAAGCGGCCGCGGCCCTCGACGAGGATGTTCATCCGCCCGTCGTCGAACGTATGCACGAGCTCGATCACCGCAGCATTCGTGCCGACCTGCCGAAGCCCGTCATCGTCCTCGAGGATCAGGCCGAACTCCGTCCCGTCGGCCAGGCTCTCGCCGACCAGCTCGCGGTAGCGCTCCTCGAAGATGTGCAGGGGGACCCGCTCGCTCGGCAGGAGCACCAGTTCGAGCGGGAAGAGCCCGATCTCCGCCACCCACGAAGACTAAGCGGGGATACAGTCTCCGCGTGGCCGCCTCCGTCGCCGAGATCGCCGACAGCTTCTTCCGGCCGGCCGTCCAAGGGCTCGTCCCGTACGAGCCGGGCAAGCCGGTCGAGGAGGTGCAGCGCGAGCTCGGGCTGGCCCGATGCGTCAAGCTCGCGTCGAACGAAGGCCCGTTCGGGCCGTTTCCGGCGGCCGTGGAAGCGCTCGCGCGCTCCGTCGCCGACCTCAACCGCTACCCGGACGGCGGAGCCTGGCGGCTGCGGCACGCCCTGGCCGAGCGGTTCGGCGTCTCGTTCGAAGAGGTCGCGGTCGGCGCCGGCGCGGACGGTCTGATCGATTGCCTGTCGCAGGCGACCCTCGACCCTGGCGACGCGATCGTCTGCGGGTGGCCGTCGTTCGCGAGCTACCCGATCGACGCGGCGAAACAGGGCGCCGTTGCGGTCAAGGCACCGCTCCGAGAAGACCGGTACGACCTCGACGCGATGCTCGAGGCGGTCACCGACAGGACGCGCCTCGTGTTCGTCTGCCTGCCGAACAACCCGACTGGGACGACGAACACGCGTGCCGAGCTCGAGGCATTCCTCGACCGGGTGCCGGAGGGCGTGCTCGTCGTCGTCGACCAGGCGTACTTCGAGTACGTCGACGACCCTGACTACCCGGACGCGATCGAGCACTACAAAGCCGGCCGGCCCGTGGCCGTGCTCCGGACGTTCTCGAAGATCTACGGGCTCGCCGGTTTGCGCATCGGCTACATGGTCGCGAGCCCGACGGTCGTGACTGCGGCCAACAAGGTCAAGCGGGCGTTCGACGTTTCGTCGGCCGCACAGGAAGCCGCGCTCGCCAGTCTCGACAACACCGACGAGCTTCGTCGTCGCCGCCGCCTGAACGCAGACTCGCGGGCCCAGCTCGCCGCGATTCTCGAGTCGGCCGGCCTTTCCCCTGCGGGGCCTGCCGTCGGCAACTTCCTGTACGTGGAAACGGGCGCCGACACCCGGCCGCTGTTCGAGGCGCTCCTGGCCGAGGGCGTCATCGTCCGGCCATTGCACGGCTTCGGCGCGCCGACGGCGATCAGGGTCTCGTGCGGCACCGCCGATGAGAACGAGTACTTCGCCGGGGCGCTCGCCCGGGCGCGATCGGCCGCCGCGGGGAGGTAGGCTCGAGCCCCGTGCCGCCCTTCCTCGCTCGCCAGCGGGAGGTGCTCCGCTCGTCTCGGAGCTTCAGGCTCCTCTTCACCTCCTACCTGGTGTCGGGCCTCGGGACGTTCCTCGCGGTCATCGCGCTCAGCATCGACGTCTGGGATCGCACGGACTCGGGTGTCTGGGTCAGTGCACTGCTGATCGCCGACTTCCTGCCCGCCGTGGCCATCGGCCTGCTGCTCGGCCCGCTCGTCGACCGGCTCTCGCGCAGGCGCATCCTCGTCGGCGCCGACCTCGTGCGCCTCACGGTGTTCGTGCTGCTGACGTTCACCGTGTCGGCCGGGCAAATCGTCGCCCTCGCGCTGCTGGCGGGCGTCGCCACCGGCTTCGCACGTCCGGCTGCGTATGCCGGGCTGCCCAACCTCGTCTCCACGGAGGAGCTGCCGCGCGCGAACGCACTGCTCCGGCTGGCCGAGCAGCTGACGATCACGATCGGGACGCTGCTCGGCGGGGTGGTCGTCGCCGCAGCGGGGCCCGATCCCGCGTACGTGGTCAATGCGGTCAGCTTCGCCGTCTCGGCCGCTCTGCTGCTCCGCATCCCGCGTGCCCTGCTCCAGCAGGGCCATGTCGCGAGCCGCGGGTACTGGCACGACCTCGGCGAAGGCTTTCGTCTCGTCCTCCATTCGCGCCCGCTCCTGGCCGTGCTCCTCTCCTGGAACCTGGCGATGATCACGATCGCGTTCGTGAACGTTTCCGAGGTCGTGCTTGCGAAGGTGTCGTTCGACGCGGGCGACTTCGGGTTCGGCCTGCTCTTCGCAGCGAACGGCCTCGGCGCGGTGATCGGGGCTCTGTTCGCGTCGACCCTGCTCGAGCGACGCGGGATGACGCCGCTCTACGGGCTCGCGATCGGGTTGATGGGAGTCGCAAACATTGCGGCGGGCATCTCCCCCAACGTCTGGGTCGCGTCTCTGTTCGTGGTCGCGAGCGGGATCGGGAACGCGACCGCGCTCGTCTGCAACACCCTGCTCGTCCAGCGCGGCGCACCGGACCACGTCAGGGGCCGGGCCTTCACCCTGATCATGGGCACCAACTTCGCGGTCCTCGGCCTCGGGATGGCGGTCGCCGGGCCACTCGTCGACGCGGTGGGGGCCCGCTGGGTCTGGGGCATCGCCGGGGTGATCGCCATCGCCGCTGCGGTGACCGGCTACGCGCTGCTCCGGCGTGAGCCGGCGGCGGCCGTCCCCGAGCCGGCGCCGTCGTGATTGTCGCTCGCCTTTGGCTCGCTCGCGCGGGAACGGCCGGTTCCCCCCACGAGCCCTCCTCCCAGAACCCACTCGCACCTTCAGGATGGCGAGGGGCCGCGCCCGCCATGGCGGTCGCGGCGAGAACCTCGGGCCGGTCCTGGCAAGGTGACAGTTGAGCGGCCGGCGGGAGTGGACGCTGGAAACGCTCGCCGCCGGCGTGCGGGCGGGCGACCGGCGTGCGCTCGCCCGCGCGATCACGCTCGTCGAGAGCGCCGACCCCCTGGCGCGAGAACTCGTCCACGACCTCTACGCGGAAACCGGGCGCGCGTACTCGGTCGGGATCACCGGCCCCCCGGGAGTCGGCAAGTCGAGCCTGATCGGGGCGCTGCTCCGTCACGTCCGCGGCCTCGACCGTACGGCAGGGGTGGTTTCCGTGGATCCGTCCAGCCCGTTCTCGCAGGGTGCGCTGCTCGGGGACCGAATCCGGCTGGCCGACCACTTCCTCGACCCAGGTGTCTTCATCCGTTCGATGGGGACGCGCGGCCATCTGGGTGGCGTCGCCGAGGCGACGCTCCAGGCGCTGCTGATCCTGGACGCCTCCGGCAAGGATCTCGTCCTCGTCGAGACGGTCGGCACCGGACAGAGCGAGGTCGAGGTGATCGGCGTCGCCGACACGGTCGTGCTCGTGCTGATGCCGGGCTCGGGTGACTCCATCCAGGCGCTGAAGGCCGGGATCATGGAGATCCCCGACGTGATCGCGATCAACAAGATGGACCATCCGGCGGCGAAGACGATGCTGACCGAGGTGCGGTCGGTGCTCTCGCTCGACCGCGACCGCCCTTGGAAGGTGCCGATCGTGCTCACCGAGGCGCACCGCGGGGAGAACGTGCCCGAGCTGTGGGAGAAGGTCGAGGAGCACCGTGCGTTCCTCGAACGCGAGGGCAGGCTCGAAGAGCGCCGCCGCCGCAATCTGGCCGAGGAGGTCTATGCAGTCGCCTCCGCGCGGGCGAGGGCCCACCTTGAGCGTATGGTCGAGTCCGACCCCGAGCTTCAGGGGCTGTTGGACGACGTCCAGGCTCGCCGGCTCGATCCCCTCTCGGCCGTCTCGCAAATTATGTCCAGGGTGTTCGATGTCGACGACCGTGCCGACGGCAGTTGACATCGAGCGTGCCCGCGAGCGCCTCGCCGGGCTCGCGCGCGTCACGCCGGTCTACCGCTCGGAGACCATCTCGCGACTGGCCGGGCGCGACGTATACCTGAAGGCGGAGAACCTCCAGCGGACGGGCTCGTTCAAGATCCGCGGAGCGGTCAACAAGCTGGCGACGCTGGACGAAGACGAGCGGGCTGCCGGCGTCGTCGCCGCGAGCGCCGGCAACCACGCCCAGGCGGTCGCGTGGGCAGCACGCGAGGCCCGCGTCAGCGCCACCATCTTCGTCCCGCAGGACGCAGCCATGGCGAAGGTCGAGGCGACGAAGGGCTACGGCGCCGAGGTGCGGATGGTCGGCCAGGGGATCGAGGAGGCGCTGGCCGAGGCGCGCAAGCTCAGCGAGGAAGCGGGAGCGACCTTCGTCCACCCTTTCGAGGACGAGACGGTCGTCGCCGGGCAGGGAACGATCGGTTTCGAGCTCGCCGAGCACGTGCCGGACGCCGAGACCGTGCTGGTGCCGATCGGCGGCGGCGGCCTCGCCGCGGGGATCGGCTTGGCGCTGCGGACCGTGGCCCCCGGGACGAGGGTGGTCGGCATCCGTGCCGCCCGGGACGCATTCGCGCTGGCGGACGGGATCGCGGTCAAGGAGCCTGGCAGGCTGACCGGGCCGCTGCTGGACGACCTGCTCGACGACGTGGTCGAGGTCTCGCCCGACGGGATCGCGGAGGCGATCGTGCTCCTTCTCGAGCGGACGAAGCTCGTCGTCGAGGGCGCTGGGGCGGTCGGCGTCACCGCCCTTCTGGAGGGGAAGATCGCGGGAGACGGCCCTGTGGCCGTCGTGCTCTCGGGCGGGAACATCGATGCCAGCACGCTGATCGAGGTCGTTCGCTACGGCGTCACCTCGGCCGGGCGTCACCTCGTCGTGCGGACGTCGGTGCCGGACCGGCCCGGCGAGTTGCTGAAGCTCCTCCAACTTGTGGCCGAGGAACGCGTCAACGTCCTTTCAGTGGAGCATCGCCGCGAAGGGGTGGATATTCCGGTCGGCGCGACCGGCATCGACCTGACCCTGCTCACCCGTGACGAGCCCCACTGCGAGGCGCTCCTCGACCAGATGCGCGGATGGGGCTACGAGGTCGAGCGGCTGCGATAGCGCTCGTCGCGGCGCTCGGCATCGGCGCAGCGGGCTGCGGGGGCAGCGACGAGGCGGCGCCGACGACGCGGCCGGCGGCGACGACGCAGCCGAGCCCGTTCGCGTACGACGCCTCGCGCCCGCTCGCCTTTCGCGACAAGGGCCGGGTGAACAGCCCGTACCCGATCGCGGTCGACGACGTGTCCTACGCGGCGCCGAGCGGCCGCGTGCCCGCCTACCTCGCACTGCCGACGGGCGGCAAGAAGCTCCCGGCCGTGATCTACCTGCACGGCTCGGGTGAGGGTCGCGAGCGCTTCCTCCTGCCGGCGGTCTGGGCCGCGGGCAGGCGCGCGGTCGGCATGACGCTGACCCTGCCGTCGAGTAGCGCCGGCTCCCCGCCCGCCGGAATGACTCCTGGACAGTCGCTGGCACGCGACCGGCGGATCTTCTCCTCGGACGTGGTCGCCGTGCGCCGGGCAGTCGACCTACTGCGGAGCCTCCCGCAGGTCGACCCGAAGCGGATCGGCCTGGTCGGCTGGAGCCTCGGCGCCCGCGTCGCGGCCGTCACCGCCGGCGCGGAGCCGCGCCTCCGGGCGATCGTGCTGATGTCGGGCGGCTCGCTGCCGGTTTCGCAATATGTTGCGCAGGCACCCCCCGTCCTTCGTCCGCGGGTGCGCCGGTCGCTGACCCAGATCGATCCGTTGCGCTGGCTGGCGCGCGCCCATCCCGGCTCGGTGCTCCTGCAGGACGGCAGCAAGGACGAGGTCGTGCCGCGGGCGGCGCTGGTCGCGCTGCAGAAGGCCGCGCCGCGTGGGTCGGTGGTGCGCTGGTATTCGGCCGGCCACGAATTGAACGCGCAGGTCTACCGCGACCAACTCGCCTTCCTCGCCAGGAAGCTGCCGATCGACGGTCCACGCGTCCCCGGAGCGAGAATCGGCCCTTGAAACGGAGTCGGTGCCAGACTGAAGTCAGGCACCGACGCTCGCCTTCACACTCGGTGGCTGCGGGCCGCCCGGAGAGAAAGGTCGTCAGCGTCCTCTTCGCCGACCTGGTCGGGTTCACGACGCGTGCGGAACAGCTCGACCCCGAGGACGTCGCGGACGAACTCGGCCACTACCTACCGTCAGCTTCCGCAGCGGCGGAACTCGACCGTGTGCCCGCCCCCGCGGTGCCAGTCGGTGATTCCACCGTGGAGCACCGGCCGTGCGTCGACGCCCGCCGCGGCGAGGATGCTGGCGGCGACCGCTGCCCGCGCGCCGCTCTCGCAGATCGTCACCACCGGCTTGCCGTCCGCGACGGTGGCCCCGTAGGCGCGGAGTAGTCGGTACGGAATGTGCTTGCTCCCGGGAATGAAGCCCGAGTCGCGCTCGTCCAACTCGCGCACGTCGATCACGTCCACCTCATCGCTCTGGAGCAGCGCACGGAGGTCGTCGAGCTCGACCGTGCCGAGCGGCTCGAGCTCCTGCGGCCCGTCGAGATACCCGTGCAGCTCGAGCATTCCCACCGCGCGCAGCCGCCGGGCCGCCAGCTCGGCCTCGGCGGGTGTCGATGCGTGCAGGACGATGTGCTCATCGCGCCTGAGCACGAAGCCCGCCCGAGTGCCGAACCCCTTCACCGCCACCGGCACGTTCAGCGCGCCCGGGACATGGCCCGCGGCGAACTCGTCCGCACTCCGGACGTCGAGGACGGTGGCACCGTGCGGCGTCTGCACCGGCTCGGGTAGCAGTGAGTCGCCGAGAAAGGGCCCCCGGTTCAGCTCGACGATCCGCTCCATGTTCGGCGGCCGAGGCGTCGCCGCCTCGGCCGTCTCGTCGACGAAGTCGTTCACGGTCGCGATCGCAAGCAACGGGTTGCTCCGGCGCTCGGCACCGATCGTCGTGGAGGGAGCGGGGCTCATCCCGGTGCCGCACAGCGAGCCGGCGACGTGCCCGGGGAAGACCTGGACGTCGTCGGCCAGCTCGAGCAGCTTCTGGAGGCTGCGGAACATCCCCTCGGCGCCTGCTCGGGCCTCGACGGCGAGATCCGGCCTGGCGACCGTGCCGACGAACAGCGAGTCCCCCGTGAAGAGCGTCCCGTCGACGAGGAAGCAGCAGTGCTCGGGGCGGTGGCCCGGCGTGTGGATTGCCCGGGCAGTGACCGAGCCGGCGCGAGCCTCGTCGCCGTCGGCGAGCGCGTCGTGCGGATACGCTGCGGCGGCGTCGCCGTGGATCGAGACCGGGATCTCGTGCTCCAGCGCCAGCCGCCCGTGACCGGACACGTGGTCGGCGTGCGTATGCGTCTCCAGCACCCGCACGATGCGTACGCCCTCCTGCTCCGCCGCGGCGAGGTACGGCTCGATCGCGTAACCGGGGTCGATCAGCAGCGCCTCGCCCGCGTCGGCGTCGCCGACGAGATAGGAGGCGCAGCCGAGGTCCTCGTCGACGAACTGCCGGAACAGCATCCCCCGCTGACGCTAGCAGCGCGCCTCGCTGTCTTTCCGATAGTGACTCGCGGGCCCGTGAAATAGGCCGTTCGGCCCTTGTCGCGTCCGTGGCCGATGGGCACCATGAGGCGCGGGAGAGAGAGTTGGTGCGCCGCTCGGGGTCTCGGGGGGCGGCGGCGGCTGCGGCGGCCGCTGTCCTCCGAAAGGGGCGCGCGTTCCACGCAGGGCGGGGACAGGCACTCGGTGCCTGTCCCTTCACCTGTCTCCGGCCTCGGCCTCCGGCTACGAGGGCGGCAGGCCGAGCTGCCGCGCGATCACCATCCGCTGCACCTCGTTCGTGCCCTCGCCGATCTCGAGGATCTTCTGATCGCGGTAGAGCCGCGAGATCGGGAACTCGTCCATGAACCCGTAGCCGCCGTGGATCTGCAGCGCGACGTTCGCCGCCCGGTTGGACAGCAGCCCTGTGTAGAGCTTGGCCTGCGCAGCCGCCAGCGCGAACGGCCGCTCCTCGTCCTTGAGCCACGCGGCCCGGTACACGAGCACGCGCCCTGCCTCGATGTCCGTCGCCAGGTCGGCGAGCTGGAACTGAATTGCCTGGAACGACGCGATCGGCTTGCCGAACTGCTGCCGCTCGAGAGCGTATTCGTACGCGAGGTCGTACGCTCCCTGAGCGAGCCCGACTCCCATCGCCGCGACCGAGATGCGGCCGCCGTCGAGGATCTCGAGGAACTGCTTGAAGCCGTCGCCGCGCGGGCCGAGCAGGTTTCCCTCAGGCACGGCGCAGCCCTGGAATGACAGCTCTCGCGTATCCGACGCGCGCCAGCCGAGCTTCTGCATCGGCGCCGAGACCTCGTAGCCGGGCGTGCCGTTCGGGACGATCAGGTTCGAGACCTCGTCCTCGCCGGTGCGCGCGGTGATCGTCACACAGGCGGTGATGTCGGTGCCCGCGTTGGTGATGAACATCTTGGCGCCGTCGATCACCCAGCTCCCGTCCCGCAGGTCAGCGGTGGTCGCGGTCGCGCCGGCGTCGGAGCCGGCACCGGGCTCGGTCAGGCCGAACGCGGCGAGGCGCTTGCCGGACGCCAGGACGGGCAGCCACTCCCGCTTCTGTTCCTCCGAGCCGAAGAGGAAGATCGGCATCGTCCCGAGCGACGTGTGCGCCGCGACCGTGATCGCGACCGACGAGTCGATGCGGGTCAGCTCCTCGACCGCGATCGCATACGAGAGGGTGTCGCCGCCGCCGCCGCCGTACTCCTCCGGGATCGGGATCCCCATCAGCCCGAGCTCGGCCATCTCGGCGACGAGCTCGTACGGGAAGCGGTGGTCGCGGTCGAGCTCCTCCGCGACGGGAGACACCTTCTCGACCGCAAAGGTCCTCACCGTGTCGCGGACGAGCTCATGTTCCGGCGAGAGATCGAAGTTCATGGCCTTTGGCGGAACGACTCGGAGAGTCGTTCCGCAAGCTCGGCGATCAGGCGCACGCCGTAGCCGGTACCCCCCTGCTGCGACAGGTAGTCGCCGCGCGAGCGCCGGATGAACGCCGGGCCGGCGAGGTCGATGTGTGCCCACGGCCCGTCGCCGGCGAACTCGCGCAGGAACTCGGCGGCGAGCGCGGGAGACCCCTCCCTGAGGATCGAGGCGTTCTTCATGTCGGCGAAGTTCGAGTTCACGTAGCGGCGGTAGCGGCGGTGTAGCGGCAGCGGCCAGAGGTGGTCGCCGGCCGCGTTCGCCGCGTCGACGATCCCGTCGCGCCAGCCGTCGTCGTTCGCGTAGACGCCGGCGTAGAGGTCACCCATCGCCAGCACCATCGCGCCCGTGAGAGTGGCCATGTCGATCAGGTGTGTCGCGCCCTGCGCCCGCGCGTAGCAGAGCGCATCCGCGAGAACGAGCCGGCCCTCTGCGTCGGTGTTGATCACCTCGATCGTCTTGCCGTTCATCGCCGTGAGGATGTCGCCCGGCCGATAGGCGCCGCCGCCGGTCATGTTCTCGGTCGAGGCGACGACGGCGAGCACGCGCAGCGGAAGCTCCAGGTCGGCGACGGCGCCCATGCCCTCGATCACCGCGGCGCCACCCGACATGTCGCCCTTCATGTCCTCCATGTAGTCAGCGGTCTTGAGCGAGATCCCGCCCGTGTCGAAGGTGATCGCCTTGCCGACCAGGCCGAGCACGAGGTCGTCCCGCCCGCCCGGAGCGTCGTAGCGCAGGACGATCAGCCGAGGCTCGTTGTGGCTTCCCTGGGCGACCGCGGCGAAGGCGCCCATGCCCATCGCCTCGATCTCGTCGCGGCCGAACGACGTGAAGGAGAGCTCGGTCGAGCCCTGCGCGATCTCGGCAGCCCGCTCGGCGAGCCGCTCCGGCGTCAGGTCGTTCGGCGGGCGGTTCGCAAGGTCGCGGGCACGGTTCGTGAATTGCGCGACGCGTTCCGCGCGCCGCGCAAGGGAAATCGCCGTCTCGTCGGCGCCGATGAGGATCAGCCGATCTGTCTGACGCCGCTGCGCTTGCTCGGTCTTCCACGCTCCCGCGTCGTAGCCGCCCAGGACGAGGCCGTCGACGACGGCGCGTGCTTGCCCGGACGTACTCAGGCGCAGCTTGTCGTCGAGCAGCCACGCAACTGTGCCGCCGAGACCGAGGCGGGCCACCCCGGCGGCCGCATCGCGGATGGAGTCGGCGTCGAGCTGGTCGCGGCGGCCGCCGCCCGCGGCGACGATCCGTCCCCTTTCACCGTGGAGAACGCATGTCGCCCCCGCCTCGCCCTTCACCTCGCCGGACTCGACCAGGCCCGGAAGTCGCGGATCGAGGGCGGGCACTTCGCCGACCGGGTCGAGGACGGCGAAGGCGGTGAGGTCCGCCTCGGCGGCCTCCGGCGCGGCGGCGATCTCCATCGGCGGCGCGATGCTATCCGGATACGCTGCGAGCGTGCGCGACCAGATCGACCGGCGGGCAATGACGCTGCTCTCGACCGGTCACGCATCGGTGGACTTCTCCGGTGGTGCGCTGCCGGCGCTACTCCCGTTCCTGAAGACCGAGTTCGGCCTCTCCTACACGCTGGTCGCCGTGCTCGTGCTCGCCTCGGCGCTGTCGTCGTCGATCGTCCAGCCGCTGTTCGGGCTCTGGTCCGATGCCCGGGGCGCCATCTGGCTTCTGCCGGCGGGCGTCGCCCTCGGCGGGCTGGGGATGGCGGCGGCCGCCGATGCCCATGCGTACTGGCTGGTGGTCGTGCTCGTCATCGTCTCGGGGCTCGGCACCGCCGCCTACCACCCGGAGGGCTCGAAGTTCGCCGCCTACACCAGCGGGCGCAACCGGGCGAGCGGGATGTCGCTCTTCGCGGTCGGCGGGAACATCGGCTACGGCCTGGGAGCCCTGGTGGTCACGCCCATCGTCGTCGCCCTCGGCCTCCGCGGCGGCTGGTTCCTCGTCGTGCCCGCGGTCGTCGTCGCCACCCTGCTGCTCGCGGGGACTCCGTACTTGCTCCGCTTCGTGCCGGACGCCGGGACGAGGAGAGCAGGTGGCGGCCAGAACGACCTGCGCTCGCTGGCGATCCTCCTGGCGGTGATCACCTTCCGGAGCCTCGCCTGGTTCGGCCTGATCACGTTCGTGCCGCTCTACGAGGTGTCGCAGGGCCATTCGAAGTCGTACGGCAACTACGTCTTCGCGGGGATGCTGCTGGTCGGCGCGGTCGGGACGCTGCTGGCCGGGCCGCTCGCGGACCGCATCGGGCTCCGCACCGTGCTGATGGGGAGCTTCGTTCTCAGCACACCGCTGATCCTCGTGTTCCTGCTGGTCGGCGGCATCCCGGGCGCGATCGCGCTCGCCGGAGTCGGCGCCGCGGTGGTCGGGACGTTCGGGGTGACGATGGTGATGGCGCAGCAGTACCTGCCCGGCAACATCGGCGTGGCCTCGGGTCTCTCGATCGGGTTCGCGATCGGCCTCGGCGGGGTGGCCGCCGTGTTCCTCGGTGCGGTGGCCGACTCGATCGACCTGCGCACTTCGCTCTTCATCTCTGCGGCCGCGCCCATGGTCGCGCTTGCGCTGACGATGTTGCTCCCGACGACCGGGGAGCGCCGCCGCCTCGAGCCGGAGGTGGCCGTCCCGTAGCCGGTAGGCTCGGGCGGCAACCGACAAGGAGCGAGCCCAGTGTCTGTCGTCAGCGAGTTCTTCGAGCAGCTTCCGTCACGCGTCGACCCCGGCAAGACCGCCGGTCTGAACAACTCATACGTCTTCGACATCGAGGGCGCCGGCACCTGGACGGTGAAGGTCGCCGACGGAGGCGTCACCGTCGACGACGGCGATACCGGCGGCGACTGCACGATCTCCGCCTCGGCCGAGACGTTCGAGAAGGTCGTGAAGGGCGAGCAGAACCCGACCGCCGCGTACATGTCCGGCAAGCTCAAGATCAAGGGCGACATGGGCGCAGCGATGAAGCTCCAGAAACTCTTCTAGTAGCACGGGGGAACTCGTTCCCCCGTGAGCACCCTCCTCGCTCGCTTCGTCGGGCGGCGAAAGGATTCGACCATCTACTGCTCGTCGAACTCGACCATCGCCGACTCGGCGATCTTGACGTAGCCGATGCGCTCGTAGATCGCGTTCGAGGTCGGGTTGGCCAGGTCGGTGTAGAGGAAACAGAATCGGCGGCCGGCGTCCAGCAGCTTCTGGGACTGCTCGGCCACGAGGGCGGTCGCATAACCGCGACCGCGCTGCTCGGGCGGGGTGTAGACGGGGCCGATCCGGATGCCGTTCGGAGTCGGCCCGCCCCAGCCGGACAGGGAGACGACCTCGCCGCCGTCCTCCCAGAGCTCGAAGCCGCCGTCTTGGCTTCCCAGCCTGTGCTCGACGGCGTCGCGGGCCTCGGCCCGGCCGGGGTCGTTCTCTTCCAGCACCTCCTCGCCGAAGGCGACCATCCAGTCCAGGAGTAGCGGCAGGTCCTCGTGCCCAGCGCTTCGCGACCGACCCGCAGCAGGCGGCACGGGTTGCACGCGTTCCAGCGCATAGACGCCCTGGTCGCGAAGCACGCGCGGCTCGACCTCGTGCGATCGCGTCCACAACTGAACGAACTCGTCGACCTCGGGATGCGCGCCGAAGACGCCGGGCAGGTCGGCATCGATCCCCTCGGCCAGCTCCTCGAGCGCCGGGCCGGCCGTGCTGCCACCGAGCAGGAGGTTGTAGGGCGGCGTCTGCATCGCCGCAGCGAGGGGCTCGCCCGCGTCGCCGGTCACCACCCAGAAGCGCTTCTCGGCGAAGCGGTCGGGGCGCTCGAGCAGCGTCGCCAGGATTCCGAGGATCAGGTTGTTGCGCGGCTCGTCGGCGAGGAGCAGCGGGCCGGCCGCTTCGAGGAACGCCCGTGCGTCGTCCGGACGCAGGATGCTCACTCCTCCAGCTCCACGACCGTGGCGCCTCCGGCGACCCGGTCGCCTTCGGCCACGTGCACTTCCTGCACGACGCCGGCGTAGGGCGAGACGAGCGGCGTCTCCATCTTCATCGCCTCGAGCACGACCAGCGGTTGTCTCGGCTCCACGCGGTCGCCCTTCCGGACGAGCACGCGGAGCACCGTGCCGGGCATCGGCGCGCTGACCGTGCTGTGCTCGGCGCCGGCCGCCAGCCCGTGCGCGTCGGCCGCCTCGTCAGGCGGCCCGTGCGGGGGAGGCGGGGGGAGGTTGAGTCGGAACGCGCCGCGCCAGGGCGGCGGCGTAGCCGGGCGCGGGGCCGACAGCGGCGGATTCTCGACCAGGAAGGCCGTGGTCGTGTCGCCCGCCCGCACGGCCGGATGCGCGACCAGCCAGCGGAGAAACGGCAGGTTGGTGACGACGCCGTCGACATCGACTTCGTCGAGTGCGCTCGCGAGTCGGTCGAGCGTCTCGCCACGCGTCTCGCCCCGGGCGATCAGCTTCGCGATCATCGGGTCGTAGGCGATGCCGACCTCGTCGCCCTCCTCGACGCCGGCGTCGACCCGCACCGTTTCCGGCAGCCGCAGCCGCTCGAGCGTGCCGGCCTGCGGGAGGAAGGTGCGCGGATCCTCGGCGTACAGCCGCACCTCGACAGCATGTCCGCGCGGCTCCGCCGGCGGGGGAAGTGCACCACCCTCGGCCAGCTCGATCTGGGCGGCGACCAGGTCGAGCCCGGTGACGAGCTCCGTCACCGGATGCTCGACCTGGATGCGCCCGTTCAGCTCCAGGAAGAAGAACGTACCGCCGTCGAGCACGAACTCGGCGGTGCCTGCGCTGCGGTACGAGATCGCCCGGGCGAGGGCAACCGCGGCCTCGCTCATCTCCGCGCGCAGCGCCGGGCTCAGAGCCGAGGAGGGCGACTCCTCCAGCACCTTCTGGTGGCGGCGCTGGATCGAGCACTCCCGCTCACCCAGCGCAATCGCGCCGCCGCTGCCGTCACCGAGCAGCTGGATCTCGATGTGGCGCGGGCGCTCGAGGTAGCGCTCGCAGAACACGGTGCCCCGGCCGAAGGCCGCCTTGGCCTCGCGTCGGGCCGCGTCGAGCGCGTCGTTCAACTCGGCTGCCGACCGGACGATCCGCATCCCTCGGCCTCCCCCGCCGGCGACCGCCTTCACCAGCAGCGGGAAGCCGAGCTCTGCGGGGACGCCCTCGTCGAGCACGGGCACGCCGGCCGCGCGTGCCGCCTGCTTCGCAGCGAGCTTGTCGCCACCGGCGCGCAGTGCCTCCGGCGTCGGTCCGACGAACACGAGTCCCGCCGCCTCGGCCGCTTCGGCGAAGTCCGCGTTCTCGGCCAGGAACCCGTACCCGGGGTGGATCGCGTCGGCGCCGGCGCGGAGTGCGGCACGGATGTGCTCCTCCGAGTGGAGATAGGACGAGATCTCGACCGTCTCGCCTGCGACGCGCGTGTGCAACGCCCCGGCGTCGTCCGGTGGGTGGACCGCCACCGTCGCGATCCCGAGCTCGCGGCAGGTGCGGAAGATGCGAACCGCAATCTCGCCGCGGTTCGCGACCAGGAGCTTCCCGATGCCCATTCCGAGGTCGGATCGTACGGGCTGCGACTCGGCGCGCCGGGCGGGATCCCCGATCCGTCCGGACCTCAGCCGAGGCGGACGGGGATGGAGACGAGCCTGCGCGTGGAGATCCCGCCGAGCACGCTCTCGCCCGGCTTGCGCGCCCGGACGAAGACGGTGATCAGCTGCTGGTGGCCGCTGACCGGGAAGCCGCGCAGGCGACGGAAGACGAGAGTCGCCCAGCCGTCGGCGCCGGTCGGAGCCTCGGGCGGGATGGCGAACTGGTTGTACGGCGTCGCAGTCGCGTACACGAGCGCGCCTTGCACGGCGCCGCCACAGCTCGAGGTGACGTGGAAGCGGACGACGAGAGCGGCTGTCCCGCGCGTGACGACTCGTGGATCGGCCTGAAGCGTGTCGACCAGTAGCCGGGCGGGCGCCGCGATCCTCGTCACCTGGTCGGGGTTGCCGCCGGGAGGACAGCCTGGGCCGCGGGACGGCGGCGGCGCGGAGGCGCGCTGGATCACGGCCGTCGGCACCGAGGTCGCGCTGCTACTGCCCTCGGAGTTGCCTGCCGTGACCCGCAGGCGCAGCGTGGCGCCGACATCGGCGGAGGTCAGCCGGTACGAGCTCGAGCGGGCGCCGCCGATCGAGGCGCAGCCGTTGCCGTTCCGGTCGCAGCGGTACCACACGAACGCGTACGACGTTGGCCTGTGCGTCCAGCTGCCGTTGGAGCCGGTCAGCGTCGCGCCCTCGGCGGGGGTGCCCGAAACCGTCGGTGGCGTCGTGTTCGCGGTCGGGGCGGCGGCGCGGACGAGTGCGGTCGGGCCGGAGCTCGCCCTCTCGGAGCCGAACGCGTTCCGCGCGCGGACGCGGAAGCGAATTGTCTTGCCGACGTCGTTGTCCCGGATGGTGTAGCTGGTGCCCCGTGCGGAGCCGATCGTGTCGCACTTGTCGCCCTGTCGGCCGCAGCGGTGCCACGAGTAGTCATAGCTCGTCGGCTCGTTCGTCCATGTCCCCCGGTTGCCCGTCAGTGTCTTCCCTTCCTGCGCGGTGCCGGAGATGGACGGCGGGACCGTGTTCGCCGGCTTGGCGGCGGCCGGGGCCGGCAGCGCACCGATCACCGCCGTCGGGGGCGAGAACGCCCTGCTCAGGCCGCCTGCGTTGCGCGCATCCACCTGGAGGCGGATGGTGTGCCCGACATCCGCCGAGGAAAGGGTGTACGTGGAGCCGTGTTCTGCCCCGATCCCCGCGCAGCCGTTCCCGGAGACGTCGCAGCGCAGCCACGAGTAGCCGTAGCCGCTCGGGGAGTTGCCCCAGTCACCGCGATCGGCGCGCAGCCGCTCACCCTGGCGCGGAAGTCCCTGGACCCTGGGCAGCACCCGGTTCTGCGGCGCGGGCGTCGACGCCTTCGCGATCCGGACGGTGGAGCTCGAGAGGGCTGCGGAGCTGCCGGCCGGGCTTCGCGCGAGTACCAGCACGCGCAGGGTCCGGTTGACGTCGGCGGAGGAGGGACGGTATACGCGTGAGCGGGCGGTCGTCTCGGCGCAGTTCCCGCCGGACGCCGAGCAGCGGCGCCACTGGTACGAGAAGCGGATCGGCGCGGCGCCCGTCCAGGTTCCATTCGCGGCGACCAGGCGGCCGCCGGCAACCGGAGATCCTGCGACCGTGGGCGGGACGGTGTTGTGCGGACCGGCGGCGGGAAGCGCTGTCACCGTGCGGGTGGCGTCCGAAAGCCCCGCGGCCGAACCGTCGCGGTTTGTCGCAGTCTCGACCACGCGCAGGGTGTGCCCGACATCGGGCGCGGCCGGGGCGTAGACGCGGTCGGTCGCGTTCGGAACGTCGAGGCAGCCCGTCCCGTCCGCGAGGCATCGCCGCCACTGGTAGGCGACGGATACGGACGAATCGCTCTGCCAACGTCCGTGATGGGCGCTGAGCACGGCGCCCTCGACCGCAGCGCCGACGAGTGTGGGTGGCGCCTGGTTGACGGGAACCGCAGCGTCCGAGGCGCTGCCGGCCGTGGCGAAGATTGCAACACCGAGAGCGAGAGCTGTCGCGACGGAGATGCTCGTCCAGCGACTCATCGCTGACGACGGTACCCCTCACACGCCGCTGTTCATCGCATGCTTAGAGAAAGTTAACGTCGGGGGGCGGGTTGCTAACGACCGCCGTTGCGAGGCAGGTGCCACGAGGGGCGGACGCGCTCACCGTCTCGGGAATCGAGGAACGCGCGCAGCCCCTCCTGCCCCTCCGGACTCGCCCTGCGCACGGCCGCGCGGGCGAGCAGGTCCTCCTCGTCGCCCGGCTCGAGCACGAGCCGTTTCGCCTCGCGGACGGCGGTCGGCCCGCCGGCGAGGATCGCGTCGACCACGCGCGCGACCGCCTCGTCCGGGTCGGGGGCGACCTCGTCGACTAGGCCGATCCGCAACGCCGTCCGTGCGTCGAAGCGCTCGCCGGTGAGGAAGTACCGTCGTGCCGCGGCCGGGCTGATCTTCGCAAGAACCATCGGCGAGATCACCCCTGGAATGATTCCCAGCCGCACCTCCGAGAAGCCGAAGACCGCGTCCTCCGCGGCGATGGCGATGTCGGCGCAGGCGATCAGACCCGATCCGCCTCCGAGCGCAAATCCCTGGACGCGGGCGACCACGGGTGCCTGGCAACGGTAGATCGCCTGCAGCATCCGGTACAGGCGCCGGTAGTCTTCGACGTTCTCCTCGTAGCTCAAGTCGATCGAGGAGCGCTGCCACTCGACGTCTGCGCCGGCGCAGAAGCTCGGCCCCTCGCCGGCGAGAACGACCGCGCGCGAGTCGCCGACGTCTGCGAAGGCCTCGCCGAGCTCCCGGATGAGGTCGGCGTCGAAGGCGTTACGGCGCTCGGGGCGCGCGAGCGTGACGCGGAGGATCTCCGTGTCACGCTCGACGCGGAGCGCCGTCATTCGCGGCTGAGCTTGGCGATCAGCGCCTTGACCTCTCGAAGGACATCCGCCTCCTCGTGCCCGAAGTCGTCGAGATAGGCGTGCAGCGCGTTCTGGAGCAGTCGGAGTTCTTCGTCGGTGAGCTCGATCGTGTGCATGGCGGAACTCTACGTCGCGATCCCGCCGGAGTGGCCGGGGCCCGCCGTTGCGGCGGGCCCCGATCCGTCGATCAGCAGAAGACCGCCAGGCTGAATGCCTTGTCGGTGTTCGCTCCGGCGCTGGACAAGGTGAAGACACGGACTCCGGCGGCGATCGCCGTGCGCTGGGCGGCGCTGATCTCGCCGACAGTCAGACCAGTCGTTGGGCCGCCGAGCGTTGCCTGGTACGTGCAGCCTGTCACGTCCTGGTTGAACGTCACCAGGTAGTCGCCGATCCCGAGCTTCTGAGCCGACGCGACGCCCTTTTGGCGGACGACCGAGCCCGCGCTGTCGATCTGCGCCCACAGCGCGGTCGCCGCGGCGCCTGCCGGGCCCGCGGGACCTGCCGCGCCTGCCGGGCCTGCCGGGCCTGCCGGACCTCTCGCGCCTGCCGGGATCTGCCCCGCCTTGAAGTCGGCCCTCAGCAGGGTGCCGTTGGCGACCTTGGACGAGTTGACCGCGTTCGCCTTGAGCTGCAGCGAGCCGACACTGTTCCGGGGGATCACGGTCGCCGCATAGCTGACGCCGCTGAGCGCGATCGCAAGCGCGATGCACGAGATCACGAGCGCCGGCGAAGGGCGGGGAATACGCTTCATTTGGATACCTCCTGGAGAGGGGGAAACGCTGGCGATCGTACAAACGAACGGTTTTCCACGCAGACGTTTTCCAGAATGCTTACATCCTGAACACGCCGAAGACCGTCTCCGGAATCGGCGCGTTCAGCGCCGCCGAGATGCCGAGCGCGAGCACGCGACGCGTATCGAGCGGGTCGATGATCCCGTCGTCCCACAGGCGTGCGGTCGAGTAGTACGGGCTCCCCTCGTGCTCGTACTTCGCGGTGATCTCGTCGGGATCGGCGTCCCCGACCATCGTCAGCACGGTCGCCGCCTGCTCGCCCCCCATCACCGAGATCCGCGCGTTCGGCCACATCCACAGCTGCCGCGGCGAGTACGCGCGGCCGCACATGCCGTAGTTGCCGGCCCCGAACGAGCCGCCGATGATCACGGTGAACTTCGGCACTTCGGCGCACGCCACGGCGGTCACGAGCTTGGCGCCATCGCGCGCGATCCCGCCCGCCTCGTACTCCTTGCCGACCATGAAGCCGGTGATGTTCTGGAGGAAGACGAGCGGGATCTTGCGTTTACATGCGAGCTCGACGAAGTGGGCACCCTTCTGCGACGACTCGGCGAAGAGGACGCCGTTGTTGGCGAGGATCCCGACCGGAAAGCCCTCGATCCGGCCGAAGCCGCAGACGAGGGTGTCGCCGTACAGTGCCTTGAACTCGTGGAAACGGCTGCCGTCGACGAGCCGGGCGATGATCTCACGGACGTCGACCTGCTCGCGGAACGTCTCGGGGATCAGGCCGTACAGGTCGCCGGGGTCGACCGTGGGCGCCTCCGGCGTCGCGACCTCCCACGGCGGCGCAGGCTGCCCGCCGGCGAGGTTCCGCACGATCGAGCGGGCGATCGCCAGCGCGTGCTCGTCGCTCGTCGCGTAGTGGTCGGCGACGCCCGACTGCCGCGTGTGCACGTCGGCGCCGCCGAGCTCCTCGGGCGTGACCTCCTGGCCGGTCGCGGCCTTCACCAGCGGCGGGCCGCCGATGAAGATCGTCCCCGTCCCGCGGACGATCACCGTCTCGTCCGACATTGCCGGCACGTACGCGCCGCCCGCGGTGCACGAGCCCATCACCACAGCGATCTGCGCGATCCCCTTCGCCGACATTCGCGCCTGGTTGAAGAAGATCCGCCCGAAATGTTCGCGATCGGGAAAGACGTCGGCCTGGAGCGGGAGAAAGGCGCCGCCGGAGTCGACGAGGTAGATGCACGGCAGGCGGTTCTGCTCTGCGATTTCCTGCGCGCGCAGATGCTTCTTGACCGTCAGCGGAAAGTACGTGCCGCCCTTGACCGTCGCGTCGTTGGCGACAACCACGCACTCGCGGGCCTCGACCATCCCGATGCCCGTGACGATTCCCGCAGAAGGGGATTGACCCTCGTACACGTCCCAGGCGGCCAGGGTCGACAGTTCGAGGAAGGCGCTGTCCGGATCGACCAGCAAGTCGATGCGTTCCCGCGCGGTCAGCTTCCGGCGCGAGCGGTGCCGCTCGACCGATGCCTCACCGCCCCCCGCAGCGATCTGCGCCGTCCGTTCGCGTAGCTCGGCGACGAGGCCCGTCATCCGGTCGCGCCGCCGGACGAAGAGGTCGCTCTCCCGCTCGACCTGCGAGGTGAGCAGCATCGTCCGTGAGCCTAGACGAGCCGTCTGCCGTCGCTCAGCTTTCTGCCCGGGCTGCCGATAGAGACAAAGCCGGTGCGGACTGCTGGGAGAGGCAGAAGCAGAACCGCACCGGCTCTTGCGTACGTCCCCACACCGGAACCCGGTGCGTCCTCGCGGTCCGCAGCGCGGCGACAGCCTAACGCCCTCCGCCACCGTCTGTCAGGGGTTCGTCACTACGATCCGGCGATGGCGCGTCGTCCGCTCTCCGAGCTCACGCGCGAGCTGACCGCCGTCTGCATGGGCAGGCAGCACGCCGATCTGGTCGTCCGCGGCGGCCGGATCGTCAACGTGCACACCCGTGAGGTCATCGACGGTGACGACGTGGCCATCGCGTACGGCCGCGTGGCGATGTTCGGCGACGTCGAGCACACAGTCGGCCCCGAGACGGAGACGATCGAGGCAGAGGGCGCGTACCTCGTCCCTGGCCTGATCGATACCCACCTTCACGTCGAGTCGGTGATGGTCACGGTGACGCGCTTCGCCGAGGCGGTGCTCCCGCACGGAACCTCCACTGCCTTCATCGACAACCACGAGATGGCGAACGTCTTCGGCCTCGAGGGGATGCGCTGGATGCTCGAGGAGGGGAGGGAGTTGCCGCTGAAGGTGTTCCTCGCCGTGCCGTCCTGCGTCCCTGCGCTGCCGGGATTCGAGGACTCGGGAGCCGAGCTCGGGCCGGAGGAGATCCGCGAGGCGCTCGGCTGGCCCGGGGTCGCCGGGTTGGGCGAGATGATGAACATGCCCGGGGTCATCCACGGCGACGAGAGCGTCCACGCGGAGATCGCTGCCACGCTGGAGCGCGGGAAGCCCGTCACCGGGCACTGGAGCCTCACCGGGGTGCGCGACCATCGCCTCCAGGCCTACATCGCCTCCGGGGTCGACTCGTGCCACGAGACGACGTCGCGCGAAGATGCGCTCGCGAAGCTCCGGGCAGGGATGTGGGTGCAGTTCCGCGAGGGCTCGACGTTTCGGGACGTCGAGGCGCTCGCGGCCGTGCTGACCGAGGACGGCGTCGACGCCCGGCATTGCCTGCTCGTCACCGACGACGTGCTCCCGGAGACGATCGCCGCTGACGGGCACATGGACCGCGTGCTCCGTCGCGCCGTCGCGGCCGGGATCGATCCCCTGGTCGCGATCCAGATGGCGACCGTCAACGGCGCCGAGTATTTCGGCATGCGGCACGACCTCGGCTCGATCGCGCCCGGCCGACTGGCCGACATCCTCTTCGTCGAGGACCTCGGCGACTTCCGCCCTCACCGGGTGCTCGCGGACGGGCGCGAGCCTGGGGAGATGCCGGCCTATGCGTATCCGGCTGCGGCATACGAGTCGATCCGGCTCGCGCGGCCGCCCGCCGAGGCGGATCTCCGGGTCGACGCAACCGGCGACGCCGTCACCGTGCGTGCGATCGGCGTCGCCTCCGACCGGGTCACGACCGAGCATCTGACCGTCGAGCTGCCTGTCGTCGTCGGCGAGGTTCGCGCCTCGGCCGACGCGGACGTCGCCAAGCTGGCGAGCATCGAGCGCCACGGCGGGCCCGGCACGGTGGGGCTCGGGTTCGTCAAGGGACTGGGCCTGCGCCGCGGCGCAGTCGCGAGCTCGATCGCACACGACAACCACAACCTGCTCGTCGCCGGCATGAGCGACGCGGACATGCTCTTCGCGGTCGATCGCCTCGTCGAGGCAGGAGGCGGGATGGTCGCCGTCGCCGACGGTGAGATGCTCGGGCTCGTCGAGTTGCCGATCGCCGGCCTGATGAGCGACCGCCCGGTCTCCGAGGTCGCTGCGCAGAACCTTGCGCTCGAGGATGCCTACCGGCGGCTCGGCTCGAGGGTCACGAACCCGACGATGATCTTCTCGTTCCTCTCCCTGGGCGTGATCCCGGCGTTGCGGCTGACGAACCGCGGGCTGGTCGACGCCACGACCTTCGAGCTGGTCTCGTCGATCACAAGTCCGTAGGGCCTGACCCCAAAAGGGTCTGACCCCTGGAGCTACTTCGCACGTCGCTTCTGCTGTGGCGCGGGCATGCGGCCCTTCTGCATGCGCTCCATCGCCCGGCGCTGCTCTCGGTTCGCCGGCTGCTGGTCGAGTGTGCCCTGCTGGCCCATGGCCTCCATCCAGGCCTTGCGCTCGTCGGCGGTCAGCGTGCTGATCGCCCGCTGCGCCTGGTTCGGATCGCGGTCGGCGCCTGCCCGCTTGAGCTTCTTCATCGCGGAGCTCAGCTCGGGGTTGTAACGCTCGATCGCTGCCTGGGACGCCTTCTCGATCAGCCGCTTGAGGATCGGCACTTTCGATGCGAAGGCCACGATCGGGCGTAGGTACTTGCCCCCACGGAACCTCGAGAGCACCACCATCGTGCCGAAGAGGATCAGGAGGAAGGCGAGGATGAACAGCGGGATCAGGTAGAAGAGCATCGACGGGCATGGTATCCGCCGCGCGCGTCGGGCAAGCTGCGGATGTGCGCACAGTCGACCGCCGGGAGCTGCTCGCGGCCGCCGCCGGCGCGGTCGCGGCCGGCAGCGCTCTCGGACGGCTCGCGGACGCGCTCGCCGCAGACCCGGACCCGCGCGTCGCGGAGCTCGGCCGCCTCGTCTCGGGGCCGGTGCTCGTCCCGGGATCGCCCGGCTATGGCGCGGCCCGGCTCGTCTACAACGAGCGCTTCGATGCCGTCCGCCCCCTCGCGGTCGTACGCGTGAACGACGTCAAGGACGTGCAGGCCGTGATCGGGTGGGCCCAGCGGAACGGCGTCGCAATCGTTCCGCGCTCGGGTGGCCACAGCTACGCAGGCTGGTCGACCGGCACCGGCGTGGTCGTCGACCTGGGCAGGTTGCGAGGTATCCGCGTCGAGGGGAAGAGCGCAGTGGTCGGAGCGGGGCGGAGGCTGATCGATGTCTACGCCCCCCTGGCCGGCAAGGGTCTGACCATTCCGGCCGGGTCGTGCGCGACCGTCGCGCTCGGCGGCCTGGCCCTGGGCGGCGGTATCGGCCTCGCGTCGAGAAAGCTCGGCACGACCGCGGACGCCGTCCAGTCTTTGCGGATCGTGACCGCCGATGGACGGCTGCTCAACTGCGACGAGCGGCACAACGCGGACCTCTTCTGGGCCTGCCGTGGCGGCGGCGGCCGCAACTTCGGGATCGTCACCGACTTCCGCCTACGTGCCTCGCCGGTCGGCAACGGCTCCTACTTCTTCGCCACGTGGCCGTGGTCTGCCGGCCCGACGATCATCCCGGCCTGGCAGCGCTGGGCGCCGAACGCGACCGACGACCTGATGACGCTGTGCCGCCTCTCGACCGGAACCACGGGGCCGACGCTCCAGATCTTCGGCCAGTACCTCGGCCCCGAGAGGCAGCTCGCGGGGCTGCTCACGCCGCTGACGAAGGCATCGCCGCCGGTCCGCTACTCGAGCGGCACGTCCACCTACCTCGACCTGATGCTCCGCTGGGCCGGGTGCCTCGGGCAGTCGACGGCCGCCTGTCACCTCGTCGTCGAGCACGGCACGCTGGGGCGCGCCACCTTCGCGGGCAAGTCGGACTACGTGAGAAACCCTTTCTCGGTCGCTGCCGTACGATCCCTCCAGCGCGGCCTCGAGACCCGGCAGCATGCGGGCCACGGCTCCGGTGCGGTGATCATGGACTCCTACGGCGGCGCGATCGCGCGCGTCGACCCGGGCGCGACCGCCTTCGTCCACCGCAAGCCCCTGCACTCGATGCAGTACCTCGCCTACTGGGGTGGGCAGCAGCACCAGGCTCCGTCGCTGGCGTGGCTGCGCGCCTGGCACGCCTCGATGCGCCCGTACGTCACCGGCGGCGCGTACGTGAACTACGCCGATCCCGACCTGGAGCACTGGCAGGCGGCGTACTACGGCTCCAACTACTCACGGCTCGTGGCGGTCAAGCACAAGTACGACCCCGACCGGCTATTTCGCTTCCCGCAGGCGATCGGCTCGTCCTGACTGTGTTGCACGACGACGTCCAGCGCCGCGGTGCCGTCTGCGCCCGGGGCGGTCCTGGAGATTGACCGGGCCGGACGGGCCTGGAACACTGGACGACCTGTGGCTTTGAGGGGGTCGCTCACGTCGCTGATCGTCCTTGCCTGCCTCGCGCTCGGTACGGCAGGCGCCGCCGGCGGCTCTCCGGCCTCTCACCGGATGGGCGGAGTCGTGCCGCCGTTCGGAAAGGCTCACCACGTCGTTGCTTCGGATTCCGCCCGCGGCGGCTGCCACGGCCCCGCCTGGCCCGACTGCGGCCTCCTTCGCTACGGCGGCGGGCCGGTGATGCACAGCACGACGGTGTACACGATCTTCTGGCAGCCGACCGGCTACACCTCATGGGACGGAGGGCTCGCGTACAGCACCGGCTACCAGAGCCTGATCGCCCGCTACTTCCAGGACCTCGAGGCCGACAGCGGGCTCCGGACGAACGTCTACGGAGCCACCACGCAGTACTGCTCGGGCGCTCCGATCGGCCTGAGCACCTGCACCGGCGTCGGGGCCGACGACTTCATCACCACCGACGTGACCTACGGCGGAACCTGGATGGACACGCGTGGTTTTCCGGCGAGCGGCTGCAACGACCCGCTCGGCAAGACCACCGTGTGCCTCAGCGACCAGCAGCTGGTCGACGAGATCGGCCACGCGATCGCAACCAACGGCCTCGGATGGTTGAAGAGCGCCACGCACATCTTCTTCGTCTACACCCCGCGCGGCGTCACGAGCTGCTTCGACGCGTCTGCCTGCGCGTACGACTTCTACTGCGCGTACCACTCGAACTCGGGGACGGGCAGCAGCGCGCTCATCTACGCGAACATGCCGTACCCCGTCTTCGACGGCTTCGACTTCTGCGAAGACCCGGATCATCCGCAGCATCCGAACGGTGACGGCCCCGCCGACATCGTCCTCAGCACAACCTCGCACGAGCACACGGAGGCGATCACCGACCCCGAGCCCTTCGGCGGCTGGCTGGATGCCGAGGACGCCGACACCGGCGGCGAAAGCGGCGACAAGTGTGCCTACTACTACGGCAAACCCAGCGGGCCGAACGGTTCGAAGCACAACCAGGTGATCAACGGGCACGAGTACCACCTCCAGTTCCAGTGGTCGAACGCCGACCACGACTGCGTCGCGTCCTACTCGCCCGGCGCGGTCTCGAAGCTGTCTCCGTCGCACGGCGTCGTCGGCCAGCCGGTTGCCATCAGGGGTCGCAGGCTCACCGATGTGACCAGCGTCGAGTTCGGCGGCGTCGCTGCCTCGAGCATCGTCGAGAGAGTCGGCAGGGCGACCGCCGCTCCCGCCCTGGGAACGGGCAGCGGTCTGGTCCGGGTGACGACCGGCCATGGGGTGATCGACGGCCCTGCGTTCACGGTCGATCCGTCGCCCGCGCCGGCGATCAAGTCGTTCACGAAGAAGAGCGCCGTGGGCAAGACGGTCACGGTCAACGGCTCGGGCTTCTGGGGTGCCTCGTCGGTGCAGGTCGGCGGCGTCGCCGTCGACTCGTTCACCGTTGGTTCCGCGACGAAGCTCGTGTTCGTGGTCGGCGCCGGGAATACGAGCGGGACGATCTCGGTGACCACACCGGGCGGCGCGGCCGTGAGCGCCGGCACCCTGACGATTTCCTGACGCCGGCCGCGGCGGGGCTACACTGGCCCCTGCACCGAGGGGCGTAGCTCAGTTGGTAGAGCGGCGGTCTCCAAAACCGTAGGTCGGGGGTTCGAGTCCCTCCGCCCCTGTAGCCCTACTCGGGCCGTCTCCGCGTAGCGAAGCGGCCTGGAGCCGCCGTTTTCATCGAGGCGGCTCTCGGATCTAGACCGCTCTAGCCGAGACAGGCGCGCGCTGGCGCCACTTCGGTCGCTCCTCGCGGTAGTCGAGCGCCCTCCGGCCAGTGCTTCGGATCCGGGACGCGGTTGCCCGTCCAGGCGAGCAGGTACGCATCGAGCAGGGCGCACGCGCGTGGAGCGTTTCCGACGTTGTGCGGAAACTTCGGTCAACGAGTAGAACCGCGGCAGCCACACCAGGACGGTACGCCGCTAGCCGCTCGTCGGCCGCTCAGAACGTGTGAAACGTGCGAGCGTGTTCGCGGTATCGCTTGCGGCTCGGCGGCCAGCAGCGAGACAGTCGCTGGGGCTGGATGTTAGGGAGACATCCCGCCCATCGGAGTCATCGAATCCCCTCCGGGAATGGTCAGCGCCGGGAGAACGTCGGGAGCAGCGAGCACGAGGACGCCGAGCACCAGGAGCACGGCCGCGGTCCCATAGGTCGCGAAGCGCTTCGATGGCATCAGTTTCTCGAATGCGATCAGTCCTGCGACCACCGCCATCCAGACGATGCTCATGACGCCGAGCGCGAACAGCGACACCATGAGCGCCCAGCAGCAGCCGACGCACCAGGCTCCGTGTCGCGTCCCCATCTGCAGAGCTCCCAACCGGCCGTCGCGCCAGCTGCCGAGGAGGAAGCCGAGCGGTGTGCGGCATTTCCCGAGGCAAACGTTCTTCAGAGGCGTCAGCTCGTAGACGGCGGCGACGATGAGCGTCACTGCGGTCACCCAGCGTCCCGCACGGTCCCAGGCAAGCACGTCGCCGAAAAGCTGCGTCCCGATCTTCGCGACGACGAACGCCAGAACTCCGACGGCGCTCCAGGTGAGGAGATAGCCGGAAGTGAAGAAGAGCGGCGCGACGAGCGACCGGGATCTCGTGAGCTTCGAGTACAGCGCGACCGTCGGCGAGACTGATGGGAACATCATCGCGGCCATCATCACGACCCATACGCCGAGGAACCAAGCGAACGTGCCGAGTGCGGTCCATGGCCCGCCGTCCATGTCCTGCATCTGCCCCGCGGTCCACCACCAGCCGATCGCGGCGAGCACGAACAGCAGCGCGACGAGCACGATCCGAGTCCGTGCCGCTGCGTAGGCAGGCGAGAGGCTGGAGCGAGCCGGCGCTTCCTCGTGCGCGGAGGCGATCAACCGCTCAGGCGGCCCACGAGAACTCGGCGGTGGAGAGCCCGGTCTTCCCCTCGTACTCGATTCCGAAGGCGCTGATCTTCGATCGCTTGGCCTCTGCGGCGTTGAACTCCGACGACACCGGGTGGAACACCCCGACGAGCCTCACCGGTTGACCGGTCTCGATGCCGAAGGGAACGATGTCCTCGATCTCGAAGTCGATCGCGTCGCCGATCTTGACCCTGTGGGTAAGGCCGTCCTCCACGACGTCGATGGGCGCTCGCTCGACCCCGAGAACTTCGCCGACCAGAGGAGCCAGGCCCGCCATCGGCCCACCCATCTGGCCGCTGAGCACTCCTGCGAGCTTCTCCATCTGCTCGTCCGAGGCGTTCTCGTCGACGAACATCCCGAGCTTCCAGTTGCCCTCGGTCATGACCTTCGGCGTATCTGCGATCACCGCCACCTTGAGCCCCGCGACGTCGGTGCCTTCGATCTCGCCCTCGGTGATGTTGAAGACGAGCGTCACGCGGCAGTAGTCATACGTTGCACCGTGGTCGAAGGACATGTTGCACGGGCACATGAGGTCGCACGAGCAGGTCTCGAAGTAGGTCCCCTTCAGATTCCAGGACACAGTGACCTCCCTAATCGCTGTCGTGGTGCGGGCGATTCTCAGCGCGCGAGCCGGTCGTGTCAACCAATTCGGCAATCGAGGTTACGCCGGATTCTGACGACAGCCTGACCCTTACGCACGTTCGACGTCGTGTTGGACGCGATCAGCGTGGCGGTGGCCGCCGACCGCGGCTCGCCTCGTCCGGTGCGCAGCGCCGTAACCGCGCTGCTCTACCGCAGTTAAGGGTTGTCTCCGGGCTGTTCTGGCGGCAAATGAAACGCCCTCAGCAGCTCACTGATCTCATAGTCCGCTTGGGCGACGTGCCGCATCCTCACTTCGCCGTTCAGGTGGTAGCGGTTGCGGCGGCCGACCTTCGTGCGATCGATGTATCCGGCCTCGACGAGGTCGGCGACGATTCGCTGCGCCGCTCGCTCGGTGATCCCGACGGCCGGGGCGATGTCTCGGATTCGCGCTTCCCGGTCGCGAGCGATGCAGAGCAGTACCTGGGCGTGGTTGGAGAGGAACGTCCAGGGGTGAATCTGTTCAGGACTTGACATGACTTTGTTGTCGTGTATTGTTTGGCCTGCTTAGCTTTTCATGTCAATGTAACCACGATTCACGTGGGAGGATAACAAAATGCCCGGTCTTCGTGAGGCCCAATCCCTGGACGCGAAACCGAGAACTGCGGTTACTTGGCCCCGGCCCAACGTCGCGCACGTCGTACTCGAGGGGGAGCACGACATGGCATCGGCCTCGGATCTCGAGCGGGCTCTGGGCGAGACGCTTCACACCTGCTCTCAGCTCCTGGTCGACCTTTCCTCGGTTCAGTTCATCGATTCCAGCACCATCAAAGTCCTCATAAAGATGAAGCGAGAGGCCGACGACGAACGCTGCGACTTCAGGCTCGTGCTCAATGGAGAAGCCCCGAACATCGAACACACTCTTGAGATTTGCGGGGTGCTTGGGCCACTGAACCGGGTCGCAACCGTCGATGCTGCCCTCATGAGCGGCGGCACGTCAGCCAATCCTTGAAGGAAGACGGCGGCGAGCCGCCGGTCGATTCGACTCAGTTCAGAGGCCGTCGGCGAACAGGTAGCGCGGATGCGGTGGGATGTAGCCGCCCAGCTCCAGGACGATCTGGGCGTGGCGGGTAAGCGGGATCGCGCGCACGTCACCATGCCACCGCTTGCCGCCGACGAAGGCAAGCAGCGGCGCCCGTGATCGGAACCCGGCGATACGGTGAGGACCGAGCGGCTGGCCCCAGAGCCGGAAGAGATCGCCGACGGAGGCACGCGTTCCTCGGCTGATCTCGACCACCCCGGTTCGCTCGCGCGTGCGTAACGGATACGAGCAGCGTCTGTCGCGCGCGACTCCCACTCCCGGCGGTATGAGCAGGACGCGGCGGCGGACGAAAAGCTCCAGATGGGCGCCGAACCTGCGTCCCCCTTCCTGTGTGCAGTGGAAGCGTCCGACCGGCTTGCCCGCGAGAACCGTCGGAGGAGCGGCGGCCAGCCGGAAGCCGGGGCCGACGCCGATCGGCCAGGGCTTCACGTCCGGTGGCAGCGGCGGACCGCCGAGTGCGAGCGCGACTGCCAGGGCGACGATCACGCCGGGCCGCTCTGCCGTCGAACACGGGCCAGGATGAACGCGAGCGCGCCGACCGCAGCCGCGACCGCAACGCCGACGACGATCCAGATCCAGGCGGACGAGCCGCCGCCGGTGGACGACGAAACGACCTGCCGGCTGCTTCCTTCGGTGCCGGTCAGATCGCGGACGAGCCCTGCTGCGGTCCGAACGAGGCCGTCCGTACCCTGCTCGACCTTGGCGTGGAGGACTGCAGGATTCGCGACCAGCTTCCCCCGCTCGGACAGTGCCGCGCCCTGGGGCATGATCACGAGCAGCTTCCCGCTGTAGAGGAACTGGAGCTCGGCGCCGAGGAAGCGCGCGTAGTACAGGGGGTTGCCGAAGAGTGTGGGCACACCGCCGAGGTCGCGCTTGTTCGCGATCACGGCGACCTTGATCGGCTTCCCCTCTCCGCGCGCGTCACGGACGGCGTTTCGCAGCTCGGTGGCGACTGCGGGGGAGACGTGCTCGTACGGCAGGAAGACGTCCGCCGTATAGAGCGTGTCGCTGGCGGGATCGGCGTCCGCTCGTGCTTCCGCCGCGACACCGGCGGCCAATGCCGCCACCAGCGCGATCAGGCACCCGAGGCGAACCACCGGGTGAGAATACGGTGCTACCGCCTGATCAGATGCTTCACCTCGAACGACTCCGAGGGCGGCGGTCCGGCTTCGATCGCCGAGTCGCCCAGGGTCTGCCGCACCGCCGGGAACACCTGCTCGTCCCGGAAGCGCTCGTACGCCTCCTGCGACTCCCAGACCGAGACCGACTGCCACTTTCCATCCGCCTCGCCGGCGGCGTGGACGATCAGTCCCTCGGGAGGGTTGGCGTCGGCTCCGATCGCGTTGGAAACGGCCTCGTACTCGTCCCAGGTTGCCTCCGTCGATTTCTGGATCTGCGCCCACGCCATCCCGTCCTCCCAACGGTCGTATTGCTGACGACTGGAGAATGACATCATCCGGCCGGTGGCCGCCCCTGCCCAGCGCCGGGCGCTCGGCGCGCTTTTCGTGGTGCTCGCCCTCGCGTTCGGCGGAATCGCGGCCGCTGCCGGGGCCGCCGGCCAGTGGGTGATCCTCGTCGCCGCGTCCGCGCTGACGCTCTGGCTGGCCGGACTTGCTCTCAGAGCCCTGCGTCAGTGAGGGCTCCGCCGAGCCGCACCGTATTCTCTAGCCCGACGCGTGGCCGAAGACATCAAGCCCCTCTGGCGCGAGTACAGGAAGACCGGCGACCGGGCGGTCCGCGACCGGCTGATCCTGACGTACGCGCCGCTCGTCAAGTTCGTCGCCGGCCGGCTCGGCAGCGGCCTCCCGGCACACGTCGACGAGGGTGACCTGGTCTCGTACGGGCTGCTCGGCCTGATGGGCGCGATAGAGCGCTACGACCCCGACCGTGACGTCAAGTTCGAGACCTATGCGATCGCCCGGATCAAGGGTGCGATCATCGACGAACTGCGCGCGATGGACTGGGTGCCGCGGTCGGTACGGTCACGCGCCCGCGACATCGAGCGCGCGATCGCCGTGCTCGAGGCGAAGCTGCACCGGGCACCGACCGACGAGGAGATCGCCGAGAAGCTGGGGATTACCACTGACGAGCTCGACGACAGCCTGACCGACATCTCCCGCTCGTCGATCGCCGCGCTCGACGAGCTCTGGACAGTGTCCTCGGGGAGCGGCGATCAGGTTTCGCTGATCGACACGATCGAGGACACCTCCGGCCCGCAGCCGGCGCAGGCGCTCGACCAGACCGAGATGCGCGAGGCGCTCGGCGAGTCGATTGCGCACCTGCCCGAGCGAGAGAAGCTCGTGATTACGCTCTACTACTACGAGGAGCTCACCCTGCGCGAGATCGGCGAGGTGCTCGGCGTCACCGAGTCACGCGTTTCCCAGCTGCACACGAAGGCGATCCTGCGTCTCAAGGCGCATCTGGCGGGCACGGCGTCGGCGCGGGTCGGCGCCGAGTAACGCTCGCTCCGCTCGCTTCACGCGGGGAACGGCCGCTTCCCCCTTGTGCCACCTCCCTAACCACGCGCACCCCAGATGCCTTGGGCCGCGCCGGCCATGTCGGTTACGGCCCGTTCCCTTCGGGATCAAACCTTTCTGCGGGCGATACGATCGATCCGACATCGACCGAGGAGTTTCGCGCGCATGCCTGCTCAGGAGCCAGGGAAGATCCGCAACGTCGCCGTCGTCGGCCACCGGGGCACGGGAAAGACCTCGCTCGTCGAGGCGCTCCTGTTCCAGGCCGGCGCCGTCAACCGGCTCGGAGCGGTCGAGCAAGGGACGACCGTTTCCGACTGGGACGACGACGAGAACCGGCGCCAGATGTCGCTCTCGGCCTCGCTCTGCCACTGCGAGTGGCATGAGCGGAAGATCAACCTGATCGACGCCCCCGGCGACGCCGGGTTCCAGGGGGACACGATCGCGGCGCTGCGCGTCGTCGAGGGCGAACTGGTCGTCGTCAGCGGCGTGATGGGCGTCGAGGTCGGAACGGGACGCACCTGGCACCGCGGCGAGGACGGTCACGTCGCCCGCGTGGTCGTGGTCAACATGCTCGATCGCGAGCGGGCCGACTTCTTCCGGGCGCTCGAGGGCGTGCGCTCGCAACTCTCGTCGAACTGCGTGGCCGTACACATCCCGATCGGCACCGAGCACGAGCTCACCGGGATCGTCGACGTCCTGCACATGTGCGCGTACACGAGCCCCGACGGCGCGCGCGAGGCGGCCCGTACCGAGATCCCGCCCGAGCTGGCCGACCAGGCTGCGGAGTACCGCGAGAAGCTCCTCGACGCAGTCGTCGAGACCGACGAGGGGCTGATGGAGCGCTACCTCGACGGCCAGGAGCTCTCCGACGAAGAGGTGGCGAAGGCGCTGAAGGACGCGGTCACGCGCGGCGAGGTCTTCCCGGTGGCAGCGGCCGTCGCCACCAAGAACCTGGGCACGACGGCGCTGCTCGACCTGCTCGTGGAGGGCGTGCCCAGCCCCGCAAAGAAGGGCGCATCGATCGAGCTCGAGGGCGCCGCCACAGCCGCGTTCGTCTTCAAGACGATCGCCGACCCGTTCGCAGGCCGGATCAACGTCTTCCGGGTTCTCGAAGGCACGATCACGACCGACACGACCCTGACCAACCAACGCGAGCACTCGAAGGAACGCATGGGCTCGCTGCTCGTCCTCCAGGGGAAGGAGCACGCGCCGACGGACGCGTTGGGCGAGGGTGACATCGGCGCAGTCGCCAAGCTGAAGGACGTGATGACCGGCGACCTCCTGGTCGACAAGGAGGTCGAGGTAGAGCTCCCGCGCTTCGACTTCCCCGAGCCGGTGATGAGCTTTGCGATCACGCCGAAGGCGAAGGGCGAGGAGGAGAAGCTGGGCCAGGCGCTCCGCCGGTTGACCGAGGAGGACCCCACCCTGGTCATGCGTCGCGACCAGCAGACGGGCGAGCAGCTGCTCGCGGGCCTCTCGCAGATGCACGTCGAGGTCGCGGTGGAGCGGCTCAAGCGGCGGTTCGGGGTGGAGGTCGACCTGCACCAGCCGCGCGTCCCGTATCTGGAGACGATCCGGGCCGAGGCACGCGCGCAGGGGAAGTACAAGAAGCAGACCGGCGGCCGCGGCCAGTACGGCGACGCGACGATCGTCCTGGAGCCGATTCCCGAGGGGGTCGGCTACGAGTTCGTGGACAAGATCGTCGGGGGCGTGATCCCGCAGGGCTTTCGGCCGGCAGTGGACAAGGGCATCCAGGAGGCGATGCAGCACGGCGAGCTTGCCGGGGCCCCGGTCCAGGGCGTGCGCGTCTCGCTGGTCGACGGCTCGTACCACACCGTCGACTCCTCGGAGATGGCGTTCAAGATCGCCGGCTCGATGGCGTTCAAGGCCGCCTACGAGAAGGCCAACCCGGTGTTGCTCGAGCCGATCATGGAGGTGGAGGTGACCGTTCCCGACGACACGGTCGGCGCAGTCAACGGCGACCTCAACTCGCGGCGAGGCCGGCTGCAGGGCATGGAGCCGGCCGGCGGGATGACCTCGATCAGGGCAGAGGTGCCCATGGCCGAGATCCTCACGTACTCACAGGCGCTGACCTCGCTCACCGGCGGTCGCGGGGACTACCACATGCATTTCCTCCGCTACGACGAGGTGCCCACGCACATCGCGCAGAAGATCATCGAGGAGACGAAGCGTGCCCGCGAGGAGGAGAAGGTTTAGACGGTCCAGGGAAACGCTGCGCGTTTCACTGGAGAAAATCCCTGCAGGTGGCCTATAGTGGGCACGCCGTGAAGACGATGCGGACGATGGAGGCGAAGCAGTGTGCGATCTGCGAGCGCACGCTGCTCGTCGGTGAGCGCCCGCTTCGGTTCGCGCCGGACGGGATGGACGACTACGTCGACGTCTGCGTGCTCTGCCAGGAGGTCGCGCTCGACCACGGCTGGGTGCGGGAGGGCAGCCCCATCGGGCCGGCCGTGCGGCACACCCGCCGTCGGCGCCCGCTCAGCCTCGCTGCCATCTTCGGCTCGCCGCGCCGGCCGGCGCCCGAGCAGCTCGTCGCCGAGCCCATCCTGCGCCGCCTCTCGTCCGAGGAGCAGGCGCAGCTCGAGGCAGCGGCGCTGTTCAACTCGAGCGACGCGGTGCGCACGGTCGACGGCATCTCGCGCAGCCTCGGCGAGCCCAAGGCGAGCATCGTCGTCCTGCCCGGGCCCAACACCGAGGTCGTGATCACGATCGCCTGGGAGATCTCGTGGTACCAGTACCGGGTCAGTCCCGGCTCGGCCCAGCCCGTCCGGCTGGCCGAGCGCGGCTTGGAGCTCGGCGAGCTCGATCCGACGTTCGCCAGCTGGAACGCGCGAATCGAGCCCGGCACCGGCGTCCTGCCCGACATCGAAAATCCGTTGTAGACCCCCTGGCATCCGGCCGATCCATTCGTACAATGAGATCGTGGGGATGAGAGGCACATGATCTACTGCGTGATCCCGCGGGCACTCGAGGGCGAGCTCTACGAACGGATGGTCGCGTACTACGAGGGCAACCCGAACGTGACCGTGATCGTCGATCGTCGCTCGGGGCCAGACCGTCGGCGCGGGCGCGAGTACGGCGGCATGCGCCAGCTGCGTGACCGCCGCCGGCTGAGGGCCTCTGGCACGTTCCCCAGCGTCGACGTCGCGTAGCGCCTCCTAGACGCGGGCGAGGATCGCCAGCGGCGCGACGCGCTCGCCGTGCCACCGTACGTACCAGTTCGCGACGAGTGGCAGGTCTCGTCGGAAGCGCCGACGGAGGTACAGCTCTCCGGGCTCCACGGCTCGCATTCGGTGCTCGAGGGCGGTTCGGCCCAGCGTCCCGGTATCGCAGATCACGGCGGCGGCACCCCGCCGGATCGCCTCCTGGTGGATCATCGCGCCCATCGCACGGGCGATGCCTGCCGAGCGCCATCCGTCCCGTACGGCGGCGTCCGCGATCCCGTGCAGCAGGATCGGCGGGTCGCAGCCGACGAGGCAGCCGGCCTCGTTGCCGACGAGCACGTCCCCGTCCCAGACGAGCACGCGGTAGAGAGGCCGCAGGAGCGTCCAGCCGCGGCGTCGAGCCCGCGACGGGCCGAACGCGTCGCAGAGCAGCGCTCCGGCGAGAGCGAGAGTCGCCTCCGGCACGTCGACGTCGTCCAGTAGCTCGTACCGGATCCCGCCCACCACGCCTGAGTCTAGACTCGAAGAGTGGCGGCGACCGAGACGCGAGGCTTCCAGAACTTCATCGGCGGCGAATGGGTGGACGCCGCCTCCGGCGAGACGTTCGAGAGCACGAGCCCGGCGACCGGCGAGCCGATCGGCACCTTTCCGCGCTCGGGCCCGGACGACGTCGACCGCGCGGTCGAGGCTGCGAAGGCGGCCTACGAGGAGTGGAGGCTCGTTCCGGCCCCGGCCCGCGGCGAGATCCTCTACGGCTTCGGCGCCCTCGTCCGGGAGCACAAGGACGAGCTCGCACTGCTGATGTCGCGCGAGATGGGAAAGGTGCTACCCGAGGCCGGCGGCGACGTCCAGGAAGCCATCGACATGAGCTTCTACATGGCCGGCGAGGGCCGGCGGCTCTTCGGCCAGACCACGCCCTCGGAGCTGCGCGACAAGTTCAACATGAGCGTGCGCATGCCGATCGGGGTGATCGGCGTGATCACGCCGTGGAACTTCCCGATCGCGATCCCGTCGTGGAAGATCGCGCCGGCGCTGGTCTGCGGCAACACCGTCGTCTTCAAGCCGGCGACGGACACGCCGGCGCTGGGCGAGCGGTTCGTCGAACTGCTGGTCGAGGCGGGGGTTCCGTCCGGCGTCGTCAACGTCGTCCATGGAGGTGGGGGAGCGGTCGGCGAGCGGCTGGTCCGGCACCCGGACGTACCGGTGATCACGCTGACCGGCTCGCGCGAGACGGGCGTGGCGGTGATGCGCGCGGCGGCGGACAACCTCAAGCACGTCCACCTCGAGCTCGGCGGCAAGAACGCGGTGATCGTCCTGGCCGACGCCGATCTGGACCTCGCCGCCGACGGGATCATCTGGTCGGCGTTCGGCACCTCGGGCCAGCGATGCACCGCCGCGAGCCGCGTAATCGTCCACGAGAAGGTCTACGGCGAGCTGCAGTCGAAGCTGGTCGCGGGCGCGGAGAAGCTTCGCCTCGGCCCCGGGTGGGAGACCGACACCGACGTCGGGCCGGTGATCAACGAGCGAGCGCTCGAGAAGATCCACTCGTACACGGGCATCGGCAAGGACGAGGGCGCGACGCTCCTCACCGGCGGCGAGGTCGCGGACGGTAACGGCCTCGACCGCGGCTTCTACTACCGGCCGACGATCTTCGGCGACGTCGAGCCGGGCATGCGCGTCGCGCAGGAGGAGATCTTCGGCCCGACCACCTCGCTGATCCCGGTGAAGGACGCCGACGAGGCGATCCGGGTCGCGAACGGCGTCCGCTTCGGGCTGTCCTCGTCGATCTTCACCCGCGACGTGAACACCGCCTTCCGCGCGATGCGCGACCTGGTCACCGGGATCACCTACGTCAACGCGGGCACGATCGGCGCCGAGGTGCACCTGCCGTTCGGCGGGATGAAGGAGACCGGCAACGGCCACCGTGAAGCCGGGCAGGCCGCGCTCGACGTCTTCACCGAGTGGAAGTCGATCTACGTCGACTATTCGGGGAAGCTGCAGCGCGCCCAGATCGACAACAACTAGTAGCCCTGAACCGCCAACGAGGGCCTTGCCCGACCGGAAGCCGTGCACGCTGGAGCACCGCTGGTGTTTCACGCGACGCCGACGCTGGCGCAGCTGCCAAGTGGGAGCACATGGACGCTCGCGAGGAGGGATCCATGGGGGAACCAAGGGTTCCCCTGCGAGCCTCAGTCGTATTCGCGGGCCAATGCGCGGTGCAGCTCGACCTGGTCGACCACGACCAGCGTGACCTTCCCGCCGAGCAGCGTGCGCAACTCGTCGCAGGCGCCGACGTCGGTCGGGTCTGCGACGCCCACGAGCAACCGGTCGTCGTCCAGTACGCGAATCGGGATCGCGCCGCGATTGCGCGCCTCGGCCGCCGGGAGACGCCCGACGGCGGCCGGCTCGACTTCGGTCGAATCGAGGTCGACGAACTCCAGCTCGTACTGCTCCGCCAGTGCTCGGGAGATGGCCGAGGACTCGACCCAACCCCACTGTACGAGGAGCTCGCCGAGCCGCAGGCCCGTCCCCTGCTGGTCGATCAGCGCGAGCTCGAGCTGCTCGTTCGTGATCAGTTCTTCGCGCACGAGCAGGGCACCGAGCGGAAGCCAGGCAGGCTTGTATGCGGGAAGCATCACCTGCTCTATCGGCCTGATCGGCTCCGTTCTAAACCCCCGACGTGCGAGGGATGTCGTCCGGTGCTGCGAGGACGATGATTGAAGACATGAGGGGCGTTCCGCAGAACGATGACCCTGCACGGCTCGAACGGGCGCTCGACCGCCTGGCCGAGCACTGCGAGCTGAGCGCCCGTCGCTCCGCCGCGCTCGAGGAGCATCGCGCAGCCGTCCGCGCTCGCCTCGAGCACGAGCTGGGCTCGGAGCTGACCAGGATGCTCCTCGCCGGGCTCGCACACGCCGCCTGAGCGGCGTGAAGGCACGGCTATTCACCGACGGAGGAGCACGCGGCAATCCCGGGCCGGCGGCCGCGGCGTTCGTCCTCGAGGCGGAGGACGGCACCGTGCTCGAGGCCCGCGGCACCGCCATCGGCATCGCGACCAACAACGTCGCCGAGTACCGCGCCCTTGTCGACGGGCTTCGCCGGGCCTCAGAGCTCGGCGTGAACGAGCTCGAGGTCGTCTCGGACTCCGAGCTGATCGTCAAGCAGATGCGGGGCGAGTATCGCGTGAAGAACGAGGCGCTCCGAGCCTTGCATCGCGAGGCCGGTGCCCTCGCCGACGGGATGAAACGGGTGAACTACACCGCTGTCCGCCGTGAGCAAAACGAGCTCGCCGACCGGCTGGTCAACGAGGCGCTCGACTCGGCGACGTACTAGGCCGGGCGGCGACGCTGCCGGAGGGCCGGGGCTATACTGACCGCCGCGCGGATGTAGCTCAGTTGGCTAGAGCATCTGCTTGCCATGCAGAAGGTCGTGGGTTCGAGTCCCATCATCCGCTCTGAGAAAGACCCTGGAAACAGGGCCTTTCTCGTTTCGAGCTTATGCTCCGCGGGGACGGGTAAGTAGGGTAAGTAGGAGGCACACCGGGTGCGACTTGCAAGCGGGAAGATCAACGGCCCCTAGAAGCCATCTCCTCGCCAGCCGCCCACAGACTCCCGGCAAGCAGTACGAAGCCCGAGTCGACAGCGCTAACGAGCGGCACCCAGTGGTTCGCGCCGTAGCGGCGAGCGCAAGGCCTGCGGCGCCGAGAAGGAACACAAGCGCGCCGGGTGGCGGCAATGCTCGCGTCCTGCCAGACGAATGCGAACGCGATGAAGTGGAACCCACGACAAGTGCGATCCCGGCGACGTTCGTCTGCGTTGGTGGATCCGGGATCCGCAGGACTTGAAGCCCGACGATCAGTAGCGCAAGCTCAGCGATAACCACCCACCCGAACTCAAACACGAAGGCGAGTCCGAAGGCGGCGCCGGCGAATAGACCGGCGAAGCGTCTTACGTTCTGAGGGTAGCGTCGTCAATCCGCCGGCGTGTGCGAGAGTTCCGCATGCCCGCCCGGATCGCCGGAATCTGCGGCCTCGCCTCATTCGTGACGGTGAACATCGGCTGGATCGCGGGTGGGCTCGCGCAGCCGGACGCCTACAGCGTCGCCCGCGACGACATCTCCGACCTCGGGGCTGTCACCGCCAGCAGCTCCTGGATCTACAACCGGATCGGCGCGAACCTCACCGGCCTGCTGGTCGTAGTGCTCGCACTGGGACTCTGGCGGGCCTTGAGCCCCGACGTACTCGGGCGGCTCGGCGCGGGCGCGATGCTCGTCGCCGGAGCAGGCGCCGTTCTCGATGGCTTCTTCCATCTCGATTGCCGGGGGATCGACACCAGCTGTAGAGCCTGATCGCCGTGCCCGCGATCATCCTGGCCAACATCGTCTTCTCGGCGGTCGGGAACGGGGCGGCCACGCGAGCGGGGACGGTCGTCGCTTTTCTCTGGATCGCCTTCGTCAGCGTCCGCCTGCTTCAGAAGCGAGACCGGCCGGCGACCAGGAAGTAGTTCTTCACGTGAGCACGTGGCCGCCTCCCCTTCCGCCGCGATCGGCGACGTGCAGCCGCGTCAGATCCCCCTGGG
>JBKPRA010000008.1:0-42308 GCA_046734335.1 Actinomycetota bacterium | reverse complement strand
AGGAGTCGCCGCTCGGCACGGCCGGATCGGTGCGGCTGGCGTCGGGCAAGCTCGACGACACCGTTCTCGTCATCTCCGGCGACGCTCTCTGCGACATCGACCTGGCCCGGCTGGTCGAGTTCCACAAGGAGCGCGGGGCTGCCGTGACGATTGGGCTGAAGTCGGTGGAAAACCCCCTCGAGTTCGGAATCGTCGTCACCGACGAGGACGGCCGGATCGAGCGTTTCCTGGAGAAGCCGTCGTGGGGACAGGTCTTCTCGGACACGATCAACACCGGCATCTACGTGCTGGAGCCCGAGGTGCTCAAGCACGTCCCCAGCGACCGACCGTACGACTTCTCGAAGGAGCTCTTCCCGCTGCTCCTGGAGATGGGGCGGCCGATGTACGGGATGGTGTGCGACGGCTACTGGCAGGACATCGGGAATCTCGAGGACTACCGCCAGGCGAACTTCGACGCGCTCGACGGCCACGTCGACCTGAACGTCCCCGGCCTACGCCTGCGCGGGAACATCTGGATCGGGGAGGGCGTCGAGATCGACGACCTCGAGGACGTCGAGGGGCCGGCGTTCGTGGGCAACTACTGCCGCATCTCGCCTCAGGCGTCGATCGGCGCCTACTCGGTCCTGTCCGCCGGGGTCACCCTGCGTGAGCGGGCGCGCACCGTCCGCTCGGTGATCGACGCCAGCACCCACGTCGGCCGGAGCGCGCTGGTCGAGGGCGCGATCGTCGGCCGCAACTGCGACATCCGCTCGCACGTGCGCATCCAGGAGGGCGCGGCGATCGGCGACGAGGTCGTCCTAGGCGCGCAGAGCCACGTCCTGCCGGGCGTCCGGATCTACCCGTACAAGGAGGTCGAGTCCGGCGCTCACATCCATGAAAGCCTGATCTGGGAGACGCGGGCGACCTCGGCGCTGTTCGGCAAGGACGGTGTCACCGGCCTCATCGACGTCGACCTGACTCCCGACGCGGCGGTCCGGCTCGCGGCCGCGCTGGGCACCGCGCTGAAGCGGGGAGCGCGGGTGGTCGCCAGCCGCGAGGCGCCCAGGGCATGCCGCACGATCAAGCGGGCGATGATCACCGGTCTCAACTCGGCCGGCGTCGACGTGGCCGATCTGCGCGTGCTGCCGCCGGCCGTGAGCCGGCACATGATGAAGACACAGGGCTACGACGCCGGGATCCATGTCGGCGTCAGCCAGTCGGACCCCGAGCGCATCCAGATCCGCTTCTTCGAGCAGCCGGGCATCCAGATGACCACGGAGCTCGAGAAGGAGGTGGCGAAGCACTTCAACCGCCGCGAGTTCCGCCGGGTGCCGTTCGGGGACATCGGCAACGTCACGTACCCGGCCCGCGTGCGAGAGGAGTACGCGCAAGATCTGCTCTCGACCGTCGACGTCAAGGCGATCCGCCGCCGGAACTTTCGCATCGTCGTCGACTACGGGTACTCGGCCTCCTCGTTCGTCCTGCCGCTCGTGCTCGGCCCGCTGGGGCTGGAGGCCGTATCCGCGCACGGTTTCACCACCGAGTCGGCGGCCACCGCCTCGTCGCTGCGGGAGTCGATCGGCCAGGCCAAGCGGCTCGTGGGGGCGATCGGCGCCCAGCTCGGAGCGGTGTTCGACCGCGCCGGCGAGCGCCTGTTCGTCGTCGACGAGCAGGGCCGCGAGATCCCGGCCGAGCAGACGCTGCTGCTCTTCCTGCGCCTAATCGGTGAGGCGGGGTGGGCCGGCAAGGTGGCCGTGCCGGTCACTGTCACCAGCTGCGTCGAGACGATTGCCGAGCCGTTCGGCCTCGAGGTCGTCCGCACGCCCGCGGCGTCGGCCGAGCTGAGCAAGGCTGCGATCGCCGAGGGGATCGTCTTCGCCGCCGCGCCCGGGGGTGTCTACATCTTCCCGAAGTTCCTGCCCGGCTACGACGCGGTCGCGAGTCTCTGCACGCTGCTCGAGCTGCTCGGCCGGGTGGAGCAGCCTGTTTCCGAGCTGGTCGCCGCGCTGCCCGCCTCCCGGGTCATCCACCGCCAGATCGCCTGTCCGTGGGCGCTGAAGGGATTGGTCATGCGGGTGCTCGCCGAGCGGCTGAAGGATCGCGAGCTCGACCTGACCGACGGGATCAAGGTCCTGGACGAGCGCGGCTGGGTCGAGGTGCTACCCGACCCGGACGAGCCACTCGTCCACATCTACGCCGAGGGCGACGACGAGGAGACCTCGAAGGAGTTGGAGGCGGAGCTGCACGCGCTCGTCGACGAGGCGATGTCGGGGCAGGAAACAGCGGTCGGGGCGCAAATCTCAAGCTGAGGTTGAACCTTTGTCCGGCGCCTGCTTCAATGGCGGGGCCGGTCGCCACCGCCAACGAAGGGACCCGATGGAAGCGTTTCCCGACCTCGCGAGCCTGTCCGACTCCGAGCTGAAGGACCTGATCACGCGGCTGGAGGCCGAGGAGAACGAGATCTCGTACAAGCGGCGGCTCCTGCACGGCAAGCTCGACATCCTCCGCGCGGAGCTGGTCGCGCGGCTCCAACGAAAAGGGGAGGGGGAGCTCGGTCAGGTCGATCTCGACCGCTTGACGGAAATCCTCGCCGGCAAGACCGCGCCGCCCACCGACGCTTGAGCCACATCTACTGCCCGGAGTGCGGGTTCCAGAACCTGGAGTCCGCGCACTACTGCTCGCGCTGCGGAGCCCTGCTGGTCACCGAGGGCGAGCCCGACGAGACGACCCAGACGTTCTCGGCCGAGGAGGTGCACGACGAGCGCAGTGACCTGCTGGAGGAGCTCGGCATCGAAGGCCCTGCGCTGGTGATCCGCTCCGGCGGCGGCCGCACGGGCGAGACGTACCCGCTGGAGAAGGCCCAGACGACGATCGGGCGGTCGCCCGACTGCGACATTTTCCTCGACGACGTCACGGTCTCGCGCCGGCATGCCGTCGTCGGCCGGGGCGACGCAGGCTTCACGATCGAGGATCTCGGCAGCCTGAATGGAACATTCCTGAACCGATCCCGCATCGAACGCGGCGACCTCGACAACGGCGCCGAGGTGCAGATCGGCAAGTACCGCCTCATCTTCCTGGCCCGATGACGACCACGGCAACCGCCCCCCGGCTCCACACGATCGGCTCGGTCTGCCGCCGGCTGCAGAGCGACTTCCCGGACATCTCGATCTCCAAGATCCGCTACCTCGAGGACCAGGGGTTGCTCTCGCCGAAGCGGACGCGCGGGGGATACCGGCTGTTCAGTGAGGAAGACGTCGAGCGCCTGGAGACGATCCTGCGCCTCCAGCGCGACGAGTTCCTCCCTCTGCGTGTGATCCGCCAGGAGTTGGCCGCGCCCGCTTCCACCGAGCGCAAGCGCCGCCGGGCGGGCCTGACCGCCGAGGAGCAGCGGATCGGCGTCGAAGAGCTCTGCGAGAAGGCCGGGATCTCGCCTCAGCAGGTGCGCGAGCTGACCGACTACGGCCTGCTCGAGCCGCCCCTGAGCGAGGGCGATGCCGACGTCGCCGCTGTGTGTGCACGGCTGGTGGCCGCCGGCGCCGATCCGCGTCATCTGCGCAAGTTCGCGACCGCCGCGGGCAACCAGGCCGACCTCCTCGAGGCGCTCGTCCCGAAGCTCCGCTCCCGGAACCCCGAGGCCCGGCAGGGCGCGGTCGAGGATCTCCGTGGGCTCGCGGAGCTCGCCCAGGAGCTCAACCAGCTGCTCTTCTGGCGTGCCCTCCGGCAACGGGTCGCGTCGTGACGGTCGACCTCGGCAGCAAGATCCGCGATGTCCCGGACTTCCCCAAGCCCGGGATCGTGTTCAAGGACATCATGCCTCTGCTGGCCGACGCTGATGCGCTGCGCGCAGCGATCGACCGGATCGCCGAGTGGACCGAGCCGCGCAAGCCCGACCTTGTGCTCGGCGCGGAGGCGCGCGGCTACATCACGGGCGGGGCGCTCGCATGCCGGCTCGGCTGCGGCTTCGTCGCCGCTCGCAAGCCCGGCAAGCTTCCCTGGCGCACCGTGGCGGCGAAGTACGCGCTCGAGTACGGCTTCGACTCGCTCGAGGTCCACGCGGACGCGATCGTAAAGGGCCAGCGGGTCGTGATCCACGACGACGTCCTGGCGACGGGGGGGACCGCGAAGGCGACGGTCGAGCTCGTCGAGCAGCTCGGCGGCGAGGTCGTCGGCCTGCCGTTCATCATCGAGCTCGAGTTCCTGAACGGCCGCCAGCGGCTGCAGGGCCACGACGTCTTCTCACTGCTCCAGTATTAGCCGATGTACGACGCGCTGAAGGCGCGGTACACGTTCGGATGCCCCGTCCGCGGCGAGACGTCGGTGCCGCTCTCGTCGTTTCGTCGGCTCGAGCGCCTGCCGGGCGCGTCGCACCCGGCGGTTTACAGAGTTGCATTCGAGTGCCCCTGTGGCGAGGAGCATCCCGGGCTGGTGGGCGACGACGATCTCGACTGGGCGCCGCTCGGACTCGCCGCCGGCACGTTCCTGAACCTGATGACCGCCCGGCTCGAGCCGGTCGAGAGCGAGCTCGGCGACGCTGCGGCTCGCCGGATCGGCAGCGGGGAGTGGCCGTGGAGCTTCTTCTGCTACCCGGAGAGCCGTCCGCGGCCGGTGTTCCCGTCGGCGTTCTTCCTGCTCGCTCCGGGCTCGCCCGGCCGCACCATCGGCCTGGCGGTGCGCTGCCCGGCCTGCGGCAACGTCTCGGTCAACCTCGTCTCCCGCGCGCACGTCGACCTGCCCTTCCACAACGATGGGGCAGTCGGTGTGGTCGAGCACGTCTTCGAGGCGGACGCGCTGCGGACGATCGAGGCGTTTTGCACCGAGCTGCACTCGGCGAGCTTCGACGCCCGCAGGTTGCTCCTCTAGCGACTAGTGCTGCCCGGGATCGGGTACAAGAACCCTGGAGGTGGTCTAGATGTACGGAACGGTGCGCGGCGTGGCCACGTTGGTCGGGGCGGCCATCGCAGGCGGGCTGATCTGGCTGTCCACTCAGATCGGGCAGGGCTCGACCGGCGGGTACTGGGCGGCAGTGGGAATCCTCGCGGGTGCAGGCCTGACGATGGCTGTCTCGCAACTGGCGGGCGGCTGGACGAAGTGGGGGGTGCCGCGGGTCTCGGCCGGCGTCTTCCTGATCGCATTCCTGCCGGTGCTGGTGGTGGCGGGCTGGGTGCTTCTTGCCGGTCAGCCCGATTCGAACTGGTTCCAGCGCCACGTCGACGCGTGGTCCGGGAGCATCGCAGTCGACGGGCCTGTCCACGATCTGCGTTCGGTGCTGGCCGTGCTTGCCTTCGGGCTCGGGCTGGTCTTCGGCCTGACCTTCGACACGACAGGCCCCCGCCAGCCGGGAGAGCCCATCTGGGAGAGCTCCGCGCCGGAGCAGCCCTCGGTGCCCGACGAGACTGCCGTCGTGCCTGAAGCGGCGCCGACGACCGTGATGGATCGCGAGGAGGAGGCGACGGAGCGGATCGAACGCGCGCCGGACGCCGACACCGAACGTTTGGTCCGCATGTAGCGGCGCGTCAGCGTTGTGCGCCGCGGCGAGGCTCGTCCTCGCCGTAGAGGCGGACGTACCAGAAGATCGCGCACGCGGCCAGAGCGGCGACGATGAACGCGGTGGGCTTCGACACGCCAACGGCGAGCATGAAGGCCCAGAGCAGCACGCCGAGCACGGCCGCCCAGATGAAGGAGACGACACCGTGGTCCCGACTGGGGGGTTTCGGCAGGTGCATGACGAGGATCCTATTCGACCGGTCGGAATCGACGCACGGTCACGACCCCGGCCGCCGGTCGACCGTCAGGAAGACGTTCACCGTCGCTGCGAAGCGACGGTCGGAGGTGACGGTGACATGGCCGCGTCGCCGGAACAGGCGGACCGTGCTGTTCGGGATCAGGCGAGCCGTCTCCGCCACGAGCGCGCTTCCGTAGAACCGGTCCCGATCGCCTGCCACGATGAGCGTCCGTGCGGTGATCGGGGCACGGCTGGCGGCCAGGTCGAAGCCATCTTCGGCTTCGATGGTGGTCGCCAGGTCGGAGAGATCGCCGACGCCGCGGGCCAGCGGCGAGAAGAGCGGTGCGACTACAGCCGCGATCCGTTCGTCTGCGATCATGGCGAGCGCGGCGATGGCGAGGGCCCGGTGCGGCTCGCCAGCCCGTACGTGCCGGGCGACCCGGCTCTGCAGCTCTCTCGCACGAACACCGAGCCGGCAACCGGTGGTGACGAGCACGAGCCGGTCGACCACGTCCGGATGATCGGCCGCCAGTTGCTGCGCGATGCTTCCGCCCGTCGAGACCCCGAGAACGTCCACCGGCCCGCGCCCGAGCGCACGAATCGCGTCCGCATGCTCAGCCGCGAGCGCCGCCATCGTCGACCCCGCAGGCAGGCCGCGACGGCGGTTGACGAACAGCGCGCGGCGGTTGCGTGCCAAGGGGGCGAGCGCCGCGCGAGCGGTCATGCGCGCCAATGATGTGTCGACGCCCGCCTGCGGAAGTAGGCCCGCGAGATACAGGAGCAGACGACCATGGCCCACGGCCAGGTACGGAAGCTGTCCTGCGGTTCCTGGTTCGAGCTTCAACGGCGCCGATTTCGCCCGCCGTCCTGGACCAAGAATTCGCCGAGCCGGTAGCGCTTTCGTCCACCGAATCCACCGACCTTCCCCTTGCGGGTTGTGCCGCCCGACTCGGCTTCGACCTACTCGCGCTCCGTGCTCGGCGCAAGCAGCAACCTAAAAGACCTCGGCGGTTCGCGCAAGAGGGGAGACAAACGAAAAGAGCGCAAATTGCAGGTTCGGCCTCGGCCGTGTCCCAACTTGACATAACGTCGATTCTCGTGCGCGCGTGGTGGAAATGGATCGGTCGCCGATCCCTCGCTCGAGCGCTCGACATTTTGTAAGGAACCTGTTTGAATCGTTCGCGGGGGCGGGTACCCATGTGCCCGACGCGTGTTGGAAGCTTCGATAGCCACCATAGACAGCATCGTCCAGACCGAAGAGGTCGTCCAGATCCTGGAGGCCGCCGAGGTAGCGGGCTCCGTCAACCAATCGCAGTTGCTGGAGGTGCTCGAGCCGCACGGGCTCGACCTGCTCGAGGTCGAGTCCGTCTATCGGATGTTCGAGGAGCGGGGGATCGACGTGATCGAGGACGCGGGTCGCGAGCGCGAGCCGGCACCCCCACCCCCGGCGCCGACGCTCGAGTCGACGACCGACGCGCTGCAGCTGTTCCTGCGCGAGACCGGTCGCCATCCGCTGCTGACCGCCGCGCAGGAGGTCGAGCTGGCCAAGAAGATCGAGCGAGGCGACATGCAAGCGAAGCAACGGATGATCCAGTCGAATTTGCGCCTGGTCGTCTCGATCGCGAAGAACTACCGCAACCAGGGTCTGCCGTTCCTCGACCTGATCCAGGAGGGCACGCTGGGCCTGATCCGGGCGGTCGAGAAGTTCGACTGGCGCCGCGGCTACAAGTTCTCGACCTACGCGACCTGGTGGATCCGCCAGGCGGTCGCGCGCGCGCTGGCCGACAAGGCGCGCACGATCCGTATGCCCGTCCACATCGTCGAGCGGCTCCAGAAGATGAACCGCGCCGAGCGGCATCTCTGGACGCAGCTCGGCCGCGAGCCGACGCTGGAGGAGATCGCGGTCGAGGCCAGCCTGCCCCTCCAGCAGGCCCGCGAGGTGCGCGCCGCTGCGCGGGCTGCGACCAGCCTCGACCAGCCGGTCGGCGACCAGGAAGACGCGGTGCTGGGTGACTTCGTCGCGGGCGAAGGGCCCCTGCCGGAGGAGCAGGTCGAGCTGTCGCTCCGCAGCCAGGCGCTCGCCTCAGCGCTCCGTGCGCTGGCCGACCGCGAGCGGGAGGTGCTCGTCCTCCGGTACGGCCTCTCCGACTACGAGCCGAAGACGCTGGAGGAGATCGGCCGCCGACTCGGACTCACCAGGGAGCGCGTCCGGCAGATCGAGGTCGAAGCACTCCGCCGGCTCGCGACGCTACGCGAAATTCAGGCCGTAGCTCACTGATCTCGCTGCTCAAATGCGGCCGCCGCGCGAGCGAGCGAGCGTTCTAGGCGGTTCTGAGATACAGGTAGAGCTGCGGCGCCTGCGTCCGTAGCTCGCGGAGCGCCCTCGCCTCCAGCTGGCGGACGCGCTCACGGGTGATGCCGAGCTCTGCGCCGACCTGCTCGAGCGTCCGCGGCGGCTGGCCGTCCAGGCCGAAGCGCCTCGTGATCACGAGGCGCATCCTGGGATTCAGCCGGGTAATCGCCTCCGAGAGCTCGTCCGACCGCATGCCCTGCGCGGTCATCTCCTCGGGCTGCTCCGCGTTCACGTCCTCGATCAGGTCGCTGTAGTCGCTCTCGCCGTCGCCGACGGGAGCCTCGAGGCTGATCGGGTCCTCGATCAGCTCGAGAAGGTCGCGCACCTTCTTCTCGGTGAAGCCGCTTTCCTTCGCGATCTCCCGCAGCAGCGGCTCGCGGTTCAGCTTCTGGGTCAGGAGCCGGCGCGCGCGCATGACGCGGCGCTCCTGCTCGGCGACGTGCACCGGCAGGCGGATCGTCCGCCCCTGGTCGGCGAGCGCACGCGTGACGGCCTGCCGGATCCACCAGGTCGCGTACGTGGACAGCTTGTAGCCCATCTTCCAGTCGAACTTCTCGACGGCCCGCATCAGACCGAGGTTCCCTTCCTGGATCAGGTCGAGAAGCGGCACACCTGCCTTCGTGTAGTTCCGGGTGATCGACATGACGAGCCGCAGGTTGGCCTCGATCAGGCGGCGCTTGGCCTCCTCGTCGCCGGCGTCCTTGCGCTGGGCAAGCTCGCGCTCCTCCGCCGGAGTGAGCAGCCGACCGTCGCCGATCTGCCGGAGATAGAGCTTCAGCGGATCCTGCGTCGGCCCTGCGGCGTCGAACTCGTCTTTCGGCGCGGTCTCGGCCTCGGGCTCGTCGAGCGACGGCACGAGCTCGAGCTTCGGCTGATCCTCGGCAGGCTCGGTTTGACGCTGGTCATCCGTCACACGTGGGATATCGGCATCCCGGGGCAGTCGCTGTAGCCCGACCGATCGAGGGATGCCGGTTCTCCACAAACTCGACGACGTGCCGATCGTCTGAGTGTCTGTGCGCGTCACCGGGGTTCCCCGACCGGCGGGCTACGATCGAAGGGAGCGGCCATGTGCGGCATTGCGGGATACAGCCTCAGCTCCAGGAGCAGCGTCGACCGGACGCGCACTGCGCAGGCGCTGCTGGCCGGGATCGCCGAGCGCGGCGCCGATGCGGTCGGGTACGCCTTCCGCTCCCCGGGAAGCCCGATTTCCGTGCACAAGCAACGCACCGGCGCCAGCGCCGTCCTCGATCGGATCGTCATCCCGGCCGACGCCCGCCAGGTCCTCCTGCACGTCCGCGACTACACCAAGGGCCATCCGCAAGTCGCCGCGAACAACCATCCCGTTCGGCACGGCACGGTCGCAGGCGTCCACAACGGCACTATCCTGAACGACGACGAGCTGATGGCCCGGCACGGTTTCGATCGCGCCGAGCCCGGAATGAGCGTCGACTCCGAGGTGATCTTCGCCACCGCCGAGGCGAACGGCAGCAACGCGCGTCCGTTCGAGGAGTTCCGCGGCTCGATGGCTGCCGCCTGGGTCGACGAGCGCCAACCCGAGCTCCTGTACCTCGCCCGCGGCGTGGGCCGGCCGCTCTGGGTCGGGACGAGCCGCAGCGAGCTCTTCTTCGCCTCGACCGTGGAGGCGCTCGAGATCGCGGAGCGTTACACCGGCGTCCACCTGCGCAAGCGCGAGCTCGCGGAGGGCACACTGCTCGCGCTGAAGGGCCCCCGCGCCGTCCGCCGCGACCGGTTCCGGCCCGATCCGACCTACGAGGCCGACCCGCTGCCGGCCGTCCGCGCACCACACGAGGGCGCCTTCTGCCTCGAGCGGCTTGCCGCTCTCGCAGCGGCGGCCTAGCTCGGCTCCGGCTTCACCGAGCCGTCCCGCTCGACTGTCGTTCCCTCCTCGCGCAGGCGCTTCCGAACGAGGTACTGGAACGTCGACCACGCCCCGCGGCGCGCGTCGAACATGCGGTAGACCTGCCATTCCGTCAACAGCGTCGCGTCCTCGCGCCGCGCCTCCGACCAGTCGTTGAACTTCGGTAGCCGCCCGAGGCGCAGCGCCATCGCGGCGCCCTGCTCGATCGCGCGCTCCAGGCGCTCCTCCCCCACCGGCACGTCGAACCCGGCCTCCTTGAGCGCGTTGGTCAGCGATCCGAACGTGTGCCAGTAGAGCGATTTGGACGGCATCCAGCCGCGGTTCGCGTCCACGTCTTTTGCCGTCGGCACACGGCCCAGGCGGTCGCCGAGCTCCTTCAGCAGGCCGAGCAGCTCGTCTCGGGTGGCAAATCGGCGCGGGACGAGCCCCGCCAGGCGTTTCGCCTTGTTCCAGCTGCCGAAGTGCTCGATCACCGTCTGCGGGTGCACGGTCGTGGCCGGGTCGTCGGCGAACTCCGTCATCGTCGGCGACCGCCCCAGCCGCTCCGCCGACCCGCGGAGCTGCTCGAGGATCTCCTCGTCCGAGTAGCGCCGGCGGATCTCGGCCTGGAACGCCGCCAGCTCGGCCGGATCGATGCTGGTGATGGCCCGGTAGGGACGCTTGCGCGGCATCGGGGCAAACAGAATAGAGCGTCCTGACCAATTTGCAAAGAGCCGTGCAAATATGACCAGATCATGTTGGAAGGGGTGCAAAAGGGTGCTCCGCAACTAGACTGGCCTCGCGATGCGCCTCGCCCTCGAGCTCGCCCTCGCCCGGTCCGCGGGCCGGCTGTCACGCCTAGCGGGCCGCGGTGGTGGGACGACCATCCCCGGAAAGATCCTGGCCACCATCGATCCCGGTTCGCTGTCGGCGCTGGCGGCCCGGCTGCCGCGCGGGACGGCCGCGATCTCGGCGACGAACGGCAAGACCACCACGGCTGCGCTCGTGGCGGCGATCGTCGGCAAGAGCAGCCGGCTCGCGCACAACGACTCCGGCGCGAACCTCGTCTCGGGCGTCGCCTCCACCCTGATCGAGGCCCGCGACGCCGAGCTCGGCTTGTTCGAGGTTGACGAGGGCGCCTTTCCCGAGGTTGCCCGGCGGATTCGGCCGCGGGCGGTCTGCCTCGGTAATCTCTTCCGCGACCAGCTCGACCGCTACGGCGAGCTGGAGCAGATCGCCGAACGCTGGCGGGCGGCCGTGGCGGAGCTTCCGGAAGCGACCACACTGGTCGCGAACGCGGACGACCCGCAGGTCGGCGACCTCGCCGTCTCCCGTCCCGGCAGCGTCACGTTCGGCATCGACGATCCCGCGCAGGCGCGGCCGACGCTCCAGCACGCATCCGACTCGAAGTACTGCCTGCGCTGCGGCACGCCGTATGTCTACGAGGCCGCCTACGTCGGGCATCTGGGCGACTACCGCTGCCCCGCTTGCGGCCATGCCCGGCCGCCGCTCGACGTCGCTGCACGCGGAATCGATCTGCACGGCCTCGAGGCCGCCTCGTTCGATCTCGTCACCCCGGAAGGAGCCCGCCGCGTGCGGCTAGGGCTCCCGGGGCTCTACAACGTGTACAACGCGCTCGCGGCCGCCTCGCTCTCGCGTGCGCTCGGCGCCACGCTCGACGAGATCGCCGCGGGGCTGGAGTCGGCTCCGCCGGCCTTCGGCCGCGCCGAGCGGATCGACGTCGGCTCGCGGCGGCTGCTGCTCCTGCTGATCAAGAACCCGGCCGGCGCGAACGAGGTGGTCCGGACGGTCGTCGCCGCCGAGGCACCGCGACTCGCAGTGGTGGCGCTGAACGATGCGATCGCCGACGGGCGCGATGTCTCATGGATCTGGGACGTCGACTTCGAGCCGCTGCTCGAGTGTCTGGAGCGCGTCGTCGTCTCCGGCAGCCGAGCAGCCGAGCTCGCTCTTCGCTTCACCTACGCGGGCTTCGCGGCCGACGCCGTCGAGATCGTTCCGGAGCTCGGCGCTGCCCTCGATCGCGGGCTCGAGCTCACGCCCGAGGACGGCGAGCTCACCCTCCTCCCCACCTACACGGCGATGCTCGAGCTGCGCCGGATCGTCGCCGGGCGCGGGTACACGCGACAGTACTGGGAGCGCGCCGCATGAAGCTGCGCGTCGGCCACCTCTACCCCGACTACCTGAACATCTACGCCGACCGCGGGAACATCGCCGTACTGTCTCGGCGCGCGGCCCTGCGCGGACATGAGCTCGAGGTGATCTCCATCGACCCGGGGGACGAGGTCGATCCCCATGGGCACGATCTCCTCTACGTCGGCGGCGGACAGGATCGCGAGCAGGCCTTGATCGCGCCCGACATCGCGGCGAAGGGGCCGGGGCTGCGCGAGGCGGTCGCGGGCGGCGCCGCCGTCCTGGCCGTCTGCGGCGGCTACCAGCTCCTGGGCCGCTTCTACCGCGACCGCTACGGCTCGGAGCTGCCCGGCGCCGGTGTGCTGCCGTTGCACACCGTGGCGGGCGACCGGCGGATGATCGGCGACGTCCTGCTCGAGTGCGAGCTCGAGCCGGGCCGGCGCGAGACGGTGGCGGGGTTCGAGAACCACGCCGGCCGCACGCTCCTCGACGAGGGCGCCCAGCCTCTCGGGCGGGTGGTGGCCGGTTTCGGCAACGACGGGTCCAGCGGCTTCGAGGGCTGCCGGGTCGGCCGCGCGATCGGCACGTACCTGCACGGGCCGCTCCTGCCGCGGAACCCGTGGCTCGCGGACTGGCTGCTCGCCCAGGCTGTCGCGCATGCGACCGGAGACGATGCTCCGTCCTTCGAGCCACTCGACGACAGCCTGGAGGCGAAGGCGCACGCGGTCTCGGCTGCGAGGGCCAGGGCGCGCGGCGGCAAGTTCTAGAGTCGAGCCCTCACGGCGCCCACAAGGGCCCGAGATAGACCGTCGGGTCGCCCGGTTGCCAGCGGGCCAGGAACCGTTGGATGGGCGGATGGAGCACGACCTCGTCGAGGTCGCCCACCCCGAACAGTCGGTGGCCCCGAACCGCGGCGTCCGCGGAGGTGACCGCCTCCAGCGACCGCCCGCCCAGGTCGGCCGAGAAGATGATGTGGACGACGTGCTTCGCCCGGATCGCGCGTTGGGGGGAGATCGAGTCGACGATCGCGACCGGCCCCTCGAACGGCATGGGATCGTCGATGCCCACCTCCTCGAGCAGCTCGCGACGCAGGGCGTCGACGAGCGTCTCGCCGGAGTCGACGCCGCCGCCCGGCAGCAGCCAGTACTCCTTCCCGGGCTTTTCGTGGCGGCAGAGCAGGACCCGGTCGTTCCAGCGGAGCAGGGCCGACACCCGGATGCGCGGTTCCACGCCCATCAGCGCCGCCCCGAGGAGCCGAAGCCGCTCTCGCCGCGCGCGCTGGCCGGGAGCGCCTCTACCTCGCGCAGCTCCGCCTGCGGAACCGCGACCACGACCAGCTGGGCGATCCGCATGCCCGGCTCGACCAGGAAGGCCTCCCGCGGATCGGTGTTCTGCAGGATCACGCGCAGCTCGCCCCGGTAGCCGGCGTCGACGAGGCCCGGCGTGTTCACGATCGTGATCCCGTGGTCCGCGGCCAGGCCCGAACGCGGAGAGACCAGCCCCGCGTGGCCTTCGGGGATGGCCACGGCGATTCCGGTTCCCACCAGGGCGCGCTCCCCGGGACCGAGCTCGTGACGCTCGCAGGAAACGAGGTCGAGACCGGCGTCCCCCGGATACGCCCTGGTCGGGAGCACGGCGTCGTCGCGGAGCCGTGTGACCGGGATCTCGATCACGCGGCCGAGACGAGGAAACGGGCGAAGCGGCGGACGTCCCGCTCGGGGAGCCGCGCGCGGATCAGGACCCCGTCCTCGCGGTCGGTCCGCGACTCGATCGGCGGGCCGAGCGCGTACAGCTCGGCGAGCTTGCTGCCCTCCGAATACGGCAGCAGCAGCTCGACGAGCTCGAAGCGATGTGCGAAGCGCTCGGCGACCCGGGCGCGGAGCTCGTCCAGCCCCTCACCGGTCCGGGCCGAGACTTGGGGCGACCCGGGAAAGCGGTTCGCGAGCCGCCGGCGCCGCAGGGCATCGACAGCGTCGATCTTGTTTAGCACGAGCTCGATCGGGAGCTCGGCGGCGCCGATCTCGTCGAGCACGCCGTTGACGGCACGCAACTGCTCGTCGAGGCGGTCCTCGGGCGCCGAGGCGTCGGCGACGTGCAGAACGAGGTCGGCAACGAGGGTCTCTTCCAGTGTGGCCGCAAAGCCCTCGACCAGCTCGTGGGGCAGTCGGCGGATGAAGCCGACGGTGTCGGTGACGAGGTAGCGGCGACCGTCCTGCTCGAAGGACCGCGTGGTCGGGTCGAGCGTCTCGAACAGCCGGTCGTCGACGTTCGCATCGGCGCCCGTGAGCGCATTCAGGAGCGTCGACTTGCCGACGTTCGTGTAGCCGGCCAGCGCGATCATCGGCGTCTCCGACCGCCGCCGCGCCTTGCGCCGCACATCGCGCTGCTTGCCGAGCTCCTCCAGCCGGTCCTTGAGGAGGGAGATCCGCCGTCGCGCGAGGCGGCGGTCGGTCTCAAGCTGCGACTCGCCGGGGCCTCGGGTACCCACGCCCCCGCCGAGCCGCTCGAGGTGCTGCCACATTCCCCGCATCCGCGGCAGGTTGTACTCGAGCTGGGCGAGCTCGACCTGGAGCTTGCCCTCGGCGCTGCGCGCATGCTGGGCGAAGATGTCGAGGATCAGCTGTGTCCGGTCGACGACGCGCACCTGCAGCAGGTTCTCGAGTCGCCGCTGCTGGCTCGGCGCGAGCTCGTCGTCGACGAGCAGCGACTCGGCGCCCGAGTTTGCGAACGCCTGCTTCAGCTCCTCGAGCTTGCCCTTGCCGACATAGGTGGCCGGGTCCGGGCGGACACGGGGCTGGACGAGGGTGGCGACGGGGTCGACGCCGGCCGTCCGAGCCAGCTCGCGGATCTCGGCCAGCTCTTCGGCCGGATCGGCTCCCTTGCGCAGGACGGCGACGACGAACCCACGCTCCGGATCCGCCCCCGGGGCGGGATCGGGCTGGCGGTGGGTCACGAGCCGAAGTATCCCACGTCGGCGGGGACCAGACGAGGGGCCGCCCCGAAGGACGGCCCCCTGCCCGCAGTGGGTAGCCGGGTGGCCGTGCTACCCGTGCAGGTTCACCGGAACGTTGACGAGGCGGTAGCCCGTGATCCCGGCGAGCACGTTCTCGCCCGGCTTGCTGGCGCGGACGAACATCGCGAGGATCTGCTGCTTCCCGTTGACGGGGAAGTTCGCCTGCCGGCTGAAGGTGAGCGTCGCCCACCCGTCGGAGCCGGAGTTGCTCTGCGTCTCGTCGAACTGGTTGAACGGCGTCGGCGTGGCGTAGACGATCGCGCCCTGGACCGCGCCACCGCACGTCGAGGTGACGTGGACACGGAACTGGAACGACTGCGTCCCGCCGGTGACCGGCGAAGGCTGCGACTGGAACTGGTCGATGATCAGCTTCGCAGGCAGCGACATCTGGCTGACCTGGTCCGGATTCCCGTTCGCCGGACAGCCGTTCGCAGGAGGCGGCGCGGCCGCCTTCGTGATCACCGCGGTCGGGACGGACGTCGCGTTCGTCGACCCGCTGCCGTTCGTCGCCCGCGTCCGGAACCGAACCGTGTTACCGACGTCGGCCGAGGTCAACTTGTACTCGCGCGAGGTAGCGCCGCTGATGTTGGCGCAACTGCCGCCGTTCTTTTCGCAGCGGAGCCAGGCGTAGCTGTAGCTGGTCGGACTGTTCGACCACTCGCCGCGGTTGGCCTTGAGCGTGCTTCCCTCCTGAGGCGTCCCGCTGATCGTCGGCGGGCTCGTGTTGACCGGAGCCACCTTGCCCGCCGCGCCGCCCGACGTCACGAACGCTGCCAGGGCGGCAACGACAACCGCGGCCACCCCTGCGCCGAAGACTGCCCCGAGGGCCGTCCAGCGCTTTCTCTGCTTGGTGTGCATTCCCTACCCCTTTCGTGATCGTTCGCGTTGCCTTACGAGACGTCGGTTTTCCCCGGGTCCGAACCTGCAAACGGCCCTTTTCGAGACGCTTACAACTGCGCCGCGCCCGGTTAACCTGCCCGCAATGCCATCTGATCTCGCCGGGCGCACGCTCGAGCTCGTGAACATCCCGTCTCCCAGCCGGGCCGAGCAGCGGATCGTGGAGCATGTTCGCCACGCGGTGTCCCTCCCGCTCACCTACGCGACGGACGAGGCGCTGCTGTTCGCGACCGCCCGGACAAGCCGGCCGCTCGTCCTCCTCGCGGGCCACCTCGACACCGTGCCTGCACAGGACAACCTGCCCGGGCGCATCGAGGACGGCTGCGTGGTCGGCCTCGGGGCGAGCGATATGAAGGGGGGCGTCGCGGTGATGGTCGAGCTCGCTGCCTGGGCCGCATCCGAGCCGACAGCACCTTCCTGTGACCTCGGGTTTCTCTTCTTCGTGCGCGAGGAGCTGCCGATCGAGGAGAGCGCCTTGCCGCGCGTCTTCGCCGAGGCGCCGCTCGTGCGCGAGTCCGGGCTGGTGGTCGTACTGGAACCGACCGACAACGCAATCCACGCGGGCTGCCTCGGCAACCTCAACGCCACCGCGGTCTTCCGGGGTGAGAGCGCCCACTCCGCCCGGCCCTGGCAGGGGGTGAACGCGATTGACGTTGCCGTTCGCGGGCTCGCGCCGGTGGTCGCTGCCGAGCCGGTCGAGGTCGAGGTCGGCGGGCTCACGTTCGTCGAGGTACTGAGCGCGACCCGGATCGAGGGCGGGATCGCCGCCAACGTCATCCCCGACCGGGTCGAGGTCGGGCTCAACTACCGGTACGCGCCGGGACGTGAGCCCGCGGAGGCGGAGGAGCGTCTGCGCGCGCTGGTCGGGGGTGAGGTGGAGATCACGGCCAATTCACCGCCCGCACACGTGGCAACCGACTCGGAGCTGGTCGATCGGCTCCGACGTGCGGGCGACCTCGCGGTCGAGCCGAAGCAGGCGTGGACGCCGGTGGCCGAGTTCGCTGCGGAGGGGCTCGACGCCGTCAACTTCGGGCCGGGCGCGACGCGCTACGCGCACCGCCGGGACGAACAGGTGGAGATAGCGGAGCTCGAGCGGACGTTCGAGACCCTGCAGCGGTTCCTGTCGAGCTAGCGTTCGGCCGATGCACGTCTCCCCCGTCCTGTCCGCGCAAGGTACCTACCCATTCGTCCGCATCGAGCGGGCCAAGCGCAAGGCCGCCGCGGCCGGTGTGGAGATTCTCGACTTCGGGCAGGGCGATCCTCGCGAGCCGACCGACTCGCTTATCCGGGACGCGCTCGTCGACGGCTTGCGCGAGCGGATGGGGTATCCGAAGGCGGAAGGGCTGCCGGAGCTGCGGCAGGCGATCGCCGGCTGGTGCGGGCGGCGGTTCGGCGTGGAGCTCGATCCTGACGCCGAGATCGTTCCCACCTACGGCAGCAAGGAGGCGATTTTCAGCTTCGCGCAGCTGATGGTCGACCCGCACGGGCGGAAGGACACGGTGATCGTCACCGAGCCGGGCTACCCGGTGCCGGCGCGCGGGGCCGCGTTCGCGGGTGCTCGGGTCGAGATGCTGCCGCTGCTCGAGTCGAACGGCTTCCTTCCCGATCTGGGCGAGGTCGAGGACTGGGACCGGGTCGCGCTTTTCTGGGTCAACTACCCGAACAACCCGACGGGCGCGACCGTCCCACTCTCGTTCTACGAGCGTCTGGGCAGCCTTGCACAGGAGCACGACTTCGTTCTCTGCTCGGACGAGGCCTACAGCGAACTCTGGTTCGAGGAGTCGCCGCGCTCGGCGCTCGAGCTCCGCGACCGCTCCAACGTCGCGGTCTTCCAGACGCTCTCGAAGCGCTCGTCGATGACCGGCTACCGCTCCGGCTTCGTCGCCGGCCCGCCAGAGATCGTCTCGGCGCTGAAGACGTACCGGCCGTCGACGGGGGCGGCGCCCCAGGAGTTCGTGCAGCGGGCGTCGGTGGTCGCGTGGAGCGACGAGGCGCATGTCGAGCGGGCACGGGACGCGTACAGGCGCAAGCGGGACGTCCTTCTCCCCGTACTCGAGCGCAAGGGCTGGCGTGTGGCGGCGAGCAGCGCGACCATGTATCTCTGGGTCGAGGTGCCGGACGGCGAGACCTCCGAGGGTTGCGCGGAGCGGTTGCTCCGCCACGGGGTGGTCGTCGCACCCGGGTCCTATCTCGGTGACTCCGGCGAGGGCTACATCCGGATCGCGCTCGTGCCGACGTTCGAGGAGTGCGAGCGTGCGGCAGGGATTCTGGAGGACGTGCTCTGAGCGCGACCGACGACACGATCGCCGCACTCGATCGCGGCGAGATCCGGATCGCCGAGCGCTCCGGCGACGACTGGGTCGTCAACGAGGAGGCGAAGGCGGCGATCCTGGACTACTTCCGCGAACGGCAAATGGAGCCGATCGAGCTGGGCCCGTTCGAGTACCACGACAAGATCCCGCTCAAGCGCGACTACGAGGCGCTCGGCGTGCGGGTCGTCCCGCCTGCGGTCGCCCGGTACGGCTCGTATCTGTCGGAGGGCGTGGTGATGATGCCGAGCTACGTGAACATCGGGGCGTGGGTCGGGCCGCGAACGATGATCGATACCTGGGCGACGGTCGGGTCGTGCGCCCAGATCGGTGCCGACGTCCACCTGGCCGGGGGGGTCGGCATCGGCGGCGTGCTCGAGCCGGTCAATGCGCGGCCGGTGATCGTCGAGGACGGCGCGTTCGTCGGCTCGCGCTGCATCCTCACCGAGGGCGTTCGGATCGGCGAGGGCGCCGTCCTCGCGCCGAACGTCTCCCTCACGGCGAGTGTGCCGATCATCGACGTCACCGGTCGGGAGCCGGTCGAGCACCGCGGCTACGTGCCGCCTCGGTCGGTAGTCGTCCCCGGCACGAGGCCGAAGGAGTTCCCCGCCGGGACGTACCAGCTCGCGTGCGCCCTGATCATCGGCCGCCGCGACGAGTCGACCGACCTGAAGGTCGGCCTGAACGACGCGCTTCGCGAGTACGGAATCGGAAGCTGATCGCCGGCCGGCGCCGAAAGGTGACGCGGCATGAGGGCGGGAGCGAGCTTCGAGGTCCCATCCCTAACCCCCACCCACCCGGGGAAGATTCCGCGGCGGGATTGCCAGGCTAGCGCTACGCGTGCGCCGTGTCTGTGCCGGATGTGCGCCGATTCTCGGGCCGGCGCTGGCGTCAGCCGACACGCTCGACCGGTCCGGTCAGGCTGGCCGTTCCGCCTTCGAGCCGGACGGTCAGGTCGCCGCCCGGAAACGAGACCACGACCTCGCCGACACCGTGGGTGGCCGCCGCGACTGCCACAGCGCCCGTCCCGGAGGAGCGCGTCTCCCCCACTCCACGCTCCCACACCCGGGCGGTCACGTGGCCGAAACGGTCAACGCGGGCAACCTGAACGTTCGTCCGCTGGGGAAAGCGGGGATGCGTCTCGAGCAACGGTCCGATCAGCGGCAGGTCGTTCGGGTCGCCGACAACCACAGCGTGCGGGTTGCCAACGGAGACCGCGATCACCTGGAGCCCCGCAACTCGCTCCCGCTCGTAGACCTCGACCGTCCCGACGTGCTGTTCGATCTCGCCGTCCGGCAGAACGCGAGCGGCGACGGTGCGGTCGCCGACTCGGACGGCCACGTCGTCCGATCCGCTCCGGTCCGCCAGCCATCGGGCGACGATCCGGGTCCCGTTGCCGGAAAGCTCCGCCGTCGAGCCGTCCGGATTCCAGATCACGATCTCGGCCTCGCGGCCGTCGACTGCGACGACCTCGAGGATGCCGTCCGAGCCGCCGACCTCCGCCTGCACGCGCTCGGGCGTCAGCGAAGCGCCGAGGTCAGCCCTCTCGGCCAGCAGGTACTCGTTGCCCGCCGCGCGCCAGCGCGAGAACGTCATCGGCCACCTCGTCGGGAGAACGGTCGGCTCGCACGCTAACGAGGCCGGGGATGCGGCGCATCCACTTCCGCTGGTAGGCGGCGAGCCGGCGCGTGCGTGTGACGAGCGCCGTCTCGGCCTCGTCGCGCGAGAGCTCGCCGACCTCGCGCACGCCAATGATCTTCCCAGCGGTCGCGGAGAGCGGTCCGCCGAGGGCGAGCCGCACCTCCTCTTCGACACCTTTCTCGAACATCGCCCGCGTCCGGCGCACGATCCGCTGCTCGAGATCCTTCGGCGGGACGTCGAGCCCGATGATCGTCGTCGGATGCCGGGTATCGCCGGCCCAGAGCCGGTCGCCGTGCAGCGAATGCCCCATCTCGGTGAGCTCGAGTGCCCGCACGACCCTCCGCCGGTCGTTCGGATGCACTGCCGCAGCCGCTTCGGGGTCGAGATCGGTCAGGAGCGCATGGGCCTGCTCGGCGTCCTTGTCGTAGACGGCACCCCAACGATCGCGCGCGCCGGGAACAGGAGCGGGCGGAACCTCGAGCTCGGCGAGGGCAGCCCGGAGATACAGGCCTGTGCCGCCGACCACCACCGGTGTCCGGCCGGCTGCGAGCGACGCGTCGATCGCGGCGTGCGCGAGCGTCTCGAACTCGGCGACCGAGGCCTCGTGGTCGAGCGGCCAGATTGCGACCAGGGCGGCGGGTGACTGGCTGGTCAGGATCGGCAAGCCCCGGTAGAGCTGCGCCGAGTCGGCGGCAACGAGGTCTGCGGGAATCCGGCGCGCGATCGCCTCGGCGACCGTGCTCTTGCCGCTCGCGGTCGGCCCGAAGATCGCGAGCACGCTCACCGGAGCCGCGAGCGCGCCGCCTCGAGCACGTCCGGGGCGAGGCGGCCGTCGAGCAGGTACCGGTCGACGCCGCCGTACCGCTGGTCGAGGGCGTCGAGGACCGCCTGCATCGCTTCCCTGGGCGTGGCCGAGATCCGCGCGATCCGTGCTCGCTCGGCGTCGTCCTGGGCGTCGGCGAGCCACCGACGATGTCGCGGCTCGAGCCGGACTGCGCTGAGCGCGTAGTCCTCCGCGATCACGTCGGCCTGCACGCCGGCCAGCCGCAGCAGAATCGCCGCGACGAGCCCGGTGCGGTCCTTGCCGGCATGGCAATGGAATACGACAACACCCGGGGCCGTGGCCACCGCCTCGATCGCCCTGACCAAACTCGGGCGGCAGTGCTCGAGGAATCGCAGGTAGACGAGCTCGGTCGCAGCTGCGTGGGAGGGTGCGGCTTCCGAGAGAACCCGAATCTCCTCCCACATCGCCTCATCGAAGTGGTCGAGCACTGGCACGTGCACCACTTCGACGTCCACGCCGCGGGGCGGATCATCGTCGATCTCGACCTGGCCGCGGAGGTCGACGATGCGTGTTACCCCCGTATCCAGCAGTGCCTGCCAGCCCTCGGACGTGAGCAAGCCGACGCTGTCGGCGCGGATGACGGAGCCGAACCGCGTGATCGCGCCGTCTTCCGTGGGCAGGCCGCCCAGATCGCGGACGTTCAGGCAGCCGTCCCAGGCGAGGTCGCGCGTCGCCACTATGCGGCCGCGATCACGGCCACGACGCCTTTGAGCGTCGTCGAGCTCGCCCCGGTGATCGCCACGCGTACGAGCTCTCCAGGAGTCGCGCCGCCGCTGAAGTTGACCGTCGTATTGCGTCGGGTACGCCCCCTACTGAACGTCGCGTCGGTACGGCTTGGGCCCTCGACCAGCACCTCCTCCACCCCGCCGATCCGCTCTGCGTTGCGCGCGGTGGCAACACGCTGGACGACGTCGATCAGACGCTCGATCCGATCGAGCTTGATCTCCTCCGGCACGTGGTCGGGCATGCTCGCCGCCTCGGTTCCGCTCCGCGATGAGAAGACGAACGTGAAGGCACCGTCGAAGCCGACTTCCTCCACTGCCTCGAGGGTGTAGCGGAAGTCGGCTTCGGTCTCGCCGGGGAACCCGACGATCAGATCTGTGGTCAGCGCGAGGTCGGGGATGACCGTTCGCATTTCTGCCGCTAGCCTCGTGAACCGCTCGCGCGAATAGGTCCGCCGCATCCGCTTGAGGACGGCGGACGAGCCGGACTGGAGCGGCAGGTGGGCGTGCTCGCAGACCGCCTCGCAGTCGGCCATCGCCTGGATCACATCGGGCCGGAAGTCTTTCGGGTGCGGGCTCGTGAAGCGGATGCGGTCGATCCCGTCGATCTCGTCGCAGGCGCGCAGTAGCTCCGCGAACCCTGTGCGGATGTCGGGCAGGAGGTCGCGGCCGTACGAGTTCACGTTCTGACCGAGGAGCGTGATCTCGCGGACCCCGTCAGCGGCCAGCGCAGACACCTCGGCGACTATGTCTCCGGGCCGGCGGGACTGCTCGCGGCCGCGCACCGACGGGACGATGCAGTACGCACACTTCGAGTTGCAGCCCATCGAGACCTGGACCCAGGCCTGGAACGGCCGCTCGCGCCGAACCGGCAGATCTCCCGCGAAGTGTGTCCACTCGGCGAACCGGCCGCGCGGGCCGTCCCCCCCGGCCCCCAGCCAGTCGGCCAGGTGTGGGATCGAGCCGGGTCCGAACGCGACGTCGACGAACGGGTAGCGCTCGAAGATCCGCTCGCGCTGTGCCTCCGCGTAGCATCCGCCAACAGCGATCACCCGCTCGGGGTCGTGATCCTTGAGCGCCTTCGCCTGGGCAAGGTGCGCGGCCAATCGCTGATCGGGCTTCTCACGGATCGTGCACGTGTTGAACACGACCACGTCCGCTTCGTCCTGTGAGGGCGCCTCGCCCAGCCCGATCGACTCGAGCATTCCCTTGATCCGCTCCGAGTCGTGGGCGTTCATCTGGCAGCCGAAGGTGGTGACGAAGTAGCGCTTCACGGGGAACAGCGTACCCAGCACCCGTCACGATCTCGGCACGGTCCCGGCACAGACACGTGGCGATTCCCTCGATACGATCGCAGTGGGTGGTGGGATCGGGTGCCCCGGCGTACGTCTCGCCAAGTCTGTCGCTGAGAGATAGTCGTCTTCGGACAAGCGCGACCGCCGACGAGGCCCGGCTTCGCTCGGGCCGGAAGGCGCTACCGCAGGAGAGCCATGCGGTTGACGAGGTCAGCCGCCGGCTTCGCGAACATCACACATCGCGGCTCCCCGCTCACCAAGGAGGGGATACGGGGGACCAGGGGTTCCCCGTGATCTATTTGGCGTACTCGACGGCCCTGGACTCCCGAATCACGGTCACCTTGATCTGCCCTGGGTACTCGAGGTGGTCTTCGATCTCGCGGGCGATCTCGTGTGAAAGCAGCACGGCCTGATCGTCGTCGATCTCCTCCGGCTTGACGATCACCCGCACCTCCCGGCCGGCGTGAAGCGCATAGACCTTGTCGACGCCCTTCATCTGGCCGGCCAGCTCCTCGAGTGACTCCAGACGCTTGATGTAGCCCTCCAGGCTCTCGCCGCGCGCGCCGGGTCGTGACGCCGAGATCGCGTCTGCCGCGATCAGCAGCACCGCCTCCACCGTCTGCGGCTGCACCTCGTAGTGGTGCGCCTCGATCGCGTGCACGACTCCCTGTGTCTCGCCGTAGCGCCGCGCGTACTGCGCCGAGATCAGCGCGTGGGAGCCCTCGACCTCGTGCGTGAGCGCCTTGCCGAGATCGTGGAGCAGTGCAGCCCGCTTCGCCGTCTTCACGCTCGCATCCAGCTCGCTCGCCATGATCCCGGTCAGCTGGACGACCTCGAGCGTGTGCTTGAGGACGTTCTGGCCGTAGCTCGTCCGGTAGCGCAGCCGCCCGAGGATCTTCACGATCTCCTCCGGGAACTCGCCGCAGTTGGCTTCGAACACCGCCTGCTCGCCCGCCTGTCGGATGTGGTCGTCCAGCTCGGCCTTGGATTGGTAGTACATCTCCTCGATCCGGGCCGGGTGAATACGTCCGTCCTCGATCAGCTTGGTCAACGTGATCTTCGCCACCTCCCGGCGGATGCCGTCGAACGAGGAGAGGACAACGGCGCCCGGAGTGTCGTCGATGATGATGTCGACGCCGGTCAGGTGCTCGAGTGCCCGGATGTTCCGGCCCTCCCGGCCGATGATCCGGCCTTTCATGTCGTCCGAGGGAAGCTCGACGAGCGACACGGTCGTCTCGGCTGCATGGCTCGCGGCGACTCGCTGGAGCGCGTCGGCGACGAGGTTGCGGGCACGGCGTCTCGCCTCGGACTGTGCTTCCTCTTCCATCTGGCGCACACGCCGGGCAAGCTCGTGGCGCACGAGCTCCTCCGAGCGCTGCAAGACCTCGGCCTGCGCCTCGTTGACGGTCATCGCCGAGATGCGCTCCAGCTCGGCGAGCTCCCGGTCCTTGGCCGACTTCAGCTCCTCCTGGAGCCCCCGCGCGTGCACCTCACGGTCGGCGATCCCCTGCTCCCGACGATCGAGCTCGGTCATCCGGCGATCGAACTCTCCCTCGCGCGCCGCGAGGCGTTCTTGCGTCCGGAGCGACTCCGACTGCCGGGCCTTGACCTCGCGCTCGATCTCCTCCCGGAGGCGGGCCGACTCTTCCTTTGCCTCCAGCTGGGCTTCGCGGCGCAGAGCATCGGCCTCGCCGCGGGCTTCCTCGAGCATCAGCTGCCGTGTCCGCCTTGCCGCCGCCAGCCGCGACCCACCGCTCGCCGAGAGCCCCACGACCGCGAGCACGGCACCGGCGACGAGACCGATGATGATGCCGATCAGGATCGCCATGCCGCTCCTCGGTCGACGGTCCCACGGCGAGTGCCGTGGGGCACCACCCGCTGCCAAGCCGGCGCGGACGCATCCCGCGAATCGAAGCAAGCGAACGGCGACCGCCAGGGTCGCTCGGGACTAGCTTAGGTCGAGATCCTCCGGAAAGCCGTCGCTTGCATTGGTCTCAATCAGGCTCGTGGTCGATGCTGGTCTTCGGTTCGATTCGGAAATGTGTCGTATGCAGGCAAAACGTCAGATGGAACTCTCGTATCCTACTCCTTCAGGCGCGTCGTGTGCAACGCCGCCCGCAGCGACCGCCTCGAGCGCCTCCTCGGAGAAGCCGCGCCGGGCCAGCGAGCGCAGCGCACGCACGCCGCCACCGGCCTTGGCCGCCTCGCGCAGCGCCCGCTCGGGCTCTGCCTCCAGCACAGACAGGGCCGAGCCCGCTGTCTCCCGTTCCACACCCTGCCGCTCGAGATCTGCTCGGATCCAGCCGTCGCCGTACCCCCGATCGGCCAACAAGACCGCTCGCCCGCGCGCGTAGCGGAGATCGTCAAGGTAGCCGGCGCGCCCAAGCCGGTCGAGCGCTGCGGCCTGCGCCGATTCGGACAGACCGGCGCGGTCGAGCTTGGCCCTCAGGCTCGCGGTCGAATGGTCGCGGCGGGCGAGCGCCTGGACAGCGCGATCCATGGCGCGCTCCTCCTCTGCCTGCGTGCTTCGTGGGGGCGGAGCCCCGGAGGGCACGGCTTCGCCGGACACGCTGTTACGCCTCGACCGGCTCCTCGGCCTGTTCCAGCGGGGACGCGTCTCCGGCAACCGCTGTCGCGGCGGCCTTCTTCTTCGCCGCCGTCTCCTGGTCGCCGGGCTCGGCGATCGGCAGCAACCTGGCCGACGCGACCTGGTCGTCGCCAAGCTGTGCCTGAATCTGCTGGAGGATGCCCTGCGTCACGTCGGGGTGCTCACGGAGAAACGCAGTCGCGTTCTGCCTGCCCTGGCCCAGGCGCTCGTCCTCGAAGCTGAAATACGAGCCGGACTTCTGCACGATCTTCCGCTCGAGCCCCGCGTCGAGCACTGTGCCCTCCCAGGAAATCCCCTGCCCGTACAGGATGTCGAACTCGGCCTGCTTGAACGGTGGTGCGACCTTGTTCTTCGCAACCTTGACGCGCACGCGGTTGCCGATCGCCTCGACGCCCTCCTTGAGCGTCTCGATCCGGCGGATGTCGAGACGGACCGAGGAGTAGAACTTGAGCGCGCGGCCGCCGGGTGTCGTCTCTGGGTTGCCGAACATGACGCCGATCTTCTCGCGCAGCTGGTTCGTAAAGATGCAGATCGTGTCGGTGCGGTTGAGCGTGCCGGCGAGCTTGCGCATCGCCTGGCTCATCATCCGCGCCTGGAGACCGACGTGGCTATCGCCCATCTCTCCCTCGAGCTCGGCCTTCGGGGTGAGCGCTGCGACCGAGTCGATCGCGACCACGTCGAGCGCCCCGCTCCGGATCAGCAGCTCGGTGATCTCCAGCGCCTGCTCCCCGGTGTCGGGCTGCGAGACGAGCAGCTCGTCGATGTTCACGCCGATCCGCTTCGCGTAGTTCGGATCCATCGCGTGCTCGGCGTCGATGAAGGCGCAGATCCCGCCGCGGCGCTGCGCCTCGGCGATCACGTGGTAGACGAGCGTCGTCTTACCAGAGGACTCCGGGCCGAAGATCTCGACCACGCGTCCACGCGGCAGGCCCCCGATGCCGAGGGCGAGGTCGAGCGCGAGCGAACCGGTGGAGACGGCGCCCACGGACACCTGAGGCCGGTCGCTCATCCGCATCACCGAGCCCTTGCCGAATGCCCGCTCGATCTGCCCCAGTGCCGTGTCTAGAGCTTGCTCCCGATCCACCATTGCCTCCTTAACGGACAGTGCCTCTTCATGGACAGTGCCTCTTAATGGACAGTGCCGCCTAATGGAAATTCCTGGACGACGACGTACTCGGCGCCGCTCGGCCGCAGCCGGGACATGTAAACAGCCGCCCCGGACGGAGTGACGGTTCCGAGGCCGGGCAGATCCGGCGAGAGCCGGGGACGCTCCCCGAAGCGCACCACGGTGACGTGCGGCAACCAGGCACGCCGCTCCGGCTCGTATATGGCGAGCCGCTGCAGGCGCCCATGGAGATCGCGGGCGAGATCGCCGGCGGCATCGTCCCGATCGCCGAAGGCGACCATGCCGACGCTGCGGGTCTCCCGGTAGCGGAGCGCCTGCAGGACGATTCGCCGGGCGGCCGCCGCTGACGCGGCCAGCGCGGCCCCGATCGCGTCGACCTCCACGGCCGGCCGCGCGCCGAGAAATGCCAGAGTGACGTGGAGGTTCTCCCGGGGGACAAGGCGATAGCGGCCCGGCCGAAGCTCGGACTGCCACGCCTCCAGGCGGTCCAGCGTCTCCGCGGGGAGGGTGAGGGCACAGAAGAGCCGAAGCGACCCATCTCCACCGACGCTAGCAGCCGAACTCACACGCGAATGTCGCTGTCCTGTGACAGAAGACGCCGCACCAGGTGGAGCGCGGCGACGGTCGCCCGCGACCGGACCGTGTCCCGGTCGGACGGAAAGCTGAACTGGATTCCCTGTCCACCCTCCGGGGTCTCGCCATGCAGATAGACGAGACCGACGGGTTTCTCGGGCGTGCCGCCGTCGGGGCCGGCGATGCCGGTCACCGACACGCCGACGTCGACCCCGAGCCGCGCGCGTACGCCGGCGGCCATCTCAGCGGCCGTCTCGGCCGAAACCGCGCCGTGCTCGCCCAACGTCGCCGACGAGACCCCCAGCTCCGCCTTCTTCACCGCATCTGCATAGGAGACGACGGCGCCCTGGAAGACGTCGCTCGCACCCGGCACGGAGGTAAGCCGCGCAGCCACAAGGCCGCCCGTGCACGATTCCGCCGCGCCCAGCGACCAGCCGCGTGCCCGGCAGAGGTCGAGGACGAGTGCTTCGACCGGACGTTCGTCGCGTGCGAACAGGTACTGCGCCAGCGGCTCAACCAACGCTCCCTCGAGCGCCTCCGCACGCTCCTCCGACCCGGGCCCGAAGAGCAGGTCGACGTGGATCTCGAACTCCCGGGCGCAGATGGTCGCCTCCACCCCGTCCCCGTCGCCGCCCGCGTCATCGAGCGCCTTGGCGACCGCCGACTCGCTCGCGCCGTAGAAGCGGAGCACGCGGCGTCCGGGCGGCTGGGCACGGATCAGCACCCGCCGAACAGGCGCGGTCTCCAGCGCGCGCGGCCAGAGCCGCCGTAGCTCCGAAGGCGGCCCGGGCAGGACGACGGCCGCTCCATCCCCAGTGTCGAGCACCAACCCGGGCGCCGTCCCGGCCAGTCCCAGCGAGACTGCTCCGGCCGGCAGAGTCGCCTGCTTGCGTACGCCAGGCTCGAAGTCCGCATACGGCCGGTGGAGCCGCTCGGCGATCTGCCGCGAGATGCCTCCGATCTCGGCGTGCAGCGCCTCGTCGAGCACGAGCTCTCGGCCGGCCACCTTGGCGACGAGCTCGACCGTCCGGTCGTCGTGCGTCGGGCCGAGACCGCCCGAGACGAGGCACAGATCGGCCGCCAGCCCCTCCGCCAGCGCTCCCTCGAGCTCGTCGGGGCGGTCGCCGACGATCGTGATCCGGGCGGGCTCGAGCCCGAGCTCGAGTGCCTGCGCCGCGAGGAACGGACCGTTCAGATCCGTGCGCTCGCCACGGACCAGCTCGCTGCCGGTCACGACGATCGCGACGCGCGGTCGCGCGGGAGACGGCATCGGTGACAGGCCCGCAGGGCCGGTCACACTATCTATGTACCGGGCCCGGCTGGGACGATGTCGCCGGCGGTGACCATCAGGCTGCGCGGCTTCCCGCCGCCGACCGGAAGATCCCGTCCGTTCAGGCGCATGCGCACGTTCTCGGGCGAGCCGATGTAGACCCATAGGGCCTTGCCGGTGCCGAAACGCTGCATGCTGCCCTTCGTCAGCGTCCCGTTCCACACCTGACGGCCGCTCTCGGAACCGGAGCGGACGAGCAGCAGGGTGCTGCCCCCGACGGCGCGCACGACCAGGGCCTTCGACGGCTTCGCCGCCGCGGTGGTCGCGGTCTGGAGCGGAAGCGGCTGGCGGCCGCTGCCCCCGTAGCGCCAGGCGGCGATCACGAGCGCCGTGACCGCTGCGATGCCGAGGAGAGTGATCCAGACCAGCTTCGACTCGAGCCGGCGGCGCCTGCGCACGTGCGTCCTGCGCGTCGAGGAGCCGCTGCGTACCCGCCGCTCGAGCACCTCGTCTCCCGAGCCGTAGCGCACGTTGTACTCGTCCACGTAGAGCTGCCCGTCCAGGCCGAGGTAGTCGGCGTAGGTGCGCAGAAACCCCTTGACGTAGGTCGCCGACGGCAGTGTCTCGAACGCCTCGTCCTCGAGGGCGCGCAGGTACTTCGCGCGGATCTTCGTTCCCTCCTCGAGCTCGGGGAAGTCGAGGCCCTTGCGTGTGCGCGCCTCTCTGAGGCTGTTTCCGATCTCGAACATCTGCCGGTCGATTGTAGGCGCTCCCGCGGCCGGTCGGGGCCGGGGCTACTGCTCCGCGAACATGGACAGCAGTCCCCAGAACCCCAGAGCGAGCGCAGCGGTTGCGGCGACGAGCAGGCCGACGATCCCGAGGATCCGTCCGACCCGCGCCGCCCCGCCGCCCCCCGCCCGCCCGAGCGTGATCTGGATGCGCTCGCGCGCCCGGCGGGCGAGCACGATTGCCGCCCACCCGAGCAGCGCCGCGACCAGGACCGAGCCCGACGAGTCGACGAGCGTGACCTGCTCGAGCCTGCGAGCGAGCACGATCCCGGCCGGGATCGCGGCGAGCGACAGGATCCCGCAGGCGAGCGACCACCAGGCGCGCGGGTTCGCGCGCCGGGCGGCGTTACTGCTTGACGTAAGGACGTCCAACCGAGGCGGGTGGGATCGACCTGCCGATCACGCCGACGACCACGATCAGCGTGATCACGTACGGAATCGACTGAGTGAGCACGTTCCATTCGTAGCCGTAGCCCTGCACACGTGTGGCGAGGCCTCCGAAGAATCCGAAGAGGAGCGCGAAGGCGAAGGCGCCTCCCGGCCGCCAGCCGCCGGCGATCAGCGCGGCCAGCCCGATGAATCCGCGGCCGGCGGTCATGTTCTCGGTGAAGGAGTGGACGTAGCCGATTGCCAGGTAGGCACCGCCGAGCGACGCGATTATGCCGGAGAGGATGACCGCGCCGTAGCGCGTCTTGTACACGTCGATGCCCACCGTGTCTGCCGCCCGAGGATGCTCGCCCACCGACCGCAGCCGAAGCCCGATCGACGTCCGGAACATGACGAAGTAGGCGAGCACGATCACGACGAAGAGGATCCAGATCATCAGGTTCAGGTGGCCGAAGGCCTGGTACCAGAAGCTGGGCCGGTCCGAATCCTTGGGCGGGATGTGGTTGAGAAAGTTGAGCTTGACGTCGGGTATGTACGGGATGCCGGTGCCCGGCGTCCCGTTCAGGCCGTAGATCTGGATGTAGAAGTAGCCGGTGACGCCGAGAGCGAGGAAGTTGATCGCCGTCCCGCCGACGATCTGGTCGGAGCGCATGTGCACGGAGAAGAAGGCGTGGATCAGGCCGAACACCCCACCGGAGATGGCGGCAGTGACGAGTCCGAGCTCCCACGAGTTGAGCTTGTCGGCCCCCAGGATGCCGAAGAAGCAGCCGGACAGCATCATTCCCTCGAGGCCGATGTTCACCACGCCGGCGCGCTCCGCGAACATGCCGCCGATCGCGGCGAAGGCGAGCGGCGTCGCGAAGATGAACATGTTGTAGGTGAGCACGCCCCAGTCGACGACGCCGGGCCCCGACGTGGTCGTGAAGGCGCCATCGAGGTGGGCCACGCTCGAGCGGGTGGCGCCGTATGCGAGGAGCGCGCAGATTCCCGCCGCGGCGACGGCGCCCCACCCCAGCTTGCGGTCTCCGCGGGCGGCCGTCCAGGCGCCGCCGAGTGCCGCGAGCGCCGTGAGGACGAACGGCACCGCGGGCGAGCGCAGCGTGACCGGCGGCAGCGCGAGCCACAGGCCGATTGCCGCCAGCCCGACCGAGACCCAGCCGACGTACTTGACGGTCGCCTCGGAGCGGATCGCCCCCTGGACGGCGGGTGACAGCGCGCTCATCTTGCGGCCGCCTCCGGTTGCGCGGCAGGCGATACGGCCGGGGTACGCCTGAGCTTCTTACGGAACCGCCAGATCCACAGGAACAGCAGATCGGCGCCGACGAACAGCAGCACGAGGCCCTGGATGATCAGCGTCAGGTTCCCGGCCAGCTCCGGCTTGATCACGTCCTGGATCGCCGGGTTTCGAGTCGAGGTCCCCTGCAGGAGCGCGCCGAACAGAAGCGCGGCGAACGGCACGCCGATCGCCGAGTTGCGGCCGAGGAGGGCGACTGCGATCCCGATGAAGCCGACCTGCGAGACCTGGATGTCGATCACGCCGAGCCGGAACTGCCAGCCGAGGATGTCCATCGCCCCGGCAAGCCCGGCAAACGTCCCGGAGATCGCCATCGCCAGCACGTAGCTGCGCTTCACGTTCACGCCTCCGTAGCGGGCGGCCTCCGGGTTGAACCCGGTGGCGCGCACCTCGTAGCCGAGGGTCGTCCGGTTGAGCACCAGCCAGTACACGAGCGGCGCGCCGAGCGCGATGAAGAACCCGATGTGCAGTCCCTGGAGCACGGGGTCGCCCCAGAAGACCGGCAGGTGGGCCTTCTCGACGATGTCCGCCGAGATCGGGACCGACTTGTCGGTGGAGTTCTGGAGCTGCCCTCCCTGGCCGACCAGCGCCTGAGTCACCCAGACCGCGATCCAGTTCAGCATGATCGTCGAGATCACCTCGTGCACGCCGACGGTCGCCTTCAGGAAGCCGGCGATCGCGGCCCAGGCCGCTCCTGCCAGTCCCGCCAGGACGATTGCGAGGAAGATGTGCAGCCCCGACGACATATCCGCCCACGAGGTGCCGACCCACATGCTCACAAAGGCGCCGACGATGTACTGGCCCTGGCCGCCGATGTTGAACAGGCCGCACTTGAACGCGAATGAGACGGCAAAGCCGGTGAGAATCAGGGCGGTGGTGACGAGCAGCGTCTGCTGGAGGTTGTAGGCCGCCTCGGTTCTCACCTCTCCGGTCACCCACGGGAACAGCCAGTTCAGGCCGGTGCCGTTGAAGATCCCCCGGAACGCCTCGAACGGGTTGTGGCCCGTGACGGCGATGACGATCATCGCCATCGCGAAGGCGAAGACCGTCGTGACGACCGGCATGACGATTCCGCCGGCGCGCTGGAGAACCGCCATCCGCGCGGCGACGCTCGGGGCATAGCCGCCGGGCTCTCCTCCCGGCGTCTCGAGCAGCTGCTCCTCCTGCGCCTCCAGGCGCTGCTCCTGCGGGTCGAGCGGGCCCTCGCTCACGCCGCAGCCATTTCCTTCCGGCGTCCGCCGGTCATTGCGATGCCGAGCTCCTCCTCGCTCACGTCCGGGCCGTACTCGCCGACGACCTCGCCCTCGAACATGACCAAGATCCGGTCGGCCAGCGAGAGCACCTCTTCGAGCTCGAGCGAGACCAGCAGCACCGCGCGGCCTGCGTCGCGCTCGGCCACGAGCCGCCGGTGGACGTACTCGATCGCGCCGACGTCCAGCCCGCGGGTCGGCTGCGCCGCGATCAGCACCTTCGGATTGCGCGCCACCTCGCGCGCGACCACGACCTTCTGCTGGTTGCCACCGGAGAGCGCGCCGGCCGGCGTCCTGGGACCGCCGCCGCGGACGTCGAAGTCCTTGATCAGCCGGGCGGCACGCGCGATCAGCCGGGCCGGATAGAGCCACCCCGCCTTCGAGGCGGGCTCGACGTTGTAGTCGTGCAGCGCGATGTTCTCCGCGATCGAGAACTCGAGGACGAGGCCCCGGCGCTGGCGGTCCTCCGGGATGTGGCCGATGCCGAGGTCGAGCATCTCGCGTGCCGTGGCGTGGGTATCGGCCTCAAGCCCCCCGATCTCAACCGTTCCCGCCGACGGCCGGAGCAGGCCGGTGAGCGCGTCGATCAGCTCCGTCTGGCCGTTGCCGTCCACGCCGGCGATCGCGACGATCTCGCCCGCCCTGACGTCGAACGAGACGCCGCGGACCTTCTCCAGCCCACGGTCGTCGAACACGTGGAGATCCGAGACCTGGAGGAGACGGTCCGCGGGCTTGGCGGACGCCTTGTCGACCCTGAGGAGCACCTCCCGGCCGACCATCATCCGGGCGAGGCTCTCCTCGGTCGCGCCCTCGGCCGGAACCGTCTCGATCTTCTTTCCCCGGCGGAGGACCGTGATCCGGTCGGCGACCTCCAGGACCTCGTGGAGCTTGTGCGAGATGAAGATGATCGACTTCCGCTCCTCCTTCAGCTCCCTGATGATCGCGAACAGCTCCTTCGCCTCCTGCGGCGTCAGGACTGCGGTCGGCTCGTCGAGGACGAGGATCTCGGCCCCGCGGTACAGGGCCTTCAGGATCTCGACGCGCTGCTGTGCTGCGACGGTGATGTCCTGGATCCGGCTGTCGGGGTCGACGGCGAGCCCGTAGCGGTCGGAGAGCTCGCGGACCCGCTTCCTCGCCTCTCCGAAGTCGAGCATCACACCTGCATAGGTGGGCTCCTCGGCGAGGACGATGTTCTCGGCCACGGTCATCACCGGGATGAGCATGAAGTGCTGGTGCACCATCCCGATCCCGCTCTCGATCGCGTCCTTGGCCGACGCGAACGACGTCTTCTTCCCGTTCAGGAGGATCTCCCCCGAGTCCGGGTGGTAGAGCCCGTAGAGGATGTTCATCAGCGTCGACTTGCCGGCGCCGTTCTCTCCGAGGAGCGCGTGCACCTCGCCGGCGGCGACGTCGAGGTCGACATGGTCGTTGGCAAGCACGCCGGGGAAGCGCTTGGTGATCCCGCGAAGCTCGAGAACGGGTGGCTCGTCCACGACGGGCGATTCTGTCACGCGGAAGGCGGGCCTTGCGGCCCGCCTTCCGTCGCGACGATCAACTGGCCTACTTGAAGGTCGTCGGGACCTTGATCTTCCCTGCGATGATCTGGGCCTGGAGTGCCTTGATCCGCGCCTTGTAGGCAGCCGGCACCTTCGGGCTGATCTTGCCGACCGCGACGCCGCCGTTCTTCAGGTCGAAGACGAAGTCGTGACCCGGCGTGAGCGTGCCGTCCTTGACCGCCTGGACGAAGCGGAACACGCCGAGATCGACGCGCTTGACCGCGCTCGTCAGGATGTGCGGCCCGAGGTACGACTGGTCGACGTCGACACCGTCGCCCCAGACACCCGCCTCCTTGGCGGCCGCGAGAGCGCCGAAGCCGCAGGGGCCGGCGACCGCGAACACGACCTTGGAGCCAGCAGAGATCTGGTTCTGCGCCACGGCCTTGCACTTGTCCTGCGCGATGAAGTCCTGCGAGTACCCGACGAGCACCTTCGTGCCGGGGACACACTTCGCCGCGCCCGCCTTGTAGCCGGCGATGAACGAGTCGACCGGCGGGATCTTGACGCCGCCCGTCGCGCTGATCGTGTTCCCGCCGCCCTTCTTCGCCATCAGGGCGGACAGGCAGCCGACCAGGTAGCTCTGCTGCTCGGACTTGAAGGTGATGCCCGTGATGTTCTTGACGAGCAGCTTGCCCTTCTTGTCCGAGAACGGCGGGATCTCCACCGGATAGTCGGTGATCGCGAACTGCGTGTTCGGGAACTTCTTCGCCACCGTCGCCTCGGCGTCTGCCAGCAAGAAGCCGGCGGCAACCACCGCGTCGTAGCCCTGGCGGGCGACCGACGCGAGGTTCGGGATGTAGTCACCGGCGGAGTGCGACTCGATCGCGCGCGTCTGCACGCCCAGCTTGGCCTGCGCTGCCTTCAGGCCGAGGAGCTGGTTCTGATTGAACCCCTTGTCGTTGAAGCGGCCGACGTCGCTGATCAACGCGGCCTTGAACGTCGCGCTCGGCGCAGCGCCGCCGGTCCCGGCGAGCAGCGCGACCGCGAGGATGATCGCCGGCACGGCAAGCGCAACCGGCAGGAAACGTCTCTTGGTCACCCAAATCCTCCCTCGATTACTGATGTTCCACGGAGATCCCCGGGCAGGGGAACGCCTGATCCTACTCCCTCAGACCCCAGGGTCAACAGATAAGACGTCTCACGGGCGGCTTGGATAGCGGGCGGAGGCGATCAGGTCGTCGGCGCATGTGCGAATGCGCTCGAGATCGTCGGAAGTCGCCCGCGCGACGCGCGCCTGGACGAGCAGTTCGCACTCCTCGAGGACGGCCGGCCACGACTCGGGATCCGCTCCGCGTGCCTCCAGCAGCCGTCGCAGCCAGCGCCGGCCGTACTCGGCGTGCAGCGTCTCGTCGGCCCAGTCGAACTCCATGTCGGTCTCGCTGGTCATGTCTCCCATCTCGTGGAACGCCCGGGCACGCTCGCGCTTGCGGCCGATGTTCTTGGTCTCGAAATAGCCGAGCATGCCAAGTCGATAGAGCGCGTCGCGGCCGGCACACGCCTCGTAGATGTAACCGCCGAGCGGGATCTGCGCCGGCTCGAAGCCCCAGCGTGCGAGCCGTTCGGCACCCATCAGCATGTGGCGGCTCTCGTCGTACAGCCAGCGGGCAGCGTCGCTCGTGAACTCCCAGCCCAGCTCGGGCGAGAGCTCGTGCAGGATCCGGCCCGCCGTGTCCACCGCCCACACCTCGTTCAGATGGCTGACCGCCGAGCGCAACTGCAGCGCGATGCCCTCCCCGTACGGGTATGTCGGGTCGAGGACGTCGGGCCAGTAGAAGCTCGACGCGAAGTAGCGCGCGTCGCGGGCGGGATCCTCGTCCGTCAGCTCGACCGGTGCCAGCGCCTCCTCCTGCCGCTGCTTGTCGCTCAGAGCAGCCGCGACGATGCGAATCGAGGGGCCGTCGGCGAGCTCGTCGGCAGCCTCGAGGTACCCGGCGTAGTCGTCGCGGAGCCCGGCGACGAGCGTCCGCAGGTCGTCAGGGGAGTCGGCGGCCGGCTCCTCCGCCTGCTCGTCGAGGAAGCGGCTCGGGTAGCGGAGCTCGAAGACGCGCTCGCGGAGACCGTCGGCGGCGAGCGCCGACTCCCATGCCGTTCGGGCGAGCTCGGCCTTGTGGTCGAGCGGCGCCACCCTGGGCGTCCAACCACCGCACGCGAGCACGACCGACTGCTCGCGGTAGAACAGCCGCGTCAGCGCCTGCGCGGTGTCGAAGCGGATGCGCAGCACGCGGGTCGGCGGCAGGTAGCTGACGCCTTCGGGGTCGTCTCTCATCCCAAGACCTCGAGCATCAACTCGAAGAAGCGCTCGGTGTCGTAGTCGGTGACGACGGTCGCGTTCGGCTCTCGCTCGAGGCGGCCGAGGGTGTCGATCAGGCTCCAGCCGCGGGTGAGGTCGCCCGACGTCTCGACGTCGACCACCGCCTCCTCGGTTGACAGGATCAGGGACGGCTCCACGATTGCGGCGCAGGCCATCGAGTCGGGATGGGTCGAGCCGCCCAGATGGTTGACCTGGTCGTCGAACTCCCGGGCCTTGCGGTTCACCTGCCCGAAGAACTCGGCCAGCGGCGTCCCGAGCGCCTCGATCCGCGCGAGCTTGGCGTCGTCGAAGACGCCATGCGTTCGCGTCAGCGACCAGGTGAAGAGCGTCAGCGGGAAGCCCGCGTTCAGCACGATCTTCGCCGCCTCCGGATCGACGAAGAAGTTGTACTCGGCGGCGGGCGTGATGTTCCCCTCGCCGCCGCCCATGACGTAGAGGCGCGCCACCTTCCCCGCGATCGACGGGTCGCGGGTGACCGCTACGGCCAGGTTCGTCAGCGGCGCCTGGGCGAGTATGGTCAGCTCGCCGGGACTCTCGTCGATCCTGCGCACGAGCTCGTCGACAGCGTGATGCGGCTCAGGACGCTGGATGGCGCGAGGGAAGGACGAGTCGCCCATCCCGTCCTGCCCGTGCACGTACTCCGCCCCGACCCACTCGGCGATCAGCGGCTCCGCGCAGCCGCCGTAGACGGGCACGTCGCCGGCTCGGCCGGCCATCTCCACGGTGTACAGGGCGTTCTCGACCTCCTGCTCGAAGGCGACGTTGCCGCAGCAGACCGTGATCGCCTCCAGCCCTGCTCGCGGGTCGCGCAGCGCGATCAGCAGCGAGAAGACGTCGTCGCCGGCGGTGTCCGTGTCGACGATCAGGCGGGTCATGCCGCCGTCACGACGAGCCGCTCCTCGAGCTGGGCCCGGGTCGGCAGGCCCGGGATCACGCCCTCGTGCTCGACCATGTGTGCGCCGGCCGCGCAGCCCCAGCGCACCGCCTCTGCGTCCGCTGCGCCCTCGGCTAGCGCGACCGCGAACGCCCCGCAGAACGCGTCCCCGGCGCCGGTCGTGTCCACGGGCGTCGCCGCGAACGCGGGGATCTGCTCCCCGCGCAGCCGCGCGCCCTGCTCGCCCAGCGTAACCACCCGCGTGCCTTCCGCGTGCTCGACGGCAGGTGCCTCGCTCTCGTTCGGGGTCAGGTAGTCGGCAGCCGGTGCGATCGGGCTCGCCGGGGCGGGCGCCGGGTTCAGGATCGTCCGCACACCGGCGGCGCGACCGGCCTCGAGCGCATGCAGGGCGGTCTCGACGGGGATCTCCAGCTGGACGAGCAGGATGTCGGCGGCGGCGATCCGCTCGCTGAAAGCGTCCACGTGGGCCGGTGTCAGCGCCGACAGCGCGCCGGGCACGATCACGATCCGGTTGTCGCCGCTCCCCTCCACCAGGATCATCGCGGTCATGGTCGGCAGCGGCGCGCGCACGACCGCAGACGCGTCGACGCCTTCCTCGGCCCAGAGCTCGAAGGCGCCGTTGCCGAACGAGTCCTCACCGACCGCCGTCAGGAAGACGACCTCTGCACCGAGCCGGGCGGCGCCGACCGCCTGGTTGGAGCCCTTGCCGCCGTGGTCGGTGCGAAAGAGCGACCCGATCAACGTCTCGCCGCGCTCGGGTGCCCGATCCGCGCCGAACGTGAGCCCGACCCCGTAGCTACCGACGACCGCGATCCGAGTCACGGTCGGATCTTAGGACGCGATCGTCTCGCCTTCGCCCACCAGCACGCGCCGCGGCTTGGAGCCCTCGTACGGCGAGATGATCCCGCGACGCTCGAGCATGTCGATCAGGCGGCCCGCGCGGGTGTAGCCGACGCGCAGCCGCCGCTGCAGCAGCGACACCGACGCCGTCTGCGCCTGAACGACCACCTCGATCGCCTTGTCCAGCAGCGGGTCCTCGTCCGGGTCGAAGTCTCCGTCCTCGTCGTCGAAGTCCTCCGCGGGTTTCTCCGGTGCTTCCAGCATCGACTCGTCCAGCTCCTGCTCGCGCTGCGCGCGGCACTGCTCGACCACCAGCGCGACCTCCTCCTCGCTCACGTACGCACCCTGCACGCGCTGGAGCCGCGAGGTGCCGAGTGGCTTGAAGAGCATGTCGCCCTGGCCGAGCAGGCTCTCGGCGCCCGCCTGGTCGAGGATCACGCGTGAGTCCGTCTGGCTGGAGACGGCGAACGCGATCCGCGACGGCACGTTGGCCTTGATCATCCCGGTGATGACGTCCACGGACGGCCGCTGCGTCGCCAGCACGAGGTGGATGCCGACCGCGCGCGACTTCTGCGCAAGCCGGATGATCGCGTCCTCCACATCCTGCGGCGAGATCATCATCAGGTCGGCGAGCTCGTCGATCACGACCAGCAGGTACGGCAGCTGCTTCTCGCCGCGGCCGCGCAGTGTGCGGTTCATCTCGGGAAGGCTGCGCGCGCGCACGTGGCTCATTCGCTCGTAGCGCCGCTCCATCTCCCCCACGACGTTCGCCAGCGCCGCCGCCGCCGTCTTCGGTGACGAGACGACCGGAGTGAGCAGGTGCGGGATCGACTCGTAGAAACCGAGCTCGATTCGCTTCGGGTCGATCAGGATCATCCGCACGTCGTCCGGCGTTGCTCGGAGCAGGATCGAGGTGAGGATCGTGTTGATGCAGCCGGACTTGCCCGAGCCGGTCGTGCCCGCGATCAGCAGGTGCGGCATGCGGGCGAGGTCGGTCCAGACCGCGTTTCCGGAGATGTCCTTGCCGAGCCAAACGGACAGCGGGCTCGACGTCGCCGGGAGGTCGTCGTAGATGTCGCCGAGCGTGACGAGGTTCGGCGCCAGGTTCGGCACCTCGACGCCCACCGCCTGCTTGCCGGGGATCGGCGCGAGTATGCGGATCTCGGTGGTGGCGAGCGCGTACGAGAGGTCGTCCTTGAGCGCCGCCACCTTCGAGACCTTCGTTCCCGGCGCGAGCTGCAGCTCGTAGCGCGTCACGCGCGGGCCGGCGATCTCGCCGACGATGGTCGCGTCGACGCCAAAGTTCGCCAGGGCCTGCACGAGCAGGCCGGCGACGCGGCCGTCCTGCTCGCCCGGCTTGGCGGCCGTGGCCTTCGAGCGGCGCAAGAGGCCTCGATCAGGAAGGGTGTAGACGCCGTCCTCGTCGGCTCCGGTGACGTCGAAGAGCGACGTCTGGGAGGCATCGGCGGCCTCCGGCACGGGCTCAGGTTCGTCCCGGTCGAGCACGAGCAGGGGAGCGGGTGCGACGACGTCCGGGAACTCCTCGACGCCGTCGACCGGTGGCGAGGCAGGGGCAACCGCAGGCACCACGGCGGCCGGCTCAAGGTCGGGCGTCGCATGCCGGCGCGACGCAGGGCGCCGTGCCGCACTCCGCACGGCCCGGCCGGAGCGGCGGACGAGCGCGCCGGCGGATGCGCCCGTGACCAGCAGCGCGCCGGCGAGGAGCAGGAACACGCCGAGGATCTGCGTGCCGGTCGAGCCGATCGGCATTCCGAGGACGTCCTCCAGCCCACGCCCGAGGTAGCCGCCGTGGGCGGCGCCGAGCACGAGCGCGAGGCCGAAAGCGACGACGACGAGGCCGGTGCGGAACGGGCCGACCCGCGGCAGGTCGCTCCGACCGACCATCAGCGCGCCGACGGCGACGCACGCCAGCGGCAGCACGTAGGCAATCCCCCCGACGACGGCCACAAGGCCGTCGCCGATCGCCTTGCCCACGTAGCCGCCGTTCCAGCCCACGTACAGCACCGTGGCCATGAACAGGCCGAACGCGAGCAGCGCCAGGCCGATCAGCTCGGGATGCTGATGTGCGGGTGCGGACGCAGCTTTGCGGCGCGTGCGCTTCTTCACCCGCGACGGCGTCTTCGGGCGAACCCGGGCAGGACGCTTCTTCCGCGCCATGGACGCGACTTCGACGGCGCCGGGGTGAACCCTGCTGGAGCTACCCGAGCGACGAGATCCGCTCGACCAGCAGCCGGATGAACGCGTCGGCGTCGATCCCTACCGCGACGTGCGCGTTCGGCTCCCACTCGACGCGGCCGCGCAGGTCGCAGTTCGTCCGTCCGCGTCCGAGCTCCTCGCCGCGGTCGACCTTCACGCCGACGTGACGCGTCTCGACGATCCCGGGCCGGAACGCGTGCGCCATCGCGACCGCGTCGTGGATCGGCGAGCCGTCCCAGCCGTAGGACTGCTTGTGGAAGCGGCCGTAGAACTCGAGCAGTTCGGCGACCATCGCGCCCACGCGGCCCGCCCCCTTTAGCTCGGCGGTCGGCTCGGGCCCGAAGATCGCCTGATGGGTGACGTCGAGGCCGATCATCGTCACATCCAGCCCGCTGCCGAAGACGCGCTCCGCCGCCTCGGGGTCGCACCAGATGTTGAACTCGGCGGCAGGCGTCACGTTGCCCTCGCCGTACGCCCCGCCCATCAGCACGATCCTCTCGACCTTTTCGGCCACGTCCGGGTACATGTTCAGGAAGAGCCCGACGTTCGTCAGCGGACCGGTGGGAACGAGCGTGATCGGCTCCGACGAGTCGCGGATCGTGTCGGCGATGAACTCGACCGCGTGCCTCGCGTCGGGCTTCGTCGTCGGCTGAGGAAGCGCCGGTCCGTCCATCCCGCTCGCGCCGTGGACGTACTCGGCAACGAACGGCTCTCGCACGATCGGCCGATCCGCGCCGGCGGCGACCGGGACGTCCGTCCGGTCGACGAATTCGAGCAGCTTGAGCGCGTTGACCGTCGTCTTCTCGAGCGTCTGGTTGCCGTGGACAGTGGTGATGCCGACGAGCTCGACCTCCGGGCTCGCCAGCGCGAGCAGCAGCGCGATCGCGTCGTCGTGACCAGGGTCGCAGTCGAGGAGGATCTTCACGACCGCAGTATCCCGTCTACCTCCGCTGCGGTGGGAAGTGAGGATTGCGCCCCGGGCCGCGAGGCGGCGAGCGCGCCGGCGGCGCAGGCGCGGGTGAGCGCTTCCTCGCGCGAGCGGCCTTCGAGCAGCGAGACCAGCAGGCACGCCGTGAAGGCGTCGCCGGCGGCGGTCCCGTCCACGGCTTCGACGTCGGGTGGGACCGCCCGGGCGATTTCCCGGCCGTCCTCGAGCAGCACTGCTCCTTCCGAGCCCAGAGTCAGCGCGGTCAGGCCGTCGAATCGCCCGACCGCCTCCTGCTCGTAGCGGTTGACGACGAGCAGATCGACATCGGCGAGGAGGCCGTGCGGGAGGACCCGGGCCGGAGCGGCGTTCAGGCACGTGAACCGCGCTCGGCGGGCCGCTTCGGCGACGGTCGCGACCGGGATCTCGAGCTGGCAGAGCACGGCCTCGGCCTTTTCGAGCCCGACGCCGGCCTCGGCATCCGCGTTCGCCCCTGGGGCGACAACGATCTGGTTCTCGCCGTCCTCGCCCACGACGATCAGGGCGACGCCGGTCGGGTGCTCAACCCGGCGGACCGCGCCGAGATCGACGCCGCCTTCCGCAAGCAGCGCCAGCGCCTCTTCCGCGAAAGGATCGCTCCCCACCGAGCCGACCAGGGCCACCCCCGCTCCCAGTCGAGCCGCCGCGAGCGCCTGGTTCGCCCCTTTTCCACCCGGGACGCGCGCGAAGGTCGCGCCGGTGAGTGTCTCCCCCGGCCTCGGCAGCCGCTCGCAGCGGGCAACGAGGTCGAGGTTGATCGAGCCGACCACCGCGATCGAGGGCGCCTCCACCGTCCGATCCTGCCACGGCCGTCAGCAAGTAACACAGTGTTACAAGTGTGTTCAGGCGTGCCGCAGCGGCCAGGGCTCGACGGAGGCGTGCTCAGGCGGCGAGTGCACGCAGGTCTTCGAGCGTCCGGCCGAGCAGGTTCTCGCGCAGGTCGAAGAGGCCGGCCCAGAGCGACGAGCGGTCCGGTTCCGAGCCCATGTCAGCAGCCGCTCGTAGCCCCTCCAGCGCCCGCACCAGCACAGCCAGCTCGAGGTACGCCTGGGCCACCCGGACGGGCGACACGGACACGCCGGCGCGGTCGAGCACGTCCTGCCAGTCGCGCAGCTCCCCCGCACCGGGCTCGCCGTACCAGGAACGACCCTCGGCGATCTCCGGCTCGAGCTCGAGCAGGTAGCGGCCCAGCGGCCGCTCCAGGCCCGACAGCGCCGTTTCCGCCCGCTCGGCCGCGCGACGGAGCGCCGCCTGACGCTTTCCGGGTGTGGACGGATCGGCGTCGCCCCTCGCCCAGCGCTCGAGCAGACGGCAGAACGCGAGCGCCGCCACCTCGCAGGCAACGAGCTGCGAGATCAGCCGCCGGCCGGTCTCGTCTTCCGCCGCGTTGTCGGCGAGCACGCCGGCCCAGCCGTCGAGAACGGAGCTCACACCTCCACCACCAC
>JBKPRA010000007.1:0-14726 GCA_046734335.1 Actinomycetota bacterium | reverse complement strand
CGCCGATGGTGCCTGCCAGATCGACGTTCACGCTGGCGACGTCGGTCCCGGTCAGGTCGTTGACCGTTACGTCGTCGGCGCCGCCGAGGGCGTTGAAGTCAACCCGCTCGATGCCGGCGGTGTCCATGGTGATGTTGCCTTGGGTCCGGACGAACTTGAGCCGCTTCCCGTTTGCCGACAGCTCGACTTGCTCGTCGCCGCCCGCGCCGTTGAAGAGCATCGTGTCGGCGCCCCGTTGACCTTCGACCACGTCGCTGCCGTCGCCTGGATCCCAGACGAAGGTGTCGTCGCCGGTCCCCATGCGCGCCAGGTCGTTGCCGCCGTTCCCGTCGATGGTGTCGTTTCCGGCGCCGCCGACAAGCGTCTCGATCCCCTTGCCGCCGGCGATCGTGTCGTTCCCGGCGCCGCCGTTGATTGTCGTCGGGATGCTGTCGGTGAAGCTTCCGTTGGCGTCGTCGATGCTGATGAGATCGTCGCCGCCACCACCGTCGACGGCGATCTTCGCGACCGAGGTCCGCCCGAAGCTGAAGTCGGCTGTGCCGTCGTCACCGACGTCGAGCTCGAGGAGGCCCGGATCACCGGTCTGCAGGCGGAGCGTGATCTCGTCGCTCGCCTTGGTGCCCTTGATCGTCAGCCCGCCGTGCTTGAGCTTCGCCTGCACAGCCTGCGCTGCGTTTGCCTGCGTGGCGAGCCCGGCGGCCGCGGCGAAGGCGACTACCAGGGCGGCTGTGAAAACCGCCGGCGGGGTCGATCGCCCAGCGAGCGACCTACTGCGTGAGATGAGGTTTTTCATTCCTTCCTTTCCGAGTGAGTTGCTCTTGCTCGTCAGTCGCTGATCCGGAAGGGAACAGCGACGATGTTCGAGGCGACGCCGTAGGCCTTCAGGTCGGTCGCGTTGATGCGGCCGTCATGGTTCGCATCCGGCACAACCGCCGGCGCGTCGTTGTAGATCCCGTCCTTGTTCCTGTCGGCGGCAACGGCGACCCGCAGGACCGAGCGGACGTTCTTGCCGAAGAGTGGAGCGCCGACGATCCAGGTGTCCCAGATCTCGTTCGTCTTCTGGTTCGCGAAGCCGGTCAGGTTGAAGAGGTTGGCCAGGTTCTGCGCGTTCTTGGCACCGACCGTGCTGGTCGAGAGGAGCACGATCAGGCCCGGGAGCTTCTCGTCGACGCCGGGTGCAGCGGCGCCGGGGAAGGGGGCCTGATTCTGATGGACCGTCGGTCCCGTCAACTGAAAGTCGGCTCCGCTCGACGCGAGGCTCGGGTACTGGACGGCAAGGTCGACGAAGAAGCCCTTGCTCGCCTTGCCGGCCGTATCGCCTGAACGCGGCGCGAAGACCTGCAGATTGACAGGCTGGTTGGCCCTGGCGGATGCGTGCTTGCCGGTGGCGGCCGTCGCGCCGGCCGCGGCGGCAGCCGCGAAGGCAACGATGTAGAAGGTCAGGAACAGCTTTCTGGTGGGTGACATCTCCACTCCTTTTTTGCGACTTGTGCCCTGGGCGCAGGGCGAGGACTTTGTCGAGCCAGCATCCGCGTGCAGGTGCGCGGCCGCCTCACGGAGCGCCGGTGATGTATTCCGTGAGAAGTCCGGGCGGCGCTAGAGGGCGCGGGCGAGCTGCGAGCGCGAGCGAATCTGGAGCTTGCGGAAGACGCTGCGGAGGTGCGTCTCGATCGTGTTCTCGGTCAGGAAGAGAGCCTGCGCGATCTCTCGGTTGGTCATTCCCTCGGCGGCCATTCGCGCGACGCGCAGCTCGGATGCGGTGAGGTTGCTACGACTCTCAGTGGGGTCGCGACGAGGACGAGCGCCGGCGGTGACGAGCTCGTCGTGGGCACGCGCAGCGATTGCGTCGGCACCGCAAGCACTTGCCAGCTCAAGGGCTTGGCGGAGTGGCTCGCGCGCATCGGCGCGTCGGCCGGCGCGGCGGACCGCCGCACCCAACTCCAGCAGCGCGAGCGCGTGCTCGAGCCGCCTCGGCGACTGCTCGAGTTGGGCAACCGATTGCTCGAGCAACTCGATCCCGGTCTCTCCCGGTTCGACGAGGCCAAGCGAACGCAGGGCGGTGCCCAGCGGGCCGGGTGCCCCGAAGGCCCGGCAGCGCTCGACGTCCTCACGCGCCAGCGCACGCGCCTCGTCCTGGCGATCGAACGATGCGAGCAGTGGAGCGGCGGCGGCACGCCACATGCCGAATGCGGGCGTTTGGATGTCCCACTCTTCCTCGAGACGGCCGCAGTCGAGCAGGTCCTCGAGCGCGTCCTCCAGCTCCTGAAAGGCCATTCGTAGGCGCGCCCGTGTCAGGAGGTAGCGGAAGTAACCCGGAGCTACGGGCTCGGGGCCAATTTGCTGAAAAACGTCGCGCGCTTCGGTGGCTTTGCCCCGCGCCAGTAGAACGTAGACCAGCGCTATTCGCCCGAAAGGGAAAAGACCCGGAACGCCAGGTTGCTCGAGCGTGCTCGCGGCATCTGCTTCCGCATCGGCCAGTGAGCCACAGCGAACGTAGCCGAAAGCTCGCAGCTGAGCGGCCATCGAGAAGGCTGGCAGCGACCCGTGCTGCTTCGCCCATTCGATCACCTCGGTGCTGACCCGTACCAGGTCGTCATCGGCGTGGGCGAGGACGAGCACGAACGGTACGATCCAGTACCCGCCCGACTCTGGACCCGGATCCTCGAGCAGCTGTCCGTCGGCAAGCGCCTGCAGGACCAACTCTCGCGCCTCGGCCGCAGTCCCCGTTCGAGCGGCCTCGTACGCTGCCGCGGCGACCTGGAGGCGCTCTCCGGTCGTCCGCGGTGTGCGGGACTCGGCAACGAATCGTTCCCCTGTTGCCTCGAGACGGTGCCAGACCGCGACGCTGCCTCTCGCGGCCGCCCAACGCGTCGCCTGTAGCCTCAGTCCTTGCTCGCGCTCGCTCGCCGGTAACTCGTCGATGACCGTCGTGAGATCGGTCATCGCCTCTTCCGGCCGCTGTGCGAGGAAGAGGGCAGAGCCGAGCGCGTTTGCCGCCTCAGCGCGCAGCCGGCCGTCGGCAAGTTGGCGAGTTGCCTGCCGGAGCTTCTCGATCGCCAGTTCGAGCTCGCCTGCACTGAGCGCGGCCTTGCCCAACTCGTGGATGAGCTCCGGTTCCAGGTCTGCCGACGGTGGCTCCGCGAGCGCTCTCTGGAGGTACGTGACGGCAACGTCCGGGGCGCCACGATTGCGTGCGCCCTTGGCGGCCTGTCGGAGCGTGTTGACCGTTTCTGCATTGCCGCCAGGCTGGGTCGTCAACAGGTGTACGGCGATCCGATCGGGTGCTTCGCCCGCAACTGCCAGAAGGCGGGCGGCGCGCTCGTGGCTTCGGGCACGCTCTCGAGAACTCATCTCTGAGTAGACGCTCGAGCGCACGAGCGAATGCACGAACGCCAGCGGCCTGGCGGGGTCGAAGATCGACACGTCCGCGAGCGCGTCGGCGGCGCGGGCGGCTTGGTCGACGTCGAGCTCGGCGAGCTCTGTTGCGAGTATCGGTTCGGCACACTCTCCGAGCACGGCCACAGCGCGAGCGAGGGCGATCGAGCCAGACGGCAGCCGTCTGAGGCGGGCGCGCACCGATCGGCCGACGCCGTGCGAGCTCAGCTGGCCGGCCAGGACGGCGTTCTCGCGACTCGGGGTGATTCCGCGCCGCCCCAGCTCGCCGAAGAGCTCCAGGAGCAAGAAAGGATTGCCGCCGGTGGCCAGCTGGCAGGCGGTGACGAATTCGGGATCGGGGTCGGCGGCCAGAGCCTGTGAGGCGAGCACCGTGATCGCCTGCTCGCTCAGTCCGTCTGGCTGAAGCACTGAGGTCTCCGGAATCACGAGCAACTCATCGTGCAACTCCTGCACGGGTCCGGGATCCGCCGGCCTGGTCGCGAGCACCAGCGCCAGCGGTACGCCCGCCAGCCTCCGGGCGAGGTAGATCAGCCAACGCAAGGATGCAACGTCGGCCCAGTGCGCGTCGTCGACGGTCACCAGCACCGGCTGTGCGCCGGCCAGGTTGACGGTAAGCCAGTAGAGCCCGTGCAGGGCCGAGAAGGACGCCTCACCCCCCGTTTCCGGATCGGACTCGGAGAGGACGGGCTGAGCGAGCGCTGCCGCACCTGCAAGCAGGACTTCACGCTCGGCTGGGTCGGTAGCGACGACCGGCTCCAGCAGCTGCCGGACGATCCCGAACGGCAACTCTCGCTCCAGCTCGCCTCCCCGCGCCGACAGGACGCGCAGATCCGGCCCTGCTGCGGTCCGGGCGGCCGCGAGCAAGCTCGATTTGCCGATCCCCGCCGGCCCTTCCAGGACGAGAGCCCCGCCCGAGCCCGCTCGGGCGCCGGCGAGCAACCGCTCCACCGTCTCGAGCTCGAGCTCCCGCTCTACGAGCGGAGCCAGCTGCACAGCCACGAAACGATTCTAGAACGGCAACGGCCGCTGCTCCAGGGATCGCCGTGCCTTTAAACGGTCAGCTTCAGCCGGTTTCCGTCAGGGTCGAGGACGACGCTTTCATAGCAGCCGTCCTCGCAGGTGCGCCGCGGCGGTTCGAGCACTCGGTACCCGGCCGCGGCCATTGCTCCGCTGAGCTCGTCGACTGCGTCTGCGGTTCCCAGCGCGAAGCTGAGGTACACAAGGCCGGACGAACGTCCGTCGACTGCCACACCTTCGCCGTGATCCGGCCGTTCGAGCAGCTCAACGCGCACGCCGCAGAAATCCACAATGCAGCCCAGCAAACCGGATTCGCGGTCAATGCAAGGCGGCGAAGCCACTCCTCCGAGAAGGCGGTAGAAGTCGCGCAGACCTTCGACGTCGGCGGTCTCGAGGGCGACCTGTACCAGCTGGGCGACCCTTGGGCGGCGAGCCTCACTGCCCATGGCGATTCTCGACGGCTTGTGGTCTGCGCTCACAAGCGCCGAGCGCTTCAGCCGGGAGCAGGGAGTTCTGCAGGCCGGCGTAGGCGTACGGGTGATGGAAGACATCGAGTGCGTTTTCCGGCTGCGCCCGAATCCTGAGTGCCGACGCGGTCGCGGGTTCCCATACCTCGACCCATAGCCGCCTCGTTCCCTGCTGCCAGAGGAGTCGCACCTGCGTCCCGCTCGACGCGCGCACGGCCAGCTCACGGCTGCGCGGAGGGGCATCATCACTCGATTCGGTTGCGACCCGCGTGGCACGACTGCATGAAACCGGGCTCGGCGATGAAGCCGGACTGATTGCGTGATCCTGATCCATCTCGCCTCCTTTCTCTCAGGATCCACCTGAACCTCAGCCGCTACCTCACCGACAACCGGTGAAAAAACCCGTGAGATCGCGGCGAACTGAGCCACTGCTGCTCGGATCGCAGCGTGACGCTCTGGACGCGGCGGCAGCGCACGATTCTCGAGCACCTGACCAGAGGCGAAACGGACACACAGATCGCCGGCGCTCTCGGAATCGCCCCATCGACCGTCAACAAGCACCTCGAACAGATCTACCGGCGGCTCGGCGTCCACACACGAACCGCAGCCGCCGCCGTTGCACGACAGTCCTCGCTCTGACTCCGCGCGGCGACTTCTTGCTGCTGAACCCTCTCGGCTAGTTTGCGGCAGTGAGCAACGAGCAGCTACGCATCGGCCGTGGCTTCGCGGGCTGGGCGCTGGCAGCCGCGCTGGTCGCTCTCTTCGCGGGCCTCGGTGGCGCCACGAGCGCCCGTGCCTCGGGAGGCAGCCCCCCGATCGTCGGCATCTCGGACGACGCGCCCAAGTACGCCGACGACGGCGGGGAGACGATGTGGGCGGAGCTCCAGGATCTCGGCATGCGCGAGGCACGCATCTCGGTCGACTTCGATCCTGCGCAGCCGAAGACGATCCAGGAGAAGGCGTTTCTCGATCGGTCGATCGCGAAGGCCGCCGCATCAGGGATCGCTGTCGTCTTCTCCGTCTACCCACACGTGCCGCGGGCTCTGGCCACCCATACCGACGCCCGTGTCGCAGCGTTCGGCTCCTACCTTGCCCTGCTCGCCCGCACCTACCCGGAGGTGAAGCGGTACATCGTCCTGAACGAACCGAACGAGGGCTTCTTCTTCGCGCCGCAGTACCGCGGGCACAAGAACGTCTCCGCTGCAATCGCGTACAAGGCGCTCGCGGCCGGCTACGACCGGCTCAAGGCGGTCGATCCGAAGATCGAGGTGATCGGCCTCGGTCTGTCACCCGACGGCAACGGCACCACTTCGACGGCGCCTGTGCGCTTCATCGAGGCACTTGGCCACGCCTACAAGGCGAGCAGCCGCCGCAAGCCGATCATGGACGCCCTCGCGTACCACATCCATCCGCGCGACTCGCGGACGTTCAGCGAGAAGACCCACTTTCGCTGGCCGAACGGGGGGCCTGCCGACCTGAACCGGATCAAGCAGGCCGTCTGGGACGCCTTCCACGGCACCGCGCAGCCGACCTTTGCCGAGGACGACGACACGCAGGCGAACCGGCTTCGCTTCGTCCTCGCCGAGGTTGCCGTACAGGTGCGGATCCAGGACTCGCTCGCCGACCGGTACACGAGTTCCGAGAACGTTCCGGTCGCCGACGAGGCCTGGCAGGCGAAAACGTATCCCGCGCTCATGCGCTGGTTCGCCTGCGACCGAGACGTTTCCGACGTGATGCTGTTCCTGCTCATCGACCAGCAGGATCTGAAGCGCTACCAGAGCGGCCTCCTCCGCATCGACGGCTCGAAGCGGCCGGCGTTCGACTCGGTGAAGAACGCGATCCCGCGTGTCGGCCGGTGCGGCGTCGAGCGGACGTGGCGGCACAGCGAGCGCGTGTTCGGAGCGCGCGCGGTCTACGGCGGCCGGGTGAGGTTCCCGCTCGTAACGTCCATGTTCGGCGTGACCGTGACCGCCACCGAGGACGCGACCGCGAAGGCAGGCCTCTTCCGCGTGTTCGGGCCTTTGGCTCCGGTCAACAGGACGCTCCTGGCCAGGTCGCTCGACCGCGTGCCCGGCGCCGGCGGCCCTCTCCTCTATGACACGGCGCGGATCAGGGCCCGATTCCTGCCGCGGCTCGAGGTCCACGGCACCTTCGCACGCGGTTTCTACCGATGGGTGATCCGGGTCCGCTCGGCGATGAACACCGGGCGGACGAGCATCCTGCTCGGGCCTGAACTGAGGGTCGGCTGATCGAGGTTGGCGTCGGCGAGCGAGCCATCCTCGGACGCGGGCACACACGCGAGTAACGGCCGGTGCGTGGTGTGACGCGGGAGTGGAATGTCCGGTCCTCCTCTGATGCGGCGCCGACCGAGTCGCCGGTCGCGCAGAGCGTTGTCGTCGGCAACGTCGTCCTTGTTTCCGGCTGTACCGGCGACACGGGTGGGAGACGCGCGCAGAGGCGGGTGGAGGATCAAGTCACTCAGGCGCTCGAAAACACGCGACGTGCCCTTGAAGCAGCGGGCAGCCGGATGGAAAACGTCGTCAAGACGTTCTTCCTGCTCACCCACCTTGACCATTACGGGCGCGTGCGCAAGACGGAGACAGAGTTCTACGAGCTGTATGCCCCCCAGCTTGTGACCACGCCACCAGCGGCAACCCTCATGGTCGTCCCTTCACTCGCGCGCCCGGAGCTTCTCGTTCAGTACGAAGTCATCGCAGCGCTCGACCGCGGTGCGCCCGGTTGGCGAGTCAGGTACTACCCGGAGTCTTGGGCCGGCAAGGAGCTCGCCTACCCGCATGTCCCGAAGGAGCACGCGAAGTTCGCGCGGAGCCAGTCGATCGGCGATCTCCTGATCATCTCGGGCTGTCAGGCCCTCGATCACGAAACGGTGAGAGTCGAGTCCGGCGACTTCGCGGAGCAGTCCCGCATCGTGCTCGACAAGATCAAGGTCGCCGTCGAGGAGCCCGGCGGGTCGCTCGCCGATCTCGTGAAGACGAATGTGTTCATCAAAGATGCAAGCACGTTGCCGATCTATCGCGAGATCGAGCAGGACTTCTTCCGCGAGCATGCGCCTGAAGTTGCCCGCCATCCGCCGGCCAGCACGGTGTTCGTTGTCAGCGAGCTGCCGCGACCCGAATTCTTGATCGAGGTCGAAGGTTTTGCCGTCGTGGACGCCGCCACGCCCGGCTGGCCGACGCACCGTCAGGCAGGAACCGCGGCCGCGGCCGAGAGCGTGACCGCGGGAAGACTCGTGTTCCTGTCCGCCTGCGACGGTCGTCCTTACGGAGGCCTAGCTCCGACGCCGATCGAACGTGAGGTCACGACCGCGCTCGACAACCTCGCCGCCGCACTGACGCGCGCCGGCAGTGCGTTCGGCAAGATCGTCAAGATCACACTGATGCTGAGCGACGTCGACGAGTACGCGAGGATGCAAAGCGCGCTGGTCGCCTACTACCGCGAACACGCGCCGCAGCTGGTCGCTACACCGCCCGCCAGCACCTTCATGGGAGTCAGCGCAACGGGACCTGGTGGCACGCGATTTCAGGTCGACGCCGTCGCCGTCATCTAGCGGGCGCGCCCACGAGGGTCGACTCCTCCTCGCCGGCGGGGACGAGCTCACTTCGAACCCACTCGATCTCGCGACAGACGTACTCGACGATGTCCCCGGTCTTCAGTTCAGCCGGGAGCACGTCCCAGGTGTAGGTCTCGATCTCGAGCTGGGGCGTGAGCGGCCGCGCCTTGTGGACGCGCAGGGCTGCCTCGATCGCGTCGCGGGTGGAGCGGAAGGCACCCAGATCGTCCAGGAAAACGGGCACGTGGATGTGAACACGCCACTCGCGCGGGCCGCGGTCGCCCGCCTCCCAGGCCTCGATCGCGTCGTCGAGGTTGAGGTACTTCGTCAGCTTGCCGTCCTGCATCTCGAGGGTCTGCGTCAGGTAGATCGTCTCGGCGTAGCGGCGCAGCGAATCGACGATCTCGTCAGTGACCGCCGGGATCTGGAGCGCAGCAGCCTCCTGCAGCTTCAGGATCGGAATCCCCGCGTCGACGAGCTTGCCGAGCGACGTCGACATTTCCTCGTACTCGACCGCCTGATGGCAGATGTCGAACACGATGCCGAGATGGCGGCGTAAGGCCATGTGGGCGTGCGACACGGGCAGGTCGGCGAGCTCCGCCAGCCGGGTGGCAGCGGCCCCCGAGTAGAGATGCTCCTCGAAGAACGAGACGGTCTCGCCGGTCGTCTCGAGGAAGCAGTAGGGCTCGGGCTCGATCGCGAGGGTGACGGTCATGCCCGTCCGGCGCTCGAGGTCGACGAGGTGCGCGGTCACGCGGAGCACGTGTTCGGCGTACGAGGCGACGACGTCTGGCCCGGTCACGTTCGGCTTGAATCCGAGCGGCGCCGTCTGGATCGACGGCTCCATCCCCGGCGCCCCGACGTCGGCGAGGACGCTGGCGACGCTCATCGTGTAGCGCGTGCGCTCCTCGCTGCGCCAGTCCGGCTCGTAGACCTGCTCCTTGACGCGAACACCCTTGAACGGCCCGTAGGGGAACGCATTGACCGTGTAGAGGTAGAGGTCGTTGTCGGCGAGGAACGTCTTCAGCCGCTCGCGATCCCCCGCGCTCGCCGCCAGCGTCTCGGCGGAGGCGTTGGCGAGCCGCAGCGAGACGCCGAACGGCGCATCGGGTGATACCCGTGCCTTCACCTGCGGTACGTACGTGGTCAGGCTCTGCCACATGTCGTCCCAGTTGTCGCCGGGGTGTACGAGCGTCGAATACGTCAGATGGCCAAGGCCGTTACCGAGGTCCATGTCTCTGCTTTCTCTCGAGGGTCAAGCCACGCGCTCGACTTCTCCCGAGGCGGCTGAGCGCACGACGGCCTCGGTCACGGCGGCGCCGTGGATCATCTGGTCCAGAGGCATGGGATAGTCGGGACCACCGCTCGCGGCGGTCGCAAAGGCCTCGAGAGACGCACGCCCGACGTCGTAGCGCTCGGCCTCCCAGATCTCGGCCTCACCCTTGACGGGCTGGAACTTGCACGTCCCGAACAGCCGCGTCCGCCGCTCCTCGGAGGACGCCCCTGCGACGTGGGTCATCCCCTCGAGCCGAACCGAGCCCGCCGAGCCGAACACCTGGAAGCTGAACCCCGGGCCCGTCGCCGTCATCGTCCCGAGGTAGCCCGACATGCCGTCTCGCATCCGGAGCAGCATCGAGGTCGTGTCGTCGCAGTCGACCTCGACGACTCGGCGAAAGCTCTGGCAGTAGACGTGGTCGATCGGTCCGCACAGGTCGATCATCCCGTCGACGGCGTGCATGCCCATCGGCGTCAATCCACCGGCAGGGGTCTCTTCCCGGTCCGCGCGCCAGGCGTCCGGCTGGAGGTAGAGCGCGTTGGGGAAGGTCATCGTCGCCTCGCAATGGAGGATCGTTCCCAGGTCGCCCGACCGGATCTTCTCGCGCAGCCTCGTCATTTCGGGGTGAAACCGTCGGTTGTAGCCGAGCCCAAGCGTCACTCCGGCCCTGCGCGTCGCCTCGACCGCCGTCTCGGCGTCTGCCTTGGTCAGCGCGAACGGCTTCTCGCAGAAGACGTGCATTCCGGCTTCGGCGGCCGCGACGACCTGGCGCGTGTGCAGCGAGTGCGGCGTCGCGAGGACGACCGCGTCGACCTCGGGATCGTCCAGCAACGCGTCGAACGACTCGACGAGCCTCAAGTCGTGCTCGTCGGCGAAGCTCTGCGCCTCGGGCGACAGCGTTCGCGACGTGCCTGCGACGAAGCAGATCTCCTCGCTCCCCTCGGCCGACTCGACGAGCGTCTTCCCCCACCAGCCGAGCCCGGCGATCGCCGCCCGGATCATCAGCCGGTGCGGATCAGCGAGTACTCCGGGGCGGCAGCGAGAACCTCGGCCGTCGGCAGACCCAACTCCTCCCGCACGATGTTGGCCCCCAGGACGAGTGAAACCATCTTGTAGAGGGCATGGCGGCGCGGCATCCCCTCGCGGCCCATGCCGCAATCCGAGGTCAGGACGAGCCGCTCGGGAGGAATGTGCTCGAGCGCCAGGCGTGCGAGCTCGGCGACTTCCGCCGGCGACTCGACTTGCAGCGTGTGGTGGTCGATCATGCCGACGCCGACCTTCTTCTCGGGGATCGCCTTCCCGATCGCCTCCAGCTCGTCCGGGCCCGATGCTCGCGTCTCGAACGTGATCAGGTCGGCGTCGACCTCGTTGAGTAGCTCCAGGCCGGGCAGGTAGGACGGAATCGGGTCGAACATGCGCTGCGCCGACGGGTTGCCCCAGCAGGTGTGGCACCAGACCTCGGTCTTCTCCCTCAGGCCCTTCACCGTGTTGTTGAAGACCTCGACCATGAACTCGGCGTTGATCGCGTCGTCCACGACGCGCGCGCGGCCGGCGAGCATGTGGATCTGCGGTTCCTCCATCTGGATCACCGGACAGCCGGCGTCGGCGAGGTCGTGCAGCTCTTCGTTCAGCGCGTCACTGATCGCCATGATCCGCGACGGCATGTCAGGGTAGTACTCGTCCTGCACCGCGAAGCCCACGATCTCGGGCGTGACCGTTCCGAACTTCACCGGCTTGGTCGTGAGCCGCTGCGCGGCCTTCCACATCTCCGCGTACTGCAGGTCGCCGCGGCCGATCGGGCCGACCACCTTCGGCATCACGCGGGCTTCCATGTAGTCGTGGAGGATGTGGCCGCGTGGGAAGCGGATGCCGCCGGCGCCGACCTTCGCGAGCACCGGGTTGTCGTGGTCGAAGCCTGACATGTGCTGCGTCGGGTATCGCGTCCAGCTCTGGCCCCCCACGTCGTGGTCGAAGCGCGCGTCCCCGTCGGTGACGATGTCGAGCCCGGCGAGCTCCTGCTGGTGGATGAAGACCGTCAGCGCATCGACGTACTGGTCACGAAACTCGATGTCGACCATCGCGTCGAGGAACGACCGGGTACCGAGGTTCTCCGTGTACCAACGCGGCCGCGGCAGGGAGCCGATGACCGTGGCCGGAAGCAGCTTTCCTGCCGTCCCCTTCAGCATTGACGTGCGCTCCTCGATTCGCGATGTGGTCTAGTGTGGGCGCCTCGCCCTATGTTTCGCGAGCCTACACAACGGCTGTCCGCGGTAAGAAAACACTCGCGTCTCCGACCCATCGCGTAGGAAGACGAACGGTGCGCGTCGGCTTCATTGGCATCGGCAGGATGGGCTCCGCGATCGCAGGGCGTGTTCTCGAGGGCGGCCATGAGCTGACCGTCTGGAACCGGACTCCCGAGAAGACAACGGAGCTTGCCGGGCGCGGCGCCCAAGTGGCGTCCTCAGTTGCCGAAGCGTGCGCGAGAGCGGAGGCCGTGCTGACGATGCTGGCGAACGACGACGCGCTGCTCGAGGTCGCGCTCGGTTCAGGAGGCATCGTCGAGTCGCTCGAGGACGGGGCCATCCACGTCGTGATGGGAACACACGGGATCGCCGCCGTTCGGACCTTGACGGAGAGGCATGCGGAGGCCGGCCAAGTCCTCGTCGCAGCTCCGGTCCTCGGACGGCCGGACGTCGCGGCAGCAGGGCAACTGGGCATCGTCGCGGCCGGCCCGGCCGACGCGGTCGATCGTTGCCGGCCGCTCTTCGAGGCGATCGGGCGCCGCACATTCGAGGCGGGCGACCGTCCCGAATCCGCGACCTCGATCAAGCTCGCGAACAACTTCGTGCTCGGCGCCGCCATCGAGACGATGGCGGAGGCGTTCACGCTCGTCCGCACGTACGCGGTCGATCCAGCGCTCTTCAACGAGGTGCTGACCGAGGGCCTGTTCGCCGCTCCGGCGTACAAGGTCTACGGGACGATCATCGCCGAAGAGGACTACGACCGCGTCGGGTTCACGACCGAGCTGGCGCTCAAGGATGTCGACCTCGCGCTCGCCGCCGCTGGGCACGCCCATGTGCCGCTCCCGAGCGCGAATGTCCTCCGTGACCGACTCCTGTCCGCAATCGCCCATGGCGACAGCGACCGCGACTGGGCAGTGCTCGCGCGAGAGCAGGCGCGCATGAGCGGCCTCGACGAGCACGATTCAGCTTCATTTCCGTTGCCCCCGGCTTGAGACCAGGAGGTTGCCTCCCCGGACTCCTACGTGAGTGCCTTTTCGAACCAATGGTCCGCAAACGGTTCGTCGTTGAAGGGAGGCACTTCGAGCCATCCGGTCGACGCGTAGAGGGCGAGGGCTTCCGTGAGAACAGCGCCCGTCTCGAGGCGCGCAACTTGTGCGCCACCCCCACGCGCGCATGTCTCGAGCGTCTCCAGCAGACGGCGGCCGAGTCCGAGTCCGCGCACGGCAGGCGCTATCCACATGCGCTTGATCTCCGCCGGCGCGTCGACGTGATGTTTGACCGCACCGCACCCGAGCGGCTCGCCGTGGACGTACACGACGAAAAACCGTCCAGCAGGCGGCCGGACTTCGTGCGGGAGTGCGGTTGCGCCAACCGAAGGGTCAAAGCCGCGTGGTGACCGTTGGTTCAGTTCCGCCACGTACCCCGCCAAGCAGTGTCGGGCATCCGCGCACTCGGGATCGACGGGCTTGATCTCGAGGCTCGCCCTGACGAGCAGCCGTTCAACCTCGCGCATCGACACCACCAGACGCTCGCGCTCTTCGGGGGTCAGCGGATCGAGGAGTGACTCTGCGAGCTCGTTGGACCGCTCGTCGAGCGTCTCGCGCTCACGAATGCCGGCGCGGGTGAGCCGCGCGATGCGAATCCGCCGGTCGGCAGCACTCGGCGTCACCTCCACCAACCCCGCCGCCTCAAGCGAACTCAAAAGCCGACTGAGGTAGCCGGAGTCGAGGTTCAGGCGCGCCCGGAGCAACCGCACCTCGCAGCCTTCGAGGGCGATCTCCCAAAGTAAGCGAGCTTCGCCGAGCGGCCTGCGTCGACCAAGAAACCGATCGTTCAGAACCCCTACGCGTTCAGTAACCACGCGATTGAAACGACGGACCTCCTCCACCATCTCGGCCGACATTCTCTGACCTTAGTCAGAGGAATGTGACCGAGTCAAGGACAGCGCTCGTCCCAAAGCGAGGCGCATTGGTGAAGACGCCGAATCGACCCGGCTCGTGCAACGCTGTTCTCCGCGGATCAAGCGCGCCACGAGGGGCAGCGGTTAATCGCGGTGCCGGCGGGGCGCAGGCCACCGGCACCGGAGGGACGTCCTCCCTCAAAGTATGAGGCGACAACCCGCCGCGGAAGTCGGCACACCGCACAGAATTCTTACCTGAGCCGCCGTGGGCGGACCCCGGCGAGCGACCAGCATTTTTGCGCTATTCGGGCTCTACGTGGAGCGTGAGACCCTCCACCGAGCAGACACGAACGCACGCACCAGGCATGACAACAGCCTCGGAGCGTGCTCGCCAAGACTCGCCGCCAAGCCTCACCCTCCCCCAAGGCGTGCAGGGCTCAATCACCACTGCTCCCAGCCCAAGCAGAGTGCCGGTTCCAACCTGCGGCGCTTGCTGCTTCGACCACCAAACGCAGTACAGGATGGTGACGAACTCCCACGTGAGCGCAACCGCGAGGCCGACACCGTTCCACGGACGAGGTAGCAGGAGAAAAAGCGCAAACCCGACCAGCAGCGCAAGCACAGACTCCTTTTACCTGAAGGGGACGCTGCAGGGCGTTGCCGTCCGGAAGACTGGCCAGGAGTCACCGGCGTCCCCGTGGGTGCCCTGAACTTCCGCGGCCGACGGTGCGGTGGTCGACAAACCCTTTGCCTCCTCGGCCGTCTTACGGATGCCACAACGGACAGCCGATGAGCCACTTCAACCGCGATCGCTGGAACGCCGAGGCCGTCTTCATGGCCGTACAGCCCTGGGAGC
>JBKPRA010000006.1:0-52840 GCA_046734335.1 Actinomycetota bacterium | reverse complement strand
CGCTCGGCCGGGGCCGAGCCGCACGGCTGCGGGGCCGAGCCGACGGTGTCGAAGCGCTCCGCGAAGTCGGAATCGACGCCTCCGATCACGTCCAGCACCGCCTCGACGACGATGACCTCGCCTGGGCAGAAGTCGTGATCGCCGCCTGCGACGACGTTTGCCCGGTCGTCGCCGGGAAGCGCTACGAGAACTGGGGCATCTCCGACCCCTACGGCCTCCCGGTCGACCAGGTGCGCCCGATCCGCAACGAGATCGCGCACCGGGTCAACGGCCTTGTCGCCTCGCTGGACGGCCGGGAGGGGACAGGCCGAAGCCTGTCCCCTCCCGCTCACGAGGGGTAGACGGCAGCCGCGATACCGGCCTCGGCCCTCGGCCCGGGCGTACCACCCGCACCGGTGTCGCCACCCGCACCGGGGTTACCTGCGACGACCTTCGTCTCGAACAGCGTGAGCCTGGTCTGTGTCCCACCGAACCTGAAGATCCCGATGCTGGGACCGCCGGCTCCGCCGCCGCCGCCTCCGCCCTGCCCGCCGTTGCCGCCCTTGCCGCCACGGCCGCCGAAGCCGATCTCGTTGGTGCAGTAGTAGGCGCCGTCGGCGCCGCCGCCTCCCGAGCCGCCTGAGCCACCATTCCCGCCACGTCCACCGGCGCCGGCGTTCCCCGCGGCGATCGTGCTCTTCTCCGCGACGAGCACCGAGGCATGGAGCCAGACGCCGAACGAACCGCCACCGGCGCGCCCCCCTCCGCCGCCGCGGCCGCCCTCGCCGCCGCCGCCACCGCCGCCACCGGCGTTGCCTGTGCCGTCGAGGACAAAGACGCCGTACTGACCGCCGCCTGCTCCGCCTCCGCCACCGCCGTTTTCAGGCCCTCCGTAGACGCCGTCGACACCGCCTCGTCCTTGCCAGCCGGATCCGGAGGCGAGCCCTGTTGTGTTCGTTCCACCGGGCCCCGAGGTCCCAGCCGAGCCGTTCGACCCGCTCGCGCCGGAGTCGCCGGAGTGGATCGTGTACTCGTTGCCGTGCGCGTCGGCGCCCTTTCCTCCTGGAGTGCCCACGATGCCGGGCAGGCCGTCCTGGCCTCGAGCACCGTATCGGCCGGCGTGGACGTTGTTGTCGCAGGCCCCTCTGGCCCCGGGCAGTCCCGGGTCTCCCGGCCGGCCGGCAGCTCCGTTCGCGCCGAACGCACCCGGAGCGCCGTCACCGACGGTGACAGTCACCCGCTGCAGGCGCAGGCTGGAGCCGTTGATCGCGCGGATGCCGTACGCGTCGTAGGCCTGGCGAGACCCGCGGATGCTGATCAGCTGCAGGGTCACGTCGGTATCCCCGTCGGCGAAGAGGCCTTGCGGGCCAAGTGCCGGACTATTGGCGATCAGCGTGGTCAGTCCGGCCTTCCGCGACCACTCGCCTGCGTCGTAGCTCCCGTAGATGCCGACCCCCGACTCCGCGCTGACGCCCTCGTACTGGCCCGCCGCTGCCAGGACGTACTTGCCCTTGCCCACTGCAGCCGCGATCGCGGCCTGGATCTGACGCTTCGGCTTCTCTCTCGTTCCGAGGTTCGCATCGTTGCCCGTCGGCGAGGCGAAGACCGCATCCGTTTCTGTCCCGTCGATGCGGTCGCAGTTCGAGTCGACGAAGCCGAGGTCGGGCACGTCCGCCGCGCCGGGGTGGATCTTCGCGTCGTGCGGTGCGCAGTCCCGGGTATCCACGTAGCCGTCACCGTCGCCGTCGAGCGCCGTGGGCGTCGGGGTCGTGGTCGTGGTGGTGGTCGTGGTCGTCGCCGGGGTGGTCGTGGTCAGCGGCGGCGGTGTCCGCCGGTGCGCGCGCGTTCTGCGGAAGAGCTGCGTGCCCGCCTGCATGCCGGAGCGCGCGGTGACCGGCTTCGACAGCGTCCGGCGATAACGAATCGTGGGCCGAGCGGCCGGATCGGGCTTCGGGCGCTCCACCAACCGGATCAGCAGCGACCGGCCGCTCGACACCCCCACCGAGCGAATTCCGTAGCCGCCGACTGCGAACGGATGCCCGTCGCGGTCCGCGCGATGGCGGACCCCTTTCGAGTACGTCAATCGCACGCCGTCCGCACGTGCATCACGGTCCGCGTCCACCATCACTGCGGCTACGATCCGAGGCGGCGGCTCCTTCCGAACGGGCGCTGCGGCGGACGTTGCGACGACCCCGCGCTCGCCAGGATGACCGCGAGGCCGACGACACTTTTCTTGTTCCTCATGAGTGGTCACCTCCCTAGCTCTGCATGTCCTCGACGCTACGGCGAGGCCGACGCCGTGAAAACGTCAGAACCTCTGATCTTTGTGCGAGGCCTGCAGATTCGTCAGCGTCGCGCGGCGGCGAGCAGCCTGTCGCGACCGAGGCCGCGGAGCGATGCGTCGAGCAGCTCGACCGGATGCAGCGCCGGCAGCGCCCGGCCCGAGCGGCGCAGGTACGTCGCGACCTGCACCAGGCAGCCCGGGTTCGCGCTTGCGTAGATCTCCGCCCCGGTCGCTGCGACGTTCGCAGCCTTGCGCTCGCCCAGCTCGGTGGCGGCGACCGGCTGTACGAGGTTGTAGATACCGGCGCTGCCGCAGCAGATCGCCTGCTCGGCCGGCTCGACCAGCTCGAGCCCCGGGACCGAGCGGAGCACCTCGCGTGGCGCGTCCCGAATGCCCTGCGCATGGGCGAGATGGCATGCGTCCTGGTAGGCGACGCGCACCGGAAGCGCGTGCCGCTTCGCCCAGGGATCGAGCTCTGCGAGCAGCTCGTTGACGTCAACAACCCGAACGGGAAGCTCCGACTCCTTCAGGTGTGAGCCGCAGCCTGCGGCGTTGACGACGATCGCGTCGACGTTGCGAAAGCGTCCGGCCAGGCGATCTGCGCGGCGTCGGCCGTCGTCGTGGCGGCCGGCGTGCAGGTGGAGCGCGCCGCAGCAGCCCTGGCTCCGCGGTGCGATCACCTCGCAGCCCTCCGCCGCCAGCACCCGGGCAGTGGCCGCGTTCACGTCGCCGAAGACCACTCGCTGGACGCAGCCGAGCAGAAGGCCGACGCGCATTCGCCTCTTCCCCACCGCCGGCGTGACCTCGGGAATCCGCCGGGCAGAGCGCCACGGAGGTCGCAGGGACGCGAACGGCGCCAGCGGACCCGGCAGCCGCGGCGGCGTCAACGCGAGCGCGAGCCGAAGCCGCCGCGGGTGCGGAACGGTCGCGAAGACGAGTGCGCGCATCAGCCGCTCGTCGTCGGAGCGCTGGTAATGCTCCTCGACGTGGGCGCGCGTCTGCTCGATCAGCCGGTCGTAGCGCACGCCCGAGGGGCAGGACGTCAGGCAGGCCATGCAGCCGAGGCAACGGTCGAAGTGCTGCACGGTGGTCGGCGATAGCTCGACCGTTCCCTCCACGAGCCCGTCCATCAGGAGGATGCGCCCGCGCGGCGAGTCCATCTCCTCCTGCCACAGCGGGCCGTAGGTGGGGCAGGTCGGCAGGCAGAACCCACAGTGGACGCAGTCGTCGAGCAGCTCGCGCGAGATGTCCGTCATCGGCAGGCCTGCTCCAGGGCATCGACGGCAGCCTCGTAGCGCGCACGGACCGGGCCATCGCCGTACGAGGCGATGAGAACGTTGCATACGCGAGCCTCGTGGAACTTGGACGCGTCGAAACTCGGCGGCAAGCCCGGCGGGACCGCGCCTTCACGGAGTGGGGCGTCTCCTGCATAGGCGTCTTTGGCCGCATCCACCGTCTGAAGGCGCACCGCCGTGAGCGGCAGGAGAGTCGAGCGGGCGAGGCGGCCGACACTGATCCTGTCTACGTCGACGAGGCCCGACCTATCCGCCGACACGTCGGACCGATGTGCCGGCAAGGTCGCGACCTCGGACCGAACCTGCAGCCCCTTGTAGCCGACCGAGCGAAGAGCGCGCACCACGTCCCACGTCGAAAGCGTCGCCTCGGCATCCCCGCCTCCGCATCCGGCGGCTGTGAGTGCAAGCAGGCCCAGCGCCGCCGCTCGCCTCACACCAGCACGCCGATCGGATCGAACTGCGCCCGGACGCGTTCCGCGAGCGCGATCTCCGCCGGGTCGCGCTGATCGTCGACCGGCGCGGGCACGTACCCCACGCCCGCCGCAACGCGGACCACCGCCTCGTCGAACGCGGCGACGACTTCCGCCAGCGCGGCGGGATCGAACGACAGGCGGCCGCGCGACGAGAACTGGCGGGCCTCGACCTCAGCCCAAACCGAGTCGTCCTCCGCTCCGCCGACGAGCGAGCGCACGGTCTCGACCTGCTCATCCACCGCGCGCCGCCCGCCCTCGAAGAGCACCGCCACTCGGCCGGGCCAGAGCAGATCGACCGCCGACGGTGCGACCGGGGCGCGCAGGATCGTGCGCGTCTTCACCGCCGTGTCTGCTGTCGACTCCACCGGCACGACCAGGGTCGCCGTCGCCTCGGGCACCGGGTGCAGCCGAACTGCCGCCCGCGCGACCAGCCCCAGCCGCCCCTCGGAGCCGCAGAACAGCTTGCCCAGGTCGTAGCCGGCGACGTTCTTGACCACCTTGCCGCCCGAGTTGGCGATCGTCCCGTCCGCGAGCACGACGGTCACGCCGATCACCAGGTCGCGAGCCGTTCCGTAGCGGTGGCGCCGCGGTCCGGAGAGGTTCGCCGCGATGCACGCGCCGATCGTCGGGTTGCCCGGCGGGTCGAGGGCGAGCATCTGCCCATGCACCGCGAGACGCTCGTTGAGGTCGCGAACCCGGACGCCGGCCTCGACGACCGCGGTCAGGTCGCCGGCCTCGTGCTCGAGCACCCGGTCCAGCCGTGCGGTCGAGATGACCACCTCGCCGCCGTCGCGTCCGATCGAGACGCGCTCGCCTCGTCCCGCCGCGCCCGCGAGCACCTCGGCGGCCTGCTCGACGCTCGCGATCTCAGAGACGCTCGGCAAGCCCTGCCTTCTCGAGCGGGTGCGCCCGGTACGGCCCCGGCACCTCACCGCACAGCCGCGGCGTCGGGAAGACCTTCCCCGGGTTGCAGAGGCCTACCGGGTCGAACCCACGACGCAGCCGCTGCATCGCGTCGAGGTCGTCGGCCCCGAACAGGAGCGGCATCGAGCACGCCTTGTCGACGCCGATCCCGTGCTCGCCGGTCAGCGAACCGCCCACGTCGATGCACGCCTCGAGGATCGCCTCTGCCAGCGCTCGAGCACGCTCCGGCTCGCCGTCGACGCGCGCGTCGTAGAGCACGAGCGGGTGAAGGTTCCCGTCGCCGGCGTGGAAGACGTTGCCGACGCGCAGGCCGTACTCGCCCTCGAGCTCTGCGATGCGGCGCAGCACCTCGGGCAGCTTCGTCCGCGGGACGACGCCGTCCTGCACGTAGTAGTCGCTGGACACGCGGCCCATCGCCGCGAACGCCGACTTCCGTCCCTTCCACAGGAGCGCGCGCTCGTGGTCGTCGGCGGCGGTGCGAATCTCCCACGCGCCGGAGTCGCGGCAGATCGCCTCGGCGGCCGCGAGGTCCTCCTCGACCTGCGGCGCCGGCCCATCCAGCTCGACCAACAGCAGCGCGTTCGCGTCCGGGTAGCCCGGGTGGACAGCCGCCTCGGCCGCCTCAATGGTCAGCCGATCCATGATCTCCATCGCCGACGCGAGGATCCCGGCCGAGACGATCCCCGACACCGTCGCCCCCGCCGCATCGATCGAGTCGAACGCCGCCAGCACCGTGCGAACCGCCTCGGGCCGGCGCAGGAGACGCAGCGTGATCTCTGTGGCGATCCCGAGCGTCCCCTCGGAGCCGACGAACACGCCGAGCAGGTCGGGGCCGGGCGACTCGAGCGAGCGGCCGCCGAGCCGCACGAGCTCGCCGTCGGGAAGCACGACCGTCAGCCCGGTCACGTGGTTGACCGTGAACCCGTACTTCAGGCAGTGTGCGCCGCCGGAGTTCTCGGCCACGTTGCCGCCAATCGTGCAGACCTGCTGGCTCGACGGGTCGGGCGCGTAGTAGAAGCCGTCGCCGATCACCGCCTCGGTCACCTGAAGGTTCGTCACCCCGGGCTGGACGACGATCCGGGCGCCCTCGAGGTCGACGTCGAGGACCCGGTTCATGCGCGTAAGCGCAATCACGACGCCGTCGGCGACGGGCAGCGCTCCGCCCGAGAGCCCGGTGCCCGCGCCACGGGCGACGAACGGCACCGCTGCCGCTTGGCACGCGCGCACAACCGTCTGCACCTGCTCGGTCGTCTCCGGCAGCACGACGAGCGACGGCACCACCCGGTGTCCCGTCAGCCCGTCGCACTCGTAGGTTCGGAGCTGCTCGGGCTCCTCGATCACGGCGCCGGCGGGCAGCAGGCGCCTCAGCTCACCGGCCAGCTCCATGCCTGTCAATCTACCGCGGTGCCGGGTGGGCTCCCAACCGGCGTCGAGCTCCGAGGCGACGCCGACTCTTCGATCCTCTCCGGAGACACGCTGGACTTCGTCGCCGACCTCCAGCGCGTTTTCGGCGGGCGGCGGGAGGAGCTGCTCGCGGCGCGTACTGCCCGGCAGGAACGCTTGCTCGCCGGCGAGCTCCCCGACTTTCTCGAAGACACACGCGAGGTGCGCGAGGGCGAGTGGCAGGTGGCGGAGGCGCCGCCCGACCTGCAGGACCGCCGCGTGGAGATCACCGGCCCGACCGACCGAAAGATGGTGATCAACGCGCTGAACTCGGGGTCACGGGTGTTCATGGCGGACTTCGAGGACGCCAACTCGCCGACCTGGCCGAACCTGGTCGAGGGCCAGCAGAACCTGATCGACGCGAACGAGCGGACGATCTCGCTCGACGCCGGCGAGAAGAGCTACCGCCTGAACGACGAGGTGGCGACGCTGCTGGTCCGGCCGCGTGGCTGGCACCTACCCGAGCGGCATCTGCTGGTCGACGGCGAGCCGGTCTCCGGGAGCCTGTTCGACTTTGGCCTGTACATGTTCCACTCGGCCGAGCGGGCGCTGGCGCGCGGCAGCGGCCCGTACTTCTACCTGCCGAAGCTGGAAAGCCACCTCGAGGCCAGGCTCTGGAACGACGTCTTTCTGCACGCGCAGGACGCGCTCGGAATCCCGCGTGGCACGATCCGCGCGACCGTCCTGATCGAGACGATCCTGGCCGCGTTCGAGATGGAGGAGATCCTGTACGAGCTGCGCGAGCACTCGGCCGGTCTGAACGCCGGCCGCTGGGACTACATCTTCAGCGTGATCAAGAAGTTCCGCCACCGCGAGGACTTCCTGCTGCCCGATCGCTCGGCCGTGACCATGACCGTCCCGTTCATGCGCGCCTACACCGAGCTGCTGGTGAAGACCTGCCACCGACGGGGCGCGTTCGCGATGGGCGGCATGGCCGCCTTCATCCCCAACCGGCGCGACCCCGAGGTGACCGAGGCGGCGCTTCAGAAGGTGCGCGAGGACAAGGCCCGCGAGGCGGGCGACGGCTTCGACGGCACCTGGGTCGCGCATCCCGATCTCGTCGAGACCGCGGCCGCGGAGTTCGACGCCGTGCTCGGCGACCGGCCGAACCAGCTCGACCGGCAGCGGCCCGACGTGTCGGTGGACGCCGAGCGACTGCTGGCGGTGCCGGAGACGCCGGGCGAGATCACCGAGGCTGGAATCCGCCAGAACGTCTCGGTCGGGATCCGCTACCTGGCCGCGTGGCTGAACGGCACCGGCGCCGCGGCGATCGACAATCTGATGGAGGACGTTGCAACCGCCGAGATCTCTCGCTCACAGATCTGGCAGTGGGTCCACCACGGCCGCACCGACTCCGAACACGTACTGACCATCGTCCGCGAAGAAGCCGACGCCACCCCCGACCAGCCCCACCTCGGCGAGGCCACAAAGACCTTCGAACACGTCGCTCTCGCCCGCGATTTCGTCGAGTTCCTGACGCTCCCGGCCTACGAGCTGCTCTAGGCGCCGCCTGCAGACGACGGCTGTCGCTGCCGTCCCGGAGTAAGTAGTCTTGGCTATCCCCGAACAAGGAGAGAACATGGAAGTCGGCCCAGTCGACGTCTACATCATTGGCTTCCCGGGCAACAAGTTTTCCGGCAAGATCGCACCGGCGATCAAGGAGCTCGTGGACGACGGGATCATTCGCGTCCTCGACCTGCTCTTCGTGATGAAAGACGAGGAGGGCGTTGTGACGACGCTCGCGATCGAGGACCTCGACCAGGAGGGAGCAGCGTACGCGGAGCTCGCAGTCACCGAGCCCGGCTCACTCAACGAGGAGGACGCCGACGAGGTCAGCGACGACCTCCCGAACAACAGCTCTGCGCTGCTGATCGCGTTCGAAAACGTCTGGGCGACGAGGGTCGTCTCGGCCCTCTCCGACGCCGACGCCATCCTGATCGACTCGATCCGCATTCCCGCCGAGGTCGTCGCGCAGGCGCGCGAGGCCGGCTAGCCGTCCACACCGAAGGAAAAGGAGACGAGATGGGACTTCTTCGCATGGCAGCCAGAACGGCCGTCGTTGCCGGCACCGCCACCGCCGTGTCCGGCCGCGTCGCCCACCGGCAGAACGAGAAGTGGGAGGCGCAGGATCAGGCCCAGTACGAGCAGCAGATGGGTCAGCAGGCAATTGCGCAGCAGCAGGCGCCCGCGGCGCCGGCGGATGACCCGAGCGCGAAGCTCCAGGAGCTGGCGCAGCTCCACGCGCAGGGCGTGCTCACGGACGAGGAGTTCGCCGCCGCCAAGGCAAAGGCGCTGGGGATCTAGCGGCGCTCCGCTCGGTCGAGCCCTACACGCGGCTGGCGGGGGTCTACGACGAGTTCGTCGTCGACCCCTGCCACGACGCGATCGCAGCTTTCCTCGACCTGCTCTGGGCCGGCGACGTTCACGACGTCCTCGACGTCGCCTGTGGCACGGGCCTGCTCGCCGCCGAACTGGTGGGGCGCGGCTACCGGGTCGTCGGCGTCGACGCCTCGGAGGAGATGCTCGACCGCGCCAGACACCTGGTCGGGCCCGGCGTCGACCTGATCCGGGACTCGCTCCCAGACCTCACGGTCGACGGCCGGTTCGACGCCGTGGTCTGCACGTTGGACGGGATCACGTATCTCGAGTCCGCCCAGCTGGCGCCGGCGTTCACTTCGTTCTCAGACCGGCTGCGGCCGGACGGCTGGCTGGTGTTCGACATTCACACGGACGCGATGATGGCGTTCACCGTTTCGAGGCCCGTCGTCACGAGCGAGAAGGACGGATACCGCTTCACGATCACGAGCACGGTCGATCCGCACGCGCGTGCATCCGACACCCGGATCGAGATCACGCCACCGGATGACGCTCCCTTCGGCGAGCAGCACCGCCAGCACTTCCATGCTGCGTCGGACGTCCGCGTCGCGCTGGCCGGCGCCGGCTTCACCGTCACGGCGGTCCGGGACGGCTACTCCGACCGGCCGGCAGACGATTCGACACTCACTGCGACCTGGATCGCCCGCCGGGGTTGACGCACGTAGGATCCCGGCGTGGACACGTGGCTGGCGATCGCATCGCGGCGCGAAACCCGGGACTACGCGCAACGGGCGATCCCGGAGAACGTCGTCCGTACGATTCTCGACGCGGGCCGGCTCGCCGGCAGCGCGAAAAACCGGCAGCCTTGGCGCTTCCTGCTGGTCGAGGACGAGAGCGCGCGGGCGCGGCTCGCCGACGCAGTCTTCGAGCCGACGAACGTGCAGGGCGCGCGGCTCGTGGTCGCGATCGTCGGGCGCGGCGGCCTCGACACCGGGCGCTGCGCGCAGAACATGCTGCTCGCCGCGTGGAACGCCGGGGTCGGTTCGTGCCCGAACGGTCAGCGCGATCCCGCGGCGGCACGCGCGGCGCTCGGCCTCGAAGACGAGGAGATCGCGGCCGTGCTCACCTTCGGCTACCCCGCGCGGGAGCGTCACCCCGAGCGGCACACGCCGGAGGATTGGAGCGCGCGGGCCGACCGCAAGGCGCTCGACGAGCTGGTCGAGCGCGTCTAGGCGATCGAGAGGACGAGCTTGCCGAAGTGCTCTCCGGCCTGCACTCGATCGTGGGCGGCGGCCGCCTCCTCGAGCGGGCGGACGCTGTCGATCACCGGGCGCCACGAGCCGGCGTTCACCATCCGCAACAGTCCCTCGAAGTCGCGACGAGAGCCCATCGTCGTGCCGCGGATCGACTGCCAGTTGAGGTAGAGGGCCCGCACGTCCAGCGTGACTTCCGGCCCGCCGGTGCCGCCGAAGACGACCAGGCGCCCACCACGCCGCAGTGCCTTCGCCGACTCGCGCCACGTCGCGCCCACCGAGTCGAGCACGACGTCGACCGGCCCTGCCGCCTCAGCCCAGCCGTCCTCGGTGTAGAGGACGCCGCCCTCGGCGCCAAGCTCCTTGGCGCGGTCGATCTTCTCCTGGCTCGACGACGTCACCAGCACCCGGCAACCGGCCTGCGCGGCGAGCGACACGGCCATCGTCGACACCCCGCTGCCGGCACCCAGGACGAGCACGCTCTCGTCCTCGACCAGCCCGCCGATCTCGAAGAGGGCGCGGAAGGCAGTCAGCGCCGCCAGCGGAAAGGCCGCCGCCTCCTCCCACGAGAAGCGCTCCGGCTTTGGAAAGACGTTCTCGGTCGGCACCTTCACGAGCTCGGCGTACGTGCCGTCGTCGGGCCCACCGAGGATTCTCCAGCCGGGCCCCGCCGCGTCCTCGCGCGGCCCCCAGCCGAGCCCGGGATAGATCACGACCTCCTCGCCCGTGTCGCGCCGCACGCCGGCGCCGTCCGAGCCGGGGATCAGGGGCAGGTCGAAGATGTACGCGGGCCCTGGTGGCTTGCGGACGAGCAGGTCACGGCGGTTGACGGCCGCCGCGCGCAGCTCGACGAGGACCTCGCCCGGCCGGGCAACGGGATCGGGCGCCTGCTCGTAGCCGAGCCGGCCACCTTCGTGGACTCGCACTGCCAGCACGTCGCCGCAAATCCTAAGCCGAGGCGGTGCGCAGGGTCTTGACCACCTTCAGCTTGGCCGAGCCCGGCTCCGGCGCGATCGTCGCCACCGGCTCGACCTCGATCGAGGGGGCGATCGCGCCGGCAGCCTCGACGGCCGCCCGGACGCCGGCGGCCACGCGCCCGGCTGTCTCGACGGACGCGCTGGGCCGCAACACGATCCGGACCGCGAGCCTCTGCGGCTCGAGAACGAGCTGGTACTGCACGACGTCGGGCAGGTCCGTGAACGGAGCGCGCAGCCGGTACGGAAGGACGACCGCCTCGCCGCCGCCTGCCTTCGGCAGCCGCAGCAGGTCGTCGTTGCGCCCGTCGACCCGCTCGATCCGGAGGTAGGGCCTGCCGCTGGGATCCGGCCCCCGAGCGAGCGTGACGGAGTCGGACAGCTCGTACCTGACCAGGGGCAGCGCGTGGTTGACGAGGCTCGTCAGCAGCACACGGAACCCGGGGACGCCCGGAGGCACGGGCCGGCCGTCCTCGTCGACGACCTCGAGTACGAGCAGGTCTTCGCTGACATGGAGGCCGACCCGATCGGAGGACTCGGAGGCGAGGACCAGCGCCTCCGTCGACCCGTAGACCTGGCACGGCGTGATCCCCCAGGCATCGTCGATCCGGCGCGCGACGTCCTCCGCCACCACCTCGCCGGCGAGCACGACCACGGAGGGCTCGATCGAGAGCCTCCCTTCGAGCTGCTCCTCGGCGAGGAGCGCCGCCATCCCGGCCCCGGTGATGATCGCATCGGGGCGGTCCCGGTTCAGCGTTGCGACGATCTCCGGCAGCGGCGTGTTGGCCGTGAGCGTGGGCCGGCCGTTCCCGTAGGCGCCGAAGGCCGTGAACAGCTTCTGCGTCACGTGCACGGCGTCGGTGCGCCGATCCCGGCGACGCGAACGCCGGCGTCGAGGCCGAGCCGGTGGCGCATCCGCCAGGCCGCGGCGAGCCACCAGTCGAACTCGGCCGCCGACTGGGGGAAGACGCCCCGCCGGCCGGTCGTCCCGGACGTCGAGAAGACGTGGAACGCACCGGCGAACAGGGCCGCCGGGTCGTCGCCGGTCGCGTGCGCCTCGAGGGCCGCCAGCCGCAGCCGAGGATCCGCCGCCACGCGATCGAACTGCGCCATCAGCGTCTCCTTCGAGAGCGTGGGCAGCTGGTCGAGGGAGACGTTCTCCGCGAGCGCCCCACGGCCGAGCGTTTCCCGGTAGTACGGCGAGGCCGATACGGCGTGCTCGAGCAGCCCCCTCAGCCGACGGCGCTGCTCGTCGAGCAGACGGTCGCGCGACCACCGGTCGCGCGCGAGGAGCTCGTCGACGGCGGGCGGGCTCACCGGCGCTCCACCGTCAGCCCTCGCATGTAGGCGACGTGCATCTCCTCGAACACCTCGACCGGGAGCTCGGGGTCGAGCAGCTGCTCGACCGCCAGGCCGCGGTTGAGCGCACCGCCGCCGCGCACGATCTCCCTGGTCGGGATCGTGTACTCGACGCCGAACCGCTCGGCCAGCGGGTCGACGATTGCCGCGATCCGGTCGAGCGTGTGCTCACGGACGTCCCTGATTGCCCGGCGAAGGCTCGCGTCCCGCGAGGCGTACGCCAGGAACTCGACCACCAGGCGCGACCACTCCGGCTCGCGCTCGTTCGCGTCGTGCCAGTAGCGGGCGACGGCGCGGTAGACGTCCTCGATCGACTCGACGTGGCCGAGCAGCGACTCGTAGGCGCGCACCCGGTCGGAGAAGTGCCCCTCGAGAACCGCGACGAAGAGGTCGTCCTTGGACGCGAAGTTGGAGTAGACGGCGCCCTTCGTGTAGCCGGCCGCCTCGGCGATCTGATCGAGCGACGCGGCGTGGAACCCGTGGCGCAAGAAGACCGCCCGGGCGGCGGCCAGCAGATCGGCCCTGGTCCGCTCGCGACGCTCCTGCCGGCCAACTCGCTTCGCGGTCACTGGCATACCGCCGGTATTCATATACCGACGGTATCCGAATGTCAAGCCAGGCTCAGCGCAGCGAGGCCCAGGGCTCCTCGGCGGAGACGTCGACCGCGATGTAACCGCCGTCGGTCACCGGCGGCGCCAGAACGACGGCAAGCTCCGCAGGCTCGTCGAAGTCGTTGTACGAGCCGTGCACCACGTCCTTGTCGATGTAGACGGAGTCGCCCGGGCCGAGCACCGTGCTCTCGCCCTCGAGGAACTGCGTGACCTTGCCCGAGACGACCGTGATCATCTCGTCCTGGTCGGGGTGCTTGTGGAACGCGTGGAAAAAACCGGGGTCCAGCCGCACGTCCATGACCACGAACGTGTCGCAGCCGGTCCCGGGTGGTGCGCAGCGCATGCCCGCGCTCCCCCACTCGAAGTCCTCCGTCGGCACCTCGGCCTTCATCACGAACCTGCTCACGCCGCACCTCCGATCGATTTGAACCGCCGCATGTTCTCTGTCATCGCCGTCTCGGTCGGCAGCCGCTCCATGCTCGACGCGCCGAAGAAGCCGACCACGCCGGTCGTCCGCTCGAGCACGTACGCGGCGTCGTCCGGCTCGGCAATCGGGCCGCCGTGGCAGAGCACGATCACGTCGTCGCGCACCGCCTTCGCCGCGTCGCACATCGCCTGGACCAGGTCGACCGACTCGTCCAACGTCTTCGCCGTCGTCGCGCCGATCGCACCGCCGGTGGTCAGCCCCATGTGAGGGACGAGGACGTCGGCGCCCGCCTCCGTCATCGCAACCGCCTCCTCGGGCGTGAACACGTACGGCGCGGTCAGCAGATCGGCCTCGTGCGCGGCCCGGATCATCTCCACCTCGACGCCGTAGCCCATGCCCGTCTCCTCGAGGCCGACCCGGTGGTTGCCGTCGATCAAGCCGACCGTGGGGAAGTTCTGGACGCCGGAGAAGCCGATGCGCTTCAGTTCCTCGAGGAAGACCGGCATCAGCCGGAAGGGATCCGTGCCGCAGACACCCGCGAGCACGGGCGACTCCTTCACGACCGGCAGCACCTCGGCGGCCATCTCGACGACGATCGCGTTCGCGTCGCCGTAGGGCATCAGCCCGGCCAGCGAGCCACGCCCGGCCATCCGGTAGCGGCCCGAGTTGTAGATGATGATCAGGTCGCAGCCACCGGCCTCCGCGCATTTGGCCGAGAGCCCGGTGCCCGCGCCGGCGCCGATGATCGGCTTCCCGGCGTCGACCTGAGCCCGGAGGCGCGCGAGGGCCTCAGCCCTGGTCATGGATCATCTCGTGGAGGCGGTTCGCCATCGCGTCCGCGAAGGCCGGGTCGTTCACGTCCAGGTCGAGCTCGTGACACTCGACGTTCCCGCCGAGCGCGGTGTTGTCCTTCAACCCGGTGCGCAGCGCGGCGAAGAGCGCCTCGTCGGCGACCGGGTCGTGGAAAGGCCCACCCTCGATCGCGATCATCGAGACGCCCTTCAGGGGGACGAAGAGCGCAGTCGGCCCGGTTGCCGCGGAGAGCTTGCGGGCGATCCGCCGACCGAGCTCGGCGCACTCCTCGGGTGTCGTCCGCATCAGGGTCACGGTCGGGTTGTGGACGTAGATGTTGCGAGACTCGAACTGCGGCGGCACCGTCTCGCGCGGCCCGAAGTTGACCATGTCGAGGGCGCCCAGGGAGACGACCTGCGGCAGCCCCAGCTCACCGGCGGCCTCCAGCCTGTCGGGGCCGGCAGACAGCACCCCGCCGACCAGGTCGTCCGCCAGCTCGGTCGTCGTCAGGTCGAGGACGCCGGCGAGGAAGCCGCCGCGCGCGAGCGCCTCCATCGACTGTCCGCCCGTTCCCGTCGCGTGGAAGACGAGCACCTCGTACCCGAGTTCCTCGAGCCGCTTGCGGGCCTCGGTGACCGCGGGCGTGGTGACGCCGAACATGGTCGCGCCGATCAGCGGGCGCCCCTCCGTGCCTTCCGAGACCGTCACGTTCGCCATCCCGGCGATCGCACCGGCCGCGTTCGAGAGGATTCGCTCCGAGATCCGGTTGAGGCCGGAGATGTCCACGACCGAATAGGTCATGGAGACGTCCTTGGCGCCCATGTACGGGCGCGTGTCGCCGGAGGCGACGGTGGAGACGATCAGCTTGGGGACGCCGACCGGGAGCGCCTGCGCAGCCGCCGCTCCGATCGAGGAGTTGCCGGAGCCGCCCACGCACAGGAAGCCGTCCAGGCGCCCCTCGTCGTGCAGCCGGCGCACGACCTCGGCCGAGCCGCGGCACATCGCCTCGACCGCCGCGCCGCGGTCACCGGCGTCGCGAAGCGCCGCGAGATCCGCCCCGGCCGCTGCAGCCACCTCGTCGTGCGTGAGATCGGCGTCGATCTGCGGCTCGAAGACGCCGGCGTCGACGACGAGGACGTCCACTCCCTGCTCGCGCAACCGATCGCGGAGGTATCCGTACTCCGCGCCCTTCGTGTCCAGCGTGCCGAGGAGGACGACGGTCGCCATTCGAGGCGATCCTACTGAGCCTGTACGGGCCGCCAGGCCGGAGCGGAGTCGTTGTCGTCGCCCGAGGTGAGTTGCGTCTCCCTGCCGTTCGTGATCGTGACGAGCGCGCCGTCCCGCGAGAAGGTGATCCCGCTCCCGTCCGGAGTCCAGTCGGGCTGGATGGCGTCGATCGCGGAGGTCGTCACCCGCTTCGGCGTGCCGCCCGCGACCGGCACCGTGTAGATCTCGTTCTTCCCGCCGCCCGCGCTGCTCTGGAAGGCAAGCGTCTTGCCGTCCGGCGACCAGGCGGGGAAGGTACTCACGTCGCGGAGGTCGGTGATCCGGCGCACGTTGGTGCCGTCGTCGTTCATCACGTAGATCTCCTTGATCGAGAATCCCGGCCGACGGTAGTCGTAGGCGATCAGCCGGCCGTCGGGGCTGTACGCGGGGTCGGCCGCCGCGCCGAAGCCCTTGCCGACGCGTCTGGCGGCGCCCCCGCTCTCGCGAACCCGGTAGATCGCGCCTTCACGGGCGAACACGATCCAGCGCCCGTCGGGCGACCAGGTCGGATGCTCGTCGCTGTGCTGCGTCTTCGTGATCGGCCGGGTGCCGGTCCCGTCGGCGTTCATGACGAAGATGTGCGTCCGGCCGTCGCGGTTTGACGTGAACGCGATCTCGCTGCCGTCGTGCGACCAGGCCGGGTCGTTCTGCCAGAACAGGCCCTCGGGCGTCGAGGGATCGGCCTCGTGGTCGGTCAGCCGGTAGGGGTGTCTGCCGTCTGCGTCGGCGCCGTAGATCGCGTAGTCGCCCTCCTTGACACTGACGAAGAGGAGCGCAGGCGGCCCTTTGGGCTTCGAACTTCCGCATCCCGACAGCAGTACGGCAACCGCGAGCAGCGGCAGAAATCCACGGCGCTTGACCGGCACGGTCAAGCGCCGTGTTGTACCGGCTCGACGCCGAGGTAGCGGCGCTGCAACTCGGGATCGGCGGTCAGCGTGGTCGCGGTCGTCTCGGTCGCGATCTCGCCGCCGACCATTACGAGCTGGCGCTCGGCCAGTGACGTGGCGACGCCGAGATTCTGCTCGATGAGCAGGATCCGGAGACCCTCCTGCTCGAGCTTGCGGAACGTCTCGACCAGCATCTCGATGACCGTGGGCGCAAGACCCTCAGACGGCTCGTCCATGATCAGCAGTTTCGGGTTGAGCATCAGCGCCCGGCCGATCGCGAGCATCTGCTGCTCGCCGCCCGAAAGCTGGGCGCCGCCGTTCCGCTTCCGTTCGCCGAGGCGGGGGAAGAGCTCGTACACGCGCTCCATGTTCCAGCGGCCGCCGCCATTCCGGCCGGCGACCATGCGCAGGTGCTCGTCGACGGAGAGCGAGGGAAAGAGCCGGCGGCCCTGCGGGACGTAGCCGATGCCCAGAGCCGCGATCTTGTGGGAGCTCTTACCGACGAGCTCATTGCCCTCGAACCGGACGGAGCCGGAGACCTGGGGCGGCCGGATGCCCATGATCGCCGCGCAGAGCGTCGTCTTCCCCATGCCGTTGCGTCCGATGATTCCGACGGCCTGCTCGCCGAGCTCGAACGAGACGTCCTGGAGGACGTGCGCGCTGCCGTAGTACGCGTTCAGTCCCTCGACTGCCAGCAGCGGAGCGCCGCTCGAGCTCATCGGAGGCCCCGGCCCAGGTAGAGGTCGTGGACCAGCTCGTTGGCCCGGATCTCGTCGGGCGTCCCTTCGACGATGACGCGGCCGTCGTGCATCATCGTCACCTGCTCGGCCACGCGTAGTGCGACATCCATGTCGTGCTCGATCACGATCAGGGTCAGCTCGTGGCCGAGGGCGAGCAGGAGGTCGGTGATGAGCTCCCGCTCGCCGCGCGACAGTCCCGAGCACGGCTCGTCGAGCATCATCAGCTGCGGCTCGGCGGCGAGCGCGACCCCGAGCGCGACCTGGCGCTGCTCGCCGTGCGAGAGCGAGCCGACGATCTCCGAAAGCTTGTGGTCGATCGCGACGCGGCGCGCCGCCTCACGGGCGCGTTCGCGCATCTCGGCGTCGCGCCTGAGCACGACCGGTCGAATATGTCCGCCACGGACGCCGATGATCGAGAGGTAGATGCTGTCCTCGACGGAGAGTCCGGCGAACAGACGCGACTGCTGATATGTCCGCGCGAGCCCCATCTTCGCCCGCGTGCGCGCAGGAGCATGCGTGACGTCGCGGCCGAACAGCTCGACCGTCCCCGAGGTGGCGGGGAAGTCGCCGCAGATGACATTGAAGAGGGTCGTCTTGCCCGCCCCGTTCGGGCCGAGGATGGCGCGCCGCTCGCCTGCGGGCACCTCGACGTCGACCTCCGAGACGGCGTGGAGGCCGCCGAAGCGCCGGCCGACCCCCCGCAAGCGGAGGGCCGGCTCGGCGTGTTCGGCGAGTGTCGCTTCGGTCAAGCCCCTACTTCAGGATCTGGTTCGTCACCTTGCCGCCCGTGACGACCTTGATCTTGCCCTGCCACGGGGTCTTCAGCTTCTTGCACGCGGGCTGCGTGCGACCCGGGGGCGGGCTCGTCGGCTTGAAGAGACCGCCGAACGACTGATCGACGGCCGGCACGTACGCGACCACGGTCGCGCCGACCGACCCGTCGGCGTTCTTGACCAGCTGGAGCTGGTACTGGTCCTGGATCGCCTGGCGGCGGGAGTCGAGCTTGACCATGCCGCCGTTGGAGATCTGGAACGGACCGTCGATCGAGCGAGGCAGCGACGCCTGGAGCTTCGCCCCGACTGCCCCGCCGGACTTGCTGAGGCCTTGAACGAGCGCCTTGGCCGCCATGTAGTAGTTGTAGAAGAAGCCGTCGTCCACGTTCTGGGCCGGGTACATCCTCTTCGCGTACTTGCGGTACGCATCGACCTTCGTGTAGTGGACGCCGGGGTTGTTCCCGAAGCCGCCAACGTAGGCGCCGACGACCTTCGGGGCCACGACCTTGTCGGCCCCGAGGAAGCCGAAGAACAGGTTGCCGATGTTCTTCTTCGGGTCGAGCGGGCCGTACGCCTGCTCATAGGCCTTCAGCGCCGCAGCGGTACCCGTACCGCCGACGACCCAGAAGTACCCGTCCACCTGGTTCGGCGGGGGGAGCTGCCGTACGAACGGTGCGTAGTCGGTCGTGTTCAGCGGCGGGAACACGCGCTTCGTGATCTGGCCGCCGACCGCACAGAAGTCGGCGATCATGCCTGCGCCCGACGTCCAGCCGAAGCTGTAGTCGTCCATCATGATCGCTGCCTTCCGCCAACCGAGCTTCTTGTAGGCGATCTCTCCGATGCCCGCGTTCCACTGAGCGCCGTCGCCGTGGTAGCGGAACATGTTCTTCGGAGCGATCTGCATCGTCGGATCCTGAGACCCGGCCGTACCGATGATGAACGTCTTCGTCGGATGGGCCTTGGCGTAGTTCGCGATGTACACCGCCTCGTCACCCGACAGCGGGCCGATCATCACGTCGGCGTTCAGCTTCTCCATCAGACGCTTCGTCTCGGTCACGGCGACCGGAACCGTGTCGTTGCCGCAGCCGTAGCCGACGATCTGGACCGGCGTGTTGCCGACCTTGATCCCGGTCATGCCGGCAGACGGCTTCGCGTGGCTCTTCGTGACGCCGTGGGCGAACTGCGCGAATGCAGTCTGCGCCCCGCCGATGTCGACGTCGTAGCCGAACGCGAAGGCGCCCTTGCAGTCCGTCATGATCGCGACCCTGACCGCCTTGGCATGCGACGACGCGAACGCGCCGGTCGCCCACATGGCCACGACGGCCGAGCTTACGACCAGGACTGCGGCCGTCTTCCAGCTCCGCAGTGTGAGTCTCCTCATCTGGTAGTGCCCTCCTCCCTCTCTCGTGTTCGAAGGTGCGCGCGATTCTCGCGCAGTAGTGACCCAACTTTCAAGCAGGTCTGTCGATTGGTGGTCATTTCGCGGGCTCGACCGTGGGAGTAGCGCCTTTCTCTCCTCCCTCGGGTCGGCGCCGTGTTTGGAAGAGCCTGCCCCACAGCCCCATGAGCCCATCTGGTGAGACGACGACGATCGCCAAAAAGATAATTCCGATGAGCGTGTTGAAGCTCCCGCCGAAGAGCGTCCCGCCGAAGCCGAGCAGCGGCACGTGTGTGGTCGTGGTGATGTAGTTCTGCATCAGGAAGAAGACGAACGCCCCGATCCAGGCCCCCTCGATCCGCAGCAGCCCCCCGATCACCGCCATGATCAGCAGGTTGATGGTCTGCGGCAGGTCGACGTCGCCGGGAGCGACCTGGCCGGCGAACCAGGCGTAGAGCACACCGGCGAGCGCCGCCAGGAACGCGCCGAAGCCGAACGCGAGCGTCCGGTGGAGGGGAACGTTGAAGCCGAGCGAGGCCGCGCGTACCGGCTCGTCGCGAACGCCCTGGAGCGCGATGCCGAACGGCGTGCGGACGATGTAGCGGATGACGACGTACGCGAACAGGGTGGCGCCGAGGGCGATGTAGTAGAGCCGGTTGGGGTGGTCGAGGATGTTGCCGATCCAGCCAGGCGTGTACCGGTTGATGCCGCCGATCCCGGAGAAGCCGGAGATCTTCGTCACCTGGCCGAGCGTGTAGACGGCGATCACCGAGTAGGTGAGCGTGATCATCAGGAAGTAGATGCCCGCGCTCCGCGACGCGACCGCGCCGCCGATCAGGCCGAGCATCGTCGTGAAGACGATCGTGAGGACGAGGGCCAGGGTCGGGTCCCAGCCGAGGTGGAGGCCCTTCGAGGTCCCGCCGGGGCCCCCCTTCGTCGCCAGGTTGCCGAGGATGATCCCCGCGATCCCGAAGAACGCGGTCTGCGCGAGCGAGACCATCCCGCCGTAGGCCGAGAGGAAGACCAGGCTGGCGGCGGCCATGCCGAAGATGAACGTCTCGAGCAGGATCGTGTGGCTCCAGTAGGAGCTCCATCCGGCCGCCGGCCAGATGATCACGATCACGAGCGCAACCGCGGCGATCGAGCGCTCGACCTGCTGGCGCAGCGTCCAGGTCCTCGGGTTCACGAGCCCCTCCCGAACAGGCCGCGCGGCCGGAAGGCCAGCACGAGGGCGATCAGGACGAAGGTGAGGATCGACGAGTACTGCGTGCAGCAGTCGGAGCCGGTGGTGGGCAGATACGACGCCCCGAAGTTCGCGACGAAGGCGAAGAGGATCGCCCCCGCCGCGGCGCCGAAGATCGACCCCATGCCGCCGACGATCACAACCACCAGCGAGTTCAGCAGCCACTGGCCGTCCTGGCCCGACGAGATGTTCGACTGCGAGGCCCAGACGACGGCTCCGAGCGCGGCGAGCATGCACCCGACCACGAAGGCGATCGCGAAGGTCCTCTGGATGTTGATCCCGAGTGCCGAGGTCATCTGCTCGTCGTCCACCCCGGCACGGATGACCATGCCGGTCTTCGTCTTGTAGAGCCAGACCCAGAGCCCGACCCCGACTGCGACGCCGATCGCGAGCACGACCAGGCGGGCGAGCGAGTACTGGACGCCGCCCACGTGCAGGTTCACGAAGCGGTCGGTCCAGCCGGGCCAGGTGAGGTCGACGGCATTGCCGCCGAACTTCTGGGTGCCCGAGACGTTGCGCGGGAAGTGGGCGATGATCTGGTCGGCGACGATCACCGAGACGGCGATCGTGATCAGTGCCTGGCGGAGCTCCTGGCCCTGGTTCCAGCGCAGGAACGCCTGCTGCATCACGTAGCCGACGACGGCGATGCATGGTGCGGCGACGAGGAGAGGCACGAGCCACTCCCAGGTGTTCACCTCGCTGCCCTGGAGCGAGAAGCCCTGGCCGGTCATGCCCTGCTGAACCTCGTAGGCGATGTAGCCCCCGAGGAGGTAGAAGGCGCCGTGCGCCATGTTCACGACGCGCATGAGGCCGAAGATCAGAGCGAAGCCGCTCGCGACGATGAAGAGCGCGGAGGCGAAGGTGAGCGAGTCGAGCACGATCTTGAGGAACGACGACGGGTCGTGCACCGCCGAGCCGAAGGTGGTCGTCCGCCAGTTCGTCTGGCCGTCGACGCCGGGGATCGTCGCGAGAAAGAGGACGAAGACGAAGGCGAAGATGATGCAGCCGAGCGCGACCCAGACGGGGAGGCGCCGCCAGCTCAGGAACGAGCTGACCTGATCACGGGACGGGGCTCTGGCGGCCAGCGCGCTCAACCTGGGACGACGCTAACAGTCGTCCCTATGGCTTTCAAACGCTAAGAGCTTCTGACGGGGACACAACCGCTCATCCCGTCAGGCGCTCTTAGGCGGTGAAGAGCGTGGCGGTCGCAGCCTCGCCCTGCTGGCCGCCGAGCTCACTGGCCTCGGCGAGCGTCTCGGCCGAGAGGCTGCTCACGTCGTGCCAGTCGACCTCGACGAGGTTCCCGGCCGGGTCCCGCAGGTAGAGCTGCGCCCAGCCCGCCGGGTGGATCCGCAGGGCCGAGCCGAACGCCTTGGAGTCGAGGATGCCCATTGCCTTCGCCTTCGCGTAGAGGGCGTCGAAGTCGTCCACGTCGAAGGAGACGTGGGCGCGGAGGGTGGCCGTCTCGTCGGCCTCGAACAGGTGGAGCTGGCTCGTGCCGGCACGCAGCCAGAGCACGGGGTCGGAGAACTTCGCGGTGGCGATGCGCTCCATCCCGAACAGCTCTTCGTAGAACCGGGCCGACTCGTCGAGCGAGTTCGCGACGATCGACGTGTGGTTGATGCGCGTCGCCGGCATCTCTTGACGCTACCTCACACCACCCCTAGCCTCCAACTCGTGGCGAGGCTGAGGATCCCGTACGAGTCGCTTGACCCGCTGACGATCGGCGCCTCGGGCGACGAGTCGAAGGTCTACCGTGAGGAACTGGAACTGGAGGTCCCGGAGGGCAACCTGCTCGCGGCGATCTATCCCCAGGAGCCCGAGCCTGTCGGGGACTCGACCGCGGCGGCGCGCGCGGCGCTGGAGTCGCCGGTTTCGGGGCCCCGCTTCTCCGAGTTGCTCGCGGGCGCTGCGAAGGTGGCGGTCATCATCGACAACCAGTTCCGACCCACCCCGCAGTCGCGCCTGCTCCCCGCAGTCTTCGACGCGCTCGAGGCGGCCGGGAAGCCGGCGGTGGTCGCCTGCGCGAACGGCAAGGTCTTCCCGATGTCCGAGTCGGACATCGAGCAGAAGATCGGCCGCGAGAACCTCGATCGGATGGAACGGCTCGGGATCGAGTTCCACCAGAACGAGCCCCGCAACGCCGAGGCGTACACGTACGTGGGCGTCTCCTCGCGGGGCACGCCGGTCTGGCTGATGACGGCGGTGGCTGAGTGCGACCTGAAGATCACGATCGGCCAGGCGCAGGCCAACCACTGGGGGGCGGGCGGCGGCGGCAAGCTGATCCTGCCGGGTGTCGTGTCGGACGAGACGATCGAGTCGAACCACTGCGCCTTCGTCCCCTCGCCGCAGACGCACTACGGCGCGTACGCGGGCCCGATGCGCTCCGACATCGACGAGGTGGCGACGATGTGCGGTCTCCAGTGCACGATGAACGTGGTCCTGGACACCCGCGGCCGCGTGGTCGAGTGCATCTTCGGCGCGCACCCCGACGCCCACCGCCGGGCGATCGAGCGCTTCAACCAGATCTACGCCTACGAGCACCCGGGAGAGCAGGCCGACATCGCGGTCTGCGGCGTGTTCGCGCCGACCGACCACCTCTTCTTCCACACCGGCTGGGGTTGCATGTCGGCGGACTTCGTGCTCAAGGACGGCGGGACGCTGATCTACGCCTCCCCCTCGCCGGGTGTGAACACCGCGGTCGGCGACTTCCCCGGCCTTGCCCTGATGGACCTGATGAAGCCGTACATGCCGCCGACGCCCGACAACTATCAGCAGGTGCTCCGCGACATCCACGGCCGCGCCATCCAGATGTGGGCCGGATGCATCTGGGTGCCGATCTACGAGGTGATGACCCGCAAGCACCTGAAGCTGGTCACACTCGAGGAGAATCTGGAGATGGCGGCCGACATCGGCATGGACGCGACCACGTCGCTGGACGAGGCATTCGCCGAGGCGATGGAGCGCCACGGGCCCGAGGCGAAGGTGGTCGTCCTTCCGTTCGCGCGCTACCAGCTGCCGCGGAACATGTTGCGGATGGATGCCGAGCCGCTGCGCTTCCCGCAGGAAGTCGCGCACGCGTAGCCCACCGGTTTGCGCCGCCGGGCGTACGGTTGCAACCATTTCGGCTCGGAGCCCGTAGGTCCGAGATCCCCTTGTCGACCGTGACGCTCCCAACCGATCTCCTCGAGCGCGCCGCGCACCTGGAGACGCTCGCCGAGTCGTACGCGACGGTCGCCGCCACGGCGCAGGGCCGGCTGGTCCTCGTCCACGGCGAGGCCGGCATCGGCAAGACGGCTCTCGTGCGGCGCTTCTGCGACGACCACGCCGGATCGCCGCGGCTCCTCTGGGGCGCCTGCGACGCGCTGTTCACGCCGCGGCCGCTCGGGCCGATCCTCGACATCGCCGCGGGCGGCGGCGCAGAGCTGGCCGCCCTCGACCCCGAGGACGCCCAGCCGTACGAGGTCGCCGCCGCACTGATGGCCGAGCTGCGCGCGAACGCACCGACGGTCCTCGTCGTCGAGGACCTGCACTGGGCGGACGAGGCGACGCTCGACGTCGTCCGGATCATCGGGCGGCGGGTCGAGACGGTGCCCGCGCTGGTCGTCGCCACCTACCGCGACGACGAGCTGGCCCTGGGCCACCCGTTGCGGATCGTGCTCGGCGAGCTGGGAACGAGCAGCTCGGTCGATCGCCTCGACGTCGGCCCGCTCTCGCCGCAGGCCGTGGCCGACCTGGCCGCGCCCCACGGACTCGACCCAGGCGAGCTGTATCTGCGAACCGGCGGCAACCCCTTCTTCGTCACCGAGGTGCTCGCGTCGGGAGAGGAGCACATTCCGGCGACCGTCCGCGACGCGGTGCTGGCCCGAGCCGCGCGCCTGAGCGACGGCGGGCGGACGGTCCTGGAAGCCGTGGCGATCGCGCCTCCCCAGGTCGAGCTCTGGCTGCTGGACGCGCTCGCCGCCGGCGCGGCCGCTCACCTCGACGAGTGCCTCGGTTCCGGAATGCTCGTCTCGAGAGCCGACTCCGTCGCGTTTCGGCACGAGCTGGCCCGGCTCGCCGTGCAGGAGTCGCTGCCCCCTATTCGCCGGCAGACCCTCCACCGGGCCGCGCTCGAGGCGCTCTCGGCTCCGCCGGACAGCATCTTCGACCTCGCCCGGCTCGCCCACCACGCCGAGGAGGCACGCAACACCGAGGCCGTACTCCGGTTCGCTCCGGCGGCGGCGGCGCACGCCACGATGGTCGGTGCCCATCGCGAGGCGGCAGCGCAGGTCGCCAGGGCCTTGCGCTTCGGCGATGGCCTTCCGCTCGAGCAGCAGGCCCGCATGCTCGAGCGCCTCTCATTCGAGTGCTACCTCACGGACCAGTCTGCCGAGGCGGTTGCCGCCCTCGAGCGTGCGGTCGCGCACTACCGGGAGCTCGGCGACTCGAGGAAAGAAGCCGCCGCCCTCTCCGCGCTCTCGCGCCGCGTCTGGTGTGCGGGCGATCCCGAGCACGCAGAATCCACCGCCCGCGATGCAGTCTCGATCCTCGAGCGCTACCCGCCAAGCCGCGAGCTGGGGATCGCCTACAGCACCGTCTCATCCGGCCGGATGAACGCAGAGGACGCCGCCGGGACCATCGAATGGGGCACCCGCGCGCTCGAGCTCGCCGAGCGGTTCGACGACATCGAGACGCAGGCCCACGCGCTGAACAACATCGGGACTACCGAGGCGCTCAAGGGCATGCAGGCCGGGCTCGAGAAGCTGGACGACAGCCTCAGCCTCGCCCGCCGCGAGCGCCTGGAGGAGCACGTCGGCAGGGCCCTGATCCACCTGACCTGGGTCGTCCAGCGCACACGCAGGTACGACCTCATGTGGCGGGTGGACGACGGCATCGATTACTGCGCCGAGCACGGGCTCGACCTCTGGTGGCTGTACCTGCTCGCCTTCAGGGCCCGGATCGGCCTCGACCGCGGGCGCTGGACCGAGGCGGCGAACGAGGCGTCGTTCGTGCTCGGGCATCCACGCGGCTCCGTTCTGCTGCGCATCCTCGCCCTTTCGGTTCTCGGCCTCGTGCGGGCACGGCGCCGGGACCCAGATCACTGCGGCCCGCTCGACGAAGCGCTCGAGCTGACTCGCACGGCGGGCGATCTGCAGCACGTCGCGCCGGTCGCGGCCGCCAGGGCGGAGGCGGCCTGGCTGGCAGGCGACCGGGACGCGGTCGTGGCCGAGACCGATTCGTGCCTCGCATTCGCGATCGACAGGGAGGCGCCATGGGTGACCGGCGAGCTCGCGTATTGGCGCTGGCAGGCCGGTGTCCGCGAGCCGATCCCGCCCGGCGCCGCCGAGCCGTTCGCCCTGCCGATGCGCGGTGACTGGCGAGGGGCCGCCGAGCTCTGGCGGCGGATCGGCTGCCCGTACGAGGCTGCGCTCGCCGCTGCCGACGCGGACGAGGAGGAGACCGTTCGCGCTGCGCTCGAGGACCTGCGGACGCTGGGCGCTACCGGGGCGGTAGGCGTCGTCGCCCGACGCTCCCGGTCGCGAGGGCTACGGGGGTTGCCGCGCGGCCCGCGCCAGGCAACTCGAGCGCGGCCCGGCAACCTGACCCAGCGGGAGCACGACGTGCTCCGGCTCGTCGCCGACGGCCTGCGCAACCGCGAGATCGCGGACCGCCTCTTCGTCTCGCGCCGGACGGTCGACCATCACGTCGCGGCGATCCTGCGCAAACTCGCCGTCCCGACGCGTGGCCAGGCGACGGCGGAGGCCGCCCGGCTGGGCCTGCTCGACCAGCCGTAGTATTCGAACGTGACGCAGCAGCGGGTCCTGGGGCTCGACGCACGCGGCACCGCGCCCGACCCGCCGACGTCGCGCGAAGTGAAGGGCTCGACCACGATCGTCGAGCTCCTACGTATGTACCCGGACGGCGAGGCCGGCCGGCTGATGTCGGCGCTCGCCCTTCCCTGCGCGCACTGCGGCGGCGCCTTCCACGAGCCCTTGACCCTCGCGGCGAAGCGCCACCGACGCGACCCGCGCGCCGTGCTCGAGGCATTCCGGGCCCTCGCAACTCCGGCCGGTCCGAGCGAGGCGCAGCTCGAGGCGGCCAGGCGGCGGAGCGTGAGCTAGGACGCCGCGCGTGCCAGCGCTGCGGCGCGCTCTGCGTGGAACTCCATCCCGAGCTCGCGGTACGTGGCGACCGCCGACTCGACCAGGTCGCGTGCCTGCTCGGCGTCGCCCGCTTGACCGCGGGTGAACAGCATGCGCGCGTAATCCTCCTGTGTGTGGCCCAGCCACGGACGAGCACCGATTCGCCGATTCACATCGAGGGCATTCGCGAAGTGCTGCATCGCCTCGTCCCAGCGAGCTTCGACCAACGACAGGAGTCCCAGGTAACGCGCAACGGCCCCCACGTTGATCTCGGGATACGACGTGCCCACACGATCTGCATACGGAGAAAGCAGCTCGGACAGGACGCCGGCGCGCGGGAGGTCACCGAGTGATGCTGCGGTTTCTGCGAGCAGGCAGATGCTCGCAAGCCATTCCTCGTCGAAAGGGACCCCGGCGAAGTCGTTCTCCGCCAGCTCTTCGAATTTCGCTCGCGCTTCGTCACGCCTACCCATCTCGTCGTAGATCCTCGCCACGACGCAATCGAAGATCCGGTACGTCCGAAACTCGAGAGCGCTCGGCTGCGCCTCGTAGAGGCCGGCGAGCTCCTCGAGCCGACCCTGAGCCTTCCGGAGCAGGTACAGCTGCAGCCGGTACGTGATCTGCGCATTCCAGCGTTGCGCCCGATCCCCGAGGTCGAGCCCTTCCTCGACGAGCTGCTCGGCGTCCTCGAAGTCCCCTGCGAGCAGCGCGATGTGCGCACGGAGATTCGTCGCATAGAGGCGTTGTGAGGGCTGGCGAAGCTCCTCCGCGAGTCTGGTCATCTCCAGAGCGTCCTCCCTGGCACGATCGATCTCTCCCAGCTCCAGCAACGCGCAGGCACGGCACAGGTATCCCTCGACAGCACGTTCGAGCTCGCCCAGGTCGGTTGCGAGAGTGATGAGCTCCGTCGCCAGGTCGACCATGTGGTGGGTGCGGGCAGGTGACATGTGTGCCGGTAGGTACCCCGCAAGTGCGTATGCGAGGGTCGACGGATCCTGCATCCGGCGAGCCATGGACAGCGCCTCGTCCGCAATCGCGTGCCTCCGTTCTGCACGAAAGCGGGCGTCCCGGAGAGGGCCCGCGAGCCGGGTCAGAAGACGGACCCGTAGTGGGCTGTCTTGTGTGGGAAGCGTCTCGAGCGCACGTTCCAGGAGGGGGATGAGACGGTCGTCGTCGCGCGATACCTCCCAGACGATTCGCCCTCCATAGCCGAGAGCTGCGTGAGCGAGCTCCTCTGCGAGGCCACGGTTCTCGGCCAGCTGTGCCGCCTCCGCGAAGCGCCGCTTCGAGGCCGGTGTGTCACCCGCACGCGCGAGCGCATCGCCGAGCTCGAGCAGCAAGTCGCAGCGCTGCACGTCATCGTCCGAGAGCGTCAGTGCCAGCTCGTAGAGGCGTGCGGCCTCTTCATAGGCGAGCTGAGACAGCGCCCGGTCGGCGGCCCGCCTTGCGTAGTCGACCGCCTTGTCCGGCGTCGCCGCAGGAACCGCCAGCGAGAAGTGGTGTGCGAGCTCCGCCAGATGTGGCTCGGGGTCCCCGCCATAGAGGGTCTCGAGCACTTCCGCCGCGCGCAGGTGCAGGCGCGCCCGATGGGTGGCCGGGATTTCCTCGTACAGAGTGTCTCTCGTCAGGGCGTGCCCGAAGCGGAGGCGGCCGAAGGAGCCGGGAAGATCCTCGACGACACGGTTGGTGACGGCCTCGTCGAGCACGATGAGGAGCCGGTCGATGCCGGTGTAGTCGGCCGTGCGCTCAAGGGCGATCAGGCCGAACTCGCGCCCGAAGACCGATCCGAGCGACAGCACGCGCCTGCACTCACCGGACAACGTTCGCAGCCGGCGACCGATCGCCTCGCGGATGGACTCGGGAATCGGGATCCCGCCCCTCGCCTCCGGCCCGAGCCGGCCTTCTGCCGCCAGCAGTCTGACGATCTCCGAGACGAAGAGTGGATTGCCGTCGGTCTCGGCGTACAGCTCAGCCACGAGCTGCTCGGTCGGCGCGGTGCTCGCGGTCAGCTCCGCCAGCTGCGCCACCTCTTCACGCTCGAGCCCGGAGAGCCGGATGCGTCGCGTGACGGGCAGGCGACCGAGCTCAGCAAGCGTGGTCTCGAGGGTTTCCGGGATCGTCGGGTCGAGGTCGCGGAACGTGCCGACGACCAGCACGCGACTGTCCTCGAGCGACATCGCGACGTATCGCAACAGGAGCAGCGAAGGCTCGTCCGCGGCATGGAGGTCGTCCAGGACGAGAACGAGTGGCCGTTCTGCGGCCGCGGCCTTCAGGAACGCGGCCGTCGAGTCCAAGAGCCGGAAGCGCGCGGCTTCCGGGTCGGCTCCCTCTAGCTTCGGCAGGTCTGGAAAGAGCTCGTGCAGTTGAGGGACGATCTGGGCGACGTCGGCCGCGGACACGCCCAGCTGCCGACGCAGGTCGGCAGGCTCGACCGCCCGCACGTGCGCCCGAAGCGACTGCGTCCAGGGCCAATAGGCGGGGGCGCCGCCCGCCTCCCAACAGCGACCGACCAGGATACGGGCACCGCGGCTCGCGGCCCGGCTTGCCAGTTCGTCCGCAAGTCTGCTCTTGCCGATCCCCGGCTCACCCTGAAGCAGGAAGAGGCTGCCACGGCCCGCGAATACGTCGTCGAGACCGTCCGACAGCTCGGCCAGCTCGGGCTTTCGTCCGACGAAGCCGGCCTCGGTTGAGGGGCTCCGGCCGTCCCTGGTCGGCTCGGCCGCAGGCTCGAGCGCAGGATCCTGGCGGAGGATGGTCTGATGGAGCTCGCGCAGCTCCCGCCCCGGCTCGATGCCGAGCTCGTCGACGAGCGTCCGGCGGGCGTCCTGGTAGACGTCCAGCGCCTCGGCCTGCCGGCCCGCCCGGTAGAGCGCGAGCATCAGCAGCGCACGGAACCGCTCACGCAGCGGATGCTCGGCGACGAGCGCCTCGAGCTCCGCGATCACGTCGGCCCGGCCGCCGAGCGCGAGCTCAGCCTCGATCCGTTCCTCGAGCACCGCCAGCCGCCGCTCCTCGAGCCGGCCGATCTCCTGCCGCGCGAAGCGGGTATGAGCAACGTCGGCGAGCGGCGGCCCGCGCCAGAGCGCGAGGGCCTCGGCCAGCTGCCGGCTTTCCCCCTCCGCGGCAAGCCGCTCGAACCGTTCCGCGTCGAGCTCGGCCAGGTCGACCCGGATCGCGTAGCCGGGCGTCCTGGTCTCGATGCGATCCGAGCCCAGCAGCCTCCTGAGCCGGGAGACATGTACCTGCAGGGCCTTTGGGGCGGTGTCCGGCGGGTTCTCCTCCCAGAGGGCGTCGATCAGGCGGTCCCGGGACACGACCTGGTTCGGATTGAGCAGCAGCATGGCGAGGAGCGCACGCTGCTTCGCGCCGCCGAGATCGAGCGACTGCCCGTCGGAGATGACCTCCAGCGGGCCGAGGATCCGGAACTCCATCCGCCTCCCGGTCCGGGGGTACCGGTTGCTCTGACGACGTTAACCGCTGCGGGCCCAGGAGAAAAGCGTTCCGTAACCCCGCCGTTACCGATCGGTAGGCGCCCTTGTGTCTTCTTGGTCGAAAGGGCCGCAGGAAGTGGCCCGGGACACAGGAGGCGAAGAATGAACGGCTCGACCCCCCTCATCTGGCTCAGGCGACTGATCGTCGTCGGCGCCGTGGTTGCCGGAGCGACCGCTTCGGCAGCCGGAGCCCTTATCCCGAATCCGGACGGAAATCCCCTTCCGGCGAGCAGCCCGCTGATCAGCCGCCCGCCGGACGTCCAGGACGCGGCGACGGCGCGGCACGCAGCGGCGGCCAGGCTCCAGACCGACGGCGCTGCACTGCACACCACGGCGGCCGGCCTGAAGGCCGACGGCCTGCGCTGGCAGGGAATCACGCAGGTCTACCAGCAGCTGCAGGCTGCCCCTGACCTCGTCGAGCGTTATGCGGCGACGCATTCGGCCGGCACGGGAACGCCGGCGGCGACGTCGGTCGCCTCGAGGCCTCCGGACGTCCAGGACGCGTCCGACTCGATCAAGGCTTCTGCTCCCGACGTGTTCGAGCGGTACGCCGGCGTTCATGTCAACGACGTGACTTCGAGCACGGCGCCCACCCGGCCGCCGGACGTCAGCGACGCGGCGCTGGTCGCACGGTACGCCCCGGCCTCGACCGGCCAGTCCGATGGGTTCGATTGGAGCTCCTGGGCGATCGGAATCGGCAGCGGGCTGGGCCTGGTGCTCATTGCCGGAGCCGCCCTGCTCATGAGCCGGCAGCTGCGCCACCCCGTGCAGACCGCCTAAAAGTTCGCCTCCGCGAACGGACGGAGCGGGCCTACCGGCCCGCTCCGTCTGCATGACTGGTTCGGCGCGCGCTGGACGGGCGAGGGCGTAAGGTTCCGCCCGATGACCGACGTCCGCTACGCCGAGCTTCGCGACCGCCTGGCCGAGACGTGGGACCTGGCCAAGCTCGGAGCGATCGCCGCCTGGGACCAGCAGACGATGATGCCGGCGGCAGGCGGAGGCGTTCGGGCCCGGCAGCTGGCGACCGTCTCCAAGGTCGTCCACGAGCAGATCGTCTCCGAGGAACTGGGCGAGCTGCTCGAGGAGCTGCGGTCGTACGAGGAGTCACTCGACCACGACTCGGACGAGGCCAGCCTGATCCGCGTGACGCGCCGCGACCGCGACAAGGAACTCCGTGTCCCCGCCGAGCTGCGCGAGGCGCAGGCACGCGCCGGGGCCGAGGCCTTCCCGGTCTGGGTCGAGGCCCGCCGGACCAACGATTTCGAGCTCTTCCGTCCGCACTTGGAGCGGAACGTCGAGCTCCGCCGCGAGTACGCGGCCTGCTTCGAGGCTGACGAGCCGTATGACGCCCTGCTCGACGACTTCGAGCAGGGGATGAAGACCGCCGAGGTGCGCGAGGTGTTCGCAGAGCTCCGCGACGGCCTCGTCCCGATCGTCGCCGAGGCGTCGGAGCAAGAGGTCGACGACTCCTGCCTGCGTGGACACTTCCCGGTGGAAGCCCAGCGCGAGATGCAGCAGATCTTGCTCGCGAGGTTCGGGTTCCGCGAGGACACCTGGCGTCTCGATCCGGTCGCTCACCCCTTCGCGACGTCCTTCGGCACATCGGACATCCGGATGACCACGTACTACCCGGAGCACGAGATGCGCGGCGTGTTCGCCGCCATGCACGAGGGCGGGCACGCGCTGTACGAGCACAACGTCGACCCGGCGCTCGAGCGGACGCCGCTCTGCCGCGGGACCTCGCTCGCCCTGCACGAGTCGCAGAGCCGGATGTTCGAGAATCTCGTCGGCCGAAGCATCGAGTGGTGGAGCTGGGCCTACCCGGAGATGCAGCGTCTGTTCCCACACCAGTTCGGCGATGTCGAGCTCGAGGAGTTCCACCGGGCGATCAACAAGGTGCAGCCTTCGCTGATCCGGATCGAGGCCGACGAGGCCACCTACAGCCTGCACGTCATCCTCCGCTTCGAGCTCGAGCAGGACCTGGTCGCCGGCACGGTCGCGCCGGCCGACCTGCCCGCCGTCTGGAACGAGCGGATGAAGGAATACCTGGGCGTCGACGTGCCGGATGACGCACACGGTGTCCTCCAGGACGTCCACTGGTCGCGCGGGACGATCGGGTACTTCCCCACGTACGCCCTCGGGAATGTCATCTCCGTGCAGATCTGGGAGAAGGTGCTCGAGGACGTACCTGCTCTGATGGAGCACGTGGAGCGCGGCGATTTGGCGCCTCTGACCGACTGGCTGCGCGAGAAGCTCTGGCGCCACGGCCGCAAGTTCACGCCACAGGAGACGTTGGAGCGGGTCGTGGGCGGCAGCCTGGACTCCGGGCCCTACCTGCGCTACCTGAGCGGCAAGCTCGGTGCCAGAGCCGCCTGAGTTAACGGAATCTTCACGGTCTGCTCCTACCCGGCGAACAACCGCTGTGGCACTGTGAGTGCATGGAGACGGTCGAGCGGGAGCGGAAGGAGCTGGACCATCGCGTGGGCGACGGGTTCGAGGTCCGGCTGCTCTGGGGCCAGGACGACGGCGAGCTGACGGTCGTCGTCGACGACTGGCGCACCGACGAGCACTTCGAGATCACGGCTCGCGCCGACAACGCGCTCGACGTCTTCAACCATCCGTACGCGTACCGCCGGGCGTAACCTCGCCTCGACATGGCGGTGCGCTTCGTCGCCGTCGGCGAGCTGCTCGTCGACGTGATCGCCGCGGGCGCCGGACACGGCGCCCGCATTCGCGTGCGGCCGGCCGGATCGGCGTTCAACGCCGCGGTGGCCGCTGTCGCAGCCGGGGCGGACGCAACCGTGATCGGGACAGTCGGCGACGACGCGCCCGGGCGAATGATCGTCCGGGAGCTGAAGGCGCACGGCATCCGCCCGCTGGTCACCGTCGCAGGGGCGACCGGCACGTTCTTGCTGACTGACGGCGAGACTCGGGTCGACTGCGGCGACTCTCACCAGCCGGCGCCGGCCGAGCCGGTGGCTGCGGACGCCGTCCTCGTCTCGGGCTACCTGCCGCACGCCGCAGACGTGCTCGCATCGGCCGACGCCGCATGGGTTGCGCTCGACGCGGCTCGGCTCGCCGAGCTGCCGCCAGGGGGCAACGCGGTGGTCGCAAACGAGGAGGTCGCCCTGAGCCTGACGGGCAGGAGCACCGAAGCGGCGGCCCGCAGGCTCGCGGAAGGACGGCGGCTGGCCTGCGTCACTCTGGGCGATCGGGGTGCACTCGCGGTGATGGACGACCGAGTCGAGCGCGTCCGAGCTCCCGCGATCGCGGCGGATGCGCCCGGCTCCGGGGATGCCTTCGCCGCCACGCTGCTTGTCTCGCTCGCCCGTGGTGACGACCTCGCTGACGCGATGGGCCACGCCGCCGGGGCCGCTCTAGACTCGCTCGCGTGAATCTCGCCCTCAGCCTCGTGTACGCGGCCGAGCGGAGCCCCGACGCCGAGGCGGTCGTCGACGGCGGGACGCGGCTCACGTACGCCGAGCTGCGCGATCGGGCGGCTCGACTCGCCGGAGGGCTCGAACGAGAAGGTCTGCGGCGCGGCGATCGGCTGGCGGCCGTCGTGCGCTGTCGGCGGGAGGCGGTGGAGCTCTACTGGGCGTGCCAGTGGCTCGGGGCGACCTACGTGCCGCTCTCGCCGCGCATCTCGGCCGCGGATCTCGCCTACTGCCGCGCGGACTCGGCCGCGACGCTCTTCCTCGAGGCGGACGGCGAGCTGGAGCCGTTGCTGGGCGACGAGCACCCCGGCGCGTTGGATGCAGGCGACGAGGAAGCGTCGCTGATGCTCTACACCTCGGGCACGACGGGGCGGCCGAAGGGTGTCCCCCGCTCGCACCGGGCCGACCGTGCAGGCGCATTGTCGCAGGCCGTCCACCAGAGCTCTCGCTCGGGCGACCGGACGCTGGGCGCGATGCCCCTCTACCACACGATGGGGATGCACTCGCTGCTCGCGATGCACCTCGTCGGCGGCTGCTACGTCTGCCAGCCCGACTGGGACGCCGGGGCGGCGCTCGAGCTGATCGAACGCGAGCGGATCACCTCGCTCTATCTCGCCCCCACGCTCTACCACGACCTGGTCACACACCCGCGCCGCGGAGAGTTCGACCTCTCCTCGGTCGAGACGGTTGCCTACGCCGGCGCGGCGATGACCGGTGCGCTGGTGGAGCGCTGCGTCGGGGCGTTCTCGCCGCGGCTGTTCGTCAACCACTACGGGTCGACCGAGATCTACACCTACTCCGTCCACCGCGACCAGGCTGCAAAACCGGGTTGCGCGGGGCGGCCGGCGCTGAACGCGCGGCTCCGGCTCGGCGAGAACAGCGAGATCCTCTGCCACATGTCCTCGGACGAGGCGTTCGCCGGCTACTGGAACCGGCCGGACGCCGACGAAGCGGCCATTCGCGACGGCTGGTACCACACCGGCGACGTCGGTCGCATCGACGAGGACGGCGACCTCTGGCTCGAAGGCCGCCTCGACGACATGATCGTCTCCGGCGGGGAGAACATCCATCCGCTCGAGGTCGAGGACGTGCTGGCTCGCCACCCGGGCGTGCGCGAGGTGGCGGTCGTGGGCGCGCCGGACGAGCGGCTCGGGCACCGGGTGGTCGCCGTGGTCGTCGCCGAGGGGACGACCGCCGAGGAGCTCGACGACCACTGCCTGGCGTCCGAAACGCTCGCACGCTTCAAGCGTCCACGCGAGTATCGCTTCGTGTCCGAGCTGCCGAAAAGCCCGTCTGGGAAGATCCTGCGCAGGATGCTGCGATGAGCGAGTACATCGGTTTCCGTCTCGACCGCGACGAGCCGCGCGGCGTCCTGACCATCACGCTGGACGACCCGGCGAAGATGAACCGCGTGCCGCTGGCGGCGCGCGGGCAACTCGCGCAGGTCCTCGACGAGGTGGCCGGCGACGACGGCGCGCGCTTTGTCGTGCTGACCGGCGCCGGCGAGAACTTCACCGCCGGCGGCGACATCGCCGCGTTCCTGGAGGCCACGCCGGACGAGCTGTCGCGGCTCGCCTGGAACGTCGCAGCTCCGGAGCGCTTCCCGAAGCCTGTGATCGCGCGCATCCGGGGCTACTGCCTCGGCGTCGGGCTGGAGCTCGCGCTCGCCTGCGACTTCCGCGTCGCCGCCGACGACGCGCAGCTCGGCCTCCCCGAGGTGGGGCTCGGGATGATCCCCGGCTCAGGCGGGACCCAACGGCTCGCCCGCCTCGCCGGGCTCGGCCGCGCAAAGGACGTGGTAATGCGCCGCCGCCGAATCAGCGCCGCCGAGGCACTGGACTGGGGGCTCGTCTCCGACGTCGTCCCGGCCGCGGACCTCGACGCGGCCGTCGACCGTGTGCTTGCCGACCTGAGCGAGCTGCCGCCGCTCGCCCTGCGCACCGCCAAGCGCGTCCTCAACCACGTCTACGACGCACCACTCTCGATCGGGCTCGAGCTGGAGGGCCTCGCCTACGGGATGCTGCGCTCGACCGACGACTTTCGCGAGGGTGTCGAGGCGTTCGGGGAGAAGCGGCCGCCGTCGTTCGAGGGCCGTTGAGGACCTGTCGATTTCGGCCTCAGCCGTTCGTCGTACTCACGACACTTCGATCAAGGAGGACGACATGCAGTACATGTGTTTGATCTACGACGAAGAGAGCACGTGGGCAAACATGCCCGAGGACGAGCGGAACGCCGCGTATGCCGAGTACATGACGTTCACCCAGGCGATCAAGGACAGCGGCAACCACGTTGCCGGCGACGCGCTCCAGCCGATCTCGACCGCCACCTCAGTCCGCGTCCGGAACGGGGAGACGCTCGTCACCGATGGGCCGTTCGCCGAGACGAAGGAGCAGCTGGGCGGGTACTACCTGGTCGAGGCGAAGGACGTGGACGAGGCGCTGAAGATCGCCGAGCGGATCCCCTCGGCCCGCTACGGGACGATCGAGGTGCGCCCGGTCGTCGTCTGGGAGGAGTGACCGCCGACCCCGTCGCAGAGGCGTTCCGGGAGGAGTTCGGGCGCGCGGTATCGATCCTGATCCGCGCGCTCGGCGACTTCGACCTCGCCGAGGACGCCGTTCAGGAGGCCTTCGCCGTGGCGGCGGAACGCTGGCCACGCCACGGAGTCCCGACCAGCCCGGGCGCGTGGATCGTCACCACCGCCCGCAACCGGGCGATCGACCGGCTCCGCCGTGAGCGGACGCTTGAGACGAAACGGGCCGAGCTGGCCCGGCTGGCCGAACTCGCCCCGGATGAGGAGGACGACGACGTGAGCACGGTCCCCGACGAGCGGCTCGCGCTGATCTTCACGTGCTGTCACCCTGCGTTGTCGGTCGACTCGCAGGTGGCGCTCACGCTCCGGCTGCTCGGCGGCCTGACCACGCCCGAGATCGCCCGCGCCTTCCTGACCGGCGAGGCGACGATGGCGCAACGGCTCGTCCGGGCGAAGCACAAGATCCGCGCGGCCGGGATCCCGTTCCGAGTCCCTCCGGACGACGCCCTTCCCGAGCGGCTCGAGGCGGTTCTCGCCACCGTGTATCTGATCTTCAACGCAGGCTACTCCGACGTCCGCAACGAGCTCAGCGCCGAGGCGATCAGGCTCGGCCGGACGCTGACCCGCCTGATGCCCGACGAACCGGAGGCGCTCGGTCTCCTCGCCCTGATGCTCCTGCACGACTCGCGGCGAGGGACGCGGCTCGACGACCAAGGCGCGATCGTCCTGCTCGAGGATCAGGACCGCTCGCGGTGGGACGAGGCGGAGATCGAGGAGGGCCGCGCGCTGGTCGAGTCGGCGCTCAGGCGACGAAGGCCCGGCCGGTACCAGCTCCAGGCTGCGATCGCCGCCTGCCACACCGGCGAGACGAGCGACTGGCCGCAGATCGTCCTCCTCTACGATCAGCTCCTCCGACTCCAGCCCTCGCCCGTCGTCGAGCTGAACCGGGCGGTCGCGGTCGCGATGGTGGACGGCCCCGAGACGGGGCTCGTCGAGGTCGAACGGATCGACGGCCTCGGCGCCTACCTCCACTACCACTCGACGCGCGGAAGCCTGCTGGAGAAGCTGGGGCGCGAGGACGAGGCCCGGTCAGCCTACGAGCGCGCCCTCGAGCTCGGCCCAACAGGGACAGAGCGGACGTTTCTGGAGGCGAAGCTCAGCTCGGGATAGCGGCGACCGCTTCGATCTCCAGCAGCGCCCCCGGCACAGCGAGCGCGGAGACCTCAACGAGCGTCGACGCCGGCCGCGCCTCGCCGAAGAACTCCATCCGCACCGGGTTGATCTTCGGCCGGTCGTCGACGTCGAGCAGGTAGTGCACGACCTTGACCACGTCGTCGAAGCCGCAGCCGGCCGCGCTCAGGCACAGCTGCATGTTCCGGAACACCTGCCGCGCCTGCTCCGCCACGTCTCCCTCCCCCACGAGATTTCCGTCGGCGTCCAGCGGCACGATCCCGGAGACGAACAGCAGCCCGCCTGCCTTGACGGCGTCGGTGTAGTGGCTGAGCGGCTCGGCCATCCCTTCGACCCGGAACTCCTCACGATGGTGCGTCATCACCCGAATCGTACAATCGGCCGGTGAGACCGCAGTTCGTCCACTTCCCGGACGTCAAGTCGTTCGAGCTCGCCGCCGGCGTTTCCGGCCGCCCGCTCTTCGGTGAGGGCGCGATGCTCAACGTGATCGAGTTCGAGCCGGGCTCGACCGTCCCACTGCACAGCCACGAGCACGAACAGCTCGGGATCGTGCTCCAGGGCATGCAGGCGCTCGTGATCGACGGCGAACCACACGAGATGGGGCCGATGGACGGCTACGCGATCCCCGGCGGCGTCGAGCATTCCGCCTACTGCGGGCCGGAGGGCGCGCTTGTGCTCGACATCTTCCGGCCGGTCCGCGAGGACTATCGGGAGCGCTGGAGCGCAGAAACGGAGCCGAAGCCAGGCTGAAGCCCGGTACCGACGCCGGATCTACCTGTCCAGCGCGGCCCGGAGCGCGTCGTCGAGCGGCGCCGGGCGGCCCTCCGAGTCGACGTGCACGACCGTGTGGCGGCCCTTCACTTGCGCCTCGCCGTCCTTGGCGATCGTCCAGGCATAGGTGACCGAGGTGCGTCCGACGTTCTCGACCCGAAGCCGCACCTCGATCTCGTCGTCGAACCGGAGCACCTTCAGGTACTCGGCCTCGACACGACGCCGCGGGAAGTTGCCCCAGCGGTCGGTCAGCAGGCCGACGCCGCGCATCAGCTCGGTCTCTGCCTCCTCCGCCCACTTGAACGCCGACGTGAAGTGGATCCGGCCGCCTGCGTCGGTGTCGACCCAGGCGACGCGCGTCCGGATGACCTCCTCGACCACCCCGGAAGCCTACGCCTCGTCGACCGGCTCGGTCTCGAGCACCCAGACGATGCCATCGCCGCACTCGACCGCCCGGCCCTCGCCCGGCTCGAGCGACACCCGCAGGACACGCACCCGCTCGCCGTCCAGCTCGGTCAGCGCTCCTTGCACGACACCACCCGAGCTGCCGAACCGCCAGGCCCGCACCTGCCGCTCGACCTCTGCGGCGGGGCGGCTCCGGTCGATCTCGGCGTACTCCGGCTCGAAGAACGACCAGTACTCGTCCGACTCGTCCTGCGGATCGCCCCAATCGCCGCGCTCGGCGCGGTCGAGCGCCACCGGCAGGATCTGCTGCACGACGCCGGCGATCCGCGGCCCCAGCTCGTCCCACGACCACTCGTCGCCGAGTGTGAGCCTGCCTTGGGAGAGGATCGGCCCGGTGTCGAGCTCGGCCGCCATCCGGTGGAACGTGACGCCGATCTCGCGGTCGCCGTTCCGGATCGCCCAGCCGACCGGGATCGGCCCGCGATAGCGGGGCAGCAGCGACGGGTGGAAGTTGACCACCCCGAGCCGCGGCACTTCGAGCGCCTCGAGCGGCAGCTTCCAGGGGAAGCCGGCGCAGAGGGCGAGATCCGGCTCGAGCGCGCGGAGCAGCGGTGCGATCCGCTCGCGCGAGGCCGGCAGGACCACGTCGACCTCCGGCGGAGCGGAGGTCACGTGGTCGCCCAGGTCGAAGCCATACCGGCTCGTCGCGCGGACGCAGAGCAGGCCGACGGGCTGGTGTCCCATTGCGCGCAGGCCTGCGACGTAGGCCTCGACGGCCGGCTGGATCTGGGAGATCAGGGCGACGCGCAGCGCCATTCGAACCTCAGGGCGTGACCAGCACCCGCCCCGGTGAACCGGCGAGCGAGGCCTCGAACGCCTCGTTCACCTGTTCCAGTGGATAGCTCGGCCCGAGCAGCTCGCGCAGCTTCAGGCGGCCCGCGCGCGCGTGCTCGAGCATGAGCGGCAGCGCCACCGCGGGGTCCTCGGAGCCGTACATCGTCCCGGTGAGGAACTTCTCGCGCCGGTTGAACTCGCCGAAGTCGAGGTCGAGGCGCTCGCCGGTCGCTGGGATGCCGACGATCACGCACGTTCCGCCGCTCCGCGTGAAGCGGAGTGCGGTCGCCGACGTCTGCGGGTTGCCGACGACGTCGAGTGCGCGGTCGGCTCCGTCAGGTGCGACCTGCTTCATCAACTCCTTGAGGCCGTCCGGGTCTGTCGTGTGAGTCGCGCCGAGGCTGCGGGCGAGGTCGAGCCGAGCCTCGAGGGGATCGACGACGACGATCGCATCCGCCCCCGCGATGCGCGCGCCCTGGACGCAGAACTGGCCGACGCCGCCGGCCCCGATCACGAGCACGACCTCGCCGGGCTCGACGCGGGCGGCGAACAGGACCGCCCCGACCCCGGTCAGCGCGGCGCAGCCGAGCAGGGCTGCTTCCTCGAGCGGCACCCGGTCGCCGATCGGCAGTGCACAGCGCTCGGTGACGGTGATCCGCTCCTGGAGACAGCCGGTCGCCGTGCCGCGGAAGAGCGTCTCGCCGTCGATCGTCATCCCCGTCGTTCCGTCGACCAGCGTGCCGTTCCCGATCGCGCGGTGCAGGTTGATGCAGGCCGCGGGCCGCGAGCGCCGGCAGTCGGCGCAAGCGCCGCACGACGGCGCCCACGAGAGCACGACTTCGTCGCCAGGCTTCACCGAGGTCACCTCGCCGCCGACCGCCTCGACCAGGCCCGCACCCTCGTGGCCCAGCACCGACGGTGTCGGCCGCTCCCATTCGCCCCGGATCGAGTGCAGCTCCGTCCCGCAGAGCCCGACCGCGGACATCCGGACGAGCACGTCGCCGGGGCCGGGCTCCTCGAGGTCGATCTCGCGGACCTCGAGCGGCCGCCCGGCCCCGAGAAAGACGGCGGCGCGCGACTTCACGCGCCGAGTGCGCCGGCGACCGTCTTGCCGTCGGTCACCGTCGACACGTTCTGGAGCGCGTAGTTGATCGACGCGTTGTGCCAGTCGGCATTCATCGTCGAGCAGCAGTCCTCCGGAACGACCATGAAGTAGCCCTTGTCCGCGCCGGTGCGGGCGGTGTGCTCGATCGACATGTTCGTCCACGCGCCGGTGACCACGACCGTGTCGACCCCGAGACCGCGGAGCAGGGTCTCGAGCTTCGTGTCCTGCCACCCGCTCATCCGCATCTTCTCGACCACGAAGTCGCCGCGCTTCGGCTCGAGCCCGGCCGCCGGCTTCGCCCCCCAGGTGCCGCGGACGAGCGCATTGGCACCCTTCACGCCCTCGAACAGTGGCGCGTTCTGCTTCAGCCCCGGCGCGCCTTTTTCGACGATGTACCAGACGTGGATCACCGGGCTGCCCGCCTTACGGAAGGCTGTAGCCAGCCGCTTCACGTTGGCGACCACGTTCTGCTCCTTCGCGTGCTGCGGCGCGCCGGAGTCGGCGAACGCGCCCTTCTCGATCATCACGTCGTTCTGCAGGTCCTGGATCAGCAGCGCCGTGCGCTTGGGGTCGAGCTTCAACTTGGCCATGGTCGTCTCTCCTTCTAGGACATGTAGGGCTCGCGGCGCGGCCCGACCTTCGTCTCGAACGCGTACAGCGACGTCGAGCTCGGCACGAAGAGCGTGTGCCAGTCGGGGCCGCCCCAGGTCAGGTTGCCAACGTTCTCAGGGATGCCGACGGTGCCGAGGTGCTCGCCGTCGGAGCCGATGACCCAGACGCCGCCCGGGCCGGTCACCCAGATGTTCCCTTGCTCGTCGCACTTCATCCCGTCGGGGATGCCTTCCTCGATCACACCCGAGCCGATGCCCTCGAAGAACATGCGGCCGTTCGAGAGCGTCCCGTCGGAGCCGACGTCGTAGACCTTGACCCACGCCTTCGGCGTGTCGTTGATGTACAGCAGGGACTCGTCCGGGGAGAAGCAGAGGCCGTTCGGCTGCTCGTACTCGTCCTGCTCGACGACCAGCTCGGGATTCCCGCCGCCAGCCGGGATGCGGAACACGCCCTGCCAGCCGAGCTCGCGCTCGCGCTCGACGCCGAAGACGGGCATGCGGCCGTACCACGGGTCGGAGAACCAGATCGAGCCGTCGGAGCGGACGACCACGTCGTTCGGGCTGTTCAGTTCCTTGCCCTCGTAGTGCGAGGCCAGCACCTCGCGGTTCGTGTTCTTGCCGTCCGGGTCCATACGGACGAGCGAGCTGGTCGAGTGCTCGCACACGATCAGCCGGCCGTCCGCGTCCAGCGTCATCCCGTTGCCCTTGTTACTCGGGCTGAGCACCTCCTGGACGTCGTTCGCCTCGTCCCAGCGCCGGCGGGTGTCTCCGGGCATGTCCGAGAAGAGCAGGAACTGCTCCTTCGGGTTCCAGATCGGCCCTTCGGTGAAGGTGAAGCCGGTCCCCAGCTGCTTCACCTCGACGTTCTCGTCGACGAGGCTCGCGAGCTTGTCGGACCTCACGTCTACGCCCACGCTCTCCTCCCTCTCTCGCTTCGAAAGACGGATTCGAACCTAACAGAGCACGATGAGACCGCGCCGAAACCGCCGTACACTCTGGCGATGGCGGCCTGCGCGCGCTGCGGGGAGCGCAATCCGGAGGCGGCGAGGTTCTGTGCCGCCTGTGGAAGCGCGCTGCCGCCTCCCCCGCCGTGCCACTCGAGACCCGGAAGACGGTGACCGTCCTCTTCTGCGACGTCACGGGCTCGACCTCGCTCGGCGAGCGCCAGGACCCGCAGCAGGTCCGGCGCGTCCTTTCCCGCTACTACGAGGTGTCTCGGGACGTCCTCCAGCGCCACGGCGGCACGGTCGAGAAGTTCATGGGCGACGCACCTCGCTGCCGCAGACGTTACAAAGTCAGGCGACTCTACTGAGGTCTCGCGCAGGCGTCAACGCCGCCAGGACGGCGGCGTTGACGCACTAGTCGTCGTCAGCCGGCTCGAAGTCCAGCGCGAGCGAGTTGATGCAGTAGCGCTGCCCGGTCGGGTGTGGTCCGTCCGGGAACACGTGGCCGAGGTGCGAGTCGCAGGTCGCGCAGCGCACCTCGATGCGGCGCATCCCGTGGCTCGTGTCCACCTCGGTCTCGACCGCGTCCTCGTCGGCCGGCTGGAAGAAGCTCGGCCAGCCCGAGCCGGAGTCGAACTTGGCGTCCGAGCGGAAGAGCTCGGCGCCGCACGCGCCGCAGCGGAACACGCCGCCGTCCTTCACGAAGTTCAGATCACCGGACCAGGGCGGCTCGGTCGCGGCGCAGCGGAGTACCTGGTAGCGGTCGGGATCGAGCTCCTGCCGCCACTGCTCGTCGGTCTTGTTGATCTTCTCCATGCTGTTCAGTCCACTTCGGCGTGAATTCGTTTCTTCGCCGTCTTCAGCGGACCGCCCACGCGGCCGGCACGGACGGCCAGGATCTCCGCCAGGATCGACAGCGCCGTCTCGGGCTGCGAGTCGGCGCCGATGTCGAGCCCGCACGGGCCGGAGATGCGGTCGATGGCCTCCTCGGAGACGCCGGCCTCGAGCAGCCGCTCGCGGCGGCGCTCCTGGTTCCTCCGCGAGCCGAGCGCGCCGACATAGAACGCCTCGGTCTCCAGCGCACGCTTCAGCGCCGGCTCGTCGAACTTGTCGTCGTGGGTGAGCACGACGACCGCCGTCTGGTGGTCGGGCGCGACGCGGTCGAGGGCCTCCTCCGGCCACTCGACGATCAGCTCGTCGGCGCTGGGGATGCGTTCGGCGGTGGCGAATTTCTGCCGTGCGTCCGCGACGATCGTCGTCCAGCCGAGCAGCTTCGCCGCGCGGCACAGGGACTCGGCGGTGTCGACCGCGCCGTACACGAAGAGCCGGGGCGGCGGCCCGTACCACTCGGCAAACACCTTCGAGCCGTCGTCGAGTTCGAGCAGCCGGTTGCGCCCGCGGCGGACGAGCTCGTCGAACTGCCCGAGCGCCGCCTCGGGCACCCCGTCGCCGACCTGCTCCGCGCCCTCGACGACGAGCCGCTTGGAGCCGGCACCCGGCCCCTCGACGACCGTGAACAGCACGGCGCGCTCGCCGCGCTCGCCCACCTGGTGCAGACGGTCGAGAAGCACGCCTACAACCTACTCCGCGACACCTTCGAAGATGTGCCAACCGCTCGAGCTCGGCGTGTCTCCGACGAAGCGGAAGCCGGCCGATGCCAGCAGCGCCGCGAACTCCACCGAGGTGCGCTCGCACCCGCCGGGCATGACGAGCATGTTCAGGTCCCCGAACTTCGCAGAAGGGTTCTCGTTCGGCGCGCCCAACTCCCGGTCGACGACGAGCACCGATGCGCCCGGGCGCGCGGCCCGGCGGCAGACGCGCAGGATGGCGAGCGCCTCGGAATCCTCCCAATCGTGGATGATCGCCTTGAGGAGATACGCGTCACCTCCGCCTGGCACCTCGTCGAAGAAGCTCCCGCCGACGATTCGAAGCCGCTCGGCGATACCGGTGTCGAGGCCATCGGCCACGCCCTCGACGACCTCGGGCCGATCGAACAGGACACCCCGCATCGTGGCATGCGCCTCGAGTAACGCTACGAGGAGGGCCCCGCGTCCGCCACCGACGTCGATGATCGTCGAGAAGCGGCCGAAGTCGTACGCCGTGAGCAGCGAGCGGTTGATCCCGCGGGTGACGTCGGTCATCGCCTGGTCGAACATGGCCCGCTCCACCGGGTCGTGGGCGCGGTACTCCCAGATGTCCTTCCCGTGGAGGTGCCTGAATGCGTTCTCGCCTGTTCGCACGCTGTGGAGCAAGTCACCCCACGACCGCCAGACCAGCGGCCGTCCGGCAAACGCAGCCCACCCGTACAGGGTCTCCGGCGTGTCGCGCCGTAGATGATCCGAGAGCGGTGTCGACGAAAAGCGGCGTCCCGCTTCCTCGTGGAAAACGCCTACGCTCGCGAGGGCTCGCAACAGCCGGTACAGGGAGCGCTCGTCGGAACCGGTCTCGGCCGCCAGATCGTCGGTCGACCGCGGTCCGTCTGCGACGAGATCTGCAATCCCGAGGGTTGCCGCAACGTGGATCGCCTGGGTGATCTGGTAGCCGTTTGCCAGCCTGCGGAGCTCGTCGAGCGGGCGTTCCTCGACGCTCACCCTTCGAGGCGCTCGACGAACACGTCGATTTCGCCCCCGCAGGGCAGCCCGACCTCCCAGGCCTCCTCGTCCTTGATCCCGTAGCTGAGCAGCTTCGGCTCGCCGCTCTCCATCACCTCGCGGGCGTTCTGGTACACGTCCGACTCCACGCAGCCGCCGGAGACCGACCCGCACATCTGGCCCGACTCTGAGACTGCGAGACTCGTCCCGACCGGCCGCGGCGCCGAGCGGCGCGTGGCGACGACGGTGGCGACCACGACCTTCTCGCCGTTCTCACGCCAGCGCTCGACCTCGTCCAGGATCTCCTTCATGCCGCATGCCTCCTCTCGATGCCGGCGAGGACGCCGGCCAGGTCTTCCAGGCTGGACAGATTGTGCCCGGGCAGGAACCGGTCGACGAACGGCAGCGCGGCGCGCATCCCGCCCGCGAGCGGTTCGTAGTCCGGGTGGCCCTTGAGTGGGTTCACCCACACGACCGAGTAGGCGCACCGGGCGAGCCGCGCCATCTCGCGGGCGACCGTCGCGGTGTCGTCGCGCTCCCAGCCGTCCGAGACGATCACCACGACCGCCCCGCGGGAGAGCGCCCTCCTGCCCCACAGGTCGTTGAACGCCTTCAGCGACGCGCCGATCCGCGTGCCGCCCGACCAGTCGACCACGCGCCTCGAGGCCTCCTCGAGCGCGCGCTCCGGGTCGACGCCGCGCAGCTCCTCGGTCAGGCGGGTCAGGCGCGTGCCGAAAGCAAACGCCTCGACCCCCCGGCCGCTCTCCAGCAGGGCGTGGACGAAGAGCAGGATCGCCCGCGAGTAGGGCTCCATCGAGCCCGACACGTCGCAGAGCACGATCAGCTTACGGTGGGTCTCGACCCTGCTCCGGAACGCCCGCTCGACCGGGTCGCCGCCGGTGGCGAGCGAGGCGCGGACGAGGCGGCGCAGGTCGAGCGTGGTCCCGTTCGGGTGGCGGCGCAGCCTGCGCGAGCGGCGCTGCGGGCGCGCGGAGGCCAGCTCGGCGATCATGCGCCTGATCCGGGTGAGCTCCTCGTCGGTCAGCTCCGAGAAGTCCTTCTCGCGGAGCAGCTCCTGGGCGCTCCAGCCGGCCTGGCGCTCCTCATTGTCCGCCGCCGACTCGGCGGTCTCCTCGGCTCCGTCACGCGAGCTCACCTTCGCCGCGCGCACCCGCTCGAGCCGAGGCGTTCTCGGCGGCGCGAGCTCGGGCGCCCGGAGGAACCAGGCGGCGAAGGCCCGGTCGAACGCGTCGATGTCGTCGGCCCGCGAGACCAGGGTCTGGCGGAGCGTCCAGTAGACGTCGTCGCGCCGGCCGAGGCCGATCGCGTCGAGGCCGGTCATCGCATCGCAGATGCGGCCCGGGCCGACCTCCAGCCCGGCCTCGCGGAGCACACGGCCGAAGGTGACCACGTGGCGGACGACGGTGCTACCACTCATGCGGCGAGCCTGCGCTCATGCGCGTGCCTCCTCGACGAGGTTGGCGAGCGCGGCGTCGCGGACCGTCTCCAGGTCCTCGTGGTACTTCAGCACCGAGCCGAGCGTCTGCTCGACGATCTCGGCGTCGAGATCGTCGCGGCCGAGCGCGGCGAGCGCATGCGCCCAGTCGATCGTCTCCGCGACCCCCGGAGGCTTTGCGAGATCGAGCCCGCGCAGGCCACGGACGAACCGGGCAGCCTGCGTCGCCAGCCGTTCCGGGATGCCGGGCACACGCAGGACGACGATCTCGATCTCGCGGTCCAGCGCCGGGTGCCCGATCCAGTGGAACAGGCAGCGCCGCTTGAGCGCATCGTGCAGTTCGCGCGTGCGGTTCGAGGTGAGGATGACACTCGGCCGCCGCGCCGCCGCGATCGTGCCGATCTCCGGGATCGTGATCTGGAAGTCGGAGAGCACCTCGAGCAGGAATGCCTCGAACTCCTCGTCCGCCCGGTCGATCTCGTCGATCAGGAGCACGACCGGCTCCGGGCTCTCGATCGCCTCCAGCAGCGGCCGGCGGATCAGGAACTCGGGGCCGAAGAGCTCCTCCTCGTGCACCGTGCCCTCCTGGGCGGCCCGGATGTGCAGGAGCTGGCGCGAGTAGTTCCACTCGTACACGGCGTGGGCAACATCCAGGCCCTCGTAGCACTGGAGGCGGATCAGCCGTGCCGGCAGCGTGCGCGCAAGCGCCTTCGCCGCCTCGGTCTTGCCTACGCCCGCTTCGCCCTCCAGCAGCAGCGGCTTTTCCAGCCGTAGAGACAGGAACAGCGCCGTGGCCAACCCGCGGTCGGGCAGGTAGTCGGCATCTCGCAGTGCGAGCTCGAGGTCGTCGATCGTCGCGAAGGCCATTGACCAAACTCTAGTCTTGCATTGACTTCCGGGGCACCCAGGCGTACAACCGCGGCGTGGCGACGCACGAGATCAAGCTCCTCTCGCTCACCGACGTCTTCGTCGAGTCGAGCTTCCTCGTCCTCGGGCGAAACATGGGCACCCCCGTCTGGGTGCACACCTGGGGCATGCTCATCCTCGGCAACCCAGCCGGGCCGATCCTCGTCGACACCGGCGCGAGCTACCCGGAGATCATGGAGCGGCTCGGGATGAAGGGCCGCATCGACGAGGACATGGAGCTGGAGAACGGACTCGCCGCCCACGGCGTCGGGGTCGACGATATCGCGGCCGTGCTGCATACGCACTGCCACATCGACCACGCCGGCAAGGACGACCACTTCCCGTTGACCACGCCGGTGGTCATGAACCGTCGCGAGCTCGAGCACTCGGCGTCCGGGCTGATGGGTGGGCAGTACCCGCCCGAGTACGTGAAGCACCACATCGATCGCCTGCACGCGCCGGGCGCGCTGCGGCTCCTCGACCTCGAGCTGTCCGGGCCGGACGAGATCTTCGAGGGGATCGTCTGCGAGGCGGCCGAGGGTCACACCGAGGGCTCGATGAACGTCCTCGTCGAGACCGCCCAGGGTACGGCCTGCATCTGCGGCGACGTCATCTACGACATCCAGAACCAGATCGTCGAGCCGTGGCACCAGGTGCTCGCCTACGAGCCGCAGACGACCGGCAACCACACGATGACGAAGCGCTCGGAGAAGGCCGCGATCAAGAAAGCCCTGAACCGCGACTTCGTCCTGCCGTTGCACGACTTTCCAGCGCGGGTCGAAGGCGGCCGCGTCGTCTCGCGCCTGAAGCATGAGGTGCCGGGCTCGGAGTTCGACGTCGCGGAGTTCGCCGCCGAGATCGCGCAGCCGGTCGCCGCCGTCTGAGGGTTCCGGGGTGCGGTATCGGGTGACCCGGCTCGTGTAGCGTCAGCTGCACAACCGAAAGGAGCCTACGATGCAATTGCCCGAGAACGTCCGCGAGCGTCTCGAAGAGCCGAACTTCTGGCACCTCGCGACGGTGAATCCGGACGGGTCGCCCCAGTCGACCACCGTCTGGGTCGACTTCCGCGACGGAAAGATCCTCGTCAACAGCGCTCTCGGCCGCAAGAAGCCGCGGAACCTCGAGCACGAGCCGCGCGTAGCGCTCTCGTGGCACGGGGCGACCGACAGCGGCTATGAGAGCTACGGGATCCAGGGGCAGGTCGTCGACACGTACACGGGCGACCAGGCCGAGGCGGACATCGACTCGCTGGCACAGAAGTACATCGGACAGTCGCCGTATCCATGGCGGAGCCCCGGCGAGCAGCGGGTCAGCTTCCTGGTCGAGCCCACGCACGTCTTCGGGATGGGCCGCTGAGTCGAGCGAGGCGCTCGGCGCACCCGTTCCGATCACCGGTCGGTACGCCCTCCAGGGCCGGTCGATGCGGGTCGGCCTCGAGCTCTGGGCTCGGGACTCCCGGCGAGACCTCGTCTGCCTGAACGACGGGAGCAGTCCGCAGGTCGCGGTCGGTGCAAACGGGCAACTCGTCGAACGGGGCTGCAACCCGGTTCTCGGCCCGTACGGGAGCGACACGACTCGGGCGGTCGCGCGCGCCTCGGAAGGCCGAGTCGTCTGGAACCACGGCGCCGCCGCGGACGACGTCCAGCAACTACCGGGCGTCGTCTCGGTGGCCAGCCCTGCGAGTGGCTACCTCGTGGCGCTCGCCCGGGCAGCCTCCGGCCTCGGCGCGTCGCGGCTCGCCGTCCTGGCTGCACCCGGAGCTTTCGCGTCGTTCGCTCGGGAAGGCCTCGTACGGAAGGCACCTGCTCTCGGTGTCGAGCTCGTCGGTGACACGGACGCTGCCGACTGCGTGCTCCTGTGCGGCCCGGTCGAGTGGGAAGCGAAGCGCTTTCGCGAGCTGGACCGCCCCGGGCTTCTGTTCGGCGGCGTCTCTGCCGGACTTCCGGACGCCCCACACGCCTGGCCGGACGGGACGCTCGCGCCGGTCCAGTGGCATCCTGAGCTCGGAGGCCCGCCGGGACTGGAGGACTACGTCGCGGCGCAGGCATACGCCGTGGCGCTGATCGCCGTGCGCTGCCTGGCGCTCGACCCTGCGGATCCGCTGTCGGCTGCCTGCTCGCTCGCCACCGATACCTTCTTCGGCGGGTTCGAGCTGGACGAAACCGGCCTCCAGAGCGGCCACCGACTCTCCGTCGTCCGATGGCATCACGGCCGCCAGACCCTCCTGCAGGCGGCATAGCCGGTCGGCCGCGACTGCGGTTTCGCCCGGCAAGGTGCCGATCGTTCCTTGTTTGACACCAGGGCGGGTATGGCTGGAGAATCGGAAGCCGTGGGTCTGACCGACGTCTCCGTGTCGATTCCGTCCTCGGCCGACGAGGCTGTTGCGGCGTTTGGGGACGGCAAGGACGTCACCGTGGTCGCCGGGGGCACGATCGTGCTACCCGACCTTGCCGCCGGGCGGCTCCGGCCGACGAGTGCCCTGTTTCTCGGGCGCGCCGGCCTCTCGGGGATCACACGCGCGAAGGGACGGGTGACGATCGGTGCCGCGACGCCGGTCTCGGAGCTCGCGGACGCGGATGCGCCGCTCGCGGAGGCCGCACGCCACGTCGGCGACCTGGAGGTCCGCGCTCAGGCGACCGTCGGCGGCAACCTCTGTTCGACAGCTTCCGAAAACGCCCCGCGCGGGGACCTTCAGGCACCGCTGCTCACGCTCGGCGCGAGCGTGCGCTCGACCGGCAAGGGCGGCGAGAAGACCGAGCCGCTCGAGGAGTTCCTCGCCGACGGATCGGGCAGGCTCGTACTGGACGTCTCTTACGACGACGCGCCCCGGCAGGCGGGCTACGTCTCGGTCTGGCGTCCTCATTCCCACCACTACACCATCCTCGCGGTCTGTGCGACGCGAACAGCTGACGCTGTGCGCGTCGGGATCACAGGTGCCGGCCCACGTGGAATGCGCGCCCCTTCCGTCGAGCAGGCGCTCGAGCAAGGAACTGACCCTGTGGACGCAGCCCAGCGTGTGCTCGACGACGTCGAGCACACGCTTAGAGACGACCCGCTCGCGTCGGCCTGGTATCGCGCCCAGCTGCTGCCGCGACTCGTCGAGCGTGCCCTCAACGACCTTCAGGAGGCTTGATGAACCTGACCGTCAACGGCGTCCAGCACGAGGTCGAGAGCCACGCGCTCCGGCCGCTGCTACACGTGCTTCGCGAGGAGCTGGGGATCACGAGCCCCAAGGCGGGTTGCCAGCAGGGCGGCTGCGGAACCTGCACCGTCCTCGTCGACGGCGAGCCGCGCCGGTCGTGCCTGCTCCCGCTTGCCGCCGTTGACGGGGCCGCGATCACGACGGTCGAAGGGCTTGGCACGCCGCAACAGCTCGCGCCCGTGCAGGCCGCCTTCCACGAGAAGTACGGCTCCCAGTGCGGCTACTGCACTCCCGGGATGCTGCTCGCGACCCACGCGCTGATCGAACGCTCGCCGAAGGCGGGACGCGAGGAGATCGAGGAGGCACTCGCCGGCCATGTGTGCCGGTGCACCGGCTACGTGAAGATCCTCGAGGCCGTCGAGGCCGCGGTCGGGAGCGCGTCGTGAAGGCCGTCGGAGCCCGGCTGCCGCGCTACGACGGGGTCGCGCACGTCACCGGCCGCACCGAGTTCGTCGACGACGTTCGCGTGGCCAACATGCTCTGGGCGAAGGCGCTCCGCTCTCCGCTCCACCACGCCGGGATCACGAGGCTCGACACGAAGAAGGCGGCGTCGATGAAGGGCGTCCACGCGATCGTCACCTGGGCGGACGTGCCCCGCCTGGTCTACGGGCACCTCGAGGCGCTCGGCATCCCCGGCGACGAGCCGCTGCTCGCCAAGGACGAGGTCCGCTACAAGGGCCAGCCGATCGCGCTCGTCGCCGCCGAGGACGAGGAGACCGCGCAACTCGCCGCCGAGGCCATCGACATCGAGTTCGAGGAGCGGCCTGCGCTGTTCGACGTCCGCAAGGCGGCCGATCCCGACGCCCCGCAGATCCACCACTGGGGCAACTGGTACCCCCACTTCGAGGCGGAGATGGACGTCCGTCAGATCCGCAAGGGCGACATCGAGCGCGCGTTCGAGCAGGCCGACACGATCGTCTCGGGCGTCTACCGGCCGGCGGCGATCGAGCAGGTGCCGCTGGAGACGCAGATCGCGCTCGTCGTGCCGGAGCCCAGCGGGCGTCTGACGATCTACTCCTGCACGCAGGCGCTGTACTTCTCGATGGGCGTGGTCGCAGCGCACCTCGAGTGGCCGCTGAACAGGCTCAAGTTCGTCGGGGGTACCGTCGGCGGAGGGTTCGGAGGCAAGGTGGACACGGCGGCGGAGACGGTCACGGCGCTGGCTGCGCTGAAGGCCGGCCGCCCGGTGAAGTGGCGCTGGACACGCGAGGAGGAGTTCCTCTGCTCGTCGACGCGGGCGCCGTGGCACATGGAGATCGCCGACGCCGTCACCAAGGACGGCTGGATCCTCGGCCGCAAGATGCTGACCCTCCACGACTCGGGTGCGTACGCGCGCTTCTCGCCGTACGGCGTGACCAAGCACAGCTTCCACCACACCGGCGCCTACTCGATCCCCAACCTGCACTTCGACGGGTACGTCGTCTTCACGAACCGCGTGCCGACGACCGCGATGCGTGGGTTCGGCGTGACCTCCGTCTCGTTTGCGACGGAGACCCACGTCAGCCGCGTCGCCGACGTGCTGGGGATGGATCCCTTCGAGCTGCGGCTGAAGAACGCCAACCGGATCGGCGACACCTCGCCGAACGGGATCGCCTATACCGACCCGTCCACGGTGCCGACGATCCAGTCGATCGCCGACGCGATCGGGCACGAGCTGCCCGGCGACTACCGGACGATGACCCGCGATTCGCGGGAGGGCGACCTGCTCCCCGACCACCTCGTCGCCCAGGTCGGGGAGGTGACGCATTGATGGCGAAGCACACCGGCAGAGGAATCTCCGCGATCGAGTACCCCACCGGCATGAACCAGAACGGCGACCCGTCACAGGCATGGATCAAGATCAAGCCCGACGGCCGCGTCGACGTCTTCTCGGGAACCGCCGACATCGGGAACGGCTCGAAGACGATCCAGAGCCAGATCGTGGCAGAGACGCTCGGGGTCCCCTACGACTGGATCACGTACGACAACTCGAACACGGACTCGTCTCCGGTCTGCACCGGAACCTTCGCCTCACGCGCCACCTTCGTCGCCGGCAAGGCGGTGGAAAAGGCGGCGCTGAGCGCCAAGCAGAAGCTGCTCGAGATCGCAGCCAAGGAGCTGGAGATCGCGCCCGACGACCTGGAGGTCGTCGACGGCGAGGTGATCGCCAGGGGCGCGCCGCAGAAGAAGATCGGCGTCCCCGACGTCGCCGCTGCCGCCACCTGGACGCACGGCGAGCTGATCACCGGCACCGGCGCGCACCTGAACCCCTACGCCGCGATCGTCGAGCCCGAGACCGGCAAGGTCGACAGTCCGCCGCACGCGGCCATCTCCTACGCCGCCTGCGCCGCCGAGGTCGAGGTCGACGACGAGACCGGCGAGGTCCGCGTCGAGCACCTGTGGCAGTGCTTCGACGTCGGCCGCGCGATCAACCCGACGCTCGTCGAGGGCCAGATCCAGGGCGGCGCCCTGATGGGGCTCGGCCTGGGCGTCCTCGAGGAGTGCTACCCCTACTACCCGAGCCCCGAGCACCGGGGCGGCGAGTTCGGCTCCTACCTCGCGCCGGGCATCGCGGACCTGCCGAAGATCGACACGATCATCATCGAGAACCCGTCCGAGGCGGGCCCCTACGGGGCGAAGGGGATCAGCGAGATGGCGAACAACCCACAGCCGCCGGCGATCGTGGCCGCGGTCTACGACGCGATCGGCGTCTGGGTGACCGAGCTGCCGGTCACGCCCGAGCGGGTGCTGCGCGCCCTAGAGCAGAAAGACCGCGGTCCCCGTAAGGACGGCAACTGGGTGATCTTCGACGAGGACATCTCGGTCAACACGGTCGCAGCCGAAG
>JBKPRA010000005.1:0-7085 GCA_046734335.1 Actinomycetota bacterium | reverse complement strand
GATTGGTGTCATTCCGACGAAGGCTCCGCCCTGGGACTCGATCGCCACTGGACTCGGATCGGAGTGGGTGACGAACATCGACACGGGACAGTTGGGTCGGATCGACCCGCGCTCGAACCGTCTTGTTCAACACCGATGGGTAGCCCAGTACCCGCAAGGTGTCGCGGCCGCAGCGGGTTCGATCTGGGTTGCCAGCCGAGGTTCCAACACGGTCAGCCGGATCGATCCCAGGTCTCTGAGAGTGGTCTGCCGGATCCCGGTCAAGGAGATCCCTGACTCGATCGTGGTAGGAGCCGGATCACTCTGGGTCACCTACGACAGCGGATTCAGCGAGGGCAGTCCCGACGTGCTCACCCGGATCCGGCTCCGACCGCCGCCATGCTCGACCTAATCAGCGGAGAGGAGTGGGTGGCTCCTCAGGGCCCTCGGAGGCTTACGCGAGGTCGAGCAGTTGAGCCAACTCGATCGGCTCGACTCGGTATCTGACACTGCGACCCTCGAAGAAATGGTGGCTGCGGATGAGGTGGCTTATCAGCCCGGGGCCAGAGAGCTGAGCGCCGCTGCTGCTCGTGATCGTCCAGTCGATCGAGGCGTGCTTCACCGAATCTGAGCAGTCGCCGATCACGGCCCATGGGCAGTGCTGCATCCCGAGCGACTGGGCGAAGTCCACCCGGTAGCCGTCGTCAACCTTCAGCTCGGCGACAGCGTCCTCGTATTGGGCGACAGCCGAGTCAATCTCCAGCTCGGTAACACCGTCCGTCCTCCGCGTTCGCCATCAACTCTCGCGGACCGGTGAGCTGGCCGAGCCGAAGACGGCTGCGGCCAAGCGAGAGGTACCAATGCCGCCAAGCCTGGCAAGGATGCTGGCGGAACATCGCTTGGCCAGCCCGTACTCAGACGAGACGGATTTCGTCTTCGCCAGTTCGATGGGGACGCCGCTCGCGGTTCGGAACATCGTCCGGCGGGGCCTGGACGTGGCGACTGCGAAGGCCGGGCTGCCGAAGCTGCGCTGGCACGACCTGCGGCATATCGCGGCGTCGGTGTTGATCGAGTCAGGAGCAAGCCCAAGCTATGTCGCCCGCGTTCTCGGGCATAGCTCCCCGGCGATCACGCTCTCGACCTACGCCCACGCCTTCGCCAAGGTTGAGCACGAGGAGCGGTTCCGTGAGCTACAGGAGCAGGCGTTCGGGGATGTGCTGAACGGTGCCTAGACAGCGGAGCGGCAGCGACGTAGTGTCCCGGCCCACTACTGGCGGCGGCACTCCGGAGCGGGAGGCGGGCGATGAGACTGCGGTGGATCGGCTTTGCACTGACCGTGGTGTTGGCGGCGGTGCTCGTCTTGGTTGTTGGGGGAGCGAGCGCCGCTCTCACGCAGTTCTCGCTCACCTTCGTGGGCAAGCACGTCGCTGACCCAGCCTTTCCGGCCGGCCTGCACCATGAGGGACGCTTCACAGCCTCACCGCCTTTTTGCCCCGCGGGCAGCGCCATCGACACACGTCATGTGCAAGACCCGCCACTGTGGGTGGAGCGGACGCACACGTGCGACGACGGCAGCGGCAGCATCATCGTCTCGATGCCCAACGTCACTGGTGAGCACGGAGGAAGCGGCTCCTGGCAAATCATCCGGGGCACGGGCAAATACGAAAACCTGAGAGGAAGCGGCACGTTCATCGGTCAGCGTCTGAGCGGTGACCCGGCCGACTTCCTCTCAATCAGCTATCAGACAACCTGGAAGGGCCTGGTCGACTTCGACGCTGATCCGCCCGCTCTCAGCCTGACAGCGACTGCGACGAAGCTGAAGCTGGCGAAGCGCACCTACTCGCTGCGCGTGGGGCTCGTTGTACGGAACGAAGCCCCGGGTGCGCGTGTCGCCTACTCGCTGATCGTGCAATCACGAGGGCAGTATGTATCCGGCGGATCGAGAAATGGCTCGACGACTGCTGGCCGGGCCGCGTTGGCGCTGCGGATCACGCCACCGCGCCCTGCCCGCACCGTGCAGATCACCGTCAGGGCGTCTGATCCAGTCGGCAACGAGAGCACAACGAGCCGCCTCGTCAGGCTGCCGTAGCGTCTGGACACTGCCCGGCCGTCGCGCCGCTCCCATCACCCCACGAGCCGAACAAACCTGGAAAGGCGGTGGAAAGCAGCGGCGGCGAACAGCGGCAAACAAGCGGCTCTGCCAGTCCAGCCAAACCCGCTCCACTGCGCTAGATCGGTAGTCGCGGCAACTAACGGCGAACCCTTAGATCCGCTTTACACGCAGGGGGTCGGCGGTTCGATCCCGTCACCGCCCATCGAGACCCGGGTAGCCATCCCGAAACGGCTTGGTTACGCGGGTCCTTCATGTCGCAGATGCCGGGGATGCTCGCGGCGTGCACACCCTGGTGCACACCTCAACAAGCTGCCGGACAGAGCCGCACGTGGATGCAACGGCTCATGAGATCTAGCCCTGATCATCACCGCGGATGAGCAGAGCGCTGATGGATGCTCTTGGATTCCTCAGTTACGTTGAATCAGCTCCGAGCGCTTCAGCCCCGATGATCTCCTCTCCATCCACGGAGAAATGCTCCAGAGAGATTGGCGAGCTTCCCCAGTAGGCGCTCACAGTCAGACGTGATGGCGGCACCGCCACCCAACGCCGGACCTGCACCGGCACACGCCGCGTTGAGACTCGCGGCGACCTGATCGCTCAAGAGGCCCAGATCGCTCGGCTCGCGCGCGAGGGACTCACGAATCCCGAGATCGGCGCCCAGCTGTTCATCAGCCCGCGCACGGTCCAGTACAACTTGCGCAAGGTGTTCCTCAAGCTCGGCATCAGCTCGCGCGCTCGGCCGTGAAACCTGAGTCCGGAATTGTGCCGCTGACAGGCTTCTGGTCTACGCCCGCTAAGAGGTGCGCGCGCAGCGTCCGAGTGCGCGGAGCAGTGGCTCGAAGCGCCGACCAAGTGGGGTCAGACGGTACTCGACTGCGGGCGGTTTGGTATCGAGCACGCGCCGCTCGAGCAGGCCCGCTGTGACGAGTTCGGTGAGGCGCACGGTGAGGGTTGCGGGCGGGACGCGGCCGAGGGCGGCATGGAACTCGTTGAATCGCTGTGCCCCTTCTACCGAGGCGTAGAGGATCGACAGCGTCCAGCGTCGCTCGAGGAGGTCCGCGGTGCGGCGGACCTCCTCGGGGATCGGCTTAGGCTGCCTGCAACGCATGGTCGGGCGCCGGCTCGAGGGCGAGCTCGAGAACCTCGTCGATGCTGAGCACGGGGTGGAAGGTCATCGACTCGCGGACGTCCTCGGGTACATCTTCGAGGTCGGCCCGGTTGCGCTCCGGCAGGATCACCTCGGTCAAGCCGGCGGCGTGCGCGGCGAGCACTTTCTGCTTCAGCCCGCCGATGGGGAGAACACGGCCCTGGAGCGTGATCTCGCCGGTCATCCCGATCGTGTGCTTGACCGGTCGCTTGGTCAGGAGCGACGCGAGCGCTGTGGTCATCGTCACGCCCGCGCTGGGACCGTCCTTCGGGATCGCGCCCGCCGGAACGTGTAGGTGGAAGGTCTGGCCCTTCAGGTTGTCGGTCGAGATGTCCAGTGTGTCGGCGTGAGCGCGGACCCAGGAGAGGGCGATCTGGGCCGACTCCTTCATCACGTCGCCGAGCTGGCCGGTGAGGACGAGTGCGCCGCTCTCGCTTTCCATCCGCGTCGCTTCGACGAAGAGGACGTCGCCGCCGGTGCCGGTCACGGCCAGGCCGGTGGCCACGCCGGGCACGGCCGTACGCTCGGCCGACTCCTGCCAGAAGCGCTGCCGGCCGAGGGCGTCGCGCATCTGCGCAAGGTCGATGCTGATCGGCGGCTCGGCATCGCCAGCAGCGATGCGGGTGGCGGTCTTGCGCAGCAACTTGCCGAGCTCGCGCTCGAGCTGGCGCACTCCGGCTTCGCGGGTGTACTCGGCGACGATCGTCTGGATGACGTCGATAGCGACCTCGACCTCGTCCTCGCGGAGGCCGTTGCGCTCGCGCTGCCGCGGCCAGAGGTAGCCTGTGGCGATCGCGACCTTCTCGTCGACCGTGTAGCCGTCGAAGCGGATTACCTCCATGCGGTCGAGGAGCGGCCCGGGGATCGTCTCCGCGACGTTGGCGGTCGCGATGAAGACGATCTGCGACAGGTCGAGCTCGACGTCGAGGTAGTGGTCGCGGAACGAGTGGTTCTGGGCCGGGTCGAGCACCTCGAGCAGCGCTGCGGACGGGTCGCCGCGCCAGTCGGCGCCGACCTTGTCGACCTCGTCGAGCATGATCACCGGGTTCATGGTGCCGGCGTCGCGCAGGGCGCGAACGAGCCGGCCCGGCAGGGCGCCGATGTAGGTGCGCCGGTGGCCACGGATCTCGGCCTCGTCGCGGACGCCGCCGAGCGACATCCGCACGAACTCACGGTTTAGGGCACGAGCGACCGACTCGCCGATCGAGGTCTTGCCGGTCCCCGGAGGGCCGATCAGGGTGAGGATCGCGCCGGAGCGCTTGTCATCCTCGATTCCCCGCTCCTGGCGCAGCTTGCGGACGGCCAGGTACTCGACGATGCGCTCCTTGACGTCCTGCAGGCCGGCATGGTCGGCGTCGAGGACCTCGCGGGCGACCTTAGGGTCGAGCCGCTCGTCCGACGCCTTACTCCAGGGCACGGCAAGGAGCCAGTCGAGGTAGGTGCGGATCATCGACGCCTCGCCCGAGGAATCGCCCATGCGCTCGAGTCGACCGAGCTCGCGCTCCGCCTGCTCACGCACCTCGTCGGGCATGCCGGACTCGCCGATCTTCGTGCGGTACTCGTCGACAACCGAGCCCTCGTCCTCCCCGAGTTCCTTGCGGATCGACTCGAGCTGCTTGCGAAGAAAGTACTCGCGCTGCTGGGCCTGCGCGCCGGACTCGACGTCCTCTCGGATGCGCTGGCGGACCTGCAGCTCGGCCAGCCGCTCACGCTGCAGCCTGAGGGCGAGCCGCAGCCGCTCGACCACGTCGAGCGTCTCGAGCAGCTCGACACGCTGCGCGAACTTGAGGTCGGGCGAGTAGGCGCAGGTGTCTGCGAGCGCGCCGGGATCGCTGATCGAGCGCAGGAACTCGCCGATGCGGGCGTCCGCCTCCCGGAGCTCGAGGATCTCCTCGACGACGGCGCGATACTCAGTCTCGAGCTCACGCGTCTTGACCGGGGGAGGCCTCTCGTCGGGCTTCTCCTCGACCTCGACATAGAGGCGGCCGCCGGTGCTCGTCTCCGCAGCGCGAAGCAGCGCACGCGTTTTCCCACTCAGCGTTGCGACTTGCCCGCCACCCGGGAGCCGGCCGGTCTCGACGACCTCGGCCACCGTCCCGACCTTCGCATACGTCCCCTCATGCCGGGGGACGAGCAGCACCCGCGCCTCGCCGGCCGTATCGAGCGGCATCGTCACCGTCATGCCCGGAAAGACAACGGTTTCGTCCAACGGAATCAGCAGATATTTCTCCACCGGGTAGTTCACGCTCCTGAGTTGATGAGAGTTTCATAGTAGCTACATTCTTTGTAGCTATGACCGGCTCATCTCGCATGAGGTTGCGAGCAAGTTGGGTACTGGCTGGGCAAAGCTGACCGACCCTCTGGTGCGTGCCCTCGTACCTGCACGCGTCAAGAGCTACTACTCCAGCTGTTGCCTGGACGGGCGAGGCGTGATTTGTAATCGTGAGGTCGACGGATTTCGGTCCCGGGGGGGCGTTGCCATCGCAGGCATGAGCAGCGTTCCGCGCCACATCAATGCGGCCGCCAGGGCCGTGCGGAAGGAGGTGGGCGATGAGCGACCAGCTCAATGTTGTGCTCGTTCACGGCGGATTCGTCGACGGTTCGGGGCGGCAGGGTGTGTACGACCTGCTGACCGCCGACGGCTACCGGGTGAGCGTCGTGCAGAACCCGACCCGCGATCGGCGCGAAGGTCAAGCGCCCGACCGGTGGGAAGGTCAAGCGCAAGAACGCGCTCGAAGTAGAGCCGTGCCCTGCACCGCCGCTCGACTGGCGGGCGCACGGTACCCAATCAGCAAGGCGGCAGGGGTTCCTCTCTGAACCGGATCTCACTCGCTGAGACCTCGTTCTTCTGAGCGCGACTGAACTCACAGGCATTACGCGGGGGGCGACGAGTCATCCGTCGCCCCCTCTGCCAAAAGGTCGAATCAGTCTTGTCAGACGTCTCTTAGACGACGTCGTCTTCGATCACGGTCCGGCGGCGGCCTCCAACCCGTTCCCGGGTGAAGTAGCCGGGGCCTGCCCAGCTCGACCAGAAGATCATCGACAGCACGAGGCCGATGATGCCGACCACGAGCAGGATGTAACCGACCGTGTTGACGTTGAAGCCGGAGGTGCTGACATCCACTGCCCAGGCCAGCACGGCTCCGACTGCGATCAGGATCAAGCTCACTCCGACACCCATTCTTTACCTCCCGTAGCCCGTGGGGTCAGGCTGTTTCGACTGAGAACCGATCAACGGGAGAGGCAGGCAACGTCGGTACCCGTGCCGTCAGCAGGCCAAACACGCTGAGCGGCCGAGGTGACCCTCTGCGCACCGGCTGTAAGCATCTCTTAGCAGCCGATTTAGTCGCCCATGGCCGGGAAAGCACAGCAAGTAGGCGGGTGTCGTGGGGAGAGCCGCAGTTGCACTGGACGGGGGCCTACCGGCATCCAGAGCTTTCGCGGCGGTACTCGCTCAACGGCTTTAGATGCCCCCAGACCCGAAAATGATTAGGGTCGGTCCGGGCGGGCTCTGCGGCGTCGCGGCTGTTGCCTCTCCCCTGCTGTGAGGCATTGCGCGGCCCGCCCTCTACCTCGCCGCCGTCGTGGGCCCACAAGAGGCGGAGTCGGCAGTCGTTGTAAAGACCACGTCGGGCGGATCGGCCGGATTTTCTGGAACTTCTCCACGACGCTCGGGTCGATCTCACGCGCAGCGCGCCAGAAGTGCGAGAGCATCCGCAGCCCGCCGCCGGGGATGTCCCACATCGCAGCGGCGACGGTGCCGCCGGGCTTGGTCACGCGCGCCATCTCCCCGATGCCCTGGTCGGCGTCGCTCATCCAGGCGACGACCAGCGAGCACATCGCCGC
>JBKPRA010000004.1:0-38968 GCA_046734335.1 Actinomycetota bacterium | reverse complement strand
CTCCCGCGCCGCCGACCTTGACGACGACGTCACGCGGAGCAACCGGCTCCGGCTCGGGCGCCTCGATCAGCTCGAGCGGGCGGTGGTACTCCTGGAGCTGCGCGGCTCTCACTGCTTCACCAGATGATCGGCGAGGCGCATGGCGAGCGCCATGATCGTCAGGGACGGATTGACCGAGAGCGTGCGCGGGATCAGCGAGCTGTCGCCGACGTACAGGCCCTCGACGCCGTGCACCTGCCCGTTGCGGTCGACGGCAGAGCGCTCCGGGTCGTCGCCCATCCGGCACGAGCCCTGCACGTGTGTCGAGGCGATCCCGGTCCAGGCGAGCTGCGTCGCGCCGGCCGCGCGCAGGACCTCCTTGCTGAACTCGAGCGATGCCTCGATCCGGCCGAGCTCGCGCTCGTTGAAAGCGATGTCGAAGCGCTCCACGCCGTTGTCGTCGATCACCACCGACGCAGTGTTCTCGTCGTTGACCATCGCGAGCACGCCGTTCCAGTGGCGGTACCTCTTCGCCGCCTCGACCAGACGCGGGCCCCAGAACGGACCGTCGTCGTCGCGGAGCGTCGTCGCGAATGCGATCGGGTCCTGGATGGTCGACGCTTCGATCACGAAGCCGCCGTCCTCGTCCTGCTGATGTCCCATGAAGTGCGAGGAGATCGGATACGTGATGTGTGCGTCCTGCGCCTCGTCGAACAGCCCGTAGACGACGCGCACCGGGTGGAGGCCGAGGTATCTGCCGATCGTCGGCGAGTCGAGGCCCGACCGCTTGAGGATCTGGGGCGTGTTCAGTGCCCCGCCGGCGACGACGACCGTGCCGGCCCGGATCGTCTCGCCGCCCACCTCGACGCCTGTCGCGCTTCCGCCCTCGATCAGGATGCGCTCGACCGGCGAGTCGGCGCGCAGCTCGAGCAGGCCGCGCGCCCAGGTGTCGGCGATCCACGTGTTCCCGGTGTTCTTGCCGGCGTTCGTCGGACAGCCCTGGAGGCACGAGCCGCAGTGCATGCAGTTGCCGTCGGTGTACGACATGACCGGCTCGAGCTCGTGGCCGAGCGCCTTCATCCCCCGCTCGATCGTGTGCACGCACGGCTGCCAGTCGCTGCGCTCGCGGATTCCGAGGCGTTCCTCGACGCGTGCGTAGTAGGGCTCGAGGTCGGACACGGCAAACGGCCGCGAGCCGTCCGCGGTCAGGCCGCTCTCGCCGTGCCACTTGGCGACGTCCTTCTCGTGCGCCCGCAGCGCGACCTTCGTGTTGATCGTCGTCGTCCCGCCCACGCAGCGCCCCGCGAGGAACGTGACCACGTCGCCGTCGGGCAGGGCGCCGAAACGGAGCGGCCACCAGAACGTGTGGTTCGCCTTCGCCTCCCAGCGGTCGAAGTCGACTGCGGTCAGGTGTGGGCCTGCTTCGAGCAGGAGGACGTCCTTGCCGCGCTGCGCGAGCTCGCCCGCGACCACGCCTCCGCCGGCGCCGGACCCGACCACGATCACCTCGAAGCCGTCCTTCATTCGATCCCCAGCCAGGACCAGTCCTTGCGGAGCCGTTGGACGACGGGGGGAGCGAAGTCGATCTCCGCCCACGCGCCCGGCCCTTCCTTGCCCGGCGCGACGAAGTCGCTGTAGTACGCCTCGCACGCCAACGCACGGACGAATGCGAACTCGGGAGTCAGCTCCTGCTCGCCCAGCCGGTCCGGATCCAGCGCGTCGATCGACGCGAGCGCCTGGTCGCGGACGGGCGGCGGCATGGCGGCGAGGATCGCGTCGATGTAGACCTCGGGGCCTACGCGACTCGACCCGGGGACGATCGCTTCGCACAGAGCTGCCAGCTTCTCGGCCCGCGTGTCGTCGAGCGCGGTCATCGGTCGAGATTCTCTCCCGAAAGCCACTTCGCGGTACTCGCGTAGAGCGCCTGGACCTCCGGGCCGGTCAGTCCCGGCATGTCCGGCTTGACCGTGAACCCGTTCCGGGTCTGGAGGTAGGCGAGGTGGCGGTAGCCGACGGGGAACGACTCGAGCAGGCGTCGGTCGAGCTGCGGCGGGGCGGTCGGGTCGACCGGGATGATGCGGTCGGACTCGTAGATCGGCTGGCGCAGAACGATTCCCCAGCGGCCGTCCCTCCGCTCGAGGAAGTCGACGAATCGGCCGGTGCAGACGACGTCGCATTCGGAGCCTTCGACGTCGGCCCGCTGGGTGATCGTCATCTTCGCCTGTGACACGGCCCTGTCCCCCTCGATGTCGACCGAGATGCCGCCGAGGAAGTGGAGAATGCGCACCCCGCGCTCGAAGCCTTCGCGGCTCACCCGGATGAAGTCGTCGCAACTCCCCTGGAACCAGGTCGCCATCATCCTGCCGTCGTCGTGCCAGACCGTGCGGAAGCGCTCCCAGTCGCCGGCGTCGCGCCAGACGACCCAGTTCTCGACGAGGCTCCGAATCCGGGCCTCGTCAGCCGACGTCGACATCCTCGAGCAGCTCGGCGGCGTCTCTGCGCTCCCGCAGGAGGTACGCGGAGTGGAGTTTTTCCGGGTTGGCCTTCAGGTCGGCCGCGGTGCCCTCGTAGACGATCCGGCCGCCCTCGAGCACATAGGCGTTCTGGGCGAGTCCGAGCGCGACGTGCACGAACTGCTCGATCAGCAGCACGCCGACACCCTGTGCCGCGGCCTCCTGGAGCGCGGGGATGAGCCGCTGCACCACGACCGGCGCGAGGCCGAGCGACAGCTCGTCGACGAGCACGAACTTCGGCCGGGAAACGAGTGCCTGGGCGAGCACGACCATCTGCTGCTCGCCGCCCGAGAGCGTCCGCGCGACCGCGTGCCAGCGCGTCTCGAGATGCGGGAACAGCTCCGTCGCGTACGCGATGCCCTTCTTCGCCTCTTCGCGGCCGAGCGCGTAGGTGGCGACGCGGAGGTTGTCCTCGACCGTCAGGTCGGGCAGGAGCCTGCGCCCCTCGGGGACGATCGCGACCCCGGCTTGGCGGATCCGCTCGGGCCGGAGACTCGTCAGCGGCGTACCGTCGACCGAGACCTCGCCGTCGGTCGGGCGCAGGACGCCGCCGACCGAGAGCACCATCGTCGACTTGCCGGCGCCGTTCGGCCCGAGCAGCGTCGTCACCTCGCCCCGGGGCACTTCGAGCGAGATCCCGTGCAGGATCTCCTTGCCGCCGCGTGAAACCTTCAGTCCCTCGATCTTCAAGGTGGACACGGTCCCGCTCACAGCTCCGTCTCCGTTCCGAGGTACGCCCGCATCACGTGCTCGTCCCGTAGCACCTCGGGAGTGGGTCCGGACGCGATCAGCTTCCCGAAGTCGATCACCGCCGTCGTCTGGCAGCAGGCGGAGACGAGGCTCATGTCGTGGTCGACGAGGATCACCGACGCGCCGACCTCGGCGGGGATCTTCTGGATCACCTCGGTCATGTGGCCGGTCTCCTCCTCGGGAAGCCCGGCGGCGGGCTCGTCCAGCAGCACCAGCCGGGGCTTGCCGACGACGGCCCGGGCCAGCTCGACCAGCCGACGGTTGCGGGCGTTCAGCGTCCCGACCTTCGCCCTGGGCGCCGCCGTCAGCCCGACGAACTCGATCGCCTCGAGCACGTCCTGCCGGCGGGTGGCGCGCTTCGCCGAGGAGTGCTCGTGGATCATCGCCACGTTGTCGAAGACGGTGAGCTGCTCGATTGCCATCTCCGTCTGGAACGTCCGCCGCAGGCCCCACCGCGCCCGGCGGTAGTCGGTCATCTTCAACAGGTTCTCGCCGAAGGCGGTGACCGTCCCGGCGGCCGGCTTGACGAAACCGCTCATCACGTTGAAGAAGGTCGTCTTGCCGGCGCCGTTCGGGCCGATCAGGCCGCAGGTCCCGCTCTCGAAGACGACCGACATGCCGTCGATCGGGGTGACGCCTCCGAAACGAACCGTGAGGTTGTCGATCTCGATCACGCGTCAGCTCTGGGAGTAGGCAGCGAGCACCGGAGACAGCATGACCACGACCAGGCCGAGGAGCGGCGGGGCCGTGGCGAGCAGGACGATTCCCAGGATCAGCGCGAGGATGCTTCCGATCCCGAGCGCCGCCTGGCGGGTGACGGGCACCTTGCGGGCGATCAGCCGCGCCAGATTGGCCATGTCCTTCGGAAACTGGTCGATCAGGCCGCCGGGCGCGCTGAGCAGTACCTGCAACAGCCCGGCGCCGAAGACGACGAGAAGGAAGTTCGGGTTCACGTTCCACTGCGCCTGGAAGAGGAACGGCAGGAGCTGGTTGAAGATCCCGGCGATGAGCGCCCCCCAGAGGCTGAAGATCCCGCCGATCAGCGCGGTCGCGGCCAGTGTCAGCGAGTCCTGTGTCTGGAAGTTGATCGCGCGCGAGACGCCGTTCAGGGCGGCGAGCAGGCAGCCGGCGACACCGGTCAGGAACGAGGCCAGTGCGAAGGCCCAGAGCTTGTAGAAGGTGATGTTCACACCCGCCGCGATCGCGGCCGGCTCGCTCTCGCGGATCGATGCCCACGCGCGACCGGGTTTGGTCGCGACGTGGAGCAGGGCGACGACGAAGAGGATCGCCGCCACGATCACGACGTAGCGGTAGTAGGCGGTGTCGCCGACCGCCATCTCCGGCCGCCGGACGTTCGCGAGCCCCGACAGGTTTGGGCTCGACGTATGGCCGGTGAAGCCGCCGCCCCCGTTCGGGAAGTCGATCACCGACAGCACCACGGTCGTGGCGGCGGCGAACATCAGCGTGATCAGCGCGAGGTAGAGGCCTGAGAGGCGAATTGCCGTCAGGCCCACGAGCACGCCGATCGTCATCACGATCGCTCCGTCGACGATCAGCAGCAGGGGGAACGGGATCGAGGTCGCGTACGCAAGGCGCGTGCCGATCCAACAGCCGATCGAAAGCAGAGCGACCTGACCGAGGGAGATCATCCCGACCCGTCCGTAGAGCAGGCCGAAACCGAGCGCGGCGATCGAGTAGATGGCCACGCTCGTGAACGTCGTGATCCAGTCGGAGCCGGCGATCGCCGGCAGCACCAACAGCGCCAGAACGAGCAGGACCGCGGCGGCGATCAGGCCGCCCGACGTCTTCCGATCGACGATAGCCGGGTGGGCCAAGGCGCGCCGCCCCGTCGGTACCGGTGCGTCAGTCACCGTCTAGTAGGTGGTCCGCGAAAGGGTGACGACTCGCCTGCGGGACATGTACAGGAGCGCGATGATCGCGAGCACGAACGGCGCCGCTGCGCGGTAGCTCGAGATCGAGCTGATCGGCGTCGACCTCGTGTACGGGGTGATGACCGCCTGGAGCAGCCCGACGGCGAGCCCGCCGAAGAGTGTCATCCACAGCGACCGCAGGCGACCGATCAACGCTGCGGCGAGCGAGGAGATGACCAGGAACGTCAGCGCCGACTGATCGAGCGACGTGAGCAGGTCGGGGAGGAGCAGCCCGGCCATGCCGCAGAAGATGCCCGACCCGAACCACGCCGCCGCCTCCACCCGCCGAACGGGAACGCCGAGGGTGGCGGTGATCTCGCGGTCGTTCGCGAGTGCGCGCATCGCCGTGCCGAGCTTCGTCACGCGGAGGAACACGGTCACCGCGACGGTGATCGCGAACGCGAGCCCGATCGCGATGATCTGGGTCAGGCTGACCGCGGTACCCCAGATCGTGTAGTGGTGCTCCGAACTGGGGAGCGGAAGGAACCGCGCGAAGGCACCTCCGATCGGTGCACGCCAGGCCATGAGGCCGAGCAGGACGAGCGCCAGCCCGAGCGTTCCCATCATCTTGACGAGCGGATCGCGGCGTGCGAAGGCGGGGCCGAAGACCATTCCGTACAGGAGGTTGATGACCCCGCCCGTGAGCACACAGATCGTGAAGGCGAGCCAGTCCGGCCAGCCCGTGTGCTGGGTGATGTAGTAGGCGATCAGGGCGCCGGCGGCGCCGATGGCGCCGAAGGCGACGTTCAGCACCCCCGTTGCCCGGTACAGGACGACCAGGCCGACGCCCGACAGCGCATACACGCCGCCGAACGCCAGCCCGATCACGATGAAGGGCTTGAGGAGCTGCCAGTCCACGCCGAACACGCTGAAGGCGAGGATGCTGGTCACGCGGCGTCCCCTGGAGCCCTGATCGTCATTCGTCTATTTGCCTACTTCGTGTTCAGGTTGAACTTCTTCTCCCAGACCCGGGTCTGGGCCAGCTCCTTGTCGACCGGAGCGATGTCGAAGCACTTCTCCTTCAGGACGACCTTGCCGTCCTTGTAGTCGACCGTGATGTCTGTGTTGTTGGGAATGTGGTAGGGCAGTGCGTTCCCCACGTACCACGGCTTGCAGAGGATGTCCGTGCGGACGTTCTTCAGGTTGCGAGCCGCCCTGTTGTACGAGGCTGCCGTGATCGGGCCCTTGATGCTGAGCAGGGCCGTCGTGGCGAACTTCGCGTCCATGAAGCCCATCTGTCCGAACGCCTGCGGAGCGATGGTCGGCGCGTACTTCTTCTGGATGGCCAGCATCAGGCGGGTGTCGGGGCCCTGCGACGCATCGAGCAGGCCGAACTCGCTGTTGATCCACAGATGGCCGTCGAACTGCGGGAACTGGCCGGCCATGAACGTGTTTGCAATCGGCGTCGACGAGCCCCACTTGATCTTGCTCACGATGCCCATCGAGATCGCGGCCTTCATGAACGCCGGGGCCGTGTCGGGCGTGAAGTCGATGATGATGCCGTTGCCGTCCCCGGCGTACTGGTACATCTGGAGCAGCTGGGACGAGGCGTCCGTGACGGGCAGGTGGGTCGGGAAGACCTTGACCTGGACACCCTTCGCCGCGCCGAGCTTGACCACTCCGCCGTCGGCGTACGCCGAGATCGAGTCCGGCGAGGCGATCGCGATCTTCTTGACGCCTGCGCGGATTAGTGCCTGAGCCGCGCCGATGTCGCTGTAGCGCGGCCCCATGTTCGACTCCGCGAACGACGGGGTGCCGAAGCACTCGGCCTGGACGCCGGCGCCGATGACGAGGTAGCCCTTGGACTTGTAGTACTTCCAGTTGACGCCACACTCGGCGAAGCTGGTGTTGCCGACCACGCCGACGACCTTGTCGCTCTCGATCAGCTTCCGCGCCAGCGCGGCCTCCTGCGCCGGGTTCAGCTGCTCGTTGTAGAGGATGTACTTGATCGGGCGGCCCTTGATGCCGCCGTTGTCGTTGACACAGTCGAAGTAGGCCTTGGCCACTTTCCCGATCGTCGTGAAGTCGACGCCGGGGATCAGCATGTCGATGCCGCCGAGCTTGATCGGGGCACCCGTTGCTTTCTTCCCGGTACCTGCACCGCATTTGCTTGCGGTCGCGCCTGCGGCGGCCGAGCCGACCTTCGCCGTCGACCTCGAGCTCGCCGCGGTGGCGAGCGCCGTGGTCGCGAGCAACGCGACCGGGAGAGCGACCGCGAAGGCAATCCTGCGAAGCATCATCCCTCGTCCTCCTTCATCCGATGTGGATTCCCATGTCCGTGGCTGGGCGGGCATCTCGCGGCGCGGGCAAGCGCGATGCCGAGGCGCTGATCCTCCTACAGCAGGCGCACCTATGCAAGACGCTGTTCGACATATTCGAAAGGGTCGCGCGCGACCCGCGTCAGTAGTTGAACGCCCGCGTGGGCTCGATGACCACGTCCAGCAACAGTGGCTCCGTCCGGTCTGCGAGCGTCGGAACGACCTCGTCCAGCGCCGTCGTCAGCTCGTCGTGCGTCGCGATCCGGCGGGCGGGGCAGCCGAAGCCGCGCGCGACTGCGGCGAGTTCGATCTCGCCGAAGCCGGGCCATGGCCCAGACCCCCCGTGCCGCTCGGCCAGCACGTCCATCACCGCGTAGCCACCGTTCGATAAGACGACGAAGAGCACGCCGATGTTGTAGTGGGCCGCGCTCCAGACGGCCTGGATCTGGTAGATCGCCGACCCGTCGCCGACCACGGCGACGATCGGCCGGTTCGGCAGCGCCATCCGCAGCCCGGTCACCCCGGGAAGGGCGAACCCCAGCCCGCCCTGAGCGGCGCTCAGGTAGCCGAGCGGCTCACGCGCGGGAAGCCGGTAGGCGAGTTCGGGCCGGTCGACCGGAGCCTCCTCGTGGACGACCGCGTCACGCGGCAGTCGTTCGGCGAGTGCCGAGAGCACATGGCCGGCCGTGAGCGGCTCGCCGGGCGCCGGAGGGGCGGGCGGCTTCGGCAGGGCGAGCGGCTCGGGAGGGTCGGCTGCGCGCGCCGGCAGCCGATCCGCGAGCGTGCGACACACGGCGGCGGGTGGCGCCAGGAGCGCGACGTCGGCGGGACTGCGATGCAGCTCCTCCGGGTCGTCGGTGACGATCGCGACCCGGGTTCCCGGCTCGGTCAGGCGGCCGGGCGCGTATCCGGACTGGCGGAACGCGGGGGCGCCCACCACGAGAACCGTGTCGTAGGGGGCAAGCCGCTCCCGCAGGGCGGCTCGATCCGCCGGCAGGGTGCCCAGGTACAGTCGGTGATCCTGCGGGAACCCGGCGCGGGCGCCGAACGTCTCCTGGAAGACCGGGGCGACGAGGCGCTCGGCCAGCTGGACCAGGGACGCCCACGACTCCGGGTCGTCCGCCCCCGCGCCGACCACGATCGCGGGCGACTGCGAGTCGGCGAGGAAGGCCACGAGCGCGTCAACCGCGGCGGGATCCGCTTCCGCCGCGCGGTGAACGGTGCCGGTGGCCGCCGCCGGCTCGCGCTCCTCGTCTGCGGGCTCGTCCCAGTCGTCCATCGGCACGATCACGACCGCAGGCCCACGCCACGTGGCCGCCGCGTGGTACGCGCGCTCGATCGCGCCCGGGACGTCCTGTGCGCGGACCGGCTGCTCGACCTTCACGGGGTACTCGCCGCCGAGCCCCGCCAGCTTGCCAGCGAGGAACGGCTCGTAGGAGAGGTGCCGGCGGTCCTGCTGGCCGACGAGCACGACCAGCGGCGAGCGGTTCACCCGGGCGGTGGCGAGCGCGCTGACCGCATTCCCGAGACCGGCGGTCGTGTGGAGCAGGACAAGCGAGGGCTCCCGCCGTCCGATGGCGTAACCGGTCGCCATGCCGACCACCGAGCCCTCGTGCAGCCCGAGCACGAAGGTGAAGTCGTCCGGCAGGCCGGTGAGGAACGCGACCTCGGTCGAGCCCGGGTTCGCGAACATCGTCGTCAGGCCGCGCCTCCGGAAGAGATCGAACGCCTGGTCGCGGACGGTGGTCATGGGGGAACCGTGTATACCACGGGCCGTGAGCCACCCGGCCGACCTGGGCGTCTGCGAGGCAGCGGCTGCGCTCGCCGCTCGAGAGCTCTGCTCGCGTGAGCTGATCGAGGCCTGCCTGGCGCGGATTCGCGAGCGCGACGGGACGCACAGCCACGACGGCGACCCGGGGTCGATCAACGCCTGGGTGCGGGTCTACGAGGATGACGCGCTCGCGGCCGCCGCCAGAGCTGACGAGCGGCTTGCGTCCGACGACGCGCCGCCGCTGTGCGGCGTACCGATCGGGCTGAAGGACCTCTACGCGGTCGCGGGCAAGCCGCTGACCGCCTCGAGCAGGGTGCTGGAGGAGATCCCGAAGCGCGACTGCGACGTCTGGTCGCGGCTCTCCACCGAAGGGATGGTGCTGCTCGGCCATCTGCATACCCACGAGTTCGCCTGCGGCGGGACGACCGACCAGGTCGGCAACCCGTGGGCGCTCGAACGCGCGGCGGGCGGCTCCAGCGGCGGCTCAGGCGCGGCACTCGCCTCGCGGCAGGTGCCGGCCGCGACGGGCACCGACACGGCGGGCTCGCTGCGCATCCCGTCGTCCGAGTGCGGGACGTCGACGATCAAGCCCACGCGCGGTCTTGTCTCGCTCCGTGGGATCGTCCCGCTCGCGCCGACCTTCGACCACCCGGGCCCGATGGCTCGCACCGTTCGCGACTGCGAGCCGCTGCTGGCGGCGTTCGTGGGGCTCGACGTCCCCGAGCAGCGGCGGCCGCTGCGCCGGTGGACGGTCTCACCCCGGATCGCCGAGCTCGACCCCGACGTGGCAGACGGGTTCGAGCGCGCGCTGGCGGCCCTCCCCGGCGAGCGGGTCGAGCTGCCGCCTCCCGCCGCCCGGCTCGACGTGCTCACCGAGTTCTTCGACCTCGTGCTCACGGAGATGCTGGTGTATCACCGCCGCTTCGACGACCGGCGCGCCGACTACCGGCCGTCGATCCGCGCCCGGCTCGAGCACGCCGAAAACCGGGCGATGTCGGCCCAGGACTATGTCGCCGGCCAGGTTCGGCGTACGGAGGACACGGCTGGATGGTGTGACTGGCTGGCCGAGCACCGCATCGACGCGGTCGTCGAGCCGACCCTGCCGATCGTCGCGCCTGTGCGCGGGCTCGGCTATGACGAGGCGTTCAGCGACCTCGACGACCTCTCGCTGACGCACTACTGGGACTGGACCGGCTTCCCGGTCGTCGCGCTGCCCTCTGCCGTCGGCTCGCGGAGCGGGCTGCCGGTGAGCGTCTCGCTGATCGGCGCGCCGGGAAGCGAATGGGATCTCCTCGACTGGGGCGCCGCGCTCCAGGACCGGCTCGGTACGGTCTCGCCGTGATCGACCCGGCAGCCGTCACCGCGATCGACGTCCACGTCCACACGGAGCTGACCCGAGACGGCCACGATCCGATGCCGCCTGAGCTGCGTGCTGCGGCGAGGCGCTACTTCAAGAGCGATGAGGCCCTGCCGACGGTCGACGACGTCGCCGCGTACTACCGCGAGCGTAGCCTCGCGGCCGTTCTCTTCACCGTCGACTGGGAGTCGCGCAGCGGGATTCCGCCGATCCCGAACGAAGAGATCCTCGACGCCTCGGCCCAGAACCCGGACGTGATCATTCCGTTCGTCAGTGTCGACCCGGCGCGCCCCGACGCGCTCGACCGCGCGCGCGAGCTGGTCGCCGCGGGCGCGAAGGGGTTCAAGTTCCACCCGAACCTGCAGGCCTTCTTCCCGGACGACGAGGCCGTCTACCCGCTGTACGAGGTGATTGCCGAGGCCGGCCTGCCGGCGCTCTTCCACTCGGGACACAGCGGAATCGGCACCGGCGTGCCGGGCGGCGGCGGGCTGCGGCTGAAGTACTCGAACCCGATGTGCCTCGACGACGTGGCGGCCGACTTCCCATCGCTCCCGATCGTGCTCGCGCACCCCTCGTTCCCCTGGCAGGACGAGGCAATCTCGATCTGCCTGCACAAGGACAACGTCTGGATCGACCTCTCCGGCTGGTCGCCGAAGTACTTCCCGCCCCAGCTCGTCCAGTACGCCAACACCCAGCTGCGTCACAAGGTGCTGTTCGGCTCCGACTTCCCGTTGATCACCCCCGAACGCTGGCTGGCCGACTTCGAGCAGGCGTCCTTCAAGGACGAGGTGCGGCCCCTCGTGCTGAAGGAGAACGCGGTGCGCCTGCTCGGTTTGGGTTAGTCCGCCGCGCTGATCAGAGCTCGCCCCGGACGATCGCCGCGCCCTCGGCGAGTGCCTTCAGCTTCATCCTCGCGACGGTCCGCGGCAGCGGCTTCATCCCGCAGTCGGTCGCGAGCGTGACCCGATCGGCGTCCACGTGCTCGAGTACCTTGCGCGCGCGGGCGGCGACCTGCTCGGGGGTCTCGATCATCATCGAGCGGATGTCGAGGACGCCGACCTGCACCTCCCTGTCCTTGGGCAGGTTCGCCAGGAACTCGACACCGGCCATCTCGCGGTTGGCGTAGTCGAGCACGAACTGGTCGATCCCCGGCGTGTCGAAGAAGTGGGGCAGGACGGTCTGGTAGCCCTCGGGGAAGTTGGCGCTGAGGATGTCGTTGCCCCAGGCGTTCCCGAAGCAGAAGTGCCAGCCGATGAACGCGTCGACGCCTTCGCAGCACTTGCCGATCACGTCGCGGATCCACTCGTAGTCGGCCTCGTCTCCCGTGAAGAGGGGCAGCCAGGCGCCGAGATCCTCGAGCTGGAGCCATTCCGCACCGGCCTCGACCAGCGCCTTCATCTCCGCGTTGAAGATCGGCGCCAGCGCGTAGCAGAGCTCCTGCGGATCCTTGTAGTGCTCGAAGTACACGTGCCAGGCGAGGTTCACCGGACCTGCGCCGACGGACACCTTGATCGGCTTGTCGGTGTACTGCTTGGCGATCTTGTACAGGTCGACCAACCGGATCGGGCCGTGCGTCACCGGCCCGCTGTTGATCACCCCGCCCCAGTCGGTGAGGAGCGCATTGACCCGGTTCTCCTCGCTCTCCTCCGTGACCGACGGATGCTCCTCGCGCGCCGGCTCGAAGCCGCCGATGCGCTCGTACATGTACCAGCAGAAGGAGCCGATCACGCCGACGTAGTCGTCGTACGACATCTGCCCGTCCGTGACGACGTCGAGACCGGCCTCTTCCTGGTCGTGGATCACGACCTGGGTGGCGTCGTGGTAGGCCTCTTCGTGGCGGACCTCCTTGAACGCGACCCGGACGTCTCGGCCGACCAGCTGCTGCGTGTACCAGTGGGGGCGGGGATACGAGCCGACCATCGTGGTCGGGAGGACGGTGTCGACGATCTGGCGGGGCGGCATACGTGACTCCTTGTCGTTCGCTCGACGTGACCGTGGGGGAGCCTACGACTTCGGCGGTCGCCGCGTGTCGTGTGCTGTTTGACGTCGCACGGGACGATTGTGCAGAATCACTGAACACGGCGAAGGGAGTGCCATGAACATCGCATCGCGCGGCGCGAGGATGGCGGTCGACTGGGAGCAACGGGTCGACTTCGACCGGCTCCGTCGCCATCGAATGGCCAGGGCGAAGGCGTCGCTGGAGGCGTCCGACCTCGGCGCGCTCCTCCTGTTCGACCCGAACAACCTGCGCTATCTGACCAGCACTGCGATCGGGACGTGGGAGCGCGACAAGAACATCCGCTTCGCGCTGCTCCCGCGCGGGGAGGATCCGATCCTCTGGGACTTCGGCTCCGCCGCGCGCCACCACAAGCTGTACTGCCCCTGGCTGCCGGAGGAGAACTGGCGGGCCTGGGTGCCGCCGATGCGCGGGGCGATGCCGAACGAGACGGGCATCCCCGCCGCTCTCGCCGATTTGGTCTCCAACGAGCTCCGAGAGCGCGGGCTCGACCAGGAGCCGCTGGGTATCGACGTACCCGACATGACGACGCTGCTCGCGCTCCAGGCCGCGGGCATCCACACGGTCGACTCGCAGCCGGTGATGCTCGAGGCTCGAAAGCTGAAGTCGGAGGACGAGCTGGCGCTCCTCGACCATGCGGCTGCAATAGTCGACGCCGTCTACGACGAGATCTACCGGACCCTCCGGCCCGGCATCACGGAGAACCAGGTGGTCGCGCAGGCGATGAAGACCCTGTTCGACCTGGGCTCGGAACACGTCGAGGCGATCAACGCCATCTCCGGCGACCGCTGTAATCCGCACCCGCACACGTTTGCCGACCGGCTTCTGCGGCCGGGCGACCAGGCGTTCTTCGACATCATCCACGCCTTCAACGGCTATCGGACCTGCTACTACCGCACCTTCAACGTCGGCTACGCGACGCCATCGCAGCTCGACGCCTACCGCCGCTGCCGCGAGTGGCTCGACGCGGCGATCGACCTCGTCCGCCCGGGAGTGACGACGGACAAGATTGCCGAGGCCTGGCCGGAGGCGACCGAGATCGGGCTGCCGGACGAGCACGCTGCGTTCGGCCTCCAGTTCGGGCACGGGATCGGGGTCGGCCTCTACGAGTTCCCGATGATCTCCCGGCTCCACTCGCTCGAGGCTCCGGTCGAGCTCGAGGTGGGGATGGTGTTCGCGCTGGAGACGTACTGTCCGGCGACCGACGGCCGCTCGGCCGCGCGCATCGAGGAGGAGGTCGTGGTCACGCCGACCGGCCCGCAGGTGCTGACGCGCTTCCCGGCCGAGGAGCTGCTCGTCACCGGCCGCACATACGTCCGGGGGGTCGACCTGTTGAACGGCCGGGTCGCGCCCGAGAGCCCCGAGCCCGAGCCGACGCTCGTCGGCGCCGAGCCGGACTGACGCCGAACGTCGCGTGGCGACCCAGCACGCAGCTGCAGGAGCATTCGAGGGCCTCGACGCCGGCCTCGATCTCTACCGCCGGATGCTCCTGATCCGGCGCTTCGAGGAGCTCGTCCAGTCGCTCTTCCTGCGCGGCGAGGTGTACGGCACGACCCATCTCTGCTCCGGTCAGGAGGCGGTCTCGGTCGGGTTCGCCTCGGCGCTCGACGAGGACGATCGCGTCGCGTGCACCTACCGCGGGCACGGGCACCTCCTCGCACGCGGGCTGGCACCGGAGGCGCTGCTCGGCGAGTTGCTCGGCCGCACGACGGGCGTCAACGGCGGCCGCGCTGGGTCGATGAACATGGTCGACCTCGACCACGGTGTGATCGGGTGCTTCGGGATCGTCGGCGGGAGCATCGCCGCCGCCACCGGCGCCGCGCTGGCGCTGAAGGGAACCGGTCGAATCGCGACGGCGTTCTTCGGGGACGGGGCGACGAACCAGGCCTACTTCTTCGAATGCCTGAACTTCGCCAAGGTACTCGGGTTGCCGGTGGTGTTCGCCTGCGAGAACAACGGCTACGGGGAGTACACGGCCATGGACGCCGTCACCGCGGGCTCGATCGTCGCCCGGGCGGAGGCGATGGAGATCCCCGCGATCGTCGTCGACGGGATGGACGTCTGGGCGGTGCACGCGGCTGCTGAGGATGCGGCCGGCCGCGTCCGTCGCGGCGAGGGCCCCGTGTTCGTGGAGGCGCGGACGTATCGGTTCGTCGGCCACTCTCGCAGCGATCCCGGGAAGTACCGCCCACCGGGCGAGCTGGAGGAGTGGCGCGCCCGCGACCCGCTGCTCGTCGCCGAGCAGCGGCTGACCGCCGACCACGGCGCGACGCCAGAGCAGGTACGCGAGGTGGCCGACGACGTCGAGCGGGAGCTGCGCGAGGTCGAGGCGACGGCGCTGGCGGCACCCTTCCCCGAGCAGGCTGAGTTCAGCGAGTTCAAGTGATGAGCGGCCGCGAGAGCGTCGCCGAGCAAGTCCCGTCCGGCGAGGACACGCTCGGCACGCGTCTGCGCGTCGAGCGCGAGCGGCGCGGGCTGAGCCTGCGTGAGCTCGCGCGCCGGCTCGAGGTCTCGCCCAGCCTCGTCTCTCAGATCGAGACCGGCAAGACCCAGCCGTCGGTCAGGACGCTCTACGCGATCGTCACCGAACTGGGCGTGTCGCTCGACGAGCTGTTCGCGCCTGCCGGCGGCGACGGGGAGCCGACGGCCCGGCCGCAGCCGAGCGGAGACGAGACCCGGCCGCCGGTCGGCTTCGGCCGCGTCCAGCGCGCCGCCGACCGGGACGTGATCGACCTCGGCTCCGGAGTTCACTGGGAACGGCTGACCACCTGGAACGACCGTGACGTCGAGTTCCTGTACGCGGTCTATGAGGCCGGCGGCTCCTCGAGCCCCGACGGCAGCCTGATGCGCCACAACGGCCGCGAGCTCGGGATCGTGCTCACCGGGCAGCTCGGGGTGAAGGTCGGCTTCGAGGACACCGTCCTCGACCCCGGCGACTCGATCGCCTTCGACTCCACCATCCCGCACCGGCTGCACAACGACGGCGACGAGGTGGCCATTGCAATCTGGATCGTCCTCGGCCGCCACCACGCGCCCGACCGGTAGGAGCCGAGCATGGTGGCGGTGTTCGTTCAGTATTCCTCGACACCGGTGACCGCGTGACCGAGGCGACCCTGCTCGAGATCCCGATGCCGCGCCTCTCCGACCAGGGCGACGAGGCGACGGTGATCAAGTGGCTCAAGCAGCCCGGCGATACCTTCGCTCGGGGCGAGCCGCTGGTCGAGATCGAGACCGACAAGGCGACAATGGTGTACGAGGCCGAGTTCGAGGGTGTCCTCGACGAGATCGTCGTCGACGAGGGCACGACCGCGCTGCTCGGCGAAACCATCGCGCGGGCGCATGGGGCGGGTGGAGCCCGGAGCGTGTCGCCGCCCGAGCCGGCCCCGGCAGTGTCGACCGGTCCGCCGCCGGCCGCGCCCGCTTCCGCGCCGCCGGCGGGAACGAACGGTGGCAAGGCCGGCAGGCATCGTGCGACTCCCGTTGCCCGTCGGCTGGCGGCCGAGCTCGGCGTGTCGCTCGAGGGAATGAGCGGCACCGGGCCCGGCGGGCGGATCGTCCGCGCCGACGTCCGCGACGCGGCGCCGGCGACCGCGCCGGCCGGAGGGGACGAGGTCGAGCTCACCCCGACGCAACGGACGATCGCGCAGAGGATGACGGAATCGCGGGCGCAGATCCCCGAGTTCACGCTGGAGGCGGAGATAGACATGGAGGCGGCCGCCGGAGCCCGCGACGAGCTGAGGACCCTCGGCCGCGAGCCGCTGCCGTCCTTCAACGACCTCGTGGTCAAGGCTGCGGCGCTCGCGTTGCGCAAGCATCCCGCTCTGAACAGCTCCTGGGCAGACGGCCGGATCAAGCGGCACCAGCGGGTGAACGTCGGCATCGCTGTTGCCACGGACGACGCGCTGTACGTGCCGACGCTGCCGGATGCGGACATGCTGCCGATCTTCGAGCTCGCCGGGCTGGCCCGCGACCGGATCGGCAAGGTGCTGGGCGGGACGATCACCTCCGAGGAGTTGCGCGACGGCACCTTCACCGTCTCGAACCTGGGGATGTTCGGTGTCCGCCGGTTCCACGCGGTGATCAATCCACCCCAGGCCGCGATCCTCGCCGTCGGCGAGGTCTCGCGGCGACCGGTGGTCGCCGAGGACGGCGCCATCGTCGCGCGATACCGAATGGACGTGGCGCTTTCGTGCGACCACCGCGTCGTCTACGGCGCGCAGGCCGCCAAGTTCCTGCAGACCCTCGCGACCTTGCTCGAGCGCCCGGTGGCGCTCGTCGCCGCCTGAGAAAGGAAACCGTGGAGACCGAGATCGAGTTCAGAGACGCCATCCGTGACGCCCTCGACGAGGAGCTCGCCCGCGACGAGACCGTCATCTTCTTCGGCGAGGACGTCGCCGTCGCCGGCGGGGTGTTCGCCGCGACGCCGGGCTTGCACGAGAAGTACGGCCCCGAGCGTGTGTTCGACACGCCGATCTCGGAGCTCGCCATGACGGGTGCGGCCTTCGGAGCCGCCGTCACGGGCAAGCGGCCCGTGCTCGAGATCATGTTCGGCGACTTCCTTGCGCTGTCGATGGACAGCCTGATCAACCAGGCGACGAAGTACTGGTTCCTGACCGGCGAGCGGCAGAGCTGCCCGCTGGTGATTCGCTCCGTCGTCGGCGGCGGCGCGCGGTTCGGCGCGATCCACTCTCAGATGCCGATCTCGTGGCTGACCGGCATCCCCGGCCTGAAGATCGTCGCCCCCTCGACGCCCGCCGACGCGAAGGGCCTGCTCAAGGGCGCGATCCGCGACGACAACCCGGTGATCTTCTTCGAGCACAAGCGGCTCTACTCGACCAGCGGCCCGGTGAACGGCGACCAGCCCGAGCCGCTCGGCACGGCGACGGTCGTACGCGAGGGCGACGACGTAACCCTGGTCAGCGCCATGAAGGGCGTACACGACTGCCTCGCCGCTGCCGACCAGCTGGCCGACCAGGGCATGTCGGCCGAGGTGATCGACCTGCGGACGCTGCGGCCGATCGACCTCGACACGATCATCTCGTCCGTCCGGAAGACGAACCGTGTCGCGGTCGTGGAGGAGGGCCCGCTGACGGGCGGCTGGGCAGGCGAGGTGCTCGCGCTCGTCACCGAGGAGGGGCTGGGCGACCTCGACGACGCGTGGCGTATCGCCACGCCGAACTCGCCGATTCCGTACAGTCCGCCGCTCGAGGATGCGTTCCTCCCGGGGCCGGAGCGGATCTTGAGCGAGATCCGCGAGCGCCTCCGCTAGGAACGTCCGGCGGAGCAGAATCCCGACGGTGCAGGTCTTCTTGGAGACCGAGCGGCTCGTGCTGCGACGGTTCACGGGCGACGACATCGACCACCTCGTCGAGCTCGACAGCGACCCCGAGGTGATGCGCTTCATCAACGGCGGTCGGCCGACACCGCGCGACGAGATCGAGAATGACGTTCTGCCGGGCTTCCTCGGCTACTACGAACGGTATGCCGGCTATGGCTTCTGGGCGGCGGTCGAGAGGTCGACCGGACGGTTCATCGGCTGGTTCCACTTTCGGCCCGCCAAAGAGGCTCCACCCGACGAGGTCGAGCTCGGCTACCGGCTGCGCAGATCGGCCTGGCACAAGGGTTATGCCACCGAAGGATCGCGAGCCTTGATCGACAACGGATTCGCCGAGCTCGGTGTCCAACGAGTCGTCGCGTTCACGATGGTCGTGAACGTCGCTTCGCGTCGAGTGATGGAGAAGGCAGGACTGAGATTCGTGCGGGTCTTCCATCAGCCGTGGCCCGACTACATCGAGGGCGAGGAGGAAGGCGATGTCGAATACGCGCTCCTCAGATCCGAGTGGGAGCAGGCGACCCGGTCAGATGCCTTAAAGGTCTGACCCGTCGACCGTCGGGCGTCGTAGTCGGCCGACACCGCCCCAGCTCGAGCGAAGCCGGGCGACCAGCTCGGGCCCCTGGTAGAGGATCAGCGCCACCAGGATCAGGATGCCGATCGTCATCTCGGCGTACTCCGTCGGTGCCTGGAACAACGGCAGGATGTTGTCGATCAGGCTGAGGAAGAGAGCCGCCAGCAATGTTCCCACGAACGATCCCCTGCCGCCCGCGAGGCTGGCTCCGCCAAGGACGGCCGCGGCGATGCTCTCGAGCGCCTGGTTGCCGATGATCGGCGAGCCGATCTGAACCTGTGCCGCAAGGTAGAACCCCGCGATCGAGGCCATCACCGAGCAGACGACGAAGGCGAGGATCACCGTGCGGCTCGTTCCCAGCCCAACTCGGCGCGAGGCCGTTTCGTCGAGGCCGACTGCCCGGAACGCCAGGCCCGTGCGCGTGCGGTACAGCCAGACGTCGGCGAGCACGGCGAGCACCACGACCCCGATGAAGGCGAGCGGTACGAAGCTGACACTCGTCGTCAGGCTGTCGATGACGTCGAGGTTGATCGTTCCTTCCGGATGGTCGCGCAGAAGCAGCGCCGCGCCTTCGAGGATGCTGAACGTGGCGAGCGTGGCGATGATCGAGGGAAGGCGGAGCACACGGACGAGCACCGCGTTGAAGACCCCGGTCGCGAGCCCGATACCCACGAGCGCGAGCGCCCCCGGAATCAGCCCCAACTGCGATGTCGTCGGTGTCATCGTGTACGAGGCGACGACGACACACATCGTCATCAGCGCGCCGACGGAGACGTCGAAACCGCCGACGAGCAGCGCGCTCGTCTGGCCGAGCGAGACCAGCGCCAGCGGCATCGTCGCGAGCAGGAGGTTGTTGAGGTTGTAGCTGGTGAGAAAGGCGTCCTCCCGGAGCGCCGTGTACGCACCGACCGCGACGATCAGCGTTCCCATCAGGACGAGCGGGACGACGCCGCTGAATCTGATCCTCGCGACCGCAGCCGCCACGCGGGCCCCGAACGTCATGACGGCGGCCCGTCAGGGTTTCGTCCGGCGGCACCTGCTCGCGAGCCGACGATCGCCTCGACGATCCGGCGCTCCCCGAGGTCGTCGCCGCGGATCTCGTCGACGATCCTCCCGCGCGACATGACGATCACCCGGTCGCAGAGCCCGGCCAGCTCGAGCGGGTCGCTCGACTTGACGACGATGGCCACGCCTTCCTCCGCTTTCGCGCGCAGGGCGTCGTAGATGTCGAATCGGGCGCCGACGTCGACCCCCTGGGTCGGCTCCTCGGCGAGGATGACCTTGACGTTTCCGCGCAGGAACGGCCGCGTGAGCGAGACCTTCTGCTGGTTGCCCCCCGAGAGCGACTGGACGGGCTGCTCGATCGACGCCATGCGAATGCTCAAACGGCGCACGAGGCCGGTGACGGTGTCGCGCTCGCGCCGTCGGTTGAGGAGGCCCAGGCGTCCGAGCCGCCCCAGCACCTGGATCGTGGTGTTCGCCCGCACGCTCAGCACCGGGAAGAGCGACTCTCCCGCCCGGTCACCGCTCAGCAGCACAACGCCTGCGCGGAGCGGGCCGAGCGGAGATCCGGTGTCGAGCTCGCGGCCGTCACAGGTCGCGCTTCCGGTCGCGCGCTCGATGCCGGCGAGCGCCCGCAGGAACGGCAGCTGGCCATTTCCCTCCGCACCGGCGATACCCAGGATCTCGCCCTTCGCGACTCCGAGGTCGATCGGGCCGAAGCGATCGCCGTGAAGGCCCGAGATCGCCAGCACGACCTCCGGAGCTGCGTCCGGGGCAGGGCGGTCCGGGAACGCGAGCTGGAGCGGACGGCCGATCATCAGGGCGACGAGGCTCTCTTCGGCCATGCCTGCGGCCTCGAATGTGCCCTGGGAGACGCCGTCCCGAAGGACCGTCACACGGTCGGCGATGCCGAGCACCTCCGGCAGCCGATGACTGACGTAGACGATGCCGACCCCTGCGCGGCTCTGCTCGAAGACGAGCGCGTGCAGCCGCTCCACCTCCTCCGGCCCGAGCGCGGTCGTGGGCTCGTCCAGGAGCAAGACCTTCGGGCGGGCGAGCAGGGCCTTGATCACCTCGAGGAACTGTCGTTCCGCGAGTGACAGCGAGGCGATCGGCGCCGACGCCTGCAGGTCGAGCCCGAACTCCGCGAGCCGATCGGCTGCCCACTCGTCCACGCGGCCGTACGGCGGTTTCAGTTCGCCGGGAACAGCCAGATAGAGGTTCTCGGCAACCGATAGGTCGCGGACATGCGAGTAGGTCTGATACGCCATGCCGAGACCGAGTCTCCGGGCCTCGGCGGGAGATCCGCGCCGCCGTCGACTGCCTCCGATCTCGACTGTTCCCTCGTCGGGAGGGACGAAGCCACTGGCGATCCCCAGCAGGGTCGATTTCCCGGACCCGTTCTCGCCGACGAGCGCGTGAATCTCGCCCGGGTGACAGTCGACGCTGACGTTCCGAAGTGCCTGTACCGCTCCGAACGCCTTGGAGACGCCCTGCATGGACAGAACGGCGTTCACGAGGGTCTTTCGACGCCGCGCCCGACATGGCGGGCGCGGCAGACAACGGTGGGTGGGGTGCTCATTGGTTTGTGGGAGGGGGGCTCACGGGGGGAACCGGCTGTTCCCCCCGTGTGAGCGAGCCGTAGGCGAGCGGTCTAGGACGGGTACATCTGGTGGAGCAGGCTGAGCGGGATCAGCGACGTCGCGGAGGCATCCTGCGGATAGCCCTTGACGCACGAATCACGCTTGTCCTGGTCCTGCAACGCGATCGGGAACACGATGGTGGGCGGGATCCGCGCGCCCTTCAGCTTCATCATGGCCGCTGTGAGCGCGACCCGGATCTGCGTGTTGCCCGAGGTGTAGTAGTACATCTTCAGGCCGGGGTTGGTCTTTTTCAGCTGGTTGTACTCGCACCCCATGCGGACGTCGTCCGTCCGGAGCGTCAGCACAGGATTGAACGGTTTGCCCGCGGCCTTGTACGCCGCCACGGCGCCGAGGGCCATGCCGCCGCCGTACTCGTAGCTCCAGCCCTTGATATTGGGGTGCGCCGCTAGGATGCCGGCGACGACCGACTGGACCTTCGACGGATCCCAGTTCGTCGGCTCCGTCGCCACGACATCGATGTTCGAGTTCAGCGCCGGCTTCTCGCACTTCTGCCAGCCCTCGGACAGTGGGTTGCCCGGGAAGCCGCCCATGAAGGCGATGTCACCGGACTTGACCTGAGTGTTCATCGCTGTCGCGAACGCCTTGCCGAGGTTGCACGTGTACTCCCCGACAACGGTCAGGTAGTTCTTGCCCGGCCCGGTGACATAGCCCCAGGCGTACGTCGCAACGGGGATTCCGGCGTCGGTCGCCTCCTTCATCACGGGCAGCATCGCGTCGCCGTAGTCCGGGTACGTGACGATCGCGCTCACCTTCTGTGCGATCGCCGCCTTGAAGTCGGCGATGCCCTGATTCAGGTCTGAGTGGGCGCTCTTGTAGATGATCTTGCCGATCTGCGGGTACGTCAGCGCCTGGAGGATGAACTCCATGTGCGACATCTGGCGGTAGACGTTCTCGCCGAACTGCTCGATGTAGGCGACGGTGAGCTTGCCTCCCGTGCCGGTATTGCAGGTGTTGGCCTTCCAGCACTTGAGCGCCAGCGCGAGGTTGACCTTCTTGTCCGACCGTCCGAGGCCGGCCAGCGCGATGTTGCGTGAATTCGCGTTCTTCGGAAGCAGGGTGGCGTTGAAGAGCGTCTTCTTGAGCGTGGTGGCCTTGGCCTTGTACACCTCGCCGTAGCCGCCTCCCTTGCCGATCATCACCGGTGTGGCAGCCTTGCCGTGTGTCTTGCCGGTACTGCCCAGACCCGTCGAGACGATCACCAGGGCCGCTGCGAGCAGCACGAGCGCAAGGACCGCGGCGACCGAGCCTCTTCGTCTCATGGCCGATTTCCGTAGGTGCATCTCCCTCCTCCTTTCGCGAGCCTCAGCTCGTGTTTGCCTCAACGCGAGGGTTGTTGTCCGACCTTCCCTCCGGCCTCACGACGCGGCCGAGGAGCGCGGCGATCCGGTCTCCGGAGATCAGCATCCCGATGATGATCGCAGCACCGAAGACGATGAACTGCATCCCCGGCCTCAGCCCCTTGATCACCAGCATCTGTGTCAGGAATGTGAGTGCGAGCGCCGCCACCCACGTCGACGTTGCGCTCGCCAGCCCGCCGGACAGCGAGGCGCCGGCGATCACGACCGCGGCGATCGGCGCGAGCAGGTAAGCAGCGCCCAGCTGCGGGTCGACGTTGATGCGGATGCCGGCGAGCAGCACCGCAGCGCATCCGTAGAGGATCCCTGCCGCCGTGTACGCGAAGATGACGTGCGTCCGGACGCGCAGGCCGGCCATCCACGCGGCCCGCGGATTCGCGCCGACCGCCTGGAAGCGCCGGCCGGCGGCGGTGTAGCGCAGCAGGAGCGCGACGGCCACGGTCAGAGCGGCGCCGGTCCAGAACACGGAGCTGGCGCCGAGCCATTTCTCGCCCGCCCACGAGGAAAGTGCCTCCGGTACCGCGGTCGAGTTCGTCACCTCACGCGCGTAGCGCAGGTTCCAGGCGAACACGATCTGTCCCACCGCGAGCGTGACGATCAGCGGGTTCAGCCGCACGATCCCGACGAGGATTCCGTTGACCAGGCCTACTCCCGCTCCGAGGCCGATGCAGGCGAGGATTCCGAGCGCCAGGCGGTCGTTGTGGCCGACGCTCACGCCGACGAGCAGGTTCCCGCCGAAGGAGATGACGGCCGGGGTCGAGAGGTCGATGCCGGCTTGCATGATCACGAGCATCTGCCCGATCGACGCAATCGCGAGAATCGTCATGTACGGCAGGACGAAAGCCCAGTTCGTGTGCTGCAGCGCGGCGGGCACGATGATGGCGGCGACGATCATCAGAACGCCGGTCGCGAGCCACACGGGCAAGAACCGGGCCGCGACGGCGGTGTTCGCGACTACCGAGGCAAACCGCCCCGGAGGCGAGGACGCAGCAGCACCTCCTGCGCGACCGGGAGCGCTCATCGAGAGCCGTAGCCAGGGGAGGACAACGAGTGTCCATTCTCAGCAGATGACATCGGGGGCGTCAAGCAGGACTTAACATTGCCCGGCCGTCTTGCTCTCACTCGCGGGCGAGTGCGGCGGCGAGCGCGTCTGCGAGGGCCTCACCCTCGCTCTCCGGCCTGCCCTGCGTGCGCCAGGTGACGAAGCCGTCCGGCCGCACGAGCGTCGCACCTCCATCGCCGACGCCGTAGAGCTCGGCGAATCGGCCGGAGTCGTCGCGGAAGTCGGTGCCGGCACGGTAGGTGGTCACCGGTACGTCCAGCCGACCCGCCGCCTCTTCCCAGCCGCTGCTGCCTTCCCCCGCGAGCAGGACGAAACCGTCGCCGAAGAGGTCGAGGAGGGACGAGGGCGTTCCGTTCCGGTCGACCGGAAGATGTGGGGCACGCATCCCCGGCCTGGCGGTCGGCTCGCGCGGGTCCTCCCAGAGCGCACGCTCGTCGCCGTCCTCCACCTGGACCGAGTCCGAGAGCTGGCGGTAGCCGAGCTCGACCGTCGCCTCGTCGACGATCGGCATCAGGTTCTCCTTGCCGAGGCTGGGATCGAGGCGGAGGACATAGCGCGTGTACGCCTGCTCGACGGTGAAGGAGCCGACCGGCCGCCGCTCGGTGTCGTACGTGTCGAGCAGCCCCGGCCCGGCCGTGCCGTCGAGCACGGCCGCCAGCTTCCACGCCAGGTCGTACGCGTCCTGGACGCCCGTGTTGCCGCCGAAACCGCCGGTCGGCGGCATCACGTGGACCGAGTCGCCCGCCAGAAGGACGCGACCCTCGGAAAAACGCTCGGCCCAGTCGGCCATTGACGACCAGCGCTGGACGTTCTCGATCTCGATCGGCAGATCAGGCGCGCCGAGCGCCAGCCGGCAGTACTCGATGCACGTCTCCTCGCTCATGTCCTCGCCGACCGCGACCGAGCGGTTGCCGTCCTGATCGATGGTCGCGTTCACGACCAGGAACCCGGCCTGACCGTCGATCGAGAAGCGGAAGAACCCGACGAGGTTCGGGTTGAAGACGTAGATCACGCTGAGGTTCCGATCGCCGAGCAGCGGCATGACATCGGCTCGGAAGTAGATCGTGATGCTGTCGGAGAACGAGCCGTGCCCGAGCGTTCCGATTCCGAGGCGCTCGCGCGTGGGGCTTCGCGGCCCGTCCGCGCCGATCACGTACCGGGCGCGAACCCTCTGCTCGTCGCCGCTGTCCCGTGATCGGACGACTGCGGTGACGCCGTCCGCGTCCTGCTCGAGCGAGACGACCTCCCGGGAGTGCTGGACGTCGACGCCGAGCCTCTTTGCCTCGGCAAGCAACACCGGCTCGAGCCCGATCTGGGTGATGAAGATCCGCTTCGAGGGACTGAGCGCCTCGACCCCTTCGTTGATGTTCCGGAAGTAGTAGTCGAGCTCCTTGCCGGCCAGGCTCTCGACCGAGAGGATCGCGCCGTTCTGGACGAACTCGCGTGCCGCCGCTTCCTCGATCGCCTGCTCGAGTCCGATCGCGCGATAGGTCTCCATCGTCCGCTGGTTGACGAGCGCCGCGCGGGGGTGGATCGCCGTACCCGGGTGCCGCTCGGCGACCAGGCACGGCACGCCGCGCGCTCCGAGGAACACCCCGGCGGACAGCCCGACGAGACTGCCGCCGACGATGAGGACGGGGGTCTCGACCTCACTCATGCCGCTGCTGCGGCGGTCGCAGCCGTGGACCGGGACCGAACGAGGCGCGGCAGGACGGCGCCGCCGAGAAGCAGGATCCCGCCGGCCGCCTGGATCCACGCGCCCGCCCCCAGAGTGCCGAAGTCGTCGAACGCGCCCGCAACGAGGGCGAAGACCGTGAACCCGAACGTCGCCGAGGCGGCCAGCACCAGGAGCTCGGCGACCCGTGCCGAGGAGTGCGCTGAAGCGGCGAGCGCACCGGCGTCCGCGAGGACGAGGACGATCAACAGCAGCCCGAGGGCATGGCCCGAGGACGACGCGTTCCAGTAGGTCGGTCCTTCTCGGCCGAGGTCGAGCCAGATGCCGACTGCGACGAGAACGAGGCCGACCGTCCCGACCAGCAGGCCGGGCCCGCGGTCGACCGCCGGGGCCTTCACCGGTGTCTCTTCTGCCGCGAACACGAGCAAGGCGCCGAGCGGGATCAGCGCGGTGCACAGGCCGAGCCACGCGCCGGACTCGAGGCTGCCGAAGCTGTCGAAGGCATAGATCGACGGGATCACGAGGAAGAATCCGAACGCGGCCGACCCGGCGGCGGCCGCGACGAGGTCGCGACCGATCTCGGCCGGCAGCAGGCTGGTGAACGACAGAAGCACGATCAGGAACGCCGCCGTCGTGCCGTCGTCGACGTATCTCGTCTCGCCGGCGAACGGGAGGCTGACCGCCAGCAGCCCGGCGACGATGCCGGCGAGCACGAGCCCTCGACCCAGAAACGCTGTGGACATGCCGCTCCTCCTGACGCCTGACCTGCGCCCGTCAGATAACCACACCGCGGGCCTCTGTTCAATCAGGCGGCACGCCGTTCAGCAGGGCTTGATCCCTTCCGCCCGATCGCCTATGAATCGCCCGTGACCGATACCACCGCCGAAGCTCCGAGGCCCGTTTCACCCATTGGCATCGACGCGCTCGTCGCGGGAGCGCTGCTGCTCGCAGGCGCGGTCGTCTTCCTCTGGTACGCGCCCGCCTCCTACCAGATCTACCTCACACTGCACATCCTCGCCGTCGTCGTCTGGGTCGGCGGGGACATCACCCTGACCACCCTGGGCATCGTCTTCGAGAGCAAGCAGGACGGCCCGACGCTGGCGGCGCTGGGCCGGATGGGCGCCTGGATCGGTACACGGGTCTACACGCCCGCGCTGTTCTTCGTGTTCGGCTTCGGCGTCGCGCTGGTGGAGAAGTCGGGCATCGGCTGGCACCACTTCTGGATCGTCTTCGCCGTCGTCGGGTGGGCGCTGGCGATGCTGATCGGCATCGCCTTCGTCGGGCCCGAGCTGGGGCGGATCGACCAGGCCGCGCAGGAGTTCGGGCCCGAGTCGCCCGAGGTCGGACGGCGCGTCAAACGGCTGTTCACGATCTTCCGCTTCGACACCGCCCTGCTGATCCTGGTCGTCATCGACATGGCGGCGAAACCGTCGTTCTGACCCGGTGACGGTCGAGACCATCATGGGGCCGGTTCCTGCCGAGAGCCTCGGCCGGACGCTGGCCCACGACCACGTCTTCATCCTCGGACACGAGACCCTCGCCAACTTCAACCACCGCTGGGGCGAGCCCTGGTGGGACGAAGATCGCGGCGTCGCAGACGCGGTCGCGAAACTCGAACGACTGCGCGGGGCGGGCTACCGGACGCTCGTCGATCCCACGGCCGTCGGGCTCGGCCGGGACATCCCGCGTATCCGGCGGATCAACGAGCAGGTCGACCTGAACATCGTCGTCTGCACCGGCGTCTACTCGTTCATGGAGCTACCGCAGTTTCTGCGCTACCGGACGAGGGAGGCCCTGGCCGGCATCTTCGTCCGGGAGCTGACCGAGGGGATCGCCGACACCGGCGTGAAAGCGGGGTTCATCAAGTTCGCCGTGGAGGAGCACGGCCTGGTCGGCGACGTGCCGCGGATCGTCGCTGCGGTCGGTGCTGCGCACACCGAGACCGGCGCGCCTGTGATGGTGCACACCAACGCCGCCGCGAAGTCCGGGCTCGTCGCCCTGGAGGCGCTGACCGCCGCCGGGGTCGATCCCGCGAAGCTCGTGATCGCCCACACCGGCGACTCGAACGACCTCGACTACATCCGCCGCCTGGCCGACTCAGGGGTCTATCTGGGCTGGGACCGGTTCAACATCGAGCACTTCAATCCGGACGCCGACCGGATCGACACCGTGACGAAGGTGCTGGCCGAGGGCCATGTCGACCAGTTGCACTTCTCGCATGACGGCGCAACCTTCCACGACTTCATGGTCGGCGACCCGGCCTTCGCCGACGAGCACGCCGACTACCTGCACATCGAGAATGTGATCCTTCCGCAGCTCCGGGAGCGCGGCGTCTCCGACGACGACCTCGAGCGGATCATGGTCGAAAACCCGCGCCGCTGGCTGACCGGCTGACGCGCCGCGGCGCTTGACGTCGGGCACCGCAGATGTTCCGATGCCTGCCATGGCCACCCAGCAGAGCGCCCCAGTCCGGCTCCCGCCCGGCGTCTCCGAGGACGAGTTCGCCGCGGCGGTCGAGCACTTCGCGTCCGAGATCGGCGCCGACAAGGTCCTGAGGGCCGAGGACGAGCTCCTCGAGTTCCGCGACCCGTTCCAGTACGAGGCGTGGACCGACTACTCGGCCTCGGCGATCGTCATGCCCACCACGGTCGACGAGGTGCAGGCGGTCGTCCGGGTGGCGAACGAGCGGCGGATTCCGCTCTGGACGCACAGCCGCGGGATGAACAACGGCTACGGCGGGCCGGCTCCGCGACTCGACGGCTCGGTGATCGTCAGCCTCAGGAACATGGACAAGGTGCTCGAGATCGACGAGGAGCTCGCGTACTGCGTGGTCGAGCCGGGCGTGCGCTGGTTCGACCTCTACGACGCGATCAAGGACGGAGGCCACAAGCTGATGGTCTCGATCCCCGATCTCGGCTGGGGCGGGGTGGTCAGCAACTTCCTCGAGAACGGCGCGACCTACCTGCCGCAGGCGCAGGACATGGCCGCCTACTGCGGGATGGAAGTCGTGCTCGCGAACGGCGAGCTGCTCCGCACCGGCATGGGCGCGATGCCGGACAACCGATCGTGGCACGTCTACAAGCGCAGCCTCGGCCCGACTCTCGACCAGCTCTTCATGCAGTCGAACTTCGGGATCGTCACGAAGCTGGGCGTCTGGCTGATGCCGTGGCCGGAGTGCTACATGCCGCTGTGGCTCAGAGCCTGGAAGGACGACGACCTCGGCCCGATCGTCGACACGCTCCGCCGGCTGATGCTCGACCGGACGATCGAGAACGTGCCGCAGATCTGGAACTCGGTGGCGATGGCGTCGGTGGTCTCGAGCCGCGCCCCCTGGTACCAGGGCGACGACCCGATGCCCGAGGACGTGGTCGACCACATGGCCAAGGAGCTCGACATCGGCCGCTGGCTGATGCGCTTCGCCCTCTACGGGGACGAAGCCGTCGTCGACCACCGGTTCGCCAAGGTGAAGGCGGCGTTCGAGGCCATCCCCGGGGTGGAGGTGTGGGGCACGAAGTGCGCGCCCGAGGACATGGAGAACCTCGAGCACCCCTTCGACCGCGTCCAGGCAGGCGTGCCCAACCTGGACATCAACCAGATGACGGGCTGGTACGGCGGCGAGGAGGGCGGCCACATCGGCTTCTCGCCGGTCGGCCGGCTGACCGGCAAGGACGCCGTCGAGATGCGGGACGTCATCCGCGGGCTCGTCCAGAAGGAGGCAAGGCTTGACTACGCGGCCGTGCTCATTCCGACCAACTCGCGCAGCTTCATCCACGTGACCATGGTCATCTTCGACACGAAGGACGAGGGGCAGACGCGCCGCGCCTACGACACGTCGAAGCTGCTCGTCAGCGAGGCTGCAAAGTACGGCTATGGCGAGTACCGCGCCCACCTCGACTTCATGGACCTGGCGCAGGAGCAGTACTCGTTCAACGAGCACGCCTACCGGCGCTTCGTCGAGACGATCAAGGACGCGGTCGATCCGAAGGGGATCCTCTCGCCCGGCAAGCAGGGCTTCTGGCCGGCGTCGATGCGGAACGGACGCTGACGATGGGCTTCGAGCAGTACCACGAGCCCGCGGGCGAGCTCAGCGCAGAGACGCGGACGTTCGCCCGCATGATCGCCTCGCTGACCGAGGAGGCCGAGGCGATCGGCTGGTACGAGCAGCGCATCTCGCTGGAGCCCGACCCGCAGGCGCGGGCGATCATGGAGAACGCGCAGCTCGAGGAGTTCAAGCACTTCGGCATGGATCTCGAGTTCCTGCTGCGCCGCACGCCCAAGTGGCGTACGGCGCTGCAGGCGATCCTCTTCACCGACGGCGACATCGTCGAGAGCGGGGAGCAGGCCGAGCACGAGCTCGACCTCGAGTAGCGCGAGCTAGGGCGCCGGCGTCAGCCCGTGCCGCACCATCACCTCGCCGATGCGGGCCGGGTCGGGCGGCCTGCCCGCGGTCACGGCCTCGTCGACGAGGGCGGCGAGCTCCCGGAAGTACGCCGGGCCGAGCACGCCAGGCGTGACGGCGGCAAGCACTCGGGCATCCGCCTCGCCCTCGTTCTCGAAGTGGTGGACGTCCCCGCGGCGGATACAGAGCGCCTCGCCCGGGCCGACCTCGTGCCGCTCGCCTTCGACGGTCCAGGTCAGCGCGCCCTCGAGCCCGTAGACCGTCTCCTCGTAGCCGTCGTGGCTATGCGCGACCGGCACTCTCGCTCGGGCGGGCACGGTGAACTCGAACAGCGCCACCGAACCGCTCGACTCGTCGCCCTCGATCAGGAACCTGATCGACAGCTCCCCGATCCTGATCTCTTCCGTAGTCATGGTGGACATCCTCGCTCCTCTCGGGATGGTAAAGTCGCTTGACCATATATGGTGGATGCGAAGAAGTCAAGTCACTTTACTACTCCATCCGATGGGCCGCTGATCGGCGCCCTGCTGCGGGTTCCCTGGGAGGCCGTTCGTGCACACATGCTTGCCCGGTTGCGCGAGAACGGCTTCGTGGACTTCGAGCCCGCTCACTTCACCGTCTTCCGGTATCCAAGCCCGGACGGCGCCCGCCCCTCGGAGCTGGCCGCCCGCCTCGGCATCAGCAAGCAATCGCTGAACTACCTGCTCCGAGACCTGGAGCGTCTCGGCTATGTCGAGCGCCGACCGGACCCCGACGATCTGCGCGCCAAGCGCATCGTCGTCACCCGCCGGGGAATGTCGGCGATCGAGGTCATCCGGGCGGCGGTGGCCGAGCTCGAACGGGAATGGGCCGGGCAGCTCGGCGAACGGCGCTTCGCGCAGCTCCGCACGCTGCTCGTCGAGCTCAACCGGTTGGTCTGAGCCCGGCTAGTACGCTTTGCTCGTGGGCGAGCTCCGCGATCTCCTCGGCGGGCGAACCGGCGAGACGCTCGAGCTGCACGCCGAGTACGTCAACCCGCAAATGGTCCGCGTGCTGCGGACGATCGGCTTCGACCGCGACTGGGCCCGAACCGAGGGTGCGTACCTCTACGACGTCGAAGGTGACCGGTACCTCGACTGGCTGGGCGGCTTCGGCATGTTCAACGTCGGCCGGAACAACCCACGCGTGCGCGACTGGCTGGTCGAGGCGATGGAGCTGCAGACGCCCAACGCGCCGCAGATGGGCGTCTCGCCGGTCACACCGCTGCTCGCGGAGGAGCTCGTACGACGCGCGCCGGCCTCGATCGGCAAGGCGCTCTTCACGAACAGCGGCACCGAGGCGGTGGAGGCGGCGATCAAGCTTGGCCGCGCGGCGACCGGTCGCGGGCGGGTCGTCTGCGTCGAGCACGCCTTCCACGGGCTGACGCTCGGGTCGTTGTCGATCAACGGCGAGGCGGCATTCACCGATCGCTTCGGCCCGTACCTGCCCGGTGTCGCCCGCATCTCGTTCGACGACCTCGATGCGCTGGAGGCTCAGCTGCGGCACGAGGACGTCGCGCTGTTCGTGGTCGAGCCGATCCTGGGCAAGGGCGTGATCCTTCCGTCCGACGGCTACCTCGCCGGCGCGCAGGAGCTCTGCCGCCGCTATGGGACGCTCTTCTGCCTGGACGAGGTGCAGACGGGCTTCGGCCGCACCGGCCGGCTTTTCGCCGCCGAGCACTGGGGGCTGGTGCCCGACCTGATGCCGGTGGCGAAGTCGCTCTCCGGGGGCTACGTGCCGGTCGGCGCGCTGCTGATGAGCGATGCGGTCTACGACGCTGTCTTCGACTCGCTCGAGCACGCGTTCAGCCACGGCTCGACCTTCGCGCCGAACGACTACGCGACGGTCGCGGGGCTGGCGACGCTGCGCGAGCTCGACGACCGCGACCTCGTTGACGCCTCCGCCGGTCTGGGCGAGCTGCTGCTCGAACGCACCCGGCCGTTGGTCGAGCGCTACGAGGTGGTCAAGGAGGTGCGCGGGCTCGGGCTGATGTGGGCGATCGAGTTCGGCGAGCCGGACAAGGGCCGGACGACCTGGCGCATGCTCGAGAAGATGCAGCCGGGGATCTTCGCCCAGCTCGTCGTCGTCCCGCTCTTCACCGACCACCGGATCCTCAGCCAGGTGGCGGGACATCGCGTGAACGTGGTCAAGGGCCTGCCGCCGCTGACGGTCACCGAGGAGGACATCGAGTGGTTCGCCGGCGCGCTCGACGCCGTGGTCGGGGAGGCGCAGAAGCTGGGCCGGTCGATGACCAGCTTCGCGCTGCGGGCGGCGCGAGCGGGACGGGCGAAGAAGCCTGCTGCGGCCCGGGCGTAGCTCAGGCTTCGCGCGGCTCCCAGCGGAAGTAGCGCGCCGAGAGAACCAGGCCGGCGAGCCCCCAGACGACGATCACCGCGACCTGCTCCCAGTTGTCCCAGATCGGCTGGTGCAGGAGCACGATGTTGCGCATCAGCCGGATGAAGTGCGTCAGCGGAAGGATCTCGGAGATCACCTCGAGGAAATGGGGAAAGGACTGGGCCGACCAGAATGCGCCCGCGAGGAACGAGATCGGCAGGTAGATCGCATTCACGACCGCGGAGGCGCCGTCGCCCGAGCGGATCAATCCCGTCAGTGCGATGCCCATCGCTGCGAACGCCAGCGTCCCGAGCAGCACCGCGAGGATCACCGACGGCCACTCGTGAGGCAGGGGGACGTCGTACAGGAGCCGCGCGAGCACGATCAGGGCGACCGCCTCGATCGCGTAGACGATCACGGTCGAGCAGATCACAGAGCCGAGGTAGGTCGCCGGCGGCAGCGGCGTCCCGCGTACCCGCTTCAGCACGCCGCTCTCGCGGCGCAGGGTCAGCACGATCGCCAGCCCCGCGAACGCGGTCGAGACGACGCCATAGCCGAGAATTCCGGCGAGCAGGTATGCCGACGCCTTGACGCCGTGTTCTTTCTTGATCGTGTCGTCGCCGTAGACCGAGCCGAGCAACACGAAGATCAGCAACGGGAAGAGGAAGGTGAAGAAGGCGAGCTCGCGGCTGCGCCAGTAAAGGCGCTGCTCCCCGCCCAGCTGGTGCGAGAAGAGCCCCATCATTCCGCGGTCTCCTCGTCGCCGGTCAAGGCGAGGTAGATCTCCTCCAGCGTGGGTCGACGGACGCTCAGGTTCTCCAGCTCGCGACCCTCGGCCAGAGCGGCCGAGGTGAGCTCGTGCAGCACGTGGGTCGGTTGGTGGGTCGAGACGACCACGTCCTCGCCGTCGCGGCGGTAGCGGATCTCGGTCGCCGGCGCGGAGCCGGTCAGGTCCTCTGGACGGCCGATGGCCGCGATGCTGCCCTCGCGCAGGACGGCGACACGATCGGCGAGGCTCTCGGCCTCGTCGAGGTAGTGCGTGGTCAGGAGGATCGTCTTGCCGAGCGAGCGCAGCGAGCGGATCACTTCCCAGGCTGCCCGCCGCGCGGCCGGGTCGAAGCCGGTGGTCGGCTCGTCGAGGAACAGCACCTCGGGGTCGCCGATCAGTCCAAGGCCCAGGTCGAGCCGGCGTTGCTGTCCGCCCGAGAGCGTGCGTACCCTGGCGTCGCGCTTCTCCTCGAGGCCGACCAGCCGGACGACCCGGTCGACGTCCAGCGAGGCGCGATAGTACCCGGCGAACAGCTCGAGGCTCTCGGCGACGCTCAGGTTGGGGTACATCGCCGAGGACTGGAGGACGATGCCGATGCGCTCGCGCCAGTCGAGCCCGGCCCGCTGCGGGTCCTCGCCGAGCACCGAGACGGCACCGCCGTCGCGCTTGCGGTAGCCCTCGAGGATCTCGACCGTGGTCGTCTTGCCGGCGCCGTTCGGACCGAGCAGGCCGAACACCTCGCCGGCGCCGATCTCGAAGTCCACGCCGCGCAGGGCCTGGTATGAGCCGTACGACTTGTGCAGGCCGCTGACCGAGACCGCCGCCATCGGTGATATATCTACCAGATATATCCTTCGCTGTCACCCACTGCCCGCGTCATCCTCGGAATGCTCCGGCTCGGCAGCCGGACCGGGTACGACATCAAGCAGAAGATCGAGATCTCCACGCGGTTCTTCTGGGGTGCGAGCTACGGGCAGATCTACCCGGAGCTGAAGCGGTTGGCAGCTGCCGGCCTCGTGGCGGCCGAGCAGGATCCTCGAGGCGGCGTCAAGAGGACGGCCTACCGTCTCACCCCCGAGGGCGAGCGCGTGCTGCACGAGTGGCTGACCGACCGCGGCCATCAGCTGTTCGAGATGCGCGACGAGGGGCTGCTGAAGGTCTTCTTCGGCGACCTGCTGACGGCGGAGGAACTGCTCGAGAACGTTCGCGCGCGCCGCGAGTGGTGCGAGCGCACGCTCGAGCTCTTCCGCGGGATCGACGAGTTGACCGTGACCGGCTGGGGACCGCGCGAGTCGCCGACCGAGGCGCTGCACTACGGGCTCGAGTTGATGGAGTGGATGCAGGACTGGTACGCGCGCAAGGAGCGCGAGCTCACAGCTCGAGCACGGCGAGACCGGCGGGCGGAAACGACGGCTCCGCCCCCCCGCTGAGCTCGGCGGCGATCCGGCCGCAGTCGGGCTGGTGGCCGACGGCGACGATCTCGGCGCCGCGGCCGGTCACGACCTCGCGAAGCGTCTGGGTGGTGGTGCCGGGCGCCAGCCGTTCATCGGCCTCCACCTCGCAGTCGAATGCCAGGGCGAGCTCGCCGGCCGTTTCCCGGGCGCGCAGCAACGGGCTCGTCAGCACGACCGCGGGCCGGGCGCCCTCGGCCGCGAGCCGAAGCCCGAGATCGCGGGCCGCTGCGCGGCCGGCCGGGGTCAAGGGACGGAGATCGTCCGGCTCGCCTGGCGCGGCTTCTCCGTGGCGAACGAGGTAGACGCGCAACCGCTCGCAATGTACTCGCTGGGTGTAGTTTCGCGACGTGAGCGGCATCCGGCTGGCGCTCGCCGCCGCCACCGCCGCCTGCGCGGCCGGTGTGGTCTTGCCTGGTTCGCTTGCGTCGGACGGGACGAATCCGATCCAGGCCGAGAACGCGCGGCCGGGGACGACCGCATGGCAGATGCCGGACGCCGACGAAACCTCGATCGACGGCTACGCCTCCGAGGCCAGCGCGCTGCCGGGTGACAGGCTTCACTTCCACGTCGCCACCAGGCCGGCTGCGCGCTACCACATCGAGATCTACCGGCTCGGCTGGTACGGGGGCGCCGGCGCGCGGCTGCTCGCCTGCATCCCGACCGACTGCGGCTTCTCGCGCGTCGGCGAGCCACGGTCGCCCGGCACGCCGGGCCCGGGCGGAATCGTCCGTGCCGGCTGGCCGGTGACCGACGAGCTCACTGTTCCGTCCGACTGGACGAGCGGCTACCTGATGGTCCGCTTCCGCACGCAGTCGGGGCGGGTGTGGACGACGTACGTGATCCTTCGCGAGCCGCCCACGCACCGCTCGGCGATCCTCGTGCAGGTGCCGGTGAACACCTGGCAGGCGTACAACGGTTGGGGTGGGCGGAGCCTCTACGAGTTCGACTACTCGAACGGCGTGCGTGCGGACCACGTCTCATTCGACCGGCCGTACGCCTGGAAGCTCCAGGGCGGGCAGAGCCCGCTCGTCTGGGAGCTCCAGTCCGTGCGCTTCCTCGAGCGCCGCGGGTACGACGTCTCGTACCAGACCGACCTCGATACCGACCGCGATCCGGCCTCCCTGCTGCGCCACCGGCTCGTGCTCGTCAACGGTCACGACGAGTACTGGACGAAGCAGATTTTCGATGCCTTCGACGGCGCCCGGAACCGCGGCACCAACCTCGCCTTCATGGGCGCCAACGCCGCGTACTGGCAGGTCCGGTACGAAGATGCGGGGCGCACGATGGTCTCCTACAAGTCGTTCTCCGACCCGATCGCCGACCCGGCTCTGAAGACCGTCCGCTTTCGCGAGCTGATGCCGCCTCGCTACGAGTGCACGCTGATCGGAATCCAGCACCAGGGTGCCGTGCTCGACTGGCCGCCCGGGGACTACACCGTGCAGGCCGCTGCGGTCGGCGACCCGTGGCTGGCCGGAACCGGCTTCGCTTCGGGCGACGTCGTTCCGGGGGTGGTCAGCACCGAGTCGGACACCATCCCGGGGAACCAGACGGCCGCGTCGTCGTGCACCCACGCCCTGACCGTCTTCTTCCGCCGCGAGCGCGGCGGCGACAAGGACGGGAATGCCGACGCGATCCGCTACACGGCCCCATCGGGCTCGCGAGTGTTCGCGAGCGGTTCGCACCAGTGGAGCTGGGCGCTGGACGCCTTTCGCGACGGCTCGGCGGGACGTGGCGTGCCTGCGGATTCGCGCGTCGAGCGGTTCATGGCCAATGCGCTCGACGACCTCACACGGCCTGCGCCGCCGATCGCCGTGACCGCCTCGGCGACCGGTCGGGGAGTCGTCCTCGGCGCCTCCCTGTACACCGATCCACGAACCACCGGCGTCAGGTTCATGCGCTTCTCCGGCGGCCCGGTCGTCTGCGGGGGCTCCACGGGGTGCACGGACCGCCCGCCGGGCCATCGCACCTATGCCTACGAGGCGGTCGCGGTCGACCCGTGGCGCGTCTCGCTCCCGACCACGAGCCTGCCCGTCCACGTGCCGGACACGCCGCCTTTGCTTCACCTTTCCGGCTTAGGTGTCGTACAGGCAGGCAGCGCGCACCGGTACCGGGCCTTCGTCGCCGACCGGGATCGAGACCGTGTCGTCGTCCGCTGGCGTGTCGCGGGGAAACCGATCGGCAGAGGCGTGCACGTCGACGTCCACTTCGTCCGCCCGGGACGATTGCGGATCTTGGCTTCGGCTGTCGACGGCCACGGCGGGCGTGCGCGGGCCGCGCTGACCGTCCGGGTCCGCTAGCCGCGTAGACTCGAACGGCCGTGGCCAGATACCGCTACGTCGTCTGCGACGTCTTCACCGACACGCCGCTGACGGGCAACCAGCTCGCCGTCTTCACCGACGCGCGCTGCCTGCCCGAGGAGCGCCTGCAGGAGCTGGCTCGGGAGATGAACTTCAGCGAGACCGTCTTCCTGTCGCTACGGCCTAAGCGCTAGGTGGGCGCTTGCGACCGCCGCGTGGTGAGACGTACCAGATCACGAGGGCGACGGCGATCACAGCCGCTGCGATGGCAACGATCGCAACGGTGGAGGCGGCGACGATCACACCGAAGTAGTACCCCCACAGCTCCTGGCAAAACGGCGACGCGTTCGGAACGAGCCTTCTGCACGGCTAGAGTCGGCTTGTGGCCAGGTACCGCTACAACGTGGTGGATGTCTTCACTGACACCCCGCTCACCGGCAACCAGCTCGCCGTCTTCACGGACGCCCGCGGTATCCCGGAGGAGATGCTCCAGCCGCTAGCTCGCGAAATGAACTTCAGCGAGACCGTCTTCGTATATCCACCTACGCAACGAGCGCAAGCAGGCGGAACGGCACAGCAGGCGACGTCAGGTCGCGACAACGATGAAGAGACCGTGTTCGTCTACCCGTCCGAGGTAGCACACGCGCGGATCCGGATCTTCACGCCGGCCGTGGAGGTGCCCTTCGCCGGCCACCCGACGCTCGGGTCGGCCTTCGTGCTCGCCGGGCCTCTCCAGCTCGACGAGATCGCGCTCGAGACCGGCCGGGGCGTCGTTCCCGTTCGGCTGGAGCGCGAGGGCGCCCAGATCGTCTTCGGGTGGATGGAGCAACCGATCCCGACCGTCGAGCTCTACGCGGACGCGGACGGGCTCCTCGCCGCGCTCGGCGTCCAGCGGTCGGAGCTCCCTGTCGAGCTGTACGACAACGGCCTGCCGAACGTCTACGTCGTGCTGTCGTCCGAGGAGGAGGTCGCGGCGCTGCGGCCCGACCTCAGTCGGCTGGCCGAACTCCCTGCCGTGATCGGCGTCAACTGCCTCGCCGGCTCCGGCTCGCGTTGGAAGACCAGGATGTTCGCGCCGGCCGGCGGTGTCGCCGAAGATCCGGCGACCGGGTCAGCCGCCGGCCCGCTTGCGCTCCACCTCGCGCGTCACGGCCTGATCTCCTTCGGCGACGAGATCGAGATCACGCAGGGAGTTGAGATCGACCGCCCGTCCAAGCTGTACGCGCGGGTCGAGGGAAGCGTGGACCGGGCCGAGCGGGTTGAGGTCGGAGGGTCGGCGGTGGTGGTCGCGCGGGGAGAATTCCAGCTCTGAGCGGGCCGGGCGCTTCGCCCGCCCTCCGGTCAGAGCGCGACGGCTTCGATCTCCGGCAGCTCCAGCGCCAGGCTCCGCCAGAAGCGGCCGCCGTCCCGGGAGAGGTACAGGCGATTCCGTGTTGCGTAGACGACGACGTCCGGGTTCTCGTCCGAGATCGCAACAGCCCGTCCCGCCGGTAGGCCCCGGCCCGACTCGCGCCAGGTCACTCCGGCGTCGTGGGAGACGATCATTGGCGGCTTCGTGTCGACTACCGCGATCACCGTCGAGCCGGCCGCGGCAGTCGCGAGGACGAGCGGGAGCTCGACGGCGGGCTCGGCGGGAGAATCGAAGGACGCCGACGGGTCGAGCGCGACGAGGCTCTCGTCGTCGAGGTCGACGACCGCCACTCCGTCTGCCGTCCGGACGTGCGCGATCATGCGGCGCGGCCGGCGAGGAGGTCCGAAACCAGAGCAGCCGCCCGGCGCGCCGCAGCGGTCGGTGCAGCGCCCCCGCTCCGGGCGACCACGTACGCGGCCGCGAATGCGTCGCCCGCTCCGGTCGGGTCTGCCGCGGCGACGGGGTGGGCGCGCACGAGCTCGGCGACACCGTCGGCGAAGACGATGCAACCGCGCGAGCCGAGCGTGACCACCACCTCGCGAACGCCAAGACGGCCCAGCGCGCGCTCGTCGTAGCCGTCGACCAGGAGCTCGGCCTCGTCCGCGGAGAGCTTGAGCACGGAGACCGAACGGAGGACGGCCGGGTCGTAGTCGGCGTCCAGGACGAGCGGGCCGATTCGAGCAGGGCGGGCCAGGCCCTGGCCGTCGAGCAGCAGGCGGCGGCCGCGGGCGAGTGCGGCAAGCGTCTCGGCGGGGAAGTCCGCGCGGCTGAGTGGCGCGACCTGCACCCAGCGCGCGTCGCCGACCGCCTCCACCGCCTCCGCGGGCGTCCACGGGTCGGCGATCGCCTCGATCGACATCCGTCGCTGCTCGCGCTCATATGAGAACGAGAACGCGGCCGAGGCCGACGAGTCCTGCCAGCGGACGGGAAGGCCGAGGCGGATCAGCGGTGGCAGCAGCAGGTGCCGGTCGGGCGCCGCGCACTTCGCCGCGATCACCGCCGGGGCGCCCAGCGCGCGCAGCGCCCGCGCGGCGTAGAACGGTGC
>JBKPRA010000003.1:0-7111 GCA_046734335.1 Actinomycetota bacterium | reverse complement strand
TCCCCGAAGGGCCGCTCTATTTCGCGCCCGAGCAACGCACCGACCTCTCGGTCGAGACGCAGATCGCGGAGCTGGTTCGAGAGCAGGCGCTGCGGCTGACGAAGGAGGAGGTCCCGCACGCGGTCTCGGCCGAGGTCGACGAGATCGAGGACAAGGTCCTCCGCGTGAATGTCTTCGTCGAGACCGAGTCGCAGAAGCAGATCCTGGTCGGAAAGGGTGGCTCGATGGTGCGCAAGATCGGAACGGGCGCCCGCCCCGAGATCGAGCAGCTGCTCGGCCGGAAGATCTTCTTGGAGCTGCAGGTCAAGGTGCGGCCGCGCTGGCGGCGGGACGAGGCCATGCTCGAGCGCCTCGGCCTCTGACGACTAGCCGGTTTGAAGCAAGTGGAAGCTCCTCCACGATGGTGTGGCTAGCCGTATGGCTGTCGAATATGCCCTGTGCCACCATTCGAGCGTGCCAACCGTCCTCATCGTCGACGATCATCCAAGCTTCCGTGCCAGTGCAAGGGCGATTCTCGAAGCGGATGGATTCGAAGTCATGGGTGAAGCCGAAGACGGCGAGTCGGCGATTGCCGCCGCAGATCGCCTGCACCCGGACATCGTTCTCCTCGACGTTCAGCTCCCCGATCTCGATGGGTTCGAGGTCACGAGGCGGTTGATTGCGAGCGACGGCGAGACGTGCGTGGTGCTGGTCTCGAGCCGTGACGGCGCCGATTTCGGGCCGTTGGTCGCGAGCAGCGGCGCCTGCGGCTTCGTCCCGAAGAGCGAGCTCTCGGGCGAGGCCGTGACGGCATTGATCTGCGAGCACTGATGCGCCACACACAGCGGCTCTGGTTCGGCCTGTTCCCGCTGATGCTCCTGGTCGCGGCGGCGGCCTCCGTGACCAGCGCCCTTTCGGACCACGAGTCGAGCCCGATCTCCCAGGCGATCGCATTCCCGCTGATCGGGCTCTCCTTCGTGGTCAGCGGGCTGATCGCCTGGACGCTCCGGCCCGAGAACGGCACGGGCCGCCTGCTCGTCGCGGTCGGCTTCCTCTGGATGCTGGCCTCGCTGTGGGAGGCGAACAGCCGCTGGATCTACGGGCTCGGAGCCTTCGCCGGCAGCCTGTTCCTGGCCGCGTTCGTCCACCTCATGCTCGCGTTCCCGTCCGGACGGCTGGGGACGAAGCTCGAGCGCGGCACCGTGATCGCGGTCTGGGCGATCGCGATCATCGCCAATGTCCTGCCCTGGCTGTTCACGAAGCACAGCTCCGACTGCGATGACTGCCCCGACAACCCGTACCTGATTCTCGACAGCAAGTCCGTCGCCGACACGCTCCAGGCCGTCTTCAGCGTCATCGGCCTCGTGATCTTCGTCGGCGTGATCGTCCTGCTGATCCGCCGCTGGCGCGGGGCGTCCCCCGCGCAGCGTCGCGTTCTCGGGCCGGTCTACCTGTCCGGCGGCATCAGCGCGGGGCTGGTCGCGGCACTCTTCGTCGTCTCACCGTTCTCCGATCGCGGCGGAAACGTCCTCGGCGTCGTCACGTTCATCGCCTTCGGCACGGTCCCGCTGTTCTTCCTCGCCGGCCTCCTGCGCGACCGCCTCTACCGTCCGGCCGCCCGCCTGCTTCGAGAGGTTCCCGAGGAGCCCACTCCGGAAGAGGCACAGGAAGGGCTGCGACGGGTCCTCGGCGACCCGACTCTCCAGTACCTGACCTGGCTCGACGAGGTGAACGGCTACGTCGATGCCCGCGGCAACCCCGTCCAGCTGAAGCCCGACACGACCCGCCGGGCGACGACGCGCATCGACCGCGAGTCCGACGGCCGCCCGCTGGCGGCGCTCGTGCACGACTCGGCGCTGCTTCTCCAGCGGGGCGTGCTCGACGAGGTCGTCTCAGCGGCCAGGCTCGCGATCGAGAAGGACCGGGGCCTTCAGGCGATGAGACGCAGCGAGATCCGCAGCCGCGCGCTGCTCGATGCGATCCCGGACCTCATGTTCCGGATCGCCCGCGACGGGACCTACCTGGAGGTGAAGGGCGACCCTGCGCTCATGGTCGTGCCCCCGGAGGAGCTGCTGGGGCAGTCGGTGCGCGAAGTGCTCCCGAGCGAGATCGCCGATCGGTTCGGGGAAGCGCTTTCCGCGCCGATCTCGAAGGGCGTCCAGACGGTGGAGTACCGAATCCCGATAGGCGGCGAGGAGCACTACTTCGAGGCGCGGATGGTGCCCTCCGGCGACGACGAGGTCGTCGTCATCGTGCGCGACTTCACCGATCGCGCCCGACTCGAGGAGGAGCTGGCCCGCCGGCTGCGCGAGGTCCAGCACGAGCAGGAGTTCACACGTGCGGTCGTCAACACCGCTCCGATCGTGCTCATGCTCTGCGACGACGAGGGGCGAATCGTCCGCTTCAACGACACCACCGAGGCGATCTTCGGTTATGCCGACGACGAGGAGATACGCGACCAGTTCCTCTGGGACGCCCTCGTCGTCGAGGAGGACCGAGACGCCGTGGCGGACGCCTTCCGCCGCGTCCATCCGCTGCGTCCTGTCGAGGTGCGCGGTCGGTGGTCGACGCGGGACGGCGCGACGCGCACGATCGATGCCTCGGTCGCTCACATCATCGACGGTCAGGGTCTCAACCGCAGGATCGTCGCCGGGCTGGACATCACCGAACTCGTCGAGCAGGGCAAGGAGCTCGAGTCTCAGCGCGACTTCCTCACGGTCGTCGCGCGTGCGACCCCGAGCCTGCTGATCGCCGTCGAGCGGGACGGGACGGTCGCACCCGAAGGGGTGAACCACGCGTTCCGCGAGCTGACCGGGTTCACGGACGAGCAGGCGATGGGTCGAGCGTTCTGGGACCTGGTCGCGCCCCCGGAGCTGGTCGACGAGGTCAAGCAGGCGTTCCACGAACAGGTCGAGACCGGCGCGAGCATCGAGCACGAGACCGCCTGGATCGGTCGATCCGGCACCTGGCGCATCGTCGCCTGGTGGCTGCGCCAACTCGGCGAGCCGGCCGACAAGTTCATTGTCTGCGGCATGGATATCACCGAGCGCAAAGCCCAGGAAGCAGAGCTCCGGGCGTCTCGCTCCCGGATCGTCGAGGCCGCCGACGATGCACGCATGCGGCTCGAGCGCAACCTCCACGACGGTGCGCAGCAGCGCCTCGTCTCACTCTCGCTCGCGCTGCGGCTGGCGCAGTCGCGGCTGCACGACGATCCCGAAGGAGCCGAGCAGCTCCTCGTCGGTGCGTCCGAGGAGCTGACCCAGGCGCTGGCGGAACTGCGGGAGCTGGCGCGCGGCATCCACCCCGCAGTGCTGACCGACCGTGGACTGCCGGCGGCCCTCGAGGCGCTTGCCGCGCGCGCCCCGCTTCCGGTCGAGTTGTCGACCGACCTCGAGGAACGGCTCCCGAGCTCGGTCGAGGCGGCCGCCTACTACGTTGTCGCCGAGGCGCTGACGAACGTGGCGAAGTACTCCGAGGCGTCCGCCGTCGAGGTGCGGGCCCAGCGCCAGAACGGGCGGGTGGTGGTCGAGGTCGCCGACGACGGCATCGGGGGCGCCGATCCGTCGCTCGGCTCCGGCCTGCGCGGCCTCGCCGATCGCGTGGAGGCGCTGGACGGGGAGCTCGAGGTCGAGAGCAGCGAGGGGGAGGGAACGACGGTGCGGGCTGTGATTCCCCTGGCCGGGCTCTAAGGTAGGCGTGATGGCAAGCCGGCTTCCCACCGGGACGGTCACCCTGCTCTGCACGGACATCGAAAGCTCGACTGCGCTCGTCGGGCGGCTCGGCCGTGCGTACGCGGCTGTGCTCGACGACCACCGGCGGCTCGTCCGGGAGGCAGTGGAAGACGCGGGCGGGATGGAGATCGACCGCCGCGGAGACGAGATGCTCCTCGTCTTCACCGACGCCGCGGCCGCGGTACAGGGCGCGGTCGGTGCCCAGCTGGCGCTTGCCGCCCACCCCTGGCCGGACGGCACGACGGTGCGGGTGCGGATGGGCCTGCATACGGGTGAGCCGGAGATCGAGGGATCGACCTACCTCGGACTCGATGTCCACCGCGTCGCCCGCATCAGCGCTGCCGGCCACGGCGGCCAGGTGCTCATCTCCGAGCGGACATTCGAGCTCGCCGGATGCGAGGCCAGAGATCTCGGCGTCCACCCGTTCAAGGGGCTCCCGGAGCCGGAGCGCGTCTACCAGGTCCTCGCCGACGGGTTGCAATCGGATTTTCCGGCTCTCAGACTCGACCTGTCCGCGGCGGGAACGGCCGCGAACGCGTCGAACGGGAACGGGATGCGCATAGTCGTCGCAGAGGATTCGGTGCTGCTGCGGGAGGGCATCGCCCGTCTGCTCGAGGACGCCGGTCTCGAAGTCGTCGGTCAGGCGGGTACCGGTGACGAGCTGCTGCTCAAGGTGCGCTCGTACAAGCCGGACGTGGCGATCGTCGACATCCGCATGCCGCCGACCCAGACCGACGAAGGGCTGCGCGCTGCGAAGGAGATCCGGGAGAAGCATCCGGACACCGCCGTCCTCGTGCTCTCCCAGTACCTCGAGCCGGCGTACGCGCTCGAGCTGCTCTCCGAGAGCGCCGAGGGCGTGGGCTACCTGCTCAAGGACCGAGTGGCCGACGTCACCGAGTTCGTGGCCGCGGTCAAGCGCGTCGGCGAGGGCGGCTCCGCGCTCGATCCGTCAGTCGTGTCGCAGCTCGTCGGCCGCCGCCGCGCGGACGATCCGATCGGGCAGCTGACGCCGCGGGAGCGGGAGGTTCTGGGGCTGATGGCCGAGGGGCTCTCGAACAGCGCCATCGCCGAACGGCTCGTCGTCACCGAGCGCGCCGTCGAGAAGCACGTCACCTCGATCTTCGCGAAGCTCCGCCTCGGCGCCGACTCGGACTCGCACCGGCGCGTGCTCGCCGTGCTCGCGTTCCTGCGCGCCTAGCGGCCACCCTCTCTCCCCGCCCCCGCCCTGGGTGGGGGAGAACCCCTGACCCCTGCCGACGAGGCTACCCGTGCGGGGCGAACAAGTCCGTGTCGACTTCGTGCCGATTCGCAGCAAGTTCGGCCGGCCGCACCCCGAGACGCCTGCTGCCTCGATTCCACCAGGATCTGGCCGGGCCCAGACTCGAAACACGTCATCGAGAAGGAGGAATCGTGAGCCAAGCAGTCGCACATACGAAGCCGCGCGTAACTCCGGTTCCTGCCCTCCGCTCGCTGCGCAGCCGCTTCAAGGGCTTCGTGATCGAGCCGGGCCGGGACGGGTGGGACGCGGCCACGCAGGCGTTCAACACGACGGTCGTCCAGGAGCCGGCGCTCGTCGCCGTCCCCGCCGATGCAGCGGACGTGGTCGCGATCGTCGAGTTCGCCAAGGCGAACGGCATGCAGGTCGCGGCCCAGCGCACGGGGCACAACGCCGAGCCCATCGGCGCGATGGACGACGTCATCCTCGTCAAGACGGACGCTCTCAAGGGAGTGGAGATCGACGTCGGCCGTCGGATCGCCCGTATCGCGTCCGGCTCGAAGTGGGGCGACGTGGTGCCCCGCGCATCCGATCTCGGCCTGGCCGCACTGCACGGATCCACGCCGGACGTGAGCGTCGCCGGCTACTCCCTGGGCGGCGGCGTGGGCTGGTACGCCCGCAAGCTCGGGCTGTCGACGAACAGCGTGACGGCGATCGAGGTCGTCACCGCCGACGGGCAGCTCCGCCGCGTCGACGCCGACCACGACGCCGATCTCTTCTGGGCGCTCCGCGGCGGCGGCGGCAGCTTCGGGATCGTCACGGCCCTCGAGATCCAGCTCTATTCGATCCCCGACATCTACGCGGGCGTCCTGTTCTTCCCGTGGGAGCGCTCGTCCGAGGTGCTGCACGCGTGGCTCGAGTGGACGGACACGGTGCCGGACGAGGTCACCTCGGTGGGACGCATCCTCCAGTTCCCGCCGCTCGAGGAGATCCCCGAGCCGGTCCGCGGCGGCAAGTTCGTCGTCGTCGAGGCCGTCTACATGGGCGACGAGGCGTCCGGAGCGGACATCCTTCGCCCGCTTCGGGAGCTCGGCCCCGCGATGGACACGTTCGCGATGGTGCCGCCCGTCGGCCTCGCCGAGCTGCACATGGATCCGCCCCGACCGGTGCCCTACACCGGCGAGGGTCAGATGCTCGGCCCGCTGGACGGCGCCGCAATCGACCGGTTCGTCGATCTCGCCGGGCCGGGGTCGGGCTCTCCGCTGCTGTCTGCCGAGATCCGCCACGTCGGCGGGGCCCTCTCACGGCCGAGGCCGCACCACGGGGCGCTGTCGACGTTCGATGCCGACTACCTCACGTTCGGCGTCGGGATGGTGCTCGACGAGCCGATGTACCGGGCGAACCGGGCCCAGCTGACGAAGCTGGCCGAGGCATTCGCACCGTACGAGAGCGGCCGCCAGTACCTGAACTTCACCGAACGGCCGACCGACCCGGCGCGGTTCTACCCGCCGGTCGTCTACAAGCGGCTCAGAGAGGTGAAGGCGTCGGTCGACCCGGGCGACGTCTTCCGGTCGAACCACCCGATCCCGGCCGCCTGACCCACGTTCCTCCGCTACCGAGCTGACCCGAGGGCCACCGAGAGGGTGGCCCTCGAGCTTGGATGGGGTGGGGCTACCCGCACCACGAGACACCTGCACACCCCATTCCGCTCGGGCACGGCGCCAGCGAGGCTGCAGGAGTCAACGACAAGGAGACATCCGATGAGCCCGATCAAGACGTCGTACAACCTGGCGGCTCGGATGGGGCGCTGGAGCGCCCAGCATCGGAAGGCCGCTATTTTCGGCTGGCTCGGTTTCGTCGCGGTCACGTTCCTGCTCGGAATGGTGGTCGGGACGAAGAAGCTCGACTTCAACGACACCGGGGCCGGCGAGACTGCGCGTGCGCAGTCGATCCTCAAGCACCACGGCTTCACGCAGCCTGCGGGCGAGGCCGTGCTCATCGAGAGCACGACACTCACTTCGAGGGACCCGGCCTTCCGCGCAGCGGTCGCCGACGTCGTCCGGCGCGTGTCCGGTCACGCCACGGTGAAGAACGTCCGCTCGCCGTACGCCCAGGGCAACGGGGGACAGCTGTCCAAGGACGACACCGCCGCGCTGGTCCAGTTCCAGATCAGAGGCAAGGCGGA
>JBKPRA010000002.1:0-25529 GCA_046734335.1 Actinomycetota bacterium | reverse complement strand
ACATAGCACCTCCCGAGGTTGTTAGGAGCGATACGACCGTCCCGGCGAATCGGTTCTCGACCGTTCAGGACACGGCGATCAGCGGTTGGCGGCTGCACCTGCGCGGCCATCGCCAAGGTTCTTCTTGCGGTCGTTCCGGTTGAGGCCTCCTCCAATGCGTCGATCGCGTCCTCGGTCCACCCTGCACCGAACGCATCGTCACGAACCGACATGAAGCGTCACAAAAACCGACCCGGCACGAGCGGCCGTCGACATGGATTGGAACAAAGATCTGAAGTAGAGCGGCTTCCCGAGTGGGTTCTCGCGCGTTGAAAGACGATCTACGCGTCGGGTCGCGGGAAGCGGACGTGCATGTGGTACTCGTGCCCCGGGTAGGGGACGACGACTCCCGCCGGCCCGTGGAGTCCGGTCGAGTATCCGACGAAGACCATCTGCGCACCGGCGGCGACGAACCGGTCGAGGAGATCCTGCGCGAGGCGCTGATCGATCTCGCCGGACGCGCGCGGCGCTCTGAGCGTCCTGTCGAGCCGCGGGAAGTAGACGTCGACGTCGAGCCCGTTCTGGTGGGACACGTGCTCGTCTCTCATCGGGCCGCCGCCTTCGCGGCTGATGTCGCCGATGACGACTCGCGCTGCTTCCGGGTGCGCGGCGCGGTATGCCTCCGTAACCGTGACGATCGCGCGGATCGTGCGCTCGTTTCCGTACAACCGGTTCGGCGCATTCGGGGTGCTGTCGGTCACGGGGTTCCAGGTGACCCAGCTCGGACCCTCGACGGGAAGCTGGGTCCCGTCGATCAAGCTGCCGCCGTACGGCAGCCCGACAGAGAGCGCGTGGTGCCATGTGATCTTCGGAGATGCCTTGGCACGCACTACGTTCCGGTCCGGCCGCCTCGGTTCGGATGTGGAAGGAGATCCGCGCGCGACGGTCATGCGGTCATGGTCTGCGTCGCCCCGCGTACCGTACGTGGCCTCGGCCGCGCCGGTGCCGAGCCGGAAGGTCAGACTGGGCGGATCCTCCACGGCGATCGAGGTCGCGCGATCGCTGCCCCGAGCCCCGGCGAGCGCAAGCATCACGGCCGGCGACAGAGCGAGTGCCTTCGCCCTGGCCCTCCGCGCTACCCGGCGCCGCCTCCATGCATCCCGGCGCCGGCGCGAGGCGGCGAGCCCCGGCGGCGGCTCGGGACTGAGGATCAACGGAGGTGCGAAGGCGACTGCCGGCTCGCCGGGTACTTCGACGAGCCACGGGATGTCCGCATCGAGCCACAGCTCGCCCCGTCGCCAGCCCATGGTGGGACCCGTTCGTTCACGAGTCGTTGTGTCCTCCGGAGAAGGATTCATGAAATGGAGCCGGCAAGCCACGCGAGCGACTTCTTGACACCTCAAGGCCGGCGGCGGAACATCCGCGACAGAGCAGTTCGATCGGCAGCTTCTGGCCGCCTTGCTGAACTTCGCGAACGGCGATCCGGCCTACAACAAGCCGATCGATACGAACGGAGACTCGGTCGGCGACACGCAGTTCCTGGACGTGGTCACACACGCGGAGGCCGTCCGGCTCAACCCGGCCTCGACGAAAGCACAGATCACTGCTCAGAAGGATCTGCTCGAGCGGGTCGATCTGGGCCAGGCCTGACGATCTCTACAGGCGGGGCCGCCCAGCCGCCCCGCCCGGCTTGGTGCAACCACGATGCAATCGAAACGGATCATCACGACTCGACACGAGGACGGGACCACGCCTATCCCGGAGTCTTACGGCTCGATCATCACCTTGATCGACTCGCGCTCGTCCATCGCGCGGTAGCCGTCCGGAACCTCGTCCAGGCCGATCATCCGGTCGAGGACGCGACCGGGCTCGATGCGGCCCTCCATCACATCGGGGAGGAGCTCCTCGATGTACGCACGGGCCGGTGCCGGGCCGCCACTGATCGTGATGTTCCCGTAGAAGGTGTCGCCCCCCGCCGGGATAGTCTCGTGCTGCGGCACGCCGACGCGGCCGACCGCGCCTCCGGGGCGGGCGATGCCGAGCGCCGTCAGCATCGACTGCTCGTAGCCGACGCACTCGAGCACGGAGTGGACGCCGAGGCCGCCGGTCAGCTCCTTGACGCGCTCGACCGCCTCGTCGCCGCGCTCGCTCACGATGTCGGTGGCGCCGAAGTCCCTGGCCAGCGCGATCCGGTCGGGATGCCGGCCGAGGACGAAGATCCGCTCGGCACCGAGCCGCTTCGCCGCGATCACGCCGCAGAGGCCGACCGCGCCGTCACCGATCACGGCCACGTCCGTGCCGGGCCCGACGCGGGCCGCGCGGGCGGCGTGATGCCCGGTGCCCATCACGTCCGAGAGCGTGAGCAGCGACGGCATCAGCTCATCGTCCTCCTCGACTGCGAGGACGACGAGCGTCCCGTCCGCCTGGGGAACGCGCACGGCCTCCCCTTGCCCTCCGTCCTGCTCGGTGCCTCCCCACCAGCCGCCGTGCAGGCACGAGGTCTGGAGGCCTTCTCGGCAGAAGACGCAGGTGCCGTCAGACCAGGCAAACGGCGCGACGACGAGATCGCCCGGTTTCACGGTTCGCACCTCCGAGCCGATCGCTTCGACCCGCCCGATGAACTCGTGGCCCATCCGGCGACCCTGCTCGGTCGGCTCCATGGACTTATAGGGCCAGAGGTCGCTGCCGCAAATACAGGAGCGGGTGACGACGAGGAGGGCGTCGGTCGGCTCCTCGAGCCTCGCGTCGGGGACGTTCTCGACTCGAACATCGCCTGCCCCGTACATGACCGTTGCGCGCATGATCGGGTGCCTTTCCCGGTCGTGGGTGAGTTGAATCTCCGTGACTGAAGCACACGGTCGTCTGCTGCCGCGCGAGGAACGAGAAGCCCCGTATAGGTTTCCGGCGTTTGCCAACCGACCCACCAGGAGGTGTTCGCACGATGAATGGCTCGTTCGCGTCGCCCAGGAAACGACGCTCGGTTCGTCTCGCGCTCGCGGCCGGGGTTGCCGCGGTCGCGGCTCTCGGCCTGGCGCTGGCCGCCGGGGCGGACCGCCACGACGCGGTGTCGCCGCCGCCGGCCAACCCGACCAGCGCCGACCAGATCCAGAACATCGACCAGGTCAAGACCGCGATCAAGGGGTACTACGGGGACACGATCGACACGCGGCTCAACCCGATCGACGGCACGCCGCTTCACACCTTCTCGCCGACCGGGCCGTATGCCGACGAGATGGCGGGCGTCGTCGACGACGCCGAAAAGTACTTGCGCAAGCCGAACAACGGCGACCAACCGCACAGCAGCGCGACAAAGGCGGTCCTGTTCGACGTCGACGACACGACGCTGAACACGTACAGCTACGAGATCTACACCAGCTTTGTCTTCAGCCCGACCTCGAGCACTACGCCGAGGCGAAGGGGTACACGGTCTTCTTTCTGACCGGCCGCGGCACCGCCCGGCACGACGGCACGGTGACAAACCTCACCAGCGAGGGCTACGACGTCGTCGACGCCAACCTGTACCTCAGGGACAACACGGCGCCATGGTTGAGCTCCTGCGGTGGATCGGCGTGCACGACGACCCAGTACAAGTCGCTGACGCGACAGCACATCGAGTCGCTGGGGTACGACATCGTCGCCAATTTCGGCGACCAGTTCAGCGACCTGAACGGCGGGTTCGCGGACAAGACGTTCAAGATCCCGAACCCGATGTACTTCCTGCCCTGAGCCTCTCTGCCGGCGGGGCGGCACCACTGCGTGCCGTCCCGCCGGGCAGCGCCTCGTCGAGCGCCGACCGGATCTCGCGGGCCACCTCGTGGACCCGCGGCGGAAGCAACAGCCCGCCGTGCTCGCCGCCGACGCGCTCCCAGCGGCGTGGTCGCCGGATCACGGACCTCAGGTACCAGTCCGGCAGGTCGTAGTCATCAAAGCCGTCGGAGAGTACGACGGTGGCGAGCACGTCCACGGGCCGGGGCCGGTGGGTCTCGCGGATCCGGGCCAGGTCGGCCTGACAGGCCGTCTTCACGCTCGGGTCGCGCTCGGGTGATCCCTTGTCGCGCCGGCCGAGCCTGCCGGCCAGGGTGGCGGTCAGCCGTCCCTGTCGGATGCGCCGCCCCGCGAGCCAGGCGGTGTAGCGCAGGCCGTCGGGACGTCGGAAGCGGGGGTCGAGCAGGATCAGCACCGCCGTCTCCTCGCCCAGGGCGGCGAGCTGGGCAGCCATCTCGGCGGCGATCGGTCCGCCGAGGCAGAACCCGCCGAGCGCGTAGGGCCCGTGCGGCTGCACCTGTCGCACGGCTCCCACATAGTCAGCGGCCAGCTCATCCAGCGACGACGGTGTCGGCCGGCCGTCGTCGATCCCGTTGGCACGCAGCGCGTAACTTGGCTGCTCCGGCCCCAGAAGGCGCGCTAGCACGGGGTAGGCGAGGACGTCGCCGTCGCCGGGATGCACGAGGAAGAGCGGCGTGCGCGTCCCCGAGGCCTGCAGAGGGATCACGCCCGACCTGCCGACCCCGATCCCTGCGAAGACCTCGTGTGCCATGGCCCCCGGCGTCGGCGCGCGGACGATCGACGTGAGCGGCAGGTCCGGGTCGCCGACGAGCTCCCTCACGCGCGCGACCGCCTCCGCACCGAGGATCGAGTCTCCTCCAAGCGCGAAGAAGTCATCGGCCACGCCCACGCCGGGTATGCCGAGCACGGACTCCCAGATCGCGACCAGCTCGTGCTCGAGGAAGCCATACGGGGGCCGGTCGTCGCGCGCGCCGGCCCTCCCGGTGCCTGCCACGCCGAGACGGTCCGCAAGCCCGACGCGTTGCACCTTTCCCGTCGGCCCCTTCGGGATCTCGTCGACGACCACGATTCGGCGTGGCACCTTGAACGGCGCGAGCTGCTGGGCGACAAAGTCCTGGAGGTCGCGCTCGCCGGTCGCCGAGCCCGCGGCGACGACGACCGCCGCCGCCACCTCCTCACCGAGCAGGGGATCGGCCAACGAGAACGTCACCGCCTGTCCGACAGCCGGGTGGCGCAGCAGGGCATCGTCGACCTCCAGTGGCGAGATCTTCTCCCCGCCGCGGTTGATGATCTCCTTGATCCGGCCGCGCAGGGTCAGATACCCGTCGTCGTCGAGCGATCCCTCGTCTCCGGTGCGGAACCAGCCGTTCGAGAAGGCAGTGTCGTTCGCCTCCGGATTCGCCTCGTAGCCTGCGAAGACATTCGGACCGTGCACGGCGACCTCGCCGATCTCGCCCGGGGGGAGAACATGGCCGTCCGGGTCGAGCACTGCGAGCTCCGGCCCTGCCGCACACCCGACTGTGCCCGGCTTCCGGACCGCGGGCGGCAACGGATTGGACGCCATCTGGTGCGCGGCCTCGGTCATGCCGTAGGCCTCGATCACCGGTACCCCGAACGTCGCCTCGAGCCCCTCGAGGACCGGAACCGGGAGGGCCGCGGAGGACGAACGGATGAACCGCAGCCGGTGGCGTGCGACCGTCTCGGCGTGGTCGGAGGCCCGGGCGAGGACGGCGGCGTGCATGGTCGGGACGGCCGTGTACCAGGTCGGGGCGAGCTCCTCGACCCAGTCGAAGAAGTGGAGCTGGTGGAACCCCGGAGCGCAGGCGACCGCGGCGCCCGCGCGCAGTGAGGCGAGGAGGGCGGCGACGAGGCCGTGGATGTGGAAGAGGGGCATCACGTTCAGGCAGCGGTCCACCGGCCTCAGGCCGAGCGTCTCCGCCACGTTCGCAGCGCTTGCCGCGAGCTGCCGGTGTGTGAGCGGCACGAGCTTCGGCCGGGCGGTCGTCCCGGACGTGTGCAGCAGTAAGGCGACGGCATCCGGATCGGGCCGGCCCTCGAACGGTGCGTCCGTCGACACGCCGTCGATTTCGAAGATGCCTGCCGGAGCGGTCGCGTCGATCGTCAGCTCGAGGACGCGGATGCCGAGCTCCTGCGCGACGTTGCGGGCCGGCGTGTCGAGCGTCGCGTCGACGACGATCGCGTCAGCGCGGATGTCGTCGAGGTAGAAGGCGAGCTCCTGCGCCCGGTAGGCGGGATTGAGTGGCGCGACCGCCGCGAACTGCGCGAGCGCGAGAAACGCACAGGCGGCCTCGGGCCCGTTCTCGACCATCAGCGCGATCCGGCTACCTTCCGCCAGGCCGACCGCAGCGAGCCCTGCGGCGACTCCGCTCACGAGTTCCCCGAGCGCGCCATGCATCAGCGGCCGGCGGCCCGGCGCGAGGATGGCGTCTGCCCGGGGCTCGAGCGCCCCAGGACGCTCGAGGAAGGCCCCGATCCGATCCACGAATCTAGTGTGCCTCAGTAGCGGCGGAGCCGCTCGCGTGCCCGCTCGTACTCCTCGTCCGTGATCGTCCCGTGGTCGCGGAGGTCACGGAGCTTCTCGAGCTGGTCGACCACGTCGTCGTGGGTGAGCTCGGCCGGTGGTTCCGGCCTGGCGCCGACCGTGTGGATCTGGTCGGGATCGATTCCGAGCTGGTGCAGTCGCTCGCGCATCTTGGCGATGCCGACGCCGCTGCGCGGGAAGCGGCGGGCGTCCGGGCCTGTCAGCGGCCGCTTCTGGACGAAGACGCGGTAGGCAGCGACGAGGCCGGTCGCGAACCCGATCGCGAGCACGAGGGTGACGAACGACCGGCCCGAGCTGTCGAACGTGTGCTGGGCACCGAACAGCGCGGCCCCGATCGCCGTCCCGATCGCCGAACCGACGAGGCCGATCAGAACCGTCAGCCAGAACGGCATCGGATCGGGCCCGGGGACCGCGAAGCGGGCGGCGCCACCGATCACGAAGCCGGTCATCATCGCCGTCAGGGCCGTGAAGAGAACGCTCACGGCTGCAGTGTGCTTGGTCCGGTGCGCTCAGCGCGAGAGCACGGCGGCGACGTCGAGCGAGCCGCGCATCCCGGAGAGGTCGATCGTGCCGGTCCGCAGGTCGACCGGCCGACGGTGCCCGTTTACGCGTACGGCCCGGATCCTGACGCCGTGCGGGACGCGCAGGCGCAGGCGGAGCGTGGGCGGCGGGCGCCGCGACGGGACGATCACGGTGCCGGCGACCCGATTGCCCTCGCGGTGGAGGTCGTACGTGAGCGCTCCGAAGCTGGTCGAGGCTGCGTTCACCGAGATCGCCTTGCCGTCGCCGAGCCAGGGCCGTGGGCTCGCGAACGCGAGGTCGAGTCCTACAGGCGAGCCGCCCTTGTCGCGGCGCTCGTGGACGAGCATCAGCCGAAGGGTCTCGAGGAACGCCGAGTTGCTCGCCGTGTTCGGCGGCATGTACATCGACCGGTACGCAGCGCCGCGCAGCGGTGCGACCGTGGCCGCCTCCCCGGAGACGAACGTATTCGGGGTCATCGACGCGCCCAGCATCCCGTAGAGGCTGAGTACCAACTGGTCAGGGCGATCGTTGTCGGCGAGGAAACGGGCGACGTTCAGCCCGTACACCTGGTCCGTGCCCGACACCGGGTATTTCGGCCTCCCGTACAGCGAGTAGGCGCCGGCTCGGACGAGACCGAGTAGGCGGGAGCCGTGCCGGAGCATGTATTCGAGAATCGCGTTTGCGTCCCGGCTGCCGGGCGTGAAGAACCCGGACGAGAGCGCGTACGGCACGACCAGGTTCCAGTAGCTTCCGGGCCGGGAGGAGGTGACCGCGTCGAACGGCTTGTGGTGGGCGAGCAGCGCGGCGGGGACGAACAGCGAGCCGTCCTTCAGTCGGTGCGAGGACCGGCGCACCGCAAGGTGCAGCCCGCGGCCGAGGGCAACGGCGAGGGCATGCGCCGTCCGTGCGTGCGCAGTCCGTCCGCTGGCGCGCCACACGCCGGCGATCGCGTTCAGGCCCTGCCAGACAGCCGCCTGGGCATGCAGCCCGTAGACGCGGGCGGCGACGTCGGACGAGTAGCGCTCGCGCCGGACTAGGCCACCGTGGCCGCTGCGGATCTGCCGCCCGAGCCCGTCCACGATCCGCGACAGCATCGGCGTCGCCTGGTCGAGGTACTCGCGGTCGCCCGAAAGGCGGACGTAAAGCGCGGCCGCGGTCAGCTTCTCGCCTGCGCGCCAGTTCGTGGTGCCGCCGCCGAGACGAGCGAGCGAGCTGGTCAGGATGTGTCGGGCGACGCCGGGGAGGCCGTACTCGGCCATCACCTCGGCAGTGTCGAGCGCCTCCGCGAACGAGAACTCCTCGTACTGGTTTCCGACGCTGTAGCGCCAGGTGAGCGCCAAGTCCTGGATCAGCAGGCTGCGCTGCGCGTTCATGACCAGCGGCTCGGGGACGTCGTACGTCGGCTGTTCGCCGAGCCGCTGGAGCCAGAAGTCGACCAGCCGCTGGCGGGCAGCGTCGTAGGTCGTCTGGTCGATCGGGACGGGCGAGCCGCCGAAGGGAACCAGCCAGCCGGCGTACACCGCTGCCGACTCTCCGGGCTCGACTCGCATCCGTACGGTTCCCTGCGCCACCCGGGCCCCGCGCCGCGAGCCCTCGGGGACGAGCTGAATGACCGCGCCGTTGCTCGCCCGCGCATCCGCGCTCAGCCGGACGAAGCTGACCAGGTCGCCGGTGCCGAGCCCGCGCACCGCGAAGGACTCCTGGCGGTACCTCGTGCCGGCGGCGTCGACGTACTGCGTCTCCAGGATCGGCAGGAAGCCGTCGGCCAGCCGCGGGGCGGCAAGGCGGGCCAGGCACGAGCCGTACCGCTCGTGGCCGTCGGTGCCGACGAAGACCTTCACCCTTGGGCCCTTGGCGGTCTGCGAAAGGATCTCGCTTCCGTCGGCGACGTGGAGCGCCACCATATGCGCGCCACGCACGCCGAGCGGCTGGGCGAACGGCAGGTAGTACACCCCGGAGGTGGTCAGCGCCTTGGTCTTGGTGCGGGCAAAGAGCAGCGGCTTGAGCAGCCGGCGGACCGCTCCGTACGTCGGGCCGTTCGGGCGCGCGATCAGCGCGTTCCCCCACACATCCTGCTTCGCGAGGAGGGCGCGGTGCACGCCGCCCGCGTAGGCGGGGCTGAGCGGCTGGCGTGCGCAGGAGGGTCGCTTCGCGGCCGACGTCGACGGGGTCGAGCCTGCCACGAAGACCGCGGCGAGAACCGCGACGGCGAGGGGGAGTCGCATGGAGCGCGGATTCTCCCCTGCGCGGTCGAGGTTTGCCGGAGGAACGAACGTAAGCCTTCGGTTAACGCCGGAAGGCCGCCCTCTACAATTCCGGCGTGCCCACTGCCGTCGTCACGGGGGGCGCCGGCTTTCTCGGCTCCCACCTCTGCGAGTACCTGCTCGGCCGCGGCCTGCGCGTCATCTGCGTCGACAATCTCGTCACCGGCTCGCTCGTGAACATCGAGCACATCCGCGACGATGATTTCGTCTTTCTGGGCTACGACCTGACAGACCACCTGGAGGTCGACGAGCCGGTCGACTTCGTCTACCACTTCGCCGCCCTGGCCAGCCCCGTCGACTACCTGCGGATGCCGCTGCACTCGCTGAAGGTCGGCTCGCACGGCACGCACAACGCCCTGGGGCTCGCGAAGGTCAAGCGCGCCCGCTTCCTGCTCGCCTCCACGAGCGAGGTGTACGGCGACCCGCAGGTGCATCCGCAGCCGGAGACGTACTGGGGCCACGTCAACCCGATCGGGCCGCGCGGCGTCTACGACGAGGCCAAACGCTACGCGGAGGCGCTGACGATGGCGTACCACGGCCAGCAGGGCGTCGACACGGGCATCGTCCGGATCTTCAACACGTACGGGCCGCGGATGCGGCCCCACGACGGCCGCGCGATTCCGAACTTCGTTCGGCAGGCCCTGGCCGGCGAGCCGCTGACCGTGTTCGGAGACGGCTCACAGACGCGGAGCTTCTGCTACGTGGACGACCTGATCCGCGGCCTCGTCCTGCTTGCGGAGAGCGGCGAGCACTTCCCGGTGAACATCGGCAACCCGGGAGAGTTCACGATCCTCGAGCTTGCGCGGGCCGTCCTCGACGTGACGGCCTCGACCAGCGAGATCGTGTACGAGGCGCTGCCGGTCGACGATCCGCAGATTCGACAGCCCGACATCACCCGCGCGCGGCAGGTGCTGGGCTGGGAGCCGGAGATCCAGCTAGAAGACGGGCTCCGGCGCATGTTGGGAAGGGCGCCGGTCGGTGTCTAGCCCGTGGCGGGTGCTGGCGGCGACCCTGGCGGCCGCCGCCGGGCTCTGCGCGCCCGCGGCCACCACTCCCCCGCCCGCCCTGGCCGCCGCGGGCATGTCCATCGGCGTCTACGACGAAGGGCAGACGTTCTTCGGAAACCTCGACCAGGTCTTCTCGCAGTACAAGGCGCTCCACATCGGGGTCTTGCGCGTGAACCTCTATTGGGGTGGTTCTCTCGGAGTGGCGAGGCACCGGCCGTTCCAGGCGAGCGACCCGCGCGACGCCGCCTACGACTGGACGATCTACGACCGCACCGCCTTCTACGCCGCCTCGTCCGGGATCAAGCTCCTGTTCTCGATCACCGGCACGCCCCGCTGGGCGAACGGCGACCAGAGCGCCAACCGGCCGCCGCGCAACTACGCGCTCCTGCGTGGGTTCGCCTACGCCGCGGCCGCCCGTTACAGCGGCACCTACGTCGGCAACGACGGCCGGGTGCTGCCCGCAGTCCGGTTGTGGGCGGCCTGGAACGAGCCGAACAACCCGAATTTCCTCAGGCCGCAGTTCGTGAAGGAGAAGGGCAAGTGGGTGATCCAGAGCGCCCGCGACTACGCCAAGATCTGCAATGCCGTCTACGAGGGCGTCCACTCGACCCTGTACAAGGGCGAACAGGTCGCGTGCGGCGTCACCGCGCCTCGCGGCAACAACAACCCGGCGAGCGCCCGGCCGTCGGTCTCACCGATCGCTTTCCTCACCGCCGCCAAGAAGGCGGGGATGAAGAAGTTCGACGCCTACGCCCACAATCCGTACTACGGGGTCCCGACCGAAACACCGACCACGCGCCCTCCCGGGACGAGGTCGGGCGGCACGCCGACTGCGATCACGCTCGCGAACATCGACATCCTGATCGCCGCGGTCGGCCACCTGTACGGTGCGAGACCGATCTGGATCACGGAGTACGGCTACCAGACCAACCCACCCGATCCGCATTTCGGGGTGTCCTGGACGAAACAGGCGAGGTACCTCACCCAGGCGTTCGCGGTCGCGCGGAGGAACTCGCGGATCGAGCTGATGCTGTGGTTCCTGGTCAGGGACGAACCGAATGTCGCCGGCTGGCAGTCAGGGCTCATCACCACCGGCGGTATCCGCAAGCCGGCGTTCAGCGCGTTCCAGCACCTGCCGCACTAGGCGATTCGAGCGGCGCCGGGGCGATGCCCTTCTGCTGGAGCAGCTCGCGGTAGAGCCGGTCGATGTCGTCGATCAGCCGGTCGACGGCGTAGCGGCTTCGCATGCGCTCGCGGCCGGCGCCGCCCATCCTCGCGCGAAGTGCGGGGTCGTTCGCGAGCCGGGCAAGGCTCGCCGCCAGACCTTCGACGTCGCCGGGGTCGACCAGGAAGCCGTCCTCCCCGTCGGTGACGACGTCCGGCACGCCTCCCACGCGCGTGGCGACGACTGGGCAGCCGCTGGCGAGCGCCTCGATCGCCGTCACGGGTGTGCCCTCGTTGCCCGAGGGGAGGACGAAGACGTCGAACGCGGCAAAGAACGGGCCGACGTCCTCCTGGTAGCCGGGGAAGAGGGAGTCGCGCATGATCCCGAGCCCGCCCGCCAGGTTCTCGACCCAGTGCCGATCCGGACCGTCGCCGACCATGCAAAGGACCGCGTCGACGCCTTCGTCGCGCAGCCTGCGGAAGCTCTCGAGCACGACGTCGGTCCGCTTTACGGCGGTCATCCGACCGATCCAACCGACCACGAATCGCTCGTCTGCGACTCCCATCACCCGCCGGGTCTCGGCACGGGCCGCGCCGTCGGGGGAGAGGCGCTCGTCGAGCTCGATGCCCAGACGGATGACGCGAAACTTCGTGGCCGGCGCGACTCCGAAGGCGACGAGCTCGTCGCGTACCTCCGGGCTCACCGCAACCAGTACGTCCGTGATCCGGGCGAGCACCCGTTCGAGCAGGCGGAAGACACCCGTCCAGAACCGGCCGAAGTAGCCGCGCAGCACGTGGCCGTGGAAGGTGTGCACGATGATCGGCGGCCGGCGGCGGCCTGCGAGCAGCGCGGCAACGCGGCCGACGGCGCCAGCCTTGGCCGTGTGCGTGTGGAGGATCGCGGGTCGTTCGGCGCGGATGATGCGGGCAAGGCGGATCGTCGCGAGCAGGTCGCGGACGGGTGAGATTTCGCGATGGAGGTGGGGGATGGTCACAACCGGCACCCCGAGGTCGTCGGCGACGTATGCCATCGACTGCTCCCCCTGGCCGACGTTCCCAGCGACGAGAATCGTCTCGTACCCGCGCTCGCGGAGGCCGGCCGAGAGGTACGAGACGTGGAGCGCCGGCCCGCCCATGTTCAGGCGTGCGATCGCCCTGAGGACCCGGATCGGGGCGCGTGTCCGGGCCAGGGCTATGCGATCGCCGCGAGCGTGCGGCGGAGGCCCTCCTCCAGGCCGACCGACGGCTCGTAGCCCAACGTCTCCCGCGCGGCCGAGATGTCCGCCCAGGAATTTCTGATGTCGCCGGCGCGCGGCGGTGCGCTCGTTCGCTCGACCGGCCGACCGACGATCGTCCCGATCAGCTCGGCCAGCTGGTTGACGCTCGCCGGAGCGCTGGCCGCGAGGTTGAAGATCCGGCCGCTGACCCCCGCCGTGTCGCCCGCCTTGAGCGTCCCGTCGACGACGTTCTCGACGTAGGTGAAGTCGCGGCGCTGCTCGCCGTCGCCCTCGATGTTCACGGGCCGCCCGTTCGCGATCGCGGTGATGAAGAGCGGGACCACGGCCGCGTATTGCGAGAACGGGCTCTGGCGCGGGCCGAACACGTTGAAGTAGCGAACAACGACCGTCTCGAAGCTCTCGTAGACGCGCGAGAACGAGATGCAGTAGCGCTCGGCGGCGAGCTTGGCGACGCCGTAGGGGGAGAGGGGGTCGGGGGCGGCGTCCTCGCGGGCGGGAAGGGCTGCACTGCTGCCGTAGACCGACGAGCTCGACGTGTACACGACGCGTCGCACGCCCTCGTCGCGGGCGGCGAGCAGGACGTTCAGCGTACCCTCGACGTTGACCGCGCTCGAGGTCAGCGGGTCCTGAACCGATCGCGGCACGGAGCCGAGTGCGCCCAGGTGGTAGACCACCTCCGTGGCGCGGACCGCGTTGTGGACGCGCTCGTAGCTGCGCAGCTCGCCCTCGACCACCTGCACGTCGAGGCCTTCGAGGTTGGCGCGGTTGCCGGTAGAGAAGTTGTCGAGCACCCGGACGTCGTCGCCGCGCTCGAGCAGCCCGCGGACGAGGTTGGAGCCGATGAAGCCCGCGCCGCCCGTGACCAGCACCTTCGCCATCGGGAAGCCATCCTACGGAACGCGGGCGCCATGTCGGCCGCGGCGGGCGGCGCGGAGCAGCTGCCTTCGGGTGTCTCCGACAGCACAGGCTGCAGCCTCTTCTGTTCTTCGGTCGCTGCCCGGTGCCGGCGCATCGTCCGAATGGGTGTCCGATCGATTTGCCGAGTTAGCAACGGAATTGGCGCAAAGCCGTACCGCCTACGTGTGCAGATCGACGGTACCGTTGCCGGTTGAGGGCGGCGGGACGGCTCCCCACCCTGGGTGGGGGTCGGAGCTCTCTCGGCGTTCCCCGGCGGCCTCGAGCGCGCCGAGGAGCGGTGGGGCAGCGCAGAGGCCGGCGGCGATCCAGAGCATGGCGTCGAGCGGGATGCCTGCGACGAGGCCGATCGCGGTCAGAACGCCCATCGTCACCAGCAGCCACGAGACCGGGATCAGCGTCGACGCATCGGGCGGGCCGCGCAGCAGCCTCGACACGCCGAGGACGAGCGGCGTGAGCAGCGCGCCGAGGAAGAGCACGAGCCCGACCACGCCCAGATCGGACAGCGCCTGGACGTAGGCGTTCTGCACGCCGTAGGGATGCTCCGGCGACGGGAACGCCTGCGGGGGCGAGTTCGGGAACCTGCCGTGCAGCACCGGCAGCAGCGGGCCGTAGACGTATTCGTCGTTGGACGCCTGCCAGCCCGCACCCGCCAGCGGGTGGTCGAGAAAGACACGCCAGCCGTAGTAGACGAGCATCGTCCGCTGCACGTAGGTCTCCACGCCGAGCTGCTCCTCCTGCTTGCCGATCCCGGCGAAGTGGAGGAACGACTTCACGTCACCGCCGCGGAAGAGGACGACTCCGCCCAGCACGGCGACCGAGATCACGAGGATCGCCGCAACCCGGCCTGCCGAGCCACGGGCGACCATGGCGGCCACGACGCCCGCGGCGACCAGCCCGAACGCCCCCGCGAGCGAGCCCGAGACGACCAGGCCCAACACCCCGCTGATGCCGGCCAGCACGGCAATCCGGCGGTCGATGCGCCACGCGGGCAGCGCGATCGCGGCCAACGCGATCGCGAGCGCGAACCCGGACAGCGAGGCGAAATCGTGGTGGCCGAGGAACGACGGCTGCCGGTACCCGGCGGGCCAGCCGCCCGCGATCCGCCAGCCGAAGAACTGGACGACGGCGAGCGTTGACGCGACGACGCTCGACGCGACCACGACGAGGAGCAGGAGCAGCAGGTCGTCGACACGCCGCACGAGCAGCACAACCGCCGGCGCGAGCAGCGCGTACTCGACGTACTTGCCGGTCGTGACCACGTGTTCGTGCCATGGATAGGGGTCGGAGCCGCGCTGCGGGTAGACGGTCGCAGCGCACACCCACGCGAGGAACGCACCGATCGCGATCCACGCCGTCACACCCACCCGGAGGCGCCCGAGCCCATCGCGCACCGCGAGAGCCAGCGCAGCGACCAGGCAGGCGAGAACAGCCAGGTCGGAGAGGACGATGTGGGCATGGCTCGAGCCGATCGTCGTGTCCCAGCCCGGCTGGAAGTCGATGTGGACGAGCAGGATCGGGAAAGCCAGCGCGAGCACCCAGGCGCCCGCCGACGGGCGCGGGAAGGCGACGCCCCTCTCACCGCCCAAGGACGTCCGGGCCGCCACCGGCGGCCACTATAGTGGACGCCCGGATGCACACGCGCCTCCTGTGGCGGCGCTCCGCTACGGCGCTCGGCCTCTACGGAAGCGTTGCCCTCGGGTTCCTGGCAAGCATCGTGGCAGCGCGCCGGCTCGGCCCGGTCGACTACGGGCACTTCACGCTCGCCATCTTCGCCGCGGGCTTCTTCCAGGTTCTGCTCGACCTGACCGTGGAAGAGGCGATGATCAAGTACGGCTTCCGCTACACGACCACCGCCCGCTGGGGACGGCTCCGCCGGCTCTATCGCCGCGCGATGGCGCTGAAGACGCTCGGTGCGCTGCTCGCAGCGATCGGGCTCGCGATCCTGGCGCCGTTCGCCGACACGCTGTTCAACGCGCAGGAACTGCGCACTCCCTTCCTGCTCGCTGCGCTGCTGCCGCTCTCGTACATCCCCGAGGCACCGGCCGGCGCTGCTCTCGTCCTCACCGGCCGGTACGACGTCCGCGCCGCCTACACGCTGCTGACGCAGCTCCTGCGCGCGATCGGGCTCGTGGTCGGCTCGCGCTACGGCGTCACCGAGGCCGTGATCGGGCTCGTGGTGGGCCAAATCGCAGGCTCCGTCGCGGTCGGTCGGGCGGCGGTGAGCGTCTTTTCCCGCTTCCCGGCGGCCGCACCCGAGCCGCTCGGCGAGGACCGCGGCGAGATCGTCCAGTTCGTGATCCGCTCCAGCGTCGGCTCGGGCATCGTCTCCCTGCGCACGGCGGTCACTCCGCTCCTCCTCGGCATGGTCTCGGTGCCGGCACAGGTCGGCTACTTCCGAGCCGGCCAGGCGCCGCTGACCGGACTGACCGCGCTGACCGCGCCCGCCCGCCTGGTCCTGATCACCGAGCAGACACGCGACTGGGAGTCCGGGAAAGGGGCACGCGTGTTCGCCGGCCTGCGCCGCTACAGCCTCGCCGCGCTGGTCGCGATGATCGTGTCGGTTCCGTTCCTGTACTGGTGGATGCCGACGCTGATGCGGATCGTGTTCACCGACAAGTACGAGCCGGCCACGGACGCCGCCCGCCTGATGCTGCTGGCCGGTGCGGTCGGGCTCGTCTTCGCCTGGACGAAGTCACTGCCCGTCTCAGTGGGACGCCCGGAGCTGCGTATCGCCACGCACGGGATCGAGACGATCGTGCTGATTCCCCTCGTGCTGGTGTTCGGCTCGATCTGGGACGCGACCGGCGCGGCGGCCGCCGTCCTCATCGCGACGACGACATTCGCGCTCGCATGGCTGGTCGCGCTCGCCAGGCTGCAGCGCGAGCATGCAGCGCAACAGACGGCAACTTCGTGAAGGTCCTGGTGGTTTCCGGGATCTGGCCGCCGGACGTGGGCGGCCCCGCCAGCCACGCGCCCGAGGTGGCGGAGTACCTGCGCGGCCGCGGCCACGATGTTGAGGTGGTGACCACTGCCCCCGCTGCGCCAGCGCCCCAGGCGTACCCGGTGCGCTGGATCTCGAGGGCACAGCCGGTCTTCCTCCGCTACCTGCGCGGCGCGCTGCTCGTCCTCCGCTCGGCCCGCGGCAAGGACATCGTCTACTCGACCGGCATGTACGGGCGGACGCGTGTCGGCTCGCTGCTCGCCCGGACGCCGAGCGTGGTCAAGCTCACAGGCGACCCCGCCTACGAGCGTGCGTTGCGCTACGGCCTGACCCGGTTGCCGATCGAGGACTTCCAGCGCGCTCGCGACCCACGCTTCGCCTGGTTGAAGGCGATGCGGGACCTGACGCTCTGGGGGCCGCGCCGGTACGTGATCCCCAGTGCCTCGCTCGGTCGCTTCGCCGGCGAGTGGCAGCTCGTCCGCGGAGACCGGATCGTCGTGCTGCCGAACCCGATTGCAGTGCCCGACGTCGGCAACCGCGACGAGCTGCGCCGGCGGCACGGCTTCGACGGGCCGACGCTCGTGTTCGCGGGCCGCCTCTCGCTCCAGAAGTCGCTCGACGTCCTGCTGCAGGCGGTCGCAGGCTGCGACCGCGTCTCGCTCGTGCTTGCCGGCGACGGGCCGGAGCGCGCGCGGCTGGACGCGCTCGTCGCCGAGCTCGCCCTCGGCGACCGCGTCCGCTTCCTGGGCCCGCAGCCCCGGGAGACGGTGCTCGCGCTGCTCGCCGCCGCCGACGTCGAGGTGCTCTCGTCCGGCTGGGAGAACTTCCCGCACTCGCTGATCGAGGGGCTCGCGGTCGGGACGCCGGTGATCGCGACCGGCGTCGGTGGGGTCACCGAGATCGTGACCGACGGCGAGAACGGGCTGCTCGTCCCGCCCGGCGACCCCGAGGCCTTCGCGAGCGCGATCCGCCGCTTCTTCGCGGACGAGGCGCTGCGGAAGCGGCTGCGGACAGCGGCCCCCGGGTCGGTCGCCAGGTTCGCGCCGGAGCCTGTATACGCACGGCTCGAGGCGCTGCTCGAGGAGGCGGCGCGATGAGCAGGCGACCGCGTCTCTTGATGGTCGGCCGGACCCGGTACCGCCTGCCGCTCAGCCTGAGCCTGCGCTCGAAGTTCGGTGTTCTCTCCGACCGACTCGACCTGCGCGTGCTGGCGAGCGGCGTCGACGGCGCGCCGAAGCGCGACGCGACGTTCGAGCTCGCCGGGCCGTACCGGCCGCGCGGGCTCGACGGGGCGCTCTACTTCCTCGGCCTGCCGCTCCGCACCCGCCGCGAGCTGCGCCGCTCGCACCCGGATGCCGTCCTCGTCCAGGGGGCGCACGAGACCTGGCTCGTCCTACTCGGCCGGTCGCTCTCCGGCGTCAGCGCGCCGGTGATCCTCGACGTCCACGGCGACTGGCGTTCCTCTACGCGGTTGTACGGCTCTCCTGCGCGCAAGCTGCTCAACCCGATCGCCGACCGCATCGCCGTCTCCGCGCTGCGAAGGGCCGACGCGGTACGCACGATCTCCGACTACACGACGGGGCTCGTCCGCTCGTACGGCGTCGAGCCGGCAGCCGTTTTCCCGGCGTTCATGGATCTCGAGCCGTTTCTTGCGCCACGCACGCCTCAGCCGGACGAGCCGCGCGCCCTTTTCGTGGGCGTGCTCGAGCACTACAAGGGCATCGACGAGCTCGCCGAGGCCTGGCGGGTTGTCGCCGCGAAGCTTCCGAGTGCGACGCTGCATCTCGTCGGCCGCGGCACGCGGCGCGAGGTGGTCGAGCGGCTGGTCGCCGAGCTGCCCGGCCGCACGGAGTGGACGGAGGTGCTGCCGACCGAAGGCGTGGCGCGCGCGCTCGACGACGCCACCACGCTCGTGCTGCCCTCCAGGAGCGAGGGGATGGGACGCGTGCTGGTCGAGGCGTTCTGTCGTGGGCGGCCCGCGGTCGCGTCACGCGTCGGCGGGATCGTCGACCTCGTCCGCGACGGCGAGAACGGCCTGCTCGTCCCTCCGCAGGACTCGCAGGCCCTGGCCCATGCACTGCTGCGAGTGCTCTCGGATGCCGGTCTGGCCGAGCGGCTGGCCGCCGGTGCTGCCGCGAGCGCGGACGACTGGGCGGCCACGCCGGAGGAGTACGCCGCGCAGCTGGAGGCGCTGGTGGCGGGACTACGATAGGCGTGTGCGTGCCGACCGCATCAAGCAGGCGCTGAAGAACGGCGTCTACCGCACACTCGGCGAGACCGCGACCGGTGTCGGCGCGGTCGACGGCGAGCAGGAACGGACGCTCCGCGTGCTCATGTACCACAAGGTCAACGACGTCCCCGAGAACTCGGTGACGGTGCCGGTCGGGCGCTTCGACGAGCAGATGGCCCAGCTGGGCGAGCTCGGGTATCTGCCGGTCGACCTCGACGCTGTCCTGGACCACTACCTGCACGGATCGCCGCTGCCGTCCGGTGCAGTCCTGATCACCTTCGACGACGGCTACCGCGACAACCTCGAGAACGCCGCTCCGGTGCTCCAGAAGTACGGCTACCCGGCGGTGGTCTTCGTTCCGGTCGGCTATTTGGCGGGCACCCGCCCGCTGCCGCACGACGAGCACCTGGCCGCGCGCGGGATTGTCAATTCGCCGCTCTCCTGGGACGACCTGGCCGAGCTGGAGGCGGCCGGGATCAGGATCGAGTCGCATGGGATCGGCCACCGGCCGCTCGCCGATCTGGAAGTCGACGAGGCTGCGCGCGAGATCACGCTGTCGAAGCTCCGTCTCGAGGACCGGCTCCAGCGGCCGGTGCGAGCGTTCGCCTACGTGAAGGGCTCGGAGGCCCACTATCGGCTGGTTCACCTCAGCCTGCTCAAGCAGGCGGGCTACGACGTCGCGTTCACCTCGATCTCCGGCTCGAACGGACGGGCCAGCGACCCTCTCCAGCTGCACCGCTACAACGTCGAGCCCTACCCGCCCCGCACGTTCGAGCTCGTGCTCTCCGGGGCGTGCGACCTGATCGCGGTCAAGGACACCGTCGCGGGCACGCACGCGCGCCGCATCTTCAACGCGGCGCTCGGCACCTCCAGCAAGTGAGCTCGTACCGGCTGGTCGAGTTCGACGCGTCCCATCGCGACGACTACATCCGCCTCCTCGCCGCGGCGTGGGGCAACCGCGGGCTCACCGCAGAGGAGTTCGAGTGGTGGTTCGGGCGGAATCCGGCAGGCAGCATTCTCCGCACGGCCCTGGTCGACGGGCAGGTCGCCGGCGTCGGCGCGCACATGCTGGCGCGGATGATGATCGGCGGCGAGGAGCGTCGCGTCTCCTTTTCGTGCCATGCGGTGACGTCGCCCGAGGCGAGCGGCCGCGGGATCTTCACGGAGCTCCAGCGCGCGCTCGACCAGGCGGCCGAGGAACAGGGAGTCGAGGTCGTTCTCGGTTTCGGCAACGAGGTGACGAACCCGGCGTTCTTCAACCGGCTCGGCTGGTCGGATGTGGCGCACTACCGGATCTGGGCGCGGCCGGTCATCCGGGGCGGCCGCGACGTGTCCCACGGGCTCGAGGTCGACGGCGACGCGGCGGCGGGCTGGCGGAACCACGTCCTCCGCGACGAGCGCTACCTGCGCTGGCGCTACGAGGACTCGCCACGGCCCTACGTGACCGTCCGCTCGGAAAACGGCTACGCGGTCGTCTGGCCGGCGAAGCCGATGGGATCGCGGACGATCGCCGTGCTCTCCGACCTTGCCGCCCCGCCGCAGGAGGTCCCGGGCCTGCTGCGGCAGGCGGCGGGGGCGGCGCGGTCGCGGTTCCTGTTCGGCGTTCCCGCCTCTGCCCAGCGGGGCGCCTTCGCCAGAGCCGGCTTCGCGCCGACCCATCTGACCATGCACCTGATCGGCCGCGGCCTGAACGGGCCGCTCGATCTCGACCCCGACGCCTGGCAGTTCACCCTCGGTGACGCCGACTACTACTAGGGCCCAGTTGCGCCTGGTCTTCGTCACCCAGCAGGTTGATCCGGGGCACCCGGCCCTGGCGGCGACGGTGCCGATGCTGCGCGCGCTCGCCGGTCAGGTCGACGAGGTGGTCGTGCTCGCCGATCGCGCCTTGCCGGAGGTGCTGCCGGCGAACTGCCGCGTCCGTTCCTTCGGGTCGGGGATGCGGGCGGGACGCGGCGCGAAGTTCGAGTCGGCCCTCGCCGCCGAACTGGCGCGGCGGCCGAAGCCGGCTGCGGTGGTCGCCCACATGTGCCCGATCTACGCGGTTTTGGCAGCGCCGCTCGCGCGTCCACTCAGCGTGAAGGTGCTGCTGTGGTACACGCACTGGAGCGTCTCGCGGACGCTGCGCCTGGCCGAGCGGGTCTCGAACACCGTGCTCAGCGTCGACCGCCGGACCTTTCCGCTCGACTCGCCGAAAGTGCGCGGGATCGGTCACGGGATCGACGTGGCCGAGTTCACCTGCGCGGACGGCGGGCCGGCCCGCGAGGATCTCCGCGCGCTCGTCCTCGGGCGGTACTCGCCGGCCAAGGGGCTGGACGTCGTGCTGCGCGCGGTGCGGCTCGGGCTCGACGACGGGCTCGACCTGCGGCTGGAGGCCTACGGGCCTGCGCTGAACCCCGAGGAGAGGGCGTACCGCACCGAGCTCGAGCGGCTGGTCGAGGAGCTCGACCTCGTCCGCCGTGTGAAGCTCGGCCACGCCGTGCTGCGCGGCGAGGTGCCCGGGCTGCTCGGCCGGGCCGACGTGCTCGTCAACAACATGCGCGCGGGCGCGACCGACAAGGTGGTCTACGAGGCCTGCGCCGCCTGCACACCGGCGATCGCCTCCAATCCGGCGTTCGACTCGCTGCTGCCTGAGGAGCTGCGCTTCGACCGCGACGATCCGAGATTGCTCGCCGACCGGCTCCTGATGCTCGGCGCTCGGAAGCCCGACGAGCGCCGGGCCCTCGGTCGCACGCTCCGCGACCGCGTCACCGCCGAGCACTCGGTCGAGACGTGGGCGAGGGCCGTGGTGGAAGCGGCAACATGAGGCAGTGACCAGGGTCCTCCACCTACAGAAGGTCGCAGGCATCTCCGGGTCGGAGGCGCACCTGCTCTCGCTGCTGCCGCGGCTGCGGGAGCGCGGCTGGGACATCCGGATGCTGATGCTCCACGAGGACGAGTCCGGCGCCTGGGACTTCGCCCGCGCGCTCGAGGCGACCGGCGTCCCGCTCGACACGATGCGGCTGCGCGCCGACGTCGACCCGCTCGCTTTCTTCGAGCTCGGCGGCTACCTGGCCCGTCGCCGCCCGGAGATCCTGCACACGCACCTCGTCCACGCCGACGCCTATGGCCAGATGGCCGGGCTGCTGGCACGCGTGCCGGTGCGCTTCTCGACGAAGCACGGTTTCAACGAGTTCCGCGAGGGCAGGGCCTTCGCCCTCGGCGACCGCACCGTCGCCAGCCTTGCGCACGTGCACATCGCCATCTCCCGCGGTCTGGCCCGCTACCTGGCCGACACGGAGGGCTTCGAGGAGGAGAGCTTCGAGATCGTCCACTACGGCATCACCCCGAACGGCGAGCCGGTCCCGTACGCGGGAGGCACGCCGCGCCTGCTCTGCGTCGGGCGGCTGATCCCGATCAAGGGTCACATCGTGCTGCTGCGGGCGTTCGCAGCCGCGCGCAAGCAGGTACCCGGCCTCGAGCTGGATATTGCCGGCCGCGGCCCGCTCGAGCCGGCCCTGCGCGCGCTCGCCCGCGAGCTCGGCGTCGCGGACGCCGTGCGTTTCCTCGGCCACGTAACGCCGATCCAGCGCGCCATCGAGCAGGCGGCCGTGGTCGTCGTCCCCTCGATGGGCGAAGGGTTCGGGATGGTCGCTCTCGAGGCGATGGAGCGGGCCCGGCCGGTGATCGCGGCCGAGATCGGCGGCCTCGGCGAGCTCGTCCGTGACGGCGAGACCGGCCTCCTGGTCGCCCCCGGCGAGGCCGAGCCGCTGCGCGAGGCGATCGTCCGGCTGGCCGGCAACCTCGAGCTGGCGGCGCGGATGGGCCGGGCCGGCCGCGACCGCGCGCTCCGCGACTTCCTCGAGGAGCGCTGCGTCGACCGGACGGAGATCCTCTACCGGTCGGCGCTCGAGTCCGCCTAGAGAGCGTCAGGCCGACGCCTGACCCGCGGCACCCACCTGGGCGTAGATCGTCGCGGTCCGCTCGGCCATCTTCTCCACCGAGAACTCGCTCCGCGCCCGGGCCAGGCCCGCATCGCCCATCGTCGCCGCACGCGCGGGGTCGGCCAGCAACCCGAGAACGGCCTCGGCCAGCGCAGGGGCGTCGTCCGGCGGCACGAGCACGCCCGTCTCGGCGTCGACGACGATCTCCGGCGCGGCGCTCACCCGCGTCGCCACCACCGGTCTCGCGGCCAGCATCGCCTCCAGCAGGGCCAGTCCGAAGCCCTCCCAGCGCGCCGGGTGGACGAGCAGCTCGGCACGGCGGTACCACGACGCCACGTCGCCCACTCTTCCCGGCAGAAACACGCCCTCGGCGGCGAGCCGCGCCCGCTCGGGCCCCTCGCCCAGCACGACCAGCACGGCCCGCGGTTCGATCTCACGCACCCGGGCCAGCGCCCGCACCGCGACGTCCACGCCCTTCTGCTCCGCGAGCCTCGAGACGCAGAGCAGCACGCGCGCGTCCTGCGGCAGCGGCACCTCCGGGCCCTCGGCCCACGGCACGGGCAGCCCGTCGAGCCCGTAATGCACGACCTCGATCTTCTCCGCCGGCAGCCCGACGTCGTCGATGCAGTACCGGCGCAGCGCCGCGGAGATGGTGATCACCCGCGCCGCGCGTCGCGTCAACAGGCGCTCGACGTGGCGGAACGGCCCGCGGCGGAACGGGTCGTCGTTGTGCTTGGTCGAGACCACCGGCACCTTGCCGGCGCCGAGCCCCCCGTACACGTCACCGTGCACGAGGTGCGTGTGGACGACGTCCGGCTGCAGCCGCGCGAGCTCCTGCCGGACGCGGCGCAGCAGCCCGGGATCCAGGTCGCGCGGGCACTCGAGCCGAACAGACTCGACGCCGAGCTCGCGGTAGAACGGACCGACGTCCCAGCCCGGGTCGTCGAGCCCGAGGAACACCGGCTCGACCCCGCGCTCCGCCAGCGCCGGCAGCAGAGTCAGCAGGTGCCGCTCGGAGCCGCCGATCCCACGGATCCGGTGGAGGTGGACGACTCTCACGGGGCGTGGCGTCCGCGGCGCCGGTCGAGCGCCCACCACACCGCCGCGGCGGCCGCCAGCGCGATCAGGAAGTCCCACGGCACGCGGTAGCGGGTGGCGCCCGCGAAGCCCATCGCCAGCAAGGTCTGGTAGGCGAGCAGCACGGCGCCGAGCAGCGCCAGCCGTCCCGGCAGTAGCCAGACGCCGAGCACGCCGAGGACGAACAGCGCGATCGAGTAGGCCGGCTGCGCCCACTCCCTCAGTACGTCGACCGCCCCGCCCGGCTCGGCCCGCCCCTTCGTGCGGATCGCCTGCGGATCCCAGAGCATCCACGACGCCTGGCCGGCCAGTCTCGCCTTTTCTCCCGGATGGTCGCGCCAGAACTCGAACACCAGATGGCGGTAGAAGCGCATCCGCTCACACTCGTCCACGGGCAGGACCTTGCCGTACACCTTGTAGTACGCGCCGGCGAACTCGGGTGTCGGCGGCTCGTCGGGCAGCGGTGGCACATCGTCGATCCACTTCCCCTGCGCGAGCGTCTCGTAGGTGTTCAGGTTGTTCGCCTTCCAGAGCGCCCGCGTGTCCGTCGTAAGCGTGAAGCAGCCGACCGACACCTTGTTCCGCACGACCCAGGGCACGAGGGCCAGTGCGCAACCAGCAAGGACGACTCCGACGACCGCCCAGGTCCGCGGCTCGCGTCCCACGAGGAAGGCACAGCAGATCAGCGGCAGGAACAGGAGCCGCGTGTTGCCGAGGATCGCCAACGCGAGCGTGATCCCGAGTACGGCGCCGAGCCAGAGCGATCGTCGGCCCGCCAGGATCATCGTCAGCAGCACGATCGCGACAGCCACGAACTGGTCGAGGATCTCGCGGTTCTCGTGGACGTCGTGCCAGACCAGGTACGGGTTCAGGGTGGCCACGCAGGCCGCGACCAGGCCGACCCGCCTGGAGACGAACCGCCGCCCGACCTCGTACACGAGCAGCGCCGTGCCGACCGCGACGGCAATCTGGATGACGCCGACCGCCCACCAGGATCGTCCGAAGATCCAGTAGATAGGGATCAGGAACCACGCGTACAGCGGCTGCGTCCACGCCGTCGGATGCCCGGGGACGAACCCGAACGTGCCTGTCCTGAGGAACACCTGCGCGAGGTCGTCGCTCTTCTCGGTGAACGCGGTCAGGATGTCGTGACGCTCGACCAGGAGCACGGCCAGCCGAGGCACCGCCGCCACGGCGGCGACGATGAGCCAGGGACGCTTGGTCACGCCGCGGCCGCGGCGGGTGAGCGTGCGTCGATGTGCTCTCGCTGCCAGAGCTCGAGCATCAGCAGGCACCAGAGCCGGTGCGCGTGGTCGGCCCGGCCCGAGACGTGCTCATGCAGAAGACCGGCGACGGCTCCGGGCCGGAACAGCCCGCGTGCGCGGGCCGTGTCGCCGAGCAGGACGTCGCCGGAGAGCGTCCGCAGGTCCTCGCGGAACCAGCGTGCGATCGGGACGCCGAAGCCGGTCTTCCCGCGGCTCGCGATGAGCGGCGGCAGCACGTCGGCGAACGCGCGGCGGAGCGCGACCTTGCCTCGGCGACCGTCGACTTTCAGCCGGTCGGGGAGCGAGACGCCCAGCTCGAGCACAGCGTGGTCGAGGAGCGGCGAGCGCACCTCCAGCGAGTGCGCCATCGAGGCCAGGTCGGCCTTCAGCAGGAGATCGCCGGGGAGGTAGGTGCGGATGTCGAGGCCCTGGAGAGCCGAGATCCCGTCGCCGACGGGGCCGAGGAGCTCCCAGGCAGGCACGGATTCCGCGACGAACGCGGGCTCCCAGAGCTCGGTGCGCAGTGCCGCCGGGAAGACCTCCACCAGCCGTCCGTAGCGCGCGGCGGGCGGCAGCGCCGCGACCTCCAGGAGCCGGCCCGCGCGGTTCGCGCGCGCTCGCGGGTCGCTGCGGCCCGCCCGGCGCAGCACGCGGG
>JBKPRA010000001.1:0-7527 GCA_046734335.1 Actinomycetota bacterium | reverse complement strand
CGTCCTCGAGCTGACGTACAACCACGACGGGCGAACGTACGAGATGGGCACGGCGTACGGTCACATCGCCGTCGGCGTCGACGACCTCGACGAGACGCTCGCCGCCCTGAAGGGCCAGCACGGCATCGAGCCGGAGCGGCCGCCCTATCAGGTGAGCGAAGGCGGCTCGCGGATCTGCTTCGTGCGCGACCCCGACGACTATCGGATCGAGCTCATCGAGCGCCCGGGCTAGGCCCCGCAGTCCGTGCGGGTACCCGGATCGGGGCATGACGCCGCGCAGGTAGCCTCGACCGCGTGAACACGCGCGCGCACGGCGTCAACCCCTGGCTCGTCCTGGTCCTCGTCTGCCTCGCGCAGTTCATGGTGGTGCTCGACGCGACGATCGTGAACGTCGCGCTGCCATCGATCCAGGCCGATCTCGGCATGTCCGAGTCGGGCCTCCAGTGGGTCGTCAACGCCTACGCGCTGCTCTTCGGCGGGTTCCTCCTGCTCGGCGGGCGCGCCGGCGACCTGGTCGGCCGCAAGCGCATCTTCCTCGTCGGGCTCGTGGTGTTCACGTCCGCGTCGCTCCTCTGCGCGCTGGCGACGGGCGAGAAGTGGCTGATCCTCTCGCGCGGGCTCCAGGGTCTCGGTGCCGCCCTCGTCTCACCTGCGGCGCTGTCGATCGTGACGACGACCTTCCGGGAGGGCGCGGAGCGAACGAAGGCGCTGGGCGTCTGGGCGGCGATCGCGGTCGGCGGCGGCGCCGTCGGCCTCGTGCTCGGCGGGCTGCTCGTCGAGACGCTCTCGTGGCCCTGGATCTTCTTCGTCAACGTCCCGGTCGGGATCGCGGCCTTCCTCGTCTCGCTCCGCTTCGTGCCCGAGTCGAAGGACGAGCACATGCACAAGAGCTTCGACCTGGCAGGCGCGGTGTCCGTCACGGGTGGGCTGATCGCGCTCGTCTACGGCATCGTGCGGTCCGCCGAGTCGGGCTGGGGCTCCGGCGAGGTGCTTGGCTTCCTGGCTCTGTCGGCCGTGCTGCTCGTCGCCTTCGTGCTGATCGAGCGCCGCTCCGCCGAGCCGCTCGTCCGCCTCTCGATCTTCTCCGTGAGGACCGTTCGCGGCGCGAACGCCGCGATGTTCGTCGTCGCGGCCGGCCTGTTCGCGATGTTCTTCTTCAACACGCTCTACGTCCAGCGCGTGCTCGGCTTCTCGCCGCTCGAGGCGGGGTTCGCGTTCGTGCCGTTCACCGCGGGCGTGATCGTCGGCGCCGGGCTCTCGCAGAAGCTCGTGCCGGCGCTGGGGGCGCGCGAAGTGCCTCTGATCGGCGCGGCGGTCGGCGCGCTCGGCCTGCTGACCTTCCTGCGGCTGACGCCGGACTCCTCGTACGCCACCGACCTGCTGCCGGGGATCCTGCTGACCTCGGTGGGCATGGGCCTCGTCTTCGTGCCGATCACCCTGATCGCGACGAGCGGCGTCCCGGTCGACGACGCCGGCCTCGCCTCCGGTCTCTTCAACACGGCACAGCAGATCGGCGGCGCGCTCGGGCTCGCGCTCCTGTCGACGCTCGCGACGAACAAGACGGACGACGAGCTCGCCTCGTTCGGCACGACACAGCCGTCCGAGGCCCAGCGCGCGGAGGCGCTCGTCAGCGGGTTCCACGTCACCTGGCTCGCGAGCGCGATCCTCCTCGCAGCCGGCGGACTGCTGCTGCTCGTGCTGGTCCGCCGCCGTGACGTGGAGGCCGTCGCCCACGGCGAGGCCGCTCCCGTCGCCGTCTAGGCAGCACGCCGCTCGACGACGTCGTCGAGCGCGTGACGCAGCCCGGAGGCGAGCGCGCCGGTCAGGACGGCCGCCTCGCCGAGCGCGGAGACCTCCACGCGCGGCGGGTAGGGAATCCAGCTCTCGAGCCGCCCGCGTACGGGGTCGAGCAACAGGTCGCCGTTGGCGCCGAGCCCGCCGCCGAGCACGACGAGCGACACATCGGTGACCGCGGCGACCGGGACGATGTGGAGCGCGATCCTGCGCGCGACCTCGTTCACGACCTCGCCCGCGAGTGCGTCTCTCGCGCGGGCCGCGGCGAAGATCTCCCGCGCGTCGAACGGCGGCGCGAGCACGGTCGCCCCGCCTCGCTCCTCGGCGAGCCGCGCGGCGAACGCCGAGACCGCGCCGGCGCACGGGTCGACGTCCTGCGCCAGCCCCACGAGCGCGAAGTCGACCTCGCCGGCCGCGCCGTTGTGTCCGCGATGGAGCTCGCCGCGCAGGACGAGGCCGGCACCCATGCCCGTCCCGATCGAGAGGAAGAGGAAGTCGTCGACCCCGCGCGCGACTCCCTGCCAGTGCTCGCCGAGCGCCGCGAGGTTGACGTCGTTCTCGAGCGTGACGGACAGCCCGAGCCGTCGGTCGAGGTCCGCGCCGAAGGTGTCACCTTCGAGACCTGCGACGCTCGTCGCGAGCGCGATCCCGCGGCGCTCGGCATCGACCACGCCCGGGACGCCGACGACCGCCCCGTTCAGGAGCGAGCCGTCGAGGCCAGTCGCCTCGACGAGCCGCTCCCGGAGGCCGCCGATCTGGTCGAGGACGCGCCCGGCGTCGCTCCCTGCGATCTCGACGTCGAGGCGCGCGCGGGTGTCCCCGCGAAGGTCGCAGATCGCGCCGCGGAGGAAGCGGCCGCCCACGTCGAGACCGAGCACGAGCGCGGCCTCCGGCACCGGCTCGAAGAACACGGCGCCGTAGCGCGGGCCCGCGGGCTCGCTCGTCGCCTCCCGGACGAGGCCCGCCTCGAGAAGCGACTGGAGCGCGAGCGAGACGGTCGGCTTGGAGATTCCCGCGCGGCGCGAGATCTCGGCGCGCGAGATCGGCGCCCCGGAGCGGATCGCCTCGAGGACAGTCCGCTCGTTCAGGTGCTTGAGGAGCGGCGGAAGAGCGGGGGCGGAGACGTGGGATTGCGGATTCATGCGTGGTCTCGGATGGAATCCTAACCAGGCGGCCGGAAGGACCGAGATCCTTGACTCTGATGGATGCCAAGTCTAGGGTGCTGATTCGTAAAGTTTCCTAACCTTGCTTCCCGCGAGAACCGGGCGAGCGAGGAGATCCCCAGCGACCGACCAAGGAGGAGGTCCCGATGAGACGCAAAGCGGCGATCGTCGTCGCTCTCGCCGGTCTCGTGCTCGCCGCCGCGATCGGAGCGACAGGCACGTCGGCGGCGCCGGAGCGCGCCACCGCGACGACCCTGACGATCTGGGTCGGCTGGAGCGCCGGTCACGAGCTGAAAGAGTTCGAGAAGGTGGTCGCCGAGTACGACCAGAAGAACGCGAAGGTCGATATCGACGTCGTCGGCGGGATCAGCGACGACAAGATCATCGCCGCGATCCGCTCGGGCAACGTCCCCGACGTCGTCAGCTCGTTCTCGTCGCAGAACGTCGGCGTGTACTGCCCGACCGGCGGCTGGGTCGATCTCGCGCCGTACCTCAGGCAGGACAAGATCAACGTCAACATCTTCCCTGCTGCGTCGCGCTACTACACGCAGTACAACGGGACGCGCTGCGCCCTGCCGCTTCTCGCCGACAGCTACGGCTTCTACTACAACAAGCAGCTCTTCAAGCAGGCCGGCCTGACCCGTCCGCCGAGGACGTTCGCCGAGCTCACCGCGTACGCGAAGAAGCTCACCCAGCGCAACGGCGACGGCTCCCTCAAGGTCGTCGGCTACGACCCGAACCCGTTCTTCTACCACGGTGGTGCGGGAATCGGCGCCTACGGTGCGCTGATCGGAGCGACCTACTTCGACAAGGCAGGAAAGTCCAATCTCGCGCGACAGGCCGGATGGACACGCCTCCTCAACTGGCAGAAGAGCCTGATCGACTACTACGGGTACGACAAGCTCGTGCGCTGGCAGACCGGTGCGGGCGACGAGTTCTCGGCGTCCCACGCGTTCGAGACCGGGAAACTCGCGATGATGCTCGACGGTGAATGGCGTGTCGCATTCCTCAAGAACGAGCACCCCGGGCTCGCCTATGGCACCGCGCCGATGCCCGTGGACACCGCACAGCCATCGCGATACGGGGCGGGCAACGTCAACGGGACGATCATCGGCATCCCCAAGGGCGGCGGAAACCGAGACGAGGCGTGGAAGCTCGTCAAGTACCTGACGACGAACGACCATGCGCTCGCGAAGTTCTCGAACGGGATCAGGAACGTTCCCTCGACGGTCAGCTCGTCGAGGTCGCCCGAGTTGATCCCCGATGCGCACTTCAGCACCTTCCTGAAGGTGTTCACGAACAAGAGCTCGACGACGACGCCGATCACGCCGATCGGTCAGGACCACCTCCAGACGTTCTCCAACTTCCTCGCGAAGTGGTATGCCGGCAAGGTGGGCGATCTCCCCGCCGGCCTCGCAGCGGTCGACAAGACGATCGACGCGAAGATCAGGCAGGCCGGAAAGGGCGGGGGCAGCGTGCCGTGAGCCTCACGCCGGTCGCGGCGGCCGGGGCTTCGGCCCCGGCCGCGCCGGCAGCCGCTCGTCGGCGCGCCAGGAGCCGGGCCGCATGGCGGCGCAGGCTCGTCGTGCTCGCGGTCCTCAGCCCCTGGCTCGTGGGCTTCGCTGTCTTCTTCGGCTACCCGCTCGTGATGACCGGGTATCTCTCGTTCACGCACTACGACCTGCTCAGCCCGCCGCGCTGGATCGGCCTCGCCAACTACCGCTACCTCCTCGGCGAGGACCCGGAGGTCTGGCCGGCCGTGCGCAACACGCTGTGGATCATCGCCGTCGCGGTCCCGCTCCAGGTGCTCTTCGCATTCGGCATCGCGATGATGCTCACGCGCGCAAAACGTGGCGTCGGGGCGTTCCGCACCGTCTTCTACCTCCCGGCCCTCGTGCCGCCGGTGGCAGCCACGCTGGGGTTCGTCTACCTCCTGAACCCGGCCACCGGGCCGATCAACGTCCTCCTCGGCAAGCTCGGGATCGAAGGGCCGCTGTGGTTCAACGACCCGGGATGGGCGAAGCCGTCGCTGGTGATGCTCGGCCTCTGGGGGATCGGCAACACGATGGTGATCTTCCTCGCCGCGGTGCTCGACGTCCCGAAGCATCTCTACGAGTCGGCTGACCTCGACGGGGCCGGGGCGTACCAGCGCATGCGCTGGGTGACCCTCCCGCTGATCAGCCCCGTGCTCCTGTTCGCCGTCATCCTGGGAGTGATCCAGGGGCTCCAGTACTTCACGCAGGCCTATGTTGCGGCGAGCGTTGCGGCCGGGCAGGCGTCGCAGGCAGGCGGGACGAGCATGCTCGAGCTCGGGTATCCGGAAGGGTCGACGCTCTTCTATCCGATCCTCCTCTACTACCACGGGTTCCGGTACTTCCACATGGGCTACGCGTCGGCGATGGCGGTCCTGCTGCTCGTGGTCGCATTCGGGCTCACGCTCGTGATCATCCGTGGCTCCCGACGCCTCGTGCACTACCAAGGGGCCGCACGGTGAGCACCGCCGACCTGCCGGTCGAGGTCGTTCCCGCGACGCGGCGTCGCCCCCCGAGGGCCGTCCGGCGACACCGGCTGCTCGTCTCGATCGCCGATCACAGCCTGCTGATCGCCGCCGCCGTGATCTTCGTCGCGCCGGTCGTGTTCATCGGGCTCACGTCGCTGATGACGAACGACCAGGCGCTGTCGTCACGGTTGTGGCCGGAGCCGTTTCGCTGGGAGAACTACGTCGACGTCTTCTCCAGCGCGCCGCTGTGGCGCTGGGCGCTCAACTCGTTCATCTACGCGACCCTCGCGACGCTGGGTCTGCTCCTGTCGAGCATCCCTGTCGCCTACGCGTTCGCGCGGCTCAAATGGCGCGGTCGTGACGCGATGTTCGTGATCGTCCTGGTGGCCCTGATGCTGCCGCCGCAGATCACGGTGGTTCCGCTGTACGTGATGTGGGCCAAGCTGCACCTCGTCGGGACGCTCTGGCCGCTGATCATCCCGAACTGGTTCGGCGACGCCTTTGCGATCTTCCTGCTCCGCCAGTTCTTTCTGACGATCCCCGAGGAGTACCTGGACGCCGCCCGCGTGGACGGCTGCAGCGAGCTCCGGATCCTCACGACGGTTGTGCTCCGCCTGGCCAAGCCGGCGATCGCCGCCGTAGCCCTCTTCTCGGTTCTCTACACGTGGAACGACTTCTTCCTGCCGCTGCTCTACACGAGCGAGAACCCGGACAGCTGGGTGACGTCGATCGGGCTGTCGCAGTTCCGGAACCTCCACCAGGTGCAGTGGAACCTGACCATGGCGGCGACCTTGCTCGTGATGCTGCCGGTCGTGCTGGTCTTCTTCCTCGCCCAGAAGGCGTTCGTCGAGGGCGTGACGTTGACGGGGGTGAAGGGATGAAGCTCGCCGTCGTCGGGGGCGGCTCGACGTACACGCCGGAGCTCGTCTCGGGTCTCTCGCGGGAGCGCCATCGCGTTCCCGTCGACGAGCTCGTCCTGCACGACATCGACCGCGAGCGACGGACCGTGGTCGGGGAGATGGCGGCCCGCATGCTCGAGCGCCAGGGCTTCCGCGGGGCGCTGACCGTCACCGACGACCTCGACGCGGCGGTCACGGACGCCTCGTTCGTCCTTCTCCAGCTCCGGGTGGGCGGCCAGGCGGCGCGGCTGCGCGACGAGACGATCCCGCTCGCGTGCGGCTGCATCGGCCAGGAGACGACGGGCGCAGGCGGGTTCGCGAAGGCGATGCGCACGGTGCCCGTCGTCCTCGAGATCGCCGAGCGCGTGCGGACGCTCGCCGCGCCGGACGCGTGGATCGTGGACTTCACGAACCCCGTCGGGATCGTCACGCGCGCGCTGCTCGACGCGGGACACCGCGCGATCGGGCTCTGCAACGTCGCGATCACGGTCCAGCGCGAGATCGCCCGGCTGCTCGGTATCGCCCCGGAGCGCGTGCTCGTCGACCACGTCGGCCTCAACCACCTCACGTGGGTCAGGCGCGTGCTGATCGACGGCGCCGACGCGCTGCCCGACCTGCTCGAGCGGCACGGAGACGAGCTCGCGGCGCACGCGGGGCTTCCGCTCCGTCTCGTCGAGGAGCTCGGCGCGCTCCCGTCTTCCTACCTGCGCTACTTCTACGCCCACGACGCGGTCCTCACGGAGCAGCGCGAGGGCGTTCCGCGTGCCGCGGCGGTGGCGGAGATCGAGGCGCGCCTGCTCGAGATCTATCGGGACGCCGAGGTCGCCGAGAAGCCCGTGCTGCTCGAGCAGCGGGGCGGCGCGTTCTACAGCGAGGCGGCGACGGCGCTCGTCGCGTCGCTCTCGGCCGAGACCGGGGACGTGCAGGTCGTCGACGTCCGGAACGGTGGCGTCGTCCAGGGGCTGCAGGACGACGACGTCGTCGAGCTTCCCGCGCGGATCGGATCGGCCGGCGCGAGGCCGCTCCCGCAGTCCCCGCTCGCCCCGGAGCTGCTCGGGCTCGTCCAGCACGTCGCCGCCTACGAGCGGCTGACGGCAGAGGCGGCGGTGACGCGCGATCCGGTCACGGCCCGAAAGGCGCTCCTCACGCATCCGCTGATCGGGCAGGACGA